>JBBAUA010000004.1:0-15962 GCA_040398465.1 Hyphomonadaceae bacterium | reverse complement strand
CGCGCAGTTCTAGCCTGCCTTGCAGCCCTCACGCTGTGTTCCGGATGCATGCTGCTCGACCCGGACTTCTGGCTGGGCACCGATTTCAACTGCACGCGTGACTGCGACTCTCAACGCTAGTCGCCTGCACTTGGAGAAACTCGCCATGAAGCGGATCGTCGTCGCTTGCCTGACCGCCATGCTGATGTGTTCGGGTTGCAGCGTGCTCGACCAGGAATGCTGGGACGACGACTACAACGCTGAAGGCGAACGCTGCGGCGGATAGGCCGCGGCGTCACAGCCCCATATCGAACTTCTGATCCATCGTCTGCGCGGGCTTCATGCAGGCCCCGCCCACGGGCTTGGCCGGAACGCCCGCCACCGAGCAGCGCGGCGGCACATCGCTCAGCACGACGGAGCCAGAGCCCACGCGCGCCTCGTCGCCAATCGTGATGTTGCCAAGGATCTTGCATCCCGCACCCAGCAGCACGCCATTGCCGATCTTCGGGTGGCGATCGGTGAACACCTTGCCCGTGCCGCCCAGCGTCACGCCATGCAGCATCGAGACATCGTCGCCCACGCGCGCCGTCTCGCCAATCACGATCCCCGTCGCATGATCGATGAACACGCCCGACCCGATCGGCGCCGCGGGATGGATGTCCACCGCATACAGCTCCGACATCCGCGACTGCATGAAGAAGGCAAGCGTCTCGCGCCCCTGCCCCCACAGCCAGTGCCCCACGCGATGCGTCTGCAGCGCCATGAAGCCCTTGAAGAAAAGGAAGGGCTGCAGCGTTGTCCGCGTCGCCGGATCACGATCCAGCACGGCCTGCAGGTCACGCTCCGCCGCCGCCACGATCGCGGGATCAGCCAGATAGGCATCCGCGCAGATCTCGCGAATGCCCAGCGCACTCATGTCCGGACCACCAGCTTTCTGCGCCAGATGATAGCTCAGCGCCTCGGCGAAGCTGTCATGATTCAGAACGGTGGCGTTGAGATAGCTCGCAAGCGCGGGCTCGAGCTGCGCCTGCTGCTGCGCATCGAAGCGCAGCTTCTGCCACACTGGCGCGGGCTTGCCCGCATACCCGATCGCCTCGGTCAGCGTTGAGCGTCCATCGGCCATGTTGGTCTCCCAATTGGGGGCCGTCCGCCCCTTCAGGTCTCGCCCTGCATCAACCCGGACAGCTCGCTCGGCAAGCCCCCGGTCCGAAGCAGATGGTCGGCCTTCAATAGCATCACAAGGGAGAAAGCGTCCGTAATCTCGCCGGAGATCGCCATTTTCACGGCATCAGCGAATGAAACTCTCCGAACGGATAGTTCCTCTGAACTGTCCTTCGCGAACCTGTCATCCGGCGTCAGCCCCCATGCGATGAAGGCATAGGCCCGCTCGTCGCTCACCGAGTTCGACATGTGCATGTCCGAAACGAGCGGCAGCCAGTGCTCGGCCTTCAGCCCGCACTCCTCCGACAGCTCCCGCTGCGCCCCCTCAAGCGGCGGCAGATCCTCCGGCCCGCCGCCCTCCGGCAGCTCCCACGAATACCGCCCGAACGGAAACCGTTGCTGTCCCACCAGCACCGTATTGCCCGCCGCGTCGATCGGCAGCACGCCCAGCGCCAGGTTGTGTGGATGCACCAGACCATACAGCGCATCCGCCCCCGTCGGCGCCACGGCCTGATACTCCCGCACCGTGATCCACTTGTTCGTGTACGCCGTCCGCACAGACTTGATGCGCCAGGGTTTGGGAGTGTCGGTCATGCGTGTCGCTTCGCTCAGGGGACGCTAGGGAGTAGGCAGTCGGGAACAGGAAGAAAAGCCCGCCCGACTGCCTATTGCCCACTCCCTATTCCCTCTTCGCAACCAACCCTCTAGGTTCGGCCCCGACCAAGCCGGAGCCCACGATGTATCTGAAATCCCTCGCAGCCGCCCTTCTCGGCCTGTCGCTTGCCGCCTGCGCGCCCGCCGGGCGCACCGAGCTGATCCCCGTCGAGGGTGATGCAGCCATCGGCCCGGCCGATGCGAAGGTTACCCTGGTCGAATACGGCTCGCCCACCTGCCCCGCCTGCAAGGCCTGGCACGATAACTTCTGGCCCGAGGTGAAGCGCGACTATGTCGACACCGGCAAGATCAAGTTCGTCTTCCGCGAGTTTGCCATCCACGGCGCCATCGACGCCGGCATCTTCGCCATCGCCCGCTGCGCCGGCGCCGAAGAGTTCTACTCCGTGATCGACGAAGCCATGGAGCGCCAGGAACAGATCGTCACCGAAAGTAGCAAGGGCGAGGCGATGACAGAGCTCAACGCGCTCGGCGCCGAATTCCGCATGAGCCCGGAGCAGGTCCAGTCCTGCATCAACGATCGCACCATCATCCGCCGCATCAATGACGTGCGTGCCGACGCACAGGGCAAGGGCATCGACTCGACGCCCACTTTCGTCCTCAACGGCGTCGTGCTCGCCAGCAGCGACTGGCGCACGATCAAGCCGCTGATCGACGCCGCCCTCACGGGTGGCGCGATCCCCGAACAACCGGTCGATGACGGTCACGATCACGCCCCAGGCGAGACTCACTAGGCATGGCCATCCGCCCGGATCTCCCGCCTGAACCAGACTTCGGCGCTCCGCTCGATCCGGCGCACCCATCGCCCGAAACGCTGCGCCTCCTCGCGCTGCGCCGCTCTACGCCCGTGTCGGCGCTCACGGAGCCCGGCCCTTCAGCGGAAGACCTCGACGCCATCCTCCGCCTCGGCATGCGCGTGCCGGACCATCGCAAGCTCGAACCCTGGCGCGTGCTCATCATCGAAAGCGACGCCCGCATCAAGCTCGGCGAAATCTTCGCCGCCGCCCACAGCCTGCGTGACCCCGACGCGCCCGAAGCAAAACTCGCCGACGCAATGCGCATGCCCCTGCGCGCTCCCGTAATCCTCTGCGTGATTTCCTCGCCCAACCATCACGACCCGAAAAAGACGCCTGCCTGGGAACAGCAGCTCAGCGCCGGCGCCCTCTGCCAGAACATCCTGATCGCATCTCAGGCGATGGGCTGGGCCGGCGTCTGGATCACCGAGGACGCCGCCTACGACAGCCACGTCCACGCCGCCCTCAGCATGAGCGGCCACGAACAGATCGCCGGCTTCATCTATCTCGGCACGGCGAAGGAAAATCCGGTGGAGCGCCAGCGCCCCACGGCCAGCACCAAGGCCACACGCTGGACGGGCTGAGCGTTGCGCACACCCCCGCCTGCCCGCGCCTTGACGCTACCCCACCACCCCCCTACTTAGCGCCCGTTTGCGCGGCCCTCCCCCTTGAGTCGCGTGGCCCCGACCGGAGGCTCCCCCAGATGACGAAACTTGCCACAGGCGCGCTCGCCCTCGAGGACGGCTCCATCTTCTGGGGCGAGGGGCATGGCGCAACCGGCATCGCCGCCGGCGAGCTCTGCTTCAATACCGCGATGACGGGCTATCAGGAAATCCTGACCGACCCGTCCTACGCCGAACAGATTGTCCTCTTCACCTTCCCGCACATCGGCAATGTCGGCGCCAACGCCGATGATCAGGAAGAATCCTCCGCGCAGGGCATGGACGCCGCGCGCGGCGCCGTCTTCAAGGCGCCGCCGACCTTGCCGTCGAGCTGGCGCGCCTCCGACGAGCTCGGCGTCTGGCTCAACCGCCGCAACATCATCGGCCTCTCCGGCGTCGACACCCGCGCGCTCACCCGTCGCATCCGCGAACTCGGCATGCCGAAATCCGCCATCGCCCACGCGCCGGATGGCAAGCTCGACGCAAAGGCTCTGATTGAAGCGGCGCGCACATGGAAGGGCGTCGAGAACGCCGACCTCGCCATCAACGTGACAAGCGGCCAGCGCTTCGAGTCAACCGCCGGCCTCTGGTCGATCAACGACGGCTTCGAGACGCACAACAGCGGCAGGTTCCACGTCGTGCTGATGGACTTCGGCGTGAAGAAGAACATCCTCCGCAACCTCGCCGCCGTCGGCGCGAAGGTCACGGCTGTTCCCGCGAAGACCAGCGCCGAAGACATCCTCGCACTGAAGCCGGATGGCGTCGTGCTCTCCAACGGCCCCGGCGATCCGGCGGCAACCGCACAATACGTCGGCCCGGAGATCAAGAAGCTCATCGCCTCCGGCGTGCCGATCCTCGGCATCTGCCTCGGCCACCAGATGCTCGCGCTGGCGCTCGGCGCGAAGACGAAGAAAATGCCGCAAGGCCATCACGGCGCGAACCATCCGGTGAAAGACTTCACCACGGGCAAGGTCGAGATCGTCTCGATGAACCACGGATTCACCGTCGACATCGACACACTGCCGCCCGGCGTCGAGGAATCGCATCGTTCTCTTTTCGATGGGAGCAATTGCGGCCTCAGCGTTGCCGGCAAGCCGATCATCTCGGTGCAGCACCACCCCGAAGCGAGCCCTGGTCCGCAGGACTCGTTCTACCTGTTCGAGCGCTTCGCGAAGATGATGGCGGAGCGGAAAGCGTAGGCAAAGGGTCACCAAAACCTTTCACCGCCGCTCATACTTCATAAGGAACTCGGCAACCGCTCCTTCATCCGGACGTGGCAACGTGGCCCAATCTGGAACACCGGGGCGACCATGTCTGTCGACAGAAACGCGAACATCCACGAACGCCTGGCCGCTGCAGAAGCAGCGCTCCATGCAGTCGGCCAGCAGATCTCGCCCGCGATCCGTCACGTCGACATCGCTGTGCTGATCCCGGCCTACAACGAAGCGAAGACGATCGCCGACGTCGTCAAATCCTTCCGCGTTGCCCTGCCGAACGCCCGCATCTTCGTCTACGACAACAACAGCCACGACAACACCGCCACGATCGCCCGCGAAGCCGGCGCCATCGTTCGTCGTGAACCACTTCAGGGCAAAGGCCATGTCGTCCGCCGCATGTTCTCGGACATCGAGGCCGACGTCTATGTGATGGTCGATGGCGATGCGACCTATGATGCAGCATCGGCCCCACGACTCGTCTCGCGGCTGATCGAGACACAAGCCGACATGGTCGTCGGCGCTCGGATCACAGAGGACAAAGCCGCCTATCGCGCCGGCCATCGTTTCGGCAATCGCATGCTGACGGGCCTTGTCTCCGGAATCTTCGGCGACCGCTTCACCGACATGCTGTCGGGCTACCGCGCTTTCTCGCGTCGCTTCGTGAAATCCTTCCCAGCTCTTGCTTCAGGCTTCGAGACGGAAACCGAACTAACCGTCCACGCCCTCGAACTCGACATGATCACCACCGAAGTCCAGACGCCCTATGGCGCGCGGCCGGAAGGCTCCGAGTCCAAACTGTCCACCTTCAAGGACGGCTTCCGCATCCTCGGCACGATCGGCCGCCTGATGCGGGATGAACGCCCCCTGCTCTTCTTCGGCGCCCTCTCAGCCGCGATCATGCTGACCAGCCTCGTCCTCGCCGCCCCGATCATCGCGGAGTTCATGGCCACCGGCCTCGTGCCGCGTTTCCCGACAGCCTTCCTGTGCGGGACGCTGGCGGTTCTCTCTTGCATCAGCCTCGTCTCCGGTATCATCCTCGAAACCGTAAGCCTCGGCCGGCGCGAGATGAAGCGCCTTGCCTACAACGGCATCGAAAGCCTCACCGCTAAGCTCGACCGCCTCGAGGAAACCCGCCTGACGCTCACCTCGCTCCGCTCGCAGGTCCTCAGCGAGAATCCCGCTCTCGGCTTCGCCCCCCGCCGCCGCCGTACGCACTGACCGCTTGCCTCTGGCCGGCAGGACAGCCATCTAGAGGGCATGTCCGACGCACGCCCTGAAACCCGCCTCCAGATCCGGATCATCCCGGTCACGCCGCTGCAGCAGAACTGCTCGCTGATCTGGGATACTGAGACCAAGCATGCCGTCCTGGTCGATCCCGGCGGCGACACCGAAACGCTCATGGGTGCGCTCGACCATTTCGGCCTGACGCTGAAGGAGATGTGGCTGACGCACGGCCACCTCGACCACGCCGGCGCCGCCGCCGAAATCCGCGAGCGCACAGGCGTCCCCGTGATCGGCCCGCACAAGGACGACCAGTTCTGGCTCGACCAGGTCGAAAGCTCGGCCGATCGCTACGGCCTTACGGGACTCAAGAACGTCACCCCGGATCGCTATCTCGAAGACGGCGACGTGCTCGAACTCGAAGGCGTCAAGTTCGATGTCTCGCACACGCCCGGCCACACGCCGGGCCATGTCGTGATCCACAACCGCGACGCGCACATCGCCTTCGTCGGCGACGTCCTGTTCCAGGGCTCGATCGGCCGCACCGATTTTCCGCGCGGCAATCACCAGCAGTTGATCGACTCGATCACGGAAAAACTCTGGCCACTGGGCGACGACATGACGTTCGTGCCGGGCCACGGCCCCACCAGCACGTTCGGTCAGGAGCGCCGCTCCAACCCGTTCGTCGCCGACAGGCTCACGGGCTATGCCGGCGCGCAGAAGACCGACGGCGACACGTTCGACCAGAAGACAGCGAAGAGGTATACCTAAGGCGACTCCTTGGCCGCCGCATCCTCTGCTCGGGCGCCGCCGAGAATTCCGATAAGGCCGTGATTGCCTTCATGGCAGGCGTATTCGTAGACGGCGCCCTCGACTGAGGCGAATTCATACTCGCCCCCCCACGGCTCGACCCACGTCGCCGGATCCTCGACATTGAAAGCATAGTGAAGCCGGTCTTCCGCGACGCGCGTGAAGCGCTCGGTGACCTTCATGTTTGGCCCGCCGCCGCGCACATTCTGGCGCGGGTGGAAGCCGACCGTTTCGACCACCAGCGTATCGCCATCCCATGAGGCGATGGAGTCGCCCATCCACGGGCGAATGCCGTCGGAGCGATGCTTGCCGCCGATCGGGATGATACGGACGTCGTGCACCATCTCGACCCAGATGGCGAAATGGTCAACCGTCTGCACGAACTGATAGGTGTTGTTGTAGAGCTGGTCGGTCATCACCGGGCCGGAGGAGACGCCGAAGCTCATGATGCAGCGTTCGCCCAGCGAGCGATCTTCCGGATTATCGGCTTCGCCGCGCGTGGTGTCGGCTTCGCTGGACTGGACGATGCGGGCGCGGCCGGCGTCGGAGCCGGAGACGCGGGCGGGGATGCGGCCATTGCCGGGATAGGTGATGAGCGACGTGCGGCCCTGCCCGTTGACGCGCATCACCCAGTCGCCCGGATCGGTCCAGCCGGCATTGTAGCCGCAATTGACCCCGCGAGAGCCGCCCCGACATTCATCCAGCGTGTCGGGGCCACGCGCGATCGTCGTCCAGGTTTCCTGCACCTCCCTGGCCGTCGGCGCGTTGATGCGCGCGTTACGGGTGAAGGTCTCGCCTTCGATCTTCGCCATCTCGGCATCGGAGTAGATTAACTGGTCGCCGAGCTCGCGGGCGCGTTCGAGATTGGTCGAACTGGCGTTGGTCCAGGCGCCGCCAAGGTCCGGCTTGCCGCTCGCGAGGCGGGGCGGCTCGTAGCCTGGCTGCACGACGGGCATCGCCATCTGTGCTGCAGCTGGGGGTGCGCCCATTGTTCCAAGGAGCAAACAGGCAAGTAGAGCTCGCTGGAGATATCCGGTCATCTTCATGGAACACCCTGCTCCGCGCGCCGCGCCGCATCTGTCTTAAGGAGTGTTCCGGCGGCGGGCTTGTCTGGCAAGACAAATGTGGGGGATTGGTCGGCTATGCTGTCCGGAATCCGGCTGTGGAATCGCCTGATCACCCTTATGTTCCGAGGATGCACAAGTACGCCCTTTTCGAGACCGCCATCGGGTGGACGGGAATCGCCTGGGGCAACAACGGCTTGATCGGCGCTCATCTGCCCGAGCGGGACCAGACGGTTGGGCGGGCTTCCCTGCTTCGCCGCTTTCCAGGCGTGGTCGAAGCCGGGACGCCGCCGGAGGTGGCTGGCGTGATCGATGGCATCCGCGCCCTGCTGCGCGGCGAGAAGCCGGTGTTGCTGGAAGCGCGGCTCGATCTCTCCGGCGTCCCTGAGTTCAACGCAAAGGTCTATGCGATCACGCGGCGGATACCACCGGGCGAGACAATGACATATGGCGCAATCGCATTGAGAATCGGCGACCGCCATCTGGCGCAGCAGGTGGGCGGGGTGCTGGGGCGCAATCCGTGGCCGATCGTCGTGCCGTGCCACCGCGTGACGGCGGCGGGCGGCAAGCTCGGCGGGTTCACGGCGCGCGGCGGCGTCCAGACGAAGCTGAAATTGCTGGCAATCGAAGGGGCGCCGGCGGCGGCGCAAGCCGACCTGTTTGGCCCAGAGTGATGACAGTTGAACGAGGGTTGCGCGGGGGGCTCCCCCCCGATAAACCCACCGCCAATTTGCCCTCTACCAGCCTCGTCAGGTGACATGCCCAAGCGCACAGACATCAAGTCAATCCTGGTCATCGGGGCAGGCCCGATCGTCATCGGCCAGGCGTGCGAATTCGACTATTCCGGCGTGCAGGCGATCAAGGCGCTGAAGTCGGAAGGCTACCGCGTTATCCTGGTCAATTCGAACCCCGCCACGATCATGACCGATCCTGAGCTGGCGGATGCAACCTACATCGAGCCGATCACGCCCGAGATGGTTGCGACAATCATCGCCAAGGAAAGGCCCGACGCCCTTCTGCCCACCATGGGCGGCCAGACAGCGCTCAACTGCGCGCTGAAGCTGGAACAGATGGGCGTGCTCGCGAAGTACGGCGTCGAGATGATTGGCGCGAAGGCTGAGGCGATCGAAAAAGCCGAGGACCGCAAGAAGTTCCGCGAGGCGATGGACCGCATCGGACTCGAAAGCCCACGCTCGGCAATCGTGGCTTCGCCCGAGCTTTCCAACGTCGACGGCAAGGTCACCTACGACCTCAAGGCCGGCTTCATCGAAGCGATGAAGCAGATGGAGATCGTCGGCCTGCCCTGCATCGTGCGTCCTGCCTTCACGCTTGGCGGCCTTGGCGGCGGCGTCGCCTACAACCGGCAGGAGTTCGAGGACATCGTCACCCGCGGCCTGCAGATGTCGCCGGTCAGCCAGGTGCTGATCGACGAGAGCCTGCTCGGCTGGAAGGAATTCGAGATGGAGGTCGTTCGCGACAAGGCGGACAACTGCATCATCATCTGCTCGATCGAGAACGTCGATCCGATGGGCGTCCACACGGGCGACTCGATCACCGTCGCTCCCGCCCTCACGCTCACCGACCGCGAATACCAGGTAATGCGCAACGCCTCGATCGCCGTGCTGCGCGAGATCGGCGTCGAGACCGGCGGATCGAACGTGCAGTTCGCGGTAAACCCCGACGATGGCCGCCTCGTCGTCATCGAGATGAACCCGCGCGTGTCGCGGTCTTCGGCGCTGGCCTCGAAAGCCACCGGCTTCCCAATCGCGAAAGTCGCAGCGAAGCTCGCCGTCGGCTACACGCTTGACGAACTGACCAACGATATCACCGGCGTCACCCCGGCCTCGTTCGAGCCGACGATCGATTATGTCGTCGTGAAAATCCCGCGCTTTGCGTTCGAGAAGTACAAGAGCACGGACCCGGCGCTGAACTACCAGATCCAGACGCTGACGACGCAGATGAAGTCTGTCGGCGAGGCGATGGCCATCGGCCGCACGTTCCATGAAGCGCTGCAGAAGGCGCTGCGCTCGCTGGAAACCGGGATTTCCGGCTTTGACGAACAAGACATTCCGAGCGCCGGCGACCGCTCGTCGCTGGTCGCCTCGATCTCGCGCCCGACCGAAAAGCGCCTGCTGAATGTCGGCCAGGCTTTTCGCGAAGGCCTGAGCATCGACGAGGTCCACACCGCGTCCAGGATCGACAAATGGTTCCTGCGCCAGATCTCCGAGATCATCGCGGAAGAAGCTTCGATCAAGAAGGCAGGCCTTCCGAAGGACGCTGCAGAGTGGACCCGCATCAAGGCGATGGGCTTCTCAGACGTCCGCCTCGCCAAGCTGACAGGCAGTACAGAACTCAACGTCCGTACCGCGCGCCACAAGGCAGGCGTCCGGCCCGTGTTCAAGCGCATCGACACCTGCGCTGCCGAGTTCGCCGCGCGCACGCCCTATCTCTATTCGACCTACGAACAGGGCTGGATCGGCCCGGATGGCAAGGCCATCCCCGCGCAGAACGAGGCTGAGCCCTCGACGCGCAAGAAGGCGATGATCCTCGGCGGCGGTCCCAACCGGATCGGCCAGGGCATCGAGTTCGATTACTGCTGCTGCCACGCCGCCTTCGCCATGGCCGATCTCAAGATCGAGTCCATCATGGTGAACTGCAATCCGGAAACGGTGTCGACCGACTACGACACGTCCGACCGTCTCTACTTCGAGCCGTTGACGCTCGAAGACGTCACCGAGATCATCCATGTCGAGCAGTCCACCGGCGACTTCATGGGCGTCATCGTCCAGTTCGGCGGCCAGACACCGCTGAAGCTTGCGCAGGGCCTCAAGGCCTCCGGCGCACCGATCCTCGGCACCACTCCCGACTCGATTGACCTCGCCGAAGACCGCGAACTGTTCTCGCAGCTGATCGACCGCATCGGCCTGAAGCAGGCGCCCAGCGCCATTGCGCGCACCGATGCCGAAGCGATCGCCGCCGCCAACCGCATCGGCTATCCCGTGATGCTACGTCCCAGCTTCGTGCTCGGCGGCCGCGCCATGGAGATCGTCCACGACGAGGCCGACCTCAAACGCTACGTCCGCGAAGCCGTACAGGTCTCAGGCGATACGCCACTGCTCGTCGACCGCTATCTCGCCGACGCAATCGAAGTCGATGTCGACGCGCTGTCAGACGGCAAGACCACGCACGTCGCCGGCATCATGGAACATATCGAGGAAGCCGGCATCCATTCGGGCGATAGCGCCTGCTCGATCCCGCCATACACGCTGGGCAATGAGATCGTCGATCGTCTCGCCGACCAGGCGCGCAAGCTCGCCATGGCGCTCAACGTCAAGGGCCTGATGAACGTGCAGTTCGCGGTCAAGGGCGAGGAGATCTACGTCCTCGAAGCCAATCCGCGCGCCTCGCGTACCGTGCCCTTCGTCGCCAAGGCGGTGGGCCAGCCCTTCGCCTCGATCGCCGCAAAGGTCATGGCCGGCGAGAGCCTCGCCTCCTTCGGCATCGGCGCCGGCCCGATCGTCGGCAAGCGCTTCGCGGTGAAGGAAGCCGTGTTCCCGTTCTCGCGCTTCCCCGGCGTCGATCCCCTGCTCGGACCGGAGATGCGCTCCACCGGCGAAGTCATGGGCATCGATACGTCGTTCGACGCCGCCTACCTCAAGGCCCAGATCGCCGCCAGCATGTCGCTGCCCGCATCTGGCTGCGTGTTCATTTCGGTCCGCGAGAGCGACAAACCGGCCATCGAACAGCCCGCCCGCGATATTGCGGCGCTTGGCTTCACCATCATCGCAACCGCGGGAACCGCAAAATACCTCGCGGACAAGGGCATCAACGTCCAGCCCGTCAACAAGGTCGCCGAGGGCCAGCCCCACGTCGTCGACGCCCTGATCAACGGCAAGGTCCAGCTAGTGTTCAACACCACGGAGGGGGCGCAATCCCTTCTCGATTCGGCATCGATCCGCCGGGCCGCCCTGGCGCAGGGTATTCCCTATTACACGACGATTTCGGGCGCCCGGGCCGTTGTGCAGGCCATTCGTGTTCTTAAGACACGCCCGCTTGAAGCCGGGGCGCTTCAGACCTACTCTTGATCATTCGAGACGGGCGGTCGCTGGCCGCCCGATATGACGATTCCGTGTAATTCCGGCGCTTTTCCATAGGACTACCCATGCAGCGCATTCCCATGACCTCCGGCGGCTACGAAGCCCTGCAGGCGGAACTCAAGGTTCTGAAGTCCGAGGAGCGCCCGAACATCATCGCGGCGATCGCCGAGGCGCGCAGCCATGGCGACCTGTCTGAGAACGCGGAGTATCACGCCGCCAAGGAGAAGCAGTCGTTCATCGAGGGCCGCATTTCGGAACTCGAAGGCAAGCTCGCCCACGCCGAGGTAATCGACACATCGCGGCTCGCCGGCAAGACGGTGAAGTTCGGCGCCACCGTGAAGATGACAGACGAAGACACGGGCGAGACCTACACCTACAAGATCGTCGGCGAAGACGAGGCGAACGTGAAGGAGAAGAAGATCTCCATCCTGTCCCCCATCGCCCGCGCCATGATCGGCAAGGAAGAAGGCGACACCGCCGAAGTGTCCGCCCCCGGCGGCGCCAAGTCGTACGAGATTGTTTCGATCGCCTGGAAATAGTTTCCCGCACACGTGGCTGACGGAAAATCAGGACCTGCAATCTGGTGCGTCGCGGATGGCCGCGCCGGCATCCTCAACCAGACGCTGGCGCTCGCCGCCGCGCTCGCCGAACCTGCGCGCGCGGCGGACCTTGCGCATATCCGCTCCAATGCGCATCGTGACGCGCCGGTGATCCTGCAGCCTGAAGGATGGCAGATCGCACTGCCGCCCAACCTCTGGCCGTCGCCGCTTACCGCCCTTCCCGTGGCCCATCGCGAGCAGCTCGTCCCGCCATGGCCCGACATCTGGATCGCGGCCGGGCGCCGCTCGATTCCGTATTCGCGCCTGATGCGGAAACTCTCCGGCGGCAAGACGCTGGTGGTGCAGACCCAGAACCCGCGCGTGCCGCTCGCCGGTTTCGATCTCGTCATCCCGCCCGAGCACGACGGCGTCACCGGCCCCAACGTCTTCCCGATCGTCGGTCCGCCCGTCTGGTTCTCGGAGGCGCGCCTCGACGACTCGCTGGCGCGCTTTCCGTCTCTGCGTGTGGTGCAGGGACAGAAAGTGCTCGTGTCGATCGGCGGCGATTCAAAGAACCACAAGATGACGGAGGCGAACGTCTCAGCCATCGAGAGCGCCATCCAGCGCCTCGCCCAGGGGCGCACATTCTGGATCACCGTCTCCCGCCGCACGCCCGAGCACGCGCGCGTCCGCTTCCGTCGTCTCGCCTCGACGGTCAACGGCATCTTCTGGGAGAATGAGGAACGCGACGGCCCCAATCCCTACGTGGCGTTCCTATCGCAATGCGACGCCGCCATGGTCACATGCGAAAGCGCAAACATGATCGCGGACCCCGCCTTCTTCGGGAAGCCGATCCACCTCCTCAAGCTCGATGGCGGCGGCCCACGCTTCGACAAGCTCCACGAAGGTTTCATCGACCGCCGCGCCGCGCGCTGGTTCACGGGCAGCCTGCAGACCTGGACCTACCCGCCAATTCGCGAAGCGGCTCGGGCAGCCGACGTGATCGTGCGTCGTGTGCTGGAACGACAGCCAAATCACTAGAAAAGCTCAACTGACACAATGGCCCCCCCTTGGCCCTTTTCCTTTCACACCAGCATCCCCAGAATAAGCGGACGGGCGCGTCTTGCCCCATTTCGCGCATCCGGCTGGCCCGTTAGGAAGGGCCAGACACAGGATTTGACATGACTTCGACCCGCCATTCCCAGATCATCATTCTCGGCTCCGGCCCTGCCGGTTACACCGCCGCGATCTATGCCGCGCGCGCCTTGCGCAAGCCGATGCTGATCGCGGGGATCCAGCCGGGCGGACAGCTGACCATCACCACCGACGTGGAGAACTATCCGGGCTTCGCCGACGTCATCCAGGGCCCATGGCTGATGGAGCAGATGCGCGCCCAGGCCATCCATGTCGGCACGGAGATGGTGGAAGACCACATCATCAAGGCCGACCTGCAGAAGCGCCCCTTCACCCTCACCGGCGACAGCGGAGCCATCTACACCTGTGACGTGCTGGTGATCTGCACAGGAGCGCAGGCGAAGTGGCTCGGCCTCGAGAGCGAGAACAAGTTCAAAGGCTTTGGCGTATCCGCGTGCGCCACCTGCGACGCCTTCTTCTATCGCGGCAAGGAAGTCATCGTCGTCGGCGGCGGCAACACGGCCGTGGAAGAAGCGCTGCACCTCACGCACTTCGCCTCGAAGGTAACAGTGGTCCACCGCCGTGACCACTTCCGCGCAGAGAAGATCCTGCAGGACCGCCTGTTCAAGAACCCGAAGGTCAACGTGTTGTGGGACACGGAGCTGGCCGACGTGATCGGGCAGGAAGGCCCGCTCAGCGTCACCAAGGCGAAGCTGCGCAATCTCAAGACCGGTGAAGTCACCGAACAGCCCGTGCACGGCATCTTCATCGCCATCGGCCACGCGCCGCAGACCAGCCTCTTCACCGGCCAGCTGGAGATGAAACAGGGCGGCTATCTGAAGACCGCCCCGAGTTCCACCGCCACATCCATCCCCGGCGTCTTCGCCGCGGGCGACGTCGCAGACGACATCTTCCGCCAGGCTGTCACGGCAGCGGGCCTCGGCTGCATGGCCGCGCTGGAAGCCGAGAAGTATATCGAAGGGCTCCCAAAGGACGCACCAGCCCCGGCGGCGTACTGATCCATGTCGAACCGCGCAGCCTATGATCGCTGGATCGCCACATTCCGCCCCACCGGCATCGAGCTGATCGAAGGCCTCTTCAAGGCCATGCCAGGCAAGCTCGACGCGCCTGATGTTAGGCACGGCGAACCTCTGCGCGCCGGCGGATATGGCGAGGATCGCAGCGTCTACACCCAGACCCTCTTTGCGCCCGATGGCGAAGAGCCCCGCACAGTCCATCTCGGCCTGGACGTTTTCGCTCCGGCAGGCACAGACGTCTTCACACCGCTCAGCGGCCGCGTGCATTCCTCACGCATCAACGATGCGGAAGGCGACTACGGCCCCACCATCATCCTAGAACACGCACCGGTCGCGGGCCTGAAGTTCCACACACTCTACGGCCACCTCGCGCGCGATAGCCTCAAGGGCCTCAAGCCCGGCACCGCCTTCATGGCTGGCGAGAAGATCGCTGAGTTGGGCACGAAGCGCGAGAATGGCGCCTGGTCGCCTCATCTCCACTTTCAGATCGTCCTCGATATAGGCAGCGCCAAGGGCGACTATCCCGGCGTCTGCCGTCGCAGCGAGCAGGACCATTGGCTATCGATCTGCCCCGACCCCGGCCCGCTGCTCGGCCTGCGCTAGTCCGCTGGCGTGTCGGCCCTTTTTTCGCTAGCCTCTCGACTACACACGCTGTGAGGGTCCGCATGCGAGCGCTATTCCTTGTCACGGTCGCTGGCCTCTTGTTCGCATCGCCCGCCATCGCCCAGACGCCCGGCGCCCCGGCCGTCGCCAGCGCCGAACAGGTCGCTTCGTTGAGTTGGATGCAGGGCGTGCGCGTCCACACCAACGCAGACGGATCGAAAGTGCTAGAGGCGTTTCTGGGTCCGGTGAATGGCGTTGTCACCGGCACAGCGCTCTCTGCGATCGGCGTCGATGGCGCATTTACCGAATACCACCGCATCGGCCCCAATGCCGACGGCGTCTACGGCCTCGATGTCGCCAACACGCGCGGCGGGATGAAGTGGAACTTCACCCCTATGAAGGCCATCACACCGAACAAGATCACTTTCCAGTCCGCCGATGGAAAACTGACGATCAGCTATGCCGACGATGGCGCAGCCGGCGTCAACGCACAGGTCGATCGCGTCGGCGCCGATGGCGCAAAGACAACCCAGACCTGGCAGTTCAAGCCGGTCGACTAGCTACTTCGCCATCGCGCGCAGCATCCACGCCGTCTTCTCGGCCACTGCAACGCGTTGCGTCATCAGATCTGCCGACGCCCGATCTCCAGCCTCTTCGGCCGCCTTCAGCGCCGTCCGCGCCGAGCGCGCGAGAAGCTCGTTTCCAGTCACCAGATTCGTGATCATCGTCTCGGCGTCCGGAACGCCCTTGTCGGCCGGCAGCTGGGACTTGGCGCCGATCTGCTCGCCCACCGGCGCATATTCGCCGAGCGAGCGGATGCGCTCCGCGATCAGGTCCATCGACAACCTTAGGCCATTGTACTGCGTCTCGAACATCAACGGACCAGACTTCAATGGCGTACCCGCGAGGGTTTAGCGCGAGCCCTACGCCGCAGCCATAAGGCTTTCGAACAGCTTGAACCCGTCATTTCCG
>JBBAUA010000003.1:5328-145763 GCA_040398465.1 Hyphomonadaceae bacterium | reverse complement strand
TGCACCACATGGTCGTCAGCCGCGCGGAGATCAAGAAGTACGAGCCGGGGCGGAATGCGCCGTAGGGGCGCTATCACGCGATCCGGCTTCTTGGGGCCTTGTCATTCGAAGTCCTGACCCCGTCGAAGACTTGGAAAGGCGGTGCGCGAAGCGGATGGATCTATCTGGAGGATTCGAGCGCCCCGCGCAGCACGTCGGGATTGTAGAGCGAGCGATCGGCTTCCTTGAACAGCGGGCCGATGAGACTGGTCAGGTCGCTGATGAAATCCGGCGGCGCATGTCCGGTGCGAATGTCGTCCGCCACGGAGGCGAAGCGCGCGCTCATCGCCTCCAGCGCGGCCCTCGCCTCTCCGCCGACGAAGCGCTCGTGCAGTCGCTCAAGCCGCTCGCGTGCAGCGCGGATGTAGAAGAGCTTCACCTCGGCTGGCGCGTCCTTCGTGAACAGGATCGTGGAAGCGGACATCACGACGGTATAGTCGTCGAGATAGTCCGCATTCTGCGTTGCGGCAGGATCGGCGCAGTGCGCGATGTCGAGGCTGTCCATGTATGCCAGCACAGATTCGAATACGTAGGGCGGCGGCGGCTGGCCGTCGAATTCCTCGACAATAAGGCCGCGCACCTTGTCTTCGAACAGCTTCGATTTGCGGTCCGTGATCTGTGAGCCATCGCGCGCTGCGAGATCCGGGATGGGTACGGGGTCGAGGGCGTCGTTACCGCGAACCTTCGAGAACAGGCTGGAGGTGACGTCCGCCGTGCCGGGTGCGCCGGAGACGCCGGCGATGAAGAAGTCCGCATTGCCGCGGCCGTTGATGTGGCAGGACGAACAGGACAGGCCCATCCGCGCGGCGGCCCCGCCGAGAAGGGCTGGCGATTCGAAGGCGATGCGGCCGAGGGTGAGCTTCAGGCTTTGGCCATCAGGCTTCTTGGGCGGAGGCGTCTCGCAGGCGACGGGCGCGATGGTCAGCGCCTTCACCGCGTCTGCCTGAGGCGCGATCCAGCGCAGGGCGCGCAGGCTATCGGGTGTAACCGGGGCTGTCGTTTCAGGCGCGCTGGCGCAGGCCGCGAGTGCGAGTAACAGGCCAGCTGCGGCGAGTTTCAGGATTTCGCTCCGCCGATCCAGCGGCGCAGTTCCTCGGCTTCCTCGCAGCCGAACTTGCAGATGCGCTCGAGCTTGACCAGCTGGGCGTTTGCCTTCGCGAGCTGGCCGGTCTCGACATAGTATTCGCCGAGATACTCGTTGGCGCCGCGGTGCTCGGGATCGAGCTTCAGCGCCGCTGAGTAATAGCTGATCGCCACGTCGTAGTTGCTGAGCTTGCGGTTCGCGAAGCCCTGATAGGTGAGCACGTCCGGGTGCGGGCCAAGCGCCACGCCGGCGGCGCGCAGCGACCACAGGGCGTCCTCGTAGCGGCCCTCATTTATGAGTCCCGCGGCCTGGAGGTAGGCGGCGTCGCCATCGTTGAACGAGGCGAAGTGGGTCATCGCGCCGGAGAGCTGCATCGGGGCGGACGGGTTGGCGATGGCTGCATCGACCTGCGCGATGGCGGCGTTGATGGCTGCAGCCTCGGCGCAGGCGCCGGCGCATTTCGCCTTAAGGCCTTCAAGCGCCGTTTTCTGTTCGGCGGCCTTGCCGGCATCGCCCTGCTTTGCTTCCACCGCGCCAAGCCAGCCGCGCGCCATGGCGTGGTTGGCATCGTACTTCACGGCGTTGCGGAGATACTTTCGGGCGTTGCTGAAATCCTGCTGGCCGACCTGAGCCAGGGCCATCATGAAGTTCGCGTTCGCGTCCTTGCCCGCCACATCGAGCACGTCGTCGAAGGCTTTCTCGGCCTGCTTGTAGTTCTGCGCCTTGAGATACTCGAGCCCCTGCGAATAGCGCTTGGCAGGATCGCCGGAGCCGGATGCGGTGGGCCCGCTGCCCCCACCCCCACCCGATCCACCCCCGCCGGCGGCGAGCGCGGGCGTCTGGGCAAGCAGTGCGACTGTCGCGGCGGCGAGCAGCAGAAGGCGGCTGGACTTCATGAGGCGTCCTCCCATGTGGACGGAGCGATCCTACACCCGTCGCGATCGTTCGGCACGCGGAAAAAGCGCCGGCGGACGTAACGCAAGGGTCAGCTAGTCCTCGCCCTGCAGGGCGAAGATTGCGGTGACCAGCTCGATGATGTTCATCGTCTGCATGCCGTTGGCCTCGTGGTCGGGGACGCCGGACCGGTCGCGTATGGCGATGGCGAGTTCGTCGTCCTCCAGGTTGGCGCCGCGCAGGGCTTCGCGCGCCGCGGCCTTCAGAAACGCCTTGATCACCGCCGGATCGCCAGCGGTTATGACCGGGTCCTTCTCCGGCACATCACGTAGCGTCACGCCGGGATGTTTCGCGGCCAGGGCGGCGAACTTTTTCCGCTCAAGCGGCGGCAGGAGGAAGAAGGCCGCGTCCTTCGCGAGAACGAGGGTGACATGATAGCGGCCATCCTGGCTCCCCTCCCCGCCATCGGCCTGCAGAAGAATGAGGTCCTCGCCCATCGATACAGGGGCGAACCGGGTGGGCTCCTCGCCTTCCTCGTCGATCTTCATGACGTGGGTGCGGCTGGCGGCGTCCCATCCGACGCGTTCGCAGCCTTCAGCCGACTTCACCGTGTAGGGCGGGCTGCTGGCCGTCGCCTCGCAGTAATCCCCGGGCGCAACCACCGGGCGAGACGGACGGTCGGCCAGCGGTGCAAGATCGATGTCGGACCGGTAAGCGCAGCCGGCAATGCCCAGCATCGCCATGCCCAGAGCTGCAAGTCCCGAAGCCAGCCTGCCAAACATTTAGGTCTCCTCGCAGGCCCGACATTGGCCTGTCCGGCAGGCGGAAGGAAGGCAGCGCTCGCCTGGCCGCTGGCGGCAGCGGAACGTGGCGGGAACGGAACTACTGTGCCGGCGTCAGATCGCTGCGCCGAAATGATCAGGTCCCGGCCAGACGGCTTACAATCTGCCCTACCGACCCGGAACGGGGCTCAAAGGATGACGCCGGACGCTGTGTTACGCGGAATATCGGCGGGAACTGCTTGAACGCGAGCGACATCCGACGGATGAAGGCGCTTAACGCATTTGCGAGGCATGGCCCGGGGGGCCTGCGTCATGGACGCGTGACAGATATCTCTTGAGCCTGACCTGCCAGTTCCCATATGTGCCCCAGCCCGCAGGGGACTTCCCGGTTTCCTGCGCGCAATCAGATTGTAGACTTAGGGGTCGTCCAAGCCGGGTGCTGCTCGTCAGGCCCAGACCATGGATGGGGCGGCCGCCGCAGAAAGGACGTTTGTAGAATGGCTAAGATCATCGGCATCGATCTGGGGACGACGAACTCCTGCGTGGCCGTCATGGATGGCGGACAGGCGCGAGTCATCGAAAACACGGAGGGCGCCCGAACGACACCTTCTGTCGTGGCGTTCCAGGATTCCGGCCAGCGCCTCGTCGGCGTCATCGCCAAGCGCCAGGCCACGGTAAACCCCCGCTTCACCTACTCCGCGATCAAGCGCCTGATCGGGCGCAATTTCGACGACCCGATGGTCAAGAAGGACAAGGACCTCGTCGCCTATGAGATCGTCAAAGGTCCGAACGGCGACGCCTGGATCAAGGGCCGCGACAAGGATTACTCGCCGCAGGAAATCTCCGCCTTCATCCTCGGGAAAATGAAGGAAACCGCCGAGGCCTACCTCGGCGAAAAAGTAACGCAGGCGGTCATCACGGTTCCCGCCTACTTCAACGACGCCCAGCGCCAGGCGACCAAAGACGCCGGCCGCATTGCGGGTCTTGAGGTTCTCCGCATCATCAACGAGCCGACCGCGGCCGCCCTCGCCTACGGGCTTGAGAAGAAAGACTCGGGCAAGGTCATCGCGGTGTACGATCTCGGCGGCGGCACGTTCGACGTCTCGATCCTCGAGATCGGCGATGGCGTGTTCGAAGTGCTGTCGACCAATGGCGACACCTTCCTCGGCGGCGAGGACTTCGACAACCGTCTGGTCGACTATATCTGCGACGAGTTCCAGAAGCAGAACGGCGTCGATCTCCGCAAGGACCTGATGGCGCTGCAGCGCGTCCGCTCCAAGGCCGAAGAGGTCAAGAAGGAGCTGTCGACCGTCTCGCAGGTCGACATCACCGAGCCATATATCACAGCGGGTCCCTCGGGCCCGGTCCACCTCAACATGAAGCTGACGCGCGCCAAGCTCGAGGCCCTCGTCGAGGACCTGGTGAAGCGCACGATCGACCCGTGCAAGAAGGCGCTGTCCGACGCCGGCAAGTCCGTGGGCCAGATCGACGAAGTCATCCTCGTCGGCGGCATGACGCGCATGCCGAAAGTGCAGGAGGCGGTGAAAGCCTTCTTCGGCAAGGAGCCGCACAAGGGCGTCAACCCGGACGAAGTCGTCGCCGTCGGCGCGGCGATCCAGGGCGGCGTGCTGCAGGGCGACGTGAAAGACGTCGTGCTGCTCGACGTGACCCCGCTGTCGCTCGGCATCGAGACGCTGGGCGGCGTGTTCACGCGCCTGATCGATCGCAACACGACCATCCCGACGAAAAAATCGCAGGTGTTCTCGACCGCTGACGACAACCAGTCGGCCGTGACGATCCGCGTGCTTCAGGGCGAGCGCGAGATGGCGAGCGACAACAAGCTGCTCGGTAATTTCAACCTTGAGGGGATCCCGCCTGCTCCGCGCGGCGTGCCACAGGTCGAGGTGACGTTCGACATCGACGCCAACGGCATCGTCAACGTGTCGGCGCGCGACAAGGCGACTGCGAAAGAACAGAAGATCACCATCCAGGCCTCCGGCGGTCTCACCGAAGCCGAGATCCAGCAGATGGTGAAGGACGCCGAAGCCAACGCGGCTAACGACAAGAAGCGCCGCGAGACGGTCGAGACGCGCAACCAGGCCGAAGGCCTGGTGCACGCGACCGAGAAGCAGCTGGCCGAGCATGGCGGGGCGATCAGCGCCCAACTGAAGAGCGAGATCGAAGGCGGCATCGCCACCTTGAAAGCCTCGCTCGAGAAAGACGACGCGGCCGACATCAAGGCGAAGAGTCAGGCTCTGGCCGCCGCGGCCATGAAGATGGGCGAGGAAATCTACGCCAAGGGCCAGGGCCCTGAAGGCGGCGGCCCTGACGCAGGGGGCTCCCCGAGGGGCGGCGGCGGCGGCGACGATGTCGTCGACGCAGACTTCGAGGAAGTCAAAGACGACAAGAAGAGCGCCTGATCTCAGTGTAGAGTAACGAGTCAGACAGTGTCAGGTCAGCTGAACAAATGAATGGGCCGTGGCCGGGTGGGGACTTTAATCCATCCCGGCCATGGCCCATCTAGTTTCAGCGGTTGCTAAGGTTCGGCTGCAATACAACGTTAATTGCATGCCCGAAGGGATGAGCATCTTGGTCAAGGTCCGGTCTTCACCATGAGCGAGCGCTCCTACTACGATGTACTCGGCGTCGCGAAGGACGCTGACGAGAAGGTTCTCAAATCCGCCTTCCGCAAGAAGGCGATGGAGTACCATCCCGATCGCAACAAGGGCTGCGCCGAGAGCGAAGCCAAGTTCAAGGAAATGTCCGAGGCCTATGAGGTCCTGAGCGATCCGCAGCGCCGTGCCGTCTATGACCGTTTCGGCAAGCAGGGCCTGAATGGCGCGGGCGGCGGCGGGGCATCGAACGGCCGGCCGGAAGACATCTTCCGCGACGTGTTCGGCGACGTGTTCTCGGAATTCTTCGGCGCGCAGCAACGCCAGCAGGGACGCGGCGGTCCGGCGCGCGGTGCAGATCTTCGCTACGACTACGAGATCAGCCTCGAAGACGCCTTCCACGGCAAGCAGGCCGACATCACCGTGCCTTCGACAGAAGCATGCGCGCCGTGCAACGCCACGGGGGCGGAGCCTGGGACAAAGCCGGAGACCTGCACGACCTGCGACGGCCATGGCCGCGTGCGGATGAGCCAGGGCTTCTTCACCATGGAGCGGACATGCGGCCGCTGCCAGGGGTCGGGCCAGGTCATCAAGACGCCGTGCCGCCAGTGCGGCGGCCGCGGCGCCATCCGCAAGGACCGCACCCTGTCAGTCAACATTCCGGCGGGCATCGAGGACGGCCAGCGCATCCGCCTGTCGGGCGAAGGCGAGCCGGGGATGAAGAACGGCCCCAAGGGCGATCTCTACATTTTCGTCTCGGTGCGGGAGCATGAACTGTTCGAGCGTGACGGCCAGACGCTGTTCGCGCGCACGCCGGTGCCGATGGTAACCGCGGCGATGGGCGGCGAGATCGAGATGCCGACGCTGGATGGCGCGCGCATGAAAGTGTCGATCCCCGAAGGCGCGCAAACCGGCAAGCGCATGCGCCTCAAGGGCAAGGGCATGCCGAGCCTGCGCGGCGGCGCCCATGGCGACATGGTGGTCGAACTCTTCGTCGAGACGCCGACGCACCTCTCCGCCAAGCAGAAGGAACTGCTGAAGCAGTTCGCTGCCGAATGCTGCCCGAGCGGGAAGTGCCATCCGGAGAGCCAGGGCTTCTTCAAGAAGGTGAAGAAGTTCTTCGATCAGGAAGACTCGCGGGCTTAGGAACTCGCCGCCGGACTCTCGACGTCAGCGAGAGGCGCAAGCCTGGATCACTCAGCCTCAGGTCGGTCACGGCGCGGCCGGAAGCGGCTCGCCATTTTCGTCATAGATCAGGTCGCACCGGATATCGACGGCCTGCTTCTGCGCCATCGTGACTGGGCCCTCGTAGATGCCGCACGAGAGCAGATTGTCCTCATGCGTCTTGCGCGCCGAGTAGACATTCACCAGCACTTGCGGCGCGCCCTCGACATTCGGCAGTTGCGCCGGATCGAAACTTGCGGCGGGAACAGTGATTGTCGCGTTCTCGGGCGCGACCTCGACAAAATCCTCGCCGAGTGGGATCTGGCCCATCTCGTCAGCGGTGGGTTTGGCTGCAGCATTGGGCGCGCCCCAGAACATGCCGGCGACGATGACCCGCTCCTTCGTGGAGACGAGCTTCTCGGCGGCGCGCGGCGTCAGGGTAAGCGCCACGTCGAACGCGTAGGGGCTGGCAGGCGCAGCCGCCGCGAGCGGGCCTTCGGCAGTTGGGGCGGGGCTGCAGGCCAGCGCGGGGAGCAGGAAGGCGAGCGATGCGAACTTTTTCATGCAGGATGAATTGGAGCGATTGGCGAGGCGCGTCAAACGCCCCGCCCTCGCCTGCGGCGGATTTCCCGGTATAAGGCGGCGCATGAGCATCAGGATCGCGATTGCAGGCATTGCCGGGCGGATGGGTCAGGCGCTGGTCAACTCGGCCGGTGCGGACTTTGTCATCGCCGGCGGCAGCGAGCGGGCGGGGTCGGACGCACTGGGCGTGGCCTCGGGTGGCTGGAGGGTCAGCGACAGCGCGGCGACGGCCGCAGAGTCAGCCGACGCCTGGATCGATTTCACGACGCCTGCAGCATCGCTTGAGTCGCTGGAACAGCTGAAACAGACCGGCGTAAAGGCCGCCATCATCGGCACGACAGGGCTGTCGGCCGAGCAGGAGCGGGTTGTGGCCGAGCACGCGAAGCGGATCGTCATCGTGCGCGACCGGAATTTCTCGCTGGGCGTCAACCTGATGATCGGGCTGGTCGAGCAGGCAGCCGCCAAGCTGAAGGCCGACTGGGATATCGAGATCACCGAGGGCCATCACCGGCGGAAGGTGGATGCGCCTTCGGGCACGGCGCTGATGATCGGCGAAGCGGCGGCGCGCGGACGTGGCGCTTTGCTGGGGGACATCCGGGTTCCACCGCATGACGGCCAGACAGGGTCGCGCAAGGAAGGGTCGATCGCCTTCTCCGTGATCCGCGGCGGCGGGATCATTGGCGATCACGAGGCGGCCTTCATCTCGGACGAAGAAGTGCTGTCGATCAGTCACCGCGCGCTCGACAGGGCGATCTTCGCCAAGGGCGCGCTGGCGGCGGCGAAGTGGGCTGTGGCGCAGAAGCCGGGCCTCTATGCGATGCGAGATGTTCTTTCGCTGTGATCTGGCTGGCGCTGTGATTTGCGCTTCTGTTTCAGATTGTTTCCGGGCTTTCACTTTGCGTGTGGCCGCCTGCCCGCTTAGACCGGACCAGCGCAGTCGGGACGAGCTGCGGTGGTGGAAGCGCTTGGGATGGGAGTAGGCGCGCGGCATGACGCAGGCGCCGAACATATTTCTGTCAGCACGGACGCAGCTGAACCGGCTGGCTCTTGGCCAGGTGAGCGCGGCGGACCTGCTTGAGGAACACGTCGCCCGCTACCAGGCGGCGAACCCGGCGGTGAACGCCGTTGTGCGCACCGATCTGGAGACGGCGCGGGCCCGGGCGGGCGAGCTCGACAGGATGCTCAAGGCGGGGACGGCGGCAGGTCCGCTGCATGGCCTGCCGATGACGATCAAGGACACGTTCGATGTCGACGGCATGCCGGCGACGTCCGGCGCGCCAGAATACGCCAAGCGCCCTGCCCGCACGAATGACGCAGCTGCCGTTGCACGCCTCCGGGCTGCCGGCGCAGTTATCTGGGGCAAGACGAACACGCCCTATCTCGCGGGCGACAGCCAGACATCGAACCCACTGCATGGGCGGACATCGAATCCATGGGACCTCGCGCGAACGCCGGGCGGGAGTTCCGGCGGAGCGGCGGCCGCC
Source organism: Hyphomonadaceae bacterium (assembly GCA_040398465.1). GTDB lineage: Bacteria > Pseudomonadota > Alphaproteobacteria > Caulobacterales > Hyphomonadaceae > UBA7672. The sequence goes on along the minus strand of JBBAUA010000003.1, from coordinate 137,122 downwards.
CTGGCGACCGGGATGACGCCGCTGGAGCTTGGCTCCGACATCGGCGGCAGCCTGCGCTTTCCGGCGCACTTCTGCGGTGTCGCTGCGCTGAAGCCGACATTCGGACGGGCGCCGATCGTTGGCCACGTGCCGCCGGCGCCGGGATCGCTGGCGGTGCGCGACCTCAACGTGGCGGGGCCGATGGCGCGCGATGTCGCTGACCTGCGGCTGATGTTCAACGTGCTGACTGGGGCTGCGAATGCGGGTCCGGCGAAGCGTACATCGCTGCGCGCGTTGCGGATCGGTGTGTGGGCGGAGGACAAGGCGTTCCCGGTCTCAGCTGATTGCCGCTCAGCGGTGGAGACCGCCGCCGAGGCGGCGAGCGATATCGGCGCACAAGTCCTGGTCGCCAAGCCGGATGTCGACGGCGCTGTTCTGATCGATCTCTATCTGCAACTCCTCCTCCCGCTGCTCGCCACCGACATGCCGGGGCCTCTTGTGAAGGCGCTGGAGGCAGGGCGGCCTCTCGCGAAGATCATGGCGCGCGGCGAGCCGTTCGGACGCGGCAAGTGGGCGGCCTATTCGGCGGCGACGCACCATGACTGGCTGAGGGCGGACGAGAGCCGCCGCCGCCTGAAGCGGACGATATCGGACTTCTTCTCGCGCTGGCATGCGCTGATCACGCCTGTCGCACCGACCGCAGCTTTTCCTCATGTCGAAACGGGAGACGCGGTGACGCGGGTGCTGAGCGTCGATGGCAAGGCGATCCCCTATCACATGCTGCACGGCTGGATTGCGCTGGCGACGGTGTGCCACCTGCCCGCCGTGGTGATCCCCGTGCCGCGCCGTGCGGGCCAGTTGCCGTGTGGGGTGCAGATCATTGGGCCGGAAGGCGGGGATGAGGATGTACTCGCGATCGCGGAGGCGATCGAGGCGCAGATGGGCGGATTCCAGAGACCGCCTGAAGAGGCGCTGAAGGCGCTGCCGACGATGGTGCGGCCGAAGCCAAAGCCTGCGCCCAAGCCGGCGAAGCAGGTGAAGGCGAAGCCCGTGAGGCCTGCGAAGGCGGAGAGGCCCAAGCCTGCGCCGAAGGCGAAGCCGCCGAAACCGGCGAAGAAATAGGCCCGCCTACCAGCTGCCGATGTTCGGCGCGCTTGCCCATGGCTCGGCAGGTGCAAGCGCTTCGCCCTTCTGCAGGAGCTCGATGGAAATGCCGTCGGGCGAGCGAACGAAGGCCATGCGGCCGTCGCGGGGCGGGCGGTTGATTGTGACGCCCATCTTCTGGAAGCGCTCGCAGGCGGCGTAGATGTCGCCGACGCGGTAAGCGAGGTGGCCGAAATTGCGGCCGCCAGAATACTCGCGCTCGTCCCAGTTGTGGGTCAGCTCGACCATGGGGACGCCCGGCGGCAGGCGTTCCTTGCCGTCATAGTTGGCGCGCTTGATGTCGTCGGGCGAGGCGAGGAAGACCAGTGTGTACTTGCCCTGCGGATAGTCGTTGCGGCGGACCTCGGTAAGACCAAGGCCGTCGCAGAAGAATTTCACGGCGGCGTCGAGATCGCCGACACGAACCATGGCGTGGAGGAATTCGATGCTCATGCATTGTCCTGGGTATGGCGTTCGCGGCGGGCGTCACTGATCGCCTGCATCAGGCGACGGGCGAAGGTCTCGCGCTCACGCGGGGTGAGAAACTCGCCGAGCGGATAAGCTGTCCGCGATGTGGCGAGGCGAAGGGCGTTGGGGCCGGTGGCTGTGCGATCGAACTCGACGCGGGCGAAGTGGGACGCCATGCTGGCGCGCCGCTCCCTGCCCCAGCCATCGACTTTTCGCACATCGACCTCGTCGGCTGTGACGCGGACATAGGTGCGCGCGGTCTGTGCGCGGAAGGACCACTGGAAGACCAGCCAGAGCACAAGGATTTCGGCGCCAAGAAAGCCGACCACCGGCCAGGCGCCGACAAGCAGGAAGCCAAGGCTGAACACAGCGCTGAAGGCGCCGAGGATCAGCATCACGCGGTTGAGGCCGCGCGTTGTCAGCGAGCGTGGAGGCTCCAGCACGGCGTCGAGATAGACGATGGCCATTTGCGGAGATTAGGCCGGGAGGCGTTCTTCGCAAGTGCCGGATGACAATGCTGGCCGGCTGGGCTTTAGAGAAGCATGGCGAAGGCGGCGGCGAAGAAGAAGTCGAAGAAACCCGCGAAGGGCTTTACGCCGGAGATGGCGGGCGAGCTTTTCAGGCGGCTGGCCGAACACCGGCCCGATCCGAAGACCGAGCTGGCCTACACCGATCCCTATACGCTGGTGGTCGCTGTCGCGCTTTCGGCGCAGGCGACGGATGTGTCGGTGAACAAGGCGACGAAGGAATTGTTCGGGGTTGCCGACACGCCGGCGAAGATGGTGGCGCTCGGTGAGGAAGGCGTCGCCGAATACATCAAGACGATCGGGCTTTGGCGGGGCAAGGCGAAGAATGTGATCGCGCTGTCGAAGATCATTCTCGAACAGCATGGGGGCAAGACGCCGCGCACGCGGGAGGAGCTCGTGGCGCTGCCGGGCGTGGGCAACAAGACGGCGAGCGTGGTGCTGAACGAGGCTTTTGGCGAGGCGACGATTGCGGTGGACACGCACGTCTTCCGCGTCTCGAACCGGACGGGGCTTGCGCCGGAGACGACGCCGGAGAAGGTCGAGAGGAAGCTGCTGCAGGTTACGCCTGACGCATACAAGCGTGGGGCGCATCACTGGCTGATCCTGCACGGGCGCTACACGTGCCTGGCGCGCAAGCCGGGGTGTCCGGAGTGCGTCATCCGCGATCTTTGCCAGTATGACGCGAAGACGGGGGAGTAGTTACCGCTGCGCGTACGGATAGCAGCGGGCGCGGGGGAGCGGGATGCGGACGTGGCGGGCGAGCGCTTCGATTGCGTCGCCGTGTTCCAAGTAGGGGTCGGCGTTCTCGGGGCCGACGATGATGATCGTGAAATCGCTCGACGGCTTTGGGCCGGGCGGCAGCATGGCGGTGGCGAGGCCAGATCCGTCGTCGGCGCGGAGCGTCATGAAGACCGGCATGGTGCGGGCGATGTGGGCCTTCAGGCCGATGTCGCGCTCAAGCCCCTGCCCCGGCACATAGGTGCGGCGCGCGCGCTGCTGCGCGGTGAGGAAGTGTTTTTCGACAGCGTGGCGCATCAACCGGGACTCGGCGCCAGCCTCGGCTTCGGTTTCGATACGGAACCAGGTACGCCCTTTGAAGGCGTCGCAGGCATACTGCATGTGATGACCTCTCCCGCAGCCAAGGTAGGCAGGCGCGGTGTGAGGCGGAAGGGGTGAGGTGCAGTCGTGAGTCGGCGTTCCCTGCGATCCGGAGATCAGAGCCGCTTCTTGAGGGCTGCGCCGAGCATCTCGCCGATGTGGGGGCCGTCTTTCGGAAAGAGGAAGGGCTCGATGACTTCGAGTTCCATCAGGAGAAGTTCGCCGGCCTGGCCACGGACCATGTCGACGCGGGCGTAGAGGGGCGGCGTGGCGAGGGCGGTGAGGACGGCTTGCGCGGAGGCGCGGTCGTCCGGGGTTGGGTCGATGGCTTGCGAGGTGCCGCCATAGGCCTCCTGAATCCGGTAGTCGCCGGACTTCGCGCGCTTGACGAGGGCGTGGCTGAATTCGCCGTCGACGAAGAGGAAGGAGTATTCGCCCTCGGTTGCGATGGAGGCGATGAAGGGCTGGATCATGCCGGGGCGATCCATGATGGAGCCAGCTGCAGGCATGTCGGCTTTGGTGTAGCGGACCTGGGCGCGGGCGCCGCCGCCGACCTGGCGTTTGAGGACGACGTCCTCAATGCCGAAGGCGGACATGGCGTGGACGATGTCGTCGCGCGTGGGCGCTTCCGGCCAGAGCGTGGGGATGACGGGGACGCCGCGCGCTTCCAATTCACGGAGGTAGGTCTTGCGGATATTCCAGCGGACGGCGCCGGGGTCGTTGAAGACGGGCACGCCGAGGGCGGCGATGCGATCCAGCGTGGCGAGGAAATCCCCGTGCCGGTCCTGGTAGTCCCAGGCGCTGTTGACGAGGACAGCGCCGAAGCGCGTCCAGTCGATGGGGTCGATCCAGCGGACGGGCGTGAGGGTGAGGCCGTGGGGGGCAAAGCCGCGGCGGAGGATATCGAGCTGGATATCGAAGAGATGCGCATCGGCGCGGCGGTCCGGCGCATCGGACACGAGGTTTGCGGCCGTCAGCAGGGCGATTTCAGTCATGTGGCGCGTGCTTCCCGTGGTCTCACTTGCGTGAGGCTTCCGCACAGTCTTTAAGTCCGGCGAGCCGGGCTTTCCATCGTGGATTTTGCCGCGGCGCGGGGAAGAATTCTCATGCCGGTGAAGTATGACGTCGTCGCCCTGGGCAACGCCATCATGGACGTGATCGCGCAGGTGGATGACGACTTTCTCGTGAAGCACGACATCCCCAAGGCGCGGACGAACCTGATCACGACGGAGCGCTGTGACTATCTCTACAACGCCCTGCCCGCGAGCCGGGTGGAGACCAGCGGCGGATCGGCCGGAAACACGATCGCCGGGCTTCGCAGCCTTGGCGCCAGCGCGGCTTTCATGGGCAAGGTCGGCGATGACAAGATCGGCCGGGATTATGTGGCTGACATGGGCAGGATCGGCGCGGACTTCTTCGGCAAGCCACTGATTGACGGCGCGCCGACCGCGCGATCGATGATCGCGGTTACGCCGGACGGCGAGCGGTCGATGAACACCTACCTTGGCGCCTCGACCGAGTTTGCAGCGGACGATGTGGACGCAGACGCCTTGAAAGCGGGGGCGTGGCTCTATCTCGAGGGCTATCTGTTCGACAAGCCGGCGGCGAAGACGGCGTTCGTGCACGCCTCCGAAGTCGCGAAGGCTGCGGGGCGGAAGGTTGCGATCACCATGTCTGACGTGTTCTGTGTCGACCGGCATCGCGACAGCTTCGTGCATTTGATCCGCTCGCATTGCGACCTGGTGTTCGCCAACGAGGCGGAACTGCTGGCGATCTACGAGACCGACGATTTCGATGCGGCCATGGCGCAGATCGCCAAGGACAGCCAGATCGCCGCGATCACGCGCTCGTCCAAGGGATCGGTGATCGTGTCGGGCGGGGATACGTGGACAGCGCCGGTTGCGCCTGCGTCAGTGGTGGATGCGACGGGTGCGGGCGACCAGTATGCAGCTGGCGTGCTCTACGGGATCACGCACGGGCTGTCGCTGCAGGAATCGGCGGTGCTGGGCAATCTGTGCGCGGGCGAGGTGATCTCGCATATCGGGCCGAGGCCGTCGGTGAACCTGCGCGAGCTGGCGCTGAAGGCGGGGCTGAAGGTCTAGCCCAACCCCTTTGGCGTGATGACGTGCTCTGCGCCTTTCTTGGTGAGCTCGGTTATGCAGACCCAGGCGAAGCCGGCGACGCCGGTGGCGCCTGCGGCCGTCGCGGCAAAGCCAGTCGCCCAGCTCAGCGCGCTGAGCGCGCCCAGCATGATAGCCCAGAGGGCGAGGCCGATGACGCTGGCGAGCGCGACAATGGCGATCGGCGCGATGATGAGCGACAGCCAGAAATCGCCCATGAAGATGGTCTCGCCCTTTGTGCGCCAGACATTGAGCACGGCGAAGGCGAGCGCGCCGAGGCCCAGCTGCACGAGAGCAGCTATGCCGCTGGACTCCCACAGCCGCGCGGCGGTGAAGACCAGCGCGTAGAAGGGCGATTGCAGGCCCCTGCCCTCCGGCGCGCCGAAGCCGGACCAGCCGCCATTGCTGGTCTCGCCGGAGATGGCTGACTGCAGTTCGACGCCGAACGTTGTGGCGACGCTGATCGGCGAGGTTTCGGCGACAGCGTTGACCCAGCCGGCCTGTGCGTCCTTTGCGCTGGCCAGCCATTCAGGGCTGGTGACGCGCTCGGCGACGGCGCCGACAATGAGCGTGACAATCAAGCCAACAATGATGGAGAGCACGCGGCGCGAGAGGCGCGTGAACGGGTTCGGTGTCGGTTGGTCTGTCATCGCCCCGGCCTTCTCCCCGTGCGCGGTCTGGCATGGGTATGGGGTTGGGGCAATCGGCTGCATCGGTGAGCCCGGCCTCGTCCTTCGAGACGCCGCTTCGCGGCTCCTCAGGATGAGGCCTCACAGTTGGCGCGCATGTTGAGAAGCCCTCCTCCTGAGGAGGCCGAAGGCCGTCTCGAAGGACGAGGGCGCGCTCACCCTCGCTTCAGCGCATCCTCGACAAAATCCAGCCGGTCCTGGCCGAAGTGCATCTCTTCGCCGTCGGGCGTCTGGACGAAGAAAGTCGGGGCGCCGAAGACGCCGCGGGCGACGGCTTCGTCGGTGACGGCTTTCAGCTTTTCCTTGTTGGCGGGGTTCTCGGCGGCGGCGAAGAATTCATCCGCGGAGAAGCCGGCCGTTGTGAGGATTTCAGCAAGCACGGCCTTGTCGGCGATGTTCTTCTGGTCCTGCCAGGCGGCTGTGAAGATGGCGCTGAGGTATTTCTCGAAGTGGGGACCCTCGACCCATTCCTGGGCGGCGCGCTGGACCATGAGCGTCATCATCGGGAAGTACGGGTTGGGCTGGAAGGGCGTGTTGAACTTCTTGGCCCAGCGCTGGAGGTCGGCGGCCATCCACTTGCCCTTCTGCGGCAGCGTGCCGGGCGGGCGGTTGCCGGTGGTCTGCATCACGCCGCCGAGGAACATGGGGCGGTATCTGATCGTCGCGCCGGTGCGCTGCGCGATCGCAGGCAGGCGGCGCCAGGCGAGATAGGCCGTGGGGCTTGTGAAATCGTAGAAGAACTCGACTTGCTTCGGCATCCGTCCATGCCTCCTTCTGTTTTCGGGTTGTTCGGCGCTAGGCCATTTTCTCCATCCACGGACGCAGATCGAGTTCGTGGGTCCATGCATCGCGGGGCTGCGCGTGGAGCATCCAGTAGGCGTCGGCGATGTGGTCTGGATTGAGGATGCCGTCCTGATCCTTGAGCGCGTGGCGCTGCGGGAAGTTCTTCGCGATCCATTCAGTGTCGATCGCGCCGTCGATGATGGTGTGGGCGACGTGGACGCCCTGCGGGCCGAGTTCGCGGGCCATCGACTGAGCGAGCGAGCGGAGGGCGAACTTGGCGCCTGAGAAGGCCGAGAAACCTGATGCGCCCCGGATGGAGGCAGTGGCGCCGGTGAAGATGATGGTGCCCTTGCCGCGTGGGACCATGGCCCTCGCGGCTTCGCGGCCGGCGAGGAAGCCGGCGAAGGCGGCCATCTCCCACACCTTGCGGTAGACGCGCGACGTGGTCTCGCGGATCGGGAAGTTCACGTTTGCGCCGATGTTGAAGACGACGACTTCGAGCGGGGCGATCTCGGCTTCGATCTTTTCGAACAGGGCGACGGTCTGGTCCTCGTCGCGGGCGTCTGCGCCGAAGCCGTGCGCTTCGCCGCCGTCGGCGCGGATTCTCTCGAGCAGCGGGTCGAGGCTGGTCAGTTCGCGGCGGGTGACGACGGTTGCGTAGCCTCCGCGGGCGAAGCGGCGGGCGATGGCGCCGCCGGTGGCGTCGCCGGCCCCGACGATCAGGGCTGAGCGCTTTTCTGGCATCGGCAATGCTCCGTTCAGAAAAGGAACCTACGCTCTTTGCATGGGAGTGCAATCGGTGCAGGGTTCTGAAATGGAACGAAATAGGGATTCCAAAGCGAGCCGGTGGGACGAGCTGGCGACGGACTGGTGTCCGGTGGCGCGGGCGCTGTCGGTGATCGGCGATCGCTGGACGATACTGATCGTTCGCGACTGTTTCCTTGGAAAATCAAGGTTCGAGGAGTTCCAGACCAGCCTGGGCGTGACTCGCCATGTGCTGTCTGACCGCCTGAAGCGGCTGGTGGACCAGGGGGTTCTGGAAAGGAACGCGTATTCGCAGCGGCCGCTCCGGTACGAATACCGGCTGTCGGAGAAGGGACGCGACTTTGCGCCGGCGCTGGTCGGGCTGAAGGACTGGGGCAAGAAACACATGCCTGTTCGCAAGCGAGCGTCGGCGTAGGTTCTGTTTCGGAATGCTACGCTGATATCGCGTAAGCCAGGCAGCCAAGCCAGACAGAGAGCGTGGTCGAGATCGCGCTCGTTGCGGTGTCGGCGAGCGCGAGACGGATATTGTTCGGTTGCGCGAGGAGCCGACGGACAAGTTGGGCGTGAAGGTACAGGCCCGCGCCTCCGACAAGGCCGCAGGCAAGGATTGGAGCCGCGGAGGATGGCTTCGAGGCTGGGAGAGCCGTCTGCGTTGCGACCCTCCAGCACGCCGGCGCACGTCAGGCGGATCAGGCTGGCGAAGGAGACGGCGAACAACGCAAGCGTGGTGAGCGCGATGATGGCCAAGGCATCCGGTGGTGGCATTGCATCCCCCTCGTGTGGAGGTGGGCGCAAACAGGACGAAGTTCAATTCACGTCAGGCCGTGACGCCGCCGAGGCCGCCATTGAGCATGATCAGGTAGCGCTGGGCGACGATATCGGCGTAGGCCTCGTTTGCCAGCTTGGCGGGGCTCATGCGCTGGTTGATGGCTTTTTCCTGCGCCTCGATCGACTGGACCGCGATCTGCTTGGGGATGTTGAAGGCCACCGTGACGACCTCGCGGCCGAGGGGCGAGCCCAGCACGTCGACAGCGTCCTTGAATGTCTTGGCGACCTGCTTGAACAGCACGGCCGAACCGAGGCCGGGCAGCTGGGCGTCGAGCATGTCCAAACGTTTTTCGGCGATGTAGTTGTCGCTGACGGCCTTGAGCGCGTCCTTGAAATAGGGCGTGGCGTTCCAGTCCGCCTCGACTTCAACCCCGTCATCGAACTGCGCGCCCGAGAGGCCGTTCTTGTCCAGCGTGCCGGTTAGGCGGCTGGTGTGGAGTTCGTCGTCGGCGTCGCGCCAGAGAAGGTCGAGCGTCACGTCCTCGCCATCGACCGTGATGGGGATCGGGACGCCGTCGACCTCGGCCTGCCAGACACCGCCCCTTGCCTGCTTGATTTCGAGCATGGCCTCGATGGTTTCGCCTTCGCGATCGAGATTGATGCGCCAGCGGCCCTCGACGCCGTCCATCTGCGGATAGAGGCGGTCGAGACCGTTTGTGGCGAGGTCGTATTCCTTGGCGAACGCCAGCCATGCGCCATTGATCTGGGACATGCGGACCGCCACGGATTTCGGGTCGGTCGGGTCTGACAGCATCGCCTTCTTCAGGAGGCCGATATTGTCGATGTCGCCCTTCAGGCCGCTGGCCGTCATCAGGACCTTGCGGGCGATGGGGTCGTTCAGAACGTCGTCGATGGAGTCGGCGTTCTTGAGGACCTTTTCGTAGCGCGCGAGGTCCTTCACGACCTGCGGGTCCTTCGCGACGTCGGCCAGCTGTTTTGCTTCATTCTTCGCGGCGTTGCCCAGGGCGAGCTTGATGGAACCTGCGTCGGCGGTAGCGGTCGCACCGGAGGAACCGCGCGTGATGAACGACAGATCCACCCCGCCCGACGACTGCGTCGAGCCGAACAGCATGCTGACCGTGGAAAGCGGCAGGACCATCCCGGCACCATGCCATATCGCCGTTAACTGCTGCTTAACCCGGCAAGAAGGGACCGCGCGGACACGCGTGAAACGGAATGCTCTCGGGGCGGGAACAGGTTTCGGCGCCGTCCGTTGCTTGTGTCAGGCGGCGCTGGGCCGTCTTTCGGACACATTTCAAAGACGGGGCTGAGCAACATGTGGCCTTTCGAAACCAGGAAGAAGAAGGCGGTTGTGGTGTTCCACATCGACCATGACGGCCATGCGCGTGGCGCCTACTTCCGCGGCGACGCGGATGTGCTGATCATCGACGAGCGCGACCCGCAGAACCGGGTCTATCGTATGCAAGCCGAGACCCCGGTCGACGAGATCCGCCGCAAGATAGGAAAGCATCCGATCGGCCGCACGCTGGACGACAAGCCGAACTCCGCCCAGCTGCCGGTGCTCAATCTGCACTGGCGCGTGGACGGTCCGCAGGCCGTCTGATTTCCAGTCATCGCAGTTTCGATTTCACGCGGCCGCGCCATGGCGTCATGGCGCGGTCACGCGCCTGAGGGTCAGATTTATCCGCCCTCCTCCCGGCACGAGCGTGGAACTGTCGGGATAGATGCGATCGACGCCGTGATAGGCCTGACGCGCAGCGCCTCCCAGGACGACGACATCGCCAGAGGCCAGCCGCATGGATGAGGTGGGGCTTTTCCGCTCCAGCCCTCCAAGGCGGAACAAGGCGCGGGAGCCGAGCGACACGGAGATGACTGGCGCGTCCCTGGCGCTTTCGTCGGCATCGATGTGCAGGCCCATGCGCGAGTCCGCTTCATACCAGTTCACCAGGCAGGCCTGGGGCGGCGCGGGAAAGTTCGCAACGTCACGCCAGAGATCGATCAGCGCCTGCGGGATCGGCGTCCATGGTTTGCCGGTGACGGGGTGGGTCGGCTGATAACGATAGCCCTTGATGTCGCTGACCCATCCAAGCGGTCCGAGATTGGTGTTGCGGACGGAGAGCGGCTTGCCGGTGCGGGGCATTGACCCGCGATAGAGCGGGTTGTCGTCGAGCAGGCCGATGACGTCAGCCAGCAACGCCTTCTGGGCGGGCGGGCTGAAGTATTCGGGCAGGAAGCGGAAGCCTTCGATCATGTGATGAAGATAGGCTCGCGGGGCTGCATCGTCGCCGGGTTTGCGACAGGAATGGCAGCGACCAGGGCGTGCTTCCCGATCGGTGTTACGCCAGATCCTTGAGCTCGCTCACGAGATCCGTCTTCTCCCACGAGAAGCCGCCGTCGGCGTCGGGCTCACGGCCGAAATGGCCGTAGGCGGACGTGCGGGCGTAGATCGGCTTGTTGAGGCCGAGATGCGTGCGGATGCCGCGCGGGCGGAGGTCCATCACTTCGCCGAGACGCTTTTCGAGCTTGGCGAGGTCGCATTTTTCCGTGCCGTCGCAATTGGCGTAGATCGACAGCGGCTCGGGAACGCCGATGGCGTAGGAGAGCTGGATCACGCAGCGTTCGGCAAGGCCGGCAGCGACGACGTTCTTGGCGAGATAGCGGGCGGCGTAGGCGGCCGAACGGTCGACCTTGGTCGGGTCCTTGCCGGAGAAGGCGCCGCCGCCATGGGGGGCTGCGCCACCGTATGTGTCGACGATGATCTTGCGGCCTGTGAGGCCGCAATCGCCATCGGGCCCGCCGATGACGAACTTGCCGGTCGGGTTGATGTGCCAGACGCAGTCCTTGGCGATCGGCAGCGTGTCGCCGAGGGCCTTGCGGATGTAGGGCTCGACGATTTTCCGAATGTCTTCGGAGGTCTGCTTCGCGTCGGTGTGCTGGGTCGAGAGCACGATCGAGACGGCTTCCTTCGGCTTGCCGTTCTCATAGCGGACGGTGACCTGGGACTTCGCGTCCGGGGCCAGCGTCTTCTCTTTTCCGCTGTGGCGCGCGTCGGCGAGGAGTTTCAGGATGCGGTGGGAATACTGGATCGGGGCCGGCATGAGTTCCGGCGTTTCGTTCGTGGCATAGCCGAACATGATGCCCTGATCGCCCGCGCCCTCTTCCTTGTTGCCGGAGGCGTCGACGCCCTGGGCGATATGTTCGGACTGGCCGTGGAGCAGGACTTCGATGTCGGCCGTGCGCCAGGAGAAGCCTTCCTGGTCGTAGCCGATGTCCTTGATCGCCAGACGCGTGTGGTGGGCGATCAATTCCTTGGTGACGGCGTCGGTGCCGCGGAATTCACCGGCGATGACGACCTTGTTGGTGGTGGCCAGCGTTTCGGCCGCGCAGCGCAGTGACCAGACGTCGAGCCCCTGCTCGATCGTGGTGCGATAATAGAGGTCCACCACCTCGTCCGAGATGCGGTCGCAGACCTTGTCGGGGTGTCCTTCGGACACGGATTCGCTGGTGAACAGATATTCGGAACGCGCCACGCGAAACTCCTCATCCGGAAACCCGCCCGCCATAGCCCGAGGGGGGATATAAGGAAAGCTTTATATGATTTAGCGCTGCCCAACCGAGGCTTGAGCCTAACGCTTGCGCGGGGGGGCCTTGGCGACGGGTTTCGGCTGGGGACGGGCCTGTTTTTTTGCAAGATCGATCACGGCCTTGCGGGCGCCGGCCTGCTGGATGCGGCGAAACGCCCCCAGCAATTCGAGCTCTTCGCCGGTGTCCGGACCGGTGAATTCGGACCGTTCCTCGGCGACGCCCCGGCGTGCAAGGGCGAGGCGGGGGGCGCTTTCGTAGAAGTACTGGATGGTGACGCCCAGGGCCTTGGCAATCTCGTAGAGCCGGCCGGCGGAGACGCGGTTCTTGCCGTTCTCGTATTTCTGGACCTGCTGGAAGGTGACGCCGACGCGCTCGGCCAGTTCGGGCTGGGACATCTCGAGCTGGTTGCGGCGCGCATAAATGCGTTCGCTGACGATGCGATCGATATCGGATGGATCCCGCGTTTCCATGCCTGCCCTGTCCTGCCCCTGGCAGCCGCAGCAGGTATCGCCACAGCCAGAAGTTGCGTAGCACCTAGCCTAGCGGCGCGGCAGAACGAACAACCCGAGGTTGAGTGAAAGCAGGATTATCCAGAACAGTCCGTCGCGCCAGTTGCTGTAGGGCGTCGCCGGCAGCGCTGCGGGTATACGCGCGTCGACCACAGCCGAGCGCCAGCCTTCGGGGTCGGCGCCATAGACGGCGGGATCGGCGGTTGTCGCTCTTGCTGTCCAGCGGCCAAAGGCGTCGATCATGCCGGTCTCGCCGCGGCTGGCGACGCGGGCCATGGGCAGGCCTTCCTCGATGGCGCGATAGCGGGCCTGGGCTGCGTGCTGTCCCGGGCCGAACAGTTCGCCGAACCATGCATCGATCGAGATGTTGACCAGCCATTGCGGACGGTCTTCGCCATTGGGCGAAAGGCCAGGGAAGATCGCCTCGTAGCAGATCAGCGGGCCGAAGGGCGGCACGCCTTCCGCGGCGAAGGTCGAGGGACGCGGGCCAGCCTCGAAACCGCCGGGCGCAAGGTCCTGCAGCGTCTGAAGGCCGATCGTCTTCAGCACCCACGCGAACGGCACGAACTCGCCGAACGGCACCAGCATGTGCTTGTCGTACCAGCCCGGCATCCGCACGGCGCTGTCGCCATCGAGCACGGTGAGCGAGTTGTACCATTTCTGATCGGGCCCGCCGGCGTTCTCGACACGGGCCGAGCCGATGATCAGCTTGCGCGTGCGCACGGTGTCGGTGACGGCGCGGAGCGCAGGATCCCACCGGAAGAGATCGTAAGGCAGCGCGCCCTCAGGCCAGATGAGGATTCGCGGCGCGCTCGCCGTGTCGGGTCCGGTGAGTTGCAGGAAGCGCTCGACGACCGCTTCGGCATTGTCGGGATCGTGCTTGGCCGCTTGCGGAATGCCGGCGTCAATGAGGCGCACCATCGCGCCGGTTGGTTCCGTCATGGGCGCCTCGCCAAGCCGGCGCGCCCCCCAGCCCCAGATGGCGCCGAAGACGATGGCGGCCACGATGAGGGGAGCTGCGCGCGAAGCGGCCGATCCGCGCGGCCGGGAATCGGCTAGCACGGCGGGCGAGGACATCGCGATGACGGTGAGCGCTGACAGGCCGTAGATTCCCCAGATCGACGCCGACTGCGAGATCGCCTCGCCCGGGGCCCAGATCATGCCGGGAAGGTTCCACGGCAAACCGCCAATGCCGAAGAGCGAGGCGCGGAACCATTCGGCGAACATGAAGGCGACGGAGAACAGGATCAGCCGCGCAGGCCCCGCGCACCAGTAAGGATAGATCGCCCACAGGCAGCCCGCCAGGATGGCGGTAAGGATGCCGGGAAGTGCGATGAGCGGCATCCAGATGAAGATGAGATGCGAGCCCGGGTTCACGAGGAAGGCCCACGCGATCCAGTGGAGGCCGACGAGATAGTAGGCGAAGCCGAAGGCGGCGACGCGCCAGAAGGCGGCGCGGCGCGGCCGTTCCATCAGGCGCGCCGAATCCAGCATCCAGATGAGGCCCGACAGGCCAAGCGCCAGCGCTGGCCAGATGTGGAAAGGCGGAAAGGCAAGGTTCGAGATCGCGCCCAGCGCGGCGCAGAACGTCAGCGCGCGCCAGCCCTGAAGGCCGGCCACCCACAGATAGGCTGGCGCGAGAATGTGGCCACGGCCGTGCGGCTGTGGCGGTGCGCCTGTGCGTGGTTCCTTCATCGCCCCTCCCCGACTCGCCCGGCGATCGACCTCAGGCGGCGGCTGGTCAACGGTCTACCGTTTCGGTCTTGCCTTCGGCAAGGACGGATGGCGCCGCACGGGGGCCCCGTAGTTTTGCACGGATAACGCGGCGCGGATCGGCCTCGATGATCTCGATGGTGAGGCCGCGCGGGTGCTCGATCGTCTCGCCAACCGCAGGCACGCGCCCGGCGATGGCGGAGATGAGACCGCCGAACGTATCGACCTCGGTTTCGAAATCGGCGACCAGAACCGGCAGGCCGGTCTGGCGCACCACATCGTCGATTGTAGCGAGTCCGGCGACTTCCCAGCTGGACTTGCCGCGTCGCGCAATCAGCGGCGGCGCCTCGTCATGCTCGTCCTCGATGTCGCCGACGATCTGTTCGACCAGGTCTTCGAGGCAGACCATGCCGCCCGTGCCGCCATACTCGTCGATCACCAGAGCGATGTGGATCCGGCTAGCCTGCATGCGGACCAGCAGGTCGGGCAGCGGGGTTGATTCGGGCACGAACATGATCTCGCGTACGAGCCGGTCGAGCGGTTTGGAGGCCAGCGTCTCGGCCGTCCAGCCGCGCTTTACGCCTTCGGCGACGACATCCTTGATGTGGACGAAGCCGAGCGGCTCATCCAGCGAGTCGCGATAGACCGGCATGCGGGAATGAGCCTCGGTGACGAAGAGATTCATCAGGTCGCCAAGCGTGGCGTCGATCTCGACGGCGGCGATCTCGATGCGCGACGTCATCACGTCACGCACGGTCGCGGTCTCGAATTCCTTGAGGCGCAGGCGGATGGCGGTCGGCGCGGTGACGGCCGTGCTGGCGGTTGGCGGGACCAGGACGCTGTCGGCCTGCCCTGCGATCAGGCGCGCGAGGCGCTGGCGAAAGGATTCGCGTTGCGGAGGCTCTCCATCGTTCGGCATGGATCAGCTCCCGGGCCCGTCTTCAACGTTGGGATCGCCGGCATAGGGGCCGGAGGCATAGGGATCGGGCCAGCCCAGGCCGGCGAGAATTTCGGTTTCGAGAGGTTCCATCACCTGCGCATCTTTCGTTTCGATGTGATCATAGCCAAGCAAATGCAGGAAGCCATGAATCAAAAGGTGGCTGACATGGCCGGGAAACGGCCTTTGCATCGTCTCGGCGTCCCGCAGTGCGGTTTCATAGCCGAGCGCAACGTCGCCAAGGTATTGAGGTTGGCCCGGAATTTCGGGCTGGTCGGAGGGAAATGACAGGACGTCGGTCGGCTTGTCGAGGCCTCGCCACTGGCTGTTGAGGACGCGCATTTCGGCGTCGTTCGTGAACAGGATTGCGAGTTCGCCGCTGGATTTCATGCGGACCGCGGCGCGGCCCAGCACGTGGGCGGCCAGCGCATCAACATCGCCGAGCGCCTCCCAGCGCGGATCGGCAACCCTGAGATCGAGGGACAGGGCGGCGTTGGCGCGTGCATCGCTCACTTGCGCGACGCCCCTTTGGCGTCCTTGTCGTAAGCGTCGATTATGCGGCCGACGAGTTCGTGGCGGACGACGTCTGCGCGCGTCAGCTGTTCGATGGCGACGCCTTCGACGCCCTTCAGGATCGACATGGCGTGACCGAGGCCGGACTTGGTGTTGGGCGGCAGGTCGGTCTGCGAGGGATCGCCGGTGACGACCATGCGCGAGCCGCGGCCGAGACGGGTGAGCACCATCTTCATCTGCGGCACGGTGGCGTTCTGCGCCTCGTCGATGATGACGAAGGCGTTCTTCAGCGTGCGGCCGCGCATGAAGGCGAGCGGGGCGACCTCGATCTCGCGGCGCTCCTTGCGGCGGTCGACTTCCTGCGCGCCGAGGCATTCGTTGAGCGCATCCCAGATCGGCAGCATGTAGGGATCGACTTTTTCTTCCAGCGCGCCGGGAAGGAAGCCGAGCTTCTCGCCGGCTTCGACTGCGGGACGCGCAACGACGAGGCGGTCGCGCTTGCCGGCCTTGAGCTCGGCGGCGCCGATGGCGACGGCGAGATAGGTCTTGCCCGTGCCGGCGGGACCGACGCCGAAGACGAGGCCGAGATCGTCCTGACGCAGCTTGTCGAGATAGGCGCGCTGGCCGGGCGTCTGCGCCATGACGGGTTTGCGCAGGCCCTGGATGACTTCGCCCGTTCCAGTGGTTGCGGATGGGCTCGCGGTCAGGCGGATGGCGGCTTCGAGTTCGGAGGCGGTCGGGTCTGCGCCATTGGCGATGCGGCGGGCGAAGGCCTGCAGCGAATCGGCGGCGAGGCGCGCGCCGTCGCCCTCGCCCGTGACGATGATCTCGCCGCTCTGGGCCTGGCTGTCGACGCGTACGCCATCGTCGGCGAAGGCCTGTTCGAGCAGTTGAAGGTTTGCGTGCGCGGGGCCGCAGATGTCGCGCAGCATCTTCTGGCTAGCGACAGGTACGGTGTAGCGCTGGCCGCGTGTAGGGGTTGGCTTGCGGCTCAAACGGATGCCTCTTCGGTCACCATTGCCGCAGTCGCCAGGCGACCGGTGAGGCTGGTCATGCTGGCGCCCACGATCTCGATATCGGCGATCCTGCCGGACAGGTGCGCGCCGTTCGCGACGTGCACCGACTGCATGTAGGGCGAATAGCCGAGAACCTGACCCTCATGCTTGCCGGTGCGCGTGAAGAGCACGGGCAGCGTGCGGCCGACCGTGGCGCTGTTGAAGGCCTGGGCCTCCTGGTTGATCAGCGCCTGGAGACGCGCGAGGCGTTCGTCCTTGACCTCTTCGGCGACCTGCAGCTGCATGCCTGCGGCCGGCGTGCCGGGACGCGGCGAGTATTTGAACGAATAGGCCTGTGCGAAGCCGACGGCTTTCACCAGCGACAGCGTGTCCTCGAAATCCTTCTCGCTCTCGCCCGGGAAGCCGACGATGAAATCGGAGGCGAAGGCGATGTCGGGACGCGCCTCGCGCACGCGATCGACGATGCGAAGATAGTCGGCCGCCGTATGCTGGCGATTCATCGCTTTAAGGATCCGGTCGGATCCGGCCTGCACCGGCAGGTGGAGGAAGGGCGACAGGGTTTCGACGTCGCGGTGGGCGTCGATAAGATCGTCGCTCATGTCGCGCGGATGGGATGTCATGTAGCGGATGCGCTCGAACCCGATCCGCGCGATGTGGCGAATCAGATTGCCAAGGCGCCAGTCGCCGCCCTTGCCCTCAAGCGCGGGCGCTGCGCCGTGCCAGGCATTCACATTCTGGCCAACGAGGACGATCTCCCGGACACCCTTGCTAGCCAGTTCGCGCGCCTCTGCCGTGATGGCGTCTGCGCTTCGCGAGAATTCCGCGCCGCGCGTGTAAGGCACGACGCAGAAGGTACAGAACTTGTCGCAACCTTCCTGCACGGCGAGGAAGGCGGAGGGGCCGCTGACCTGGCGCGACTTCGGCAGCGCGTCGAATTTTTCCTCGGCGGCGAAATCCACCTCGAGAATGTCGCCGGTCTGACGCGACAGACGCGCGATCATTTCCGGCAGGCGATGGTAGGATTGCGGGCCGACCACCATGTCGACTGCCGGCTGGCGGCGCATGATCTCCTCGCCCTCGGCCTGCGCGACGCAACCGGCCACGGCGATGCGCATGGCGCCGCCGCTGAGCTGTTTCAGGTCCTTCAGGCGGCCGAGTTCCGAGAAGACTTTCTCCGTCGCCTTCTCGCGGATGTGGCAGGTGTTGAGCACGACGAGGTCAGCCGCCTCCGCCGAATCCACGGGCGCATAGCCGAGCGGGGCCAGCACGTCACGCATGCGCTCGCTGTCATAGACGTTCGCCTGACAGCCATAGGTCTTGATGAAGAGCCCCTTGGGGGACTTTGGCTCGGACACTTACTTCTTCTCGTCCTCGGTGAGCGGGACGCCATAGAGTTCGAGGCGGTGATCGATCAGGCGGTAGCCGAGCTTGCGCGCGATCTCGATCTGCAGCTTCTCGATCTCCTCCGACTTGAATTCGATCACTTCGCGGCTCTTGATATTGATCAGGTGATCGTGGTGCTCCTGGTGCGCATCTTCATAGCGGGAGCGACCGTCACGGAAGTCGTGACGCGCAATGATACCTTCATCCTCGAACAGCTTCACGGTGCGGTACACGGTAGCCAGGGAAATATTGGGGTCGACCGCGGCGGCGCGGCGGTGCAACTCCTCGGCGTCTGGATGGTCAATTGCTTCCGACAGAACTTTTGCGATCACGCGGCGCTGGTCCGTCATCCGCAGGTTTTTTTCTTCGCACTTCTTTTCGACTTCGCTCTTGTGCTCGATCACGCGCGACCTCCTTCCAGAATGCCCGGCCAGAACGCCCCGCCCAGAACGCCAGCCTCGACCGGACCGCGGGCACATATGCGTCTCAGGCGCCGTCCTGTCCACCTGTCGGGCCAACCCGGCGGGACATGACGAGCGCATCCGCACGGCCGTCACCTGACTTATAATAGGCTTTCCGGACGCCGATTTCCACGAATCCGTGAGACTTGTAGAGCCCCTGCGCCGCAACGTTGTTGCGCGCCACTTCAAGAATCCAGCGTTCGAGGCCACGGGCCTGCGCCTTGGAATCGAGTGCGCGAAAGATTTGCCTGCCCCAACCGCTGCGTCGCTGGGCTGGGTCAGTCGCGATGGTCAGCAGTTCGGCGTCGGACCCCGCTGCGAGCGCGAGGCCGAATGCGACTGGTTCGCGTTCGCGGAGGGCAAGCACGGCAATGCCTTCCGTGCGCGCGAGCCATGTCGCGAAATCCTGCGTCGTCCAGCCGTCGTCGAAGGACGCGGCATGGATGTGCGAGAGGTCGGCGGCGTCGCCGGGCGTTGCCGCGCGGATCGTCATTGCCCGGCCGGGGTGACGGGCCGCTGCATCGGCGTCGCGTCCGGCTCGCGGACATAGATCGGCCGCGGCGGAGGCAGGTCGTGCCGCGCCATGCGCGCGGCGAACAGGGCGGCGGCGCGCGCGGAGGGCGCGCCCGGGATCTGGCGCTTCCCGAGGCGGGGCAAGTCGTCGAGCCCGCCGCAGACGGCATCGGTTCCAGCGGCGAGTGAGGTGAGTTCGTCTTCGACCGCCTCGAAGGGTTCTGCGCCGCCCCTGCCCGCATCGATCAGCTGTCCCCACCATGTGCGATGCGGCGGGCGGCGCTTTGCCGGCAGCAGGCCAAGCACATAGCCTTGGCCCGGCAGGCCATCGATCGCCTCAAGGCTTGAGACGCCGACGGCGGGAATTTCCAGCGCCAGCGAAAGCCCGCGCGCGAACGCCACGCCGACGCGGACGCCTGTAAAGGAGCCGGGGCCGACCACCACGGCGACGCGGTGAAGGTCGCCGAAGGGAATGCCTGCGTCGCGCATGAGTTGCTCAACGACCGGCGCGAGCCGCGCGTCATGGCCCTGGTTCATTGGCTCGGAGCGCTCGGCGATCACGGCGCCGTCGCGCACCAGCGCCGCCTCGCAGGCGTCGGCGACGGTGTTGATGCCGAGGATGAGCATCAGACGACCCGGCAGGCTTCGTCGAAATCGAGACGCGGCGAGCGGGGGCGCAATCGCGTGTCATCGCCATGGCCGATATTGACGAGGAAGTTCGAGCGCCAGGATTTCATCACGGGATCGTCCGCGAAGAATTCCTTGTCGACGCCCTCGCGGCTGAAGCCGCCCATCGGGCCGCAGTCGAGGCCGAGCGAACGGGCGGCGATGATGAGATAGGCGCCTTGCAGCGTTCCGGACTGGATGGCGTTCCATTCGGTCTTTTCCGCGCCGGCAAACCATTCCTTCGCATCGGGCGCGTGCGGGATCAGCTTGCCGAGGTGGTCCGCGAAAGCGACGTCGTAGGCCACGATGGCCGTCCATGGCGCGGTGCGGGCCTGCGCGCGGTTGCCCTCATCCAGATGCGGCGCGAGACGCGCCTTGGCTTCGGGGGAGCGCACGAACATGAAGCGTGCGGGGCAGATGTTGGAGGCGGTCGGCGCCATCTTGAGAAGGTCGTAGGTGGCGCGGATCAGCACCTCGGGCGTCTCTTCCTGGGTCCAGCCGCGGCGGGTGCGGGCGGTGCGGAAGATCAGGTCGAGGTCCGCGTCTCCGATCGGCTTGCCCATCAGGCGGCAGCCTCGACGGCGGTGACCTCGGGCACGTAGTGGCGCAGCAGGTTCTCGACGCCCGATTTCAGGGTCATCGCGGATGACGGACAACCCGAGCAGGCGCCGCGCATCGCGAGATAGACGATGCCTGTATCTTTATCGAAGCGTTTGAAGATGATGTCGCCGCCGTCATTGGCGACAGCGGGGCGCACGCGCGTGGCGATCAGCTCCTTGATCTCGGCCACGATCTCGGCGGTCTCGCCCTCGTAGACGGTCTCATCCTCGCCTTCGGGCGCGTGTGCGCCGGGGGCCGCATCCGCCAGCAGCGGCGCGCCGGAGACGAAATGGTCCATGATCGCGGCCAGCGCCTGCGGCTTCACGACCGACCAGTCGGCGTCCTGATTCTTGGTGATCGACACGAAGTCAGAACCGAAAAAGACGCCCGTAACGCCGTTCACACCGAACAGGGCGAAGGCAAGCGGAGAGGCTGCCGCTTCGTCCTGCGAGGCGAACTCGTACGGCGTGGAGGGGGAAACGTCCTGTCCTGGCAGGAATTTCAGTGTGGCCGGGTTGGGCGTGGGCTGGGTCTGGATGAACATCGGGATACCGCCTTCTCTACCCGCTACATGGCCCCGCCGGGGCCCATGTGCAATTCCGAAGTCGCAACGGGCGACCCCGGCAGGGGCCTTCACCCGGACAGGCCGCCGATCTCCGCCAGCTGTTCCTCGCTCATGCCGCCGGGGATCACCGTGACGGCGATCGGGCGGCTGGCGATGGGCTTTCCCTTGGCCAGGCGAGACACCAGCGGACCGGGCCGCCAGCCCGACGCAGACGCAAGGATCAGCACCTTGATCGCGGGATCGTCCCTGACCAGGTCACGGATCGCATCGACGGGTTCTTCCTCGCTGATGACGATCTCGGGTTTTACGCCGATCTTTTCTTCAAGTGCGTTGGCATGGCGGACGGCTTTCAGCCGCGCGGAATCGATCGCGTCCTGGCTTATCTCCTTGTCGAGGCCGACCCAGCCGCCGAGGCCCGGCACGCGGGCGCAACGCAGCATCACCATGCCAGCGCCGACCGCCCTCGCCCGCATCGCGGCGAACATCAGCGCGCTCATGCACTCTTCTGTCTCGTCAGACACGGCGAGAAACTTGCGTGACGTAGTTGTCATGAGCGGATCAGGCTCCCTTGCGCAGGTCAGGTCAAGCTTGACCTGACGCCCGCAGTCAGGGCGCAGCGCCCGAGGCGGGGGCGGGCGTTGGCCTCGCAGCGGGAGCGGCGGCAGCAGCGCTTGCGAGTGCCTGCAGAGCAGATGTCGCGGTCTGGGCCTGCGCGATAAGGAAGCTCATCGAGGCGGCGTGGTTGCCGAAAAGCGAGCCGTCGGCATCGCCATTGAACACGATCAGGGGGTGGAACTCTGCAACTTCGCGCCAGGCGTTCATCGCGGCATCGCGCGCCTTTGCCGCTTCGGCGCTGGTGGGCCACTGGAGCGAGGCGAGCATCAGCCAGGAGACCGTGGCGCGGCCCTTGGCGGCGTAAACTGCACGTGTCGCTTCCTCGTCCATCGGGCTGCCGCCGATGGCGGTGGCGGACGACACGATGCCGGTCTGGCTGGCGGCGGCCCATGACGACAGCAGAGCGAGCTGCTCGGCGACCTGGGAGGTCGTGAGGTCGGTGACGGCGTCCTGCCTGCGCAGGCGGCGATCATGGTTGACCAGTGCATCGCGCGCGGCGCGGAGCTGGATCGCTGTGGAGTCCTCGTTGACCAGACGCGCGGCGGCGGACAGATCGATGTCGGGCTGACCTGTCGCGATGGCGCGCGCATCAGCGACGCGAATGAGATCGCCGAGCGCTTCGGCCATGGCGGCCTGGTAGGCGGGCTTCGCGGTGAGCCGCGCCATCGGCTCCCAGGGCGCGGCATCTGGCGCCCAGCCGAGCTGGTTGAAATGATCTTCCATCAGCGCCGAGACGCCGCCCACCCAGGGGGCTGCCCAGTCGGCGCGATTGACGAGGCGATCGAAATCGCGGTCGCCGACATCGCTGGCGGCGACGACCAGTGTCGGGTAGGCGCCCAGCACGGTGACGATGGCGACGGTATTGGCCCAGAAACGGATGTGCTCGACGAGCGTCTTGTGCCGGCGGTGGGGCTGCGCCTCGTGCTCTTCGTGAGCCTCGGCTTCGTCATCGACCAGCGTGCCTTCGACGACGTCTTCGGCCTCACGTTCAGCGTCGAGTTTGCGGAGGGGGAATGGGCGATCGGTCTCACCGGCCTTCGCGGCGGGCGGCTCGTCGTCGACCACGACCATGTCGCGGCGGAGTTTCAGAACAGACATCGCCCAGCCCCAGCTAGCGTAGTCAGACCCTGAATGAGCCTGTCGTTAACCTCAACCCAATAATCCTTTATGCCACGTTACCGTAGCGTTCACGACGCGGGCGCACCAGCGAAGGAAATCGTCTCCACACGGCCCGACTCTAGCGTTATTTGAATCGGAAATGTGGCAGGCGCGGCTACGCGCTGCGGTTCGATCACCATCAGGTGGAGGCCACCGGGGCCGAATGTCACGGTTTTTCCGGCCGGTAGCTCGACCGCGTCGCGTCGCTCCATGCCGGCCATGCCGCCGGTGGAGGTGGATTCATGGATTTCGACAGTCTTTGCCAGAGGCGATGACACGCCTGTTATCCGGTCGGCCGTGTTCGAGGTGATCAAAAAATAGGCGACGCCCGTCCCGCCATCGACCAGCGGCGCACGGTACTGGGCGTCATCGACGGTGAGGCTTTCGATCTGGCCGCCGCTGCAGGCGACAGCGAGGGCGGTCAACGCCATGGCGATGAATGTGCGCATCATGGCCGCCAGAATCCGATGACGCGGCGGACTTCGTCCATCACGGGGGCGGCGATGGCGTTGGCGCGTTCGCCGCCATCCTTGAGGACCCGATCGACCTCGGCGGGATCCTCCATCAGGCGGCGCATCGTGTCGGCGACAGGGCCGAGCTTCGCCACGGCGAGATCGGCAAGCGCAGGCTTGAACTTGCCGAAGCCATGACCGCCGAATTCGTTGAGCACGTCCTGCTCGCCCTGGCCGTTCAGCACCGCATAGATGCCGACGAGGTTTGCCGCTTCAGCCCTGCCCTCAAGGCCTTTCACGTCGAACGGCAGCAGCTCGCTGTCGCTGGTCGCGCGCTTGATCTTCTTCGCGATATCATCCGGAGTATCGAGCAGGTTGATGCGTGATGCGTCGGACGGGTCCGACTTCGACATCTTCTTCGCGCCGTCCTTGAGCGACATGATCCGCGCGCCCGGTCCCTGATAGATCGGCTCGGGCAGCGGGAAGAATCCCGGCGCGCTGAAGTCGCGGTTGAACCTGGCGGCGATGTCGCGGCTGAGTTCGAGATGCTGTTTCTGGTCTTCGCCGACCGGCACGTGCGTCGCCTTGTAGGCGAGGATGTCGGCGGCCTGCAGCACGGGATAGTCGAACAGGCCGACCGAGATGTTCTCCGCATCCTTGCCTGTCGACTTGTCCTTGAACTGCGTCATGCGCTCGACCCAGCCCATGCGGGCGACGCAGTTGAAGATCCAGCCGAGTTCCGAATGCGCCGGGACCGAGGATTGCGCGAAGATGATCGCCTTCGCGGGGTCGACGCCGGCGGCGAGATAGGCCGCGGCGATCTCCCGGGTCTGGGCGGCAAGCAGCTTCGGGTCCTGCGGGACGGTTATGGCGTGCAGGTCGACGACGCAGAAGATGCAGGGGTATTCGTCCTGCATCTTCACGAACTTCACGAGCGCGCCGAGATAGTTGCCGAGATGAAGGCTGCCTGACGGCTGCACGCCCGAGAAGACGCGTTTCGGGCCGGAATACTCGACGGGCTTCTGATCGGATTTTTCGTTGCTCATGGGGCGGGGACTTATCAGCCCTCCCCACCGGACGGAACCCCGGCGACGCCCTTCTCGCGGCGCAGCGCGCCCTTGATCTCCGCTAGCGTGATGGCGCGGAGCACGAAGGCCGCAACGCCGTAGATCACGACACCCACAACGATCACCACGAGGACGGCGACCTCCTTGGTCCAGAGCAGGTCCGCCAGCAAGGGATACTGCCAGGCGCCGACGGCGACAAAGGCGCCCATCATGACGCTGGCGCCGATCAGGCGGACCATGCGCTTCCAGACGGCCGCGCCCATCGTGTAGGCCCCTTCCCGCGCCAGCGCGCCGGCCAGCAGGAAGACGTTGACCCAGGCGCCCAACGACGTCGCCACGGCAAGCCCGATCGTACCATCGATGCCCTGCGTGGGAAGCCAGTACCAGAGCGCTGCGCCGACGATTACCGTGATCGCCACGGAGATCAGCGAGAACTGCATCGGTCGCTTGGACTTCTGCCGCGCGAAGAAGGGCGGGGTCAGGACCTTGGCCAGCACAAACGCCGGCACGCCCCACGCGAACTGGCGCAGGACTTCGGCGGTGCGCTGAGCGTCGGCTGCGGTGAAGGCGCCGCGGGTGACGGTGGCGTCGATGATGAAGAAGGGCATCAGCAGCAGCGCCACCGCGGCGGGCAGCGTGAACGCCATGGAGAGGCCGATGCCATCGTCCATCGTGCGCGCGGCGCCGGCCTGGTCGTTCTCGGCAAAATGGCGCGACAGGCGCGGCACGAGGGCGAGGCCCACTGCTACGCCAATGAGTCCGAGCGGCAGCTGGTAGAGGCGATCCGAATTGTAGAGCACGCTGCGCGCGCCTTCGTCCGAGCCCGACAGCGTCTGCGTGACCAGCGAGGATACCTGCAGTGCGCCGCCGGCGATGGCGCCGGGAACAGCGATCGCCAGCATGCGCCGCACGCCCTTGCCCAGAACCGGGAGCCCGACCCGCAGGTCGACGCCCAGCTTGCGTGCGCCCCACCAGAGGAGTGCGCATTGCAGCAGGCCGGAGATGGCGACGGCCGCAGCGGCCCATTCCGCCGCCTGCTGTTCGGTCGGCGCGATCAGCAGCGGGATGATGGTGCAGATATTGAGCATGATCGGCGCCGCCGCCGTAAGCGCGAAGCGGCCCAGCGTGTTGAGCACGCCCGACAGGAGGGCGGCCAGCGTCATGAAGACGAGATAGGGCATCGCCAGCTGCGCCATCAGCGTGGCGGTCGCCAGCGTGCCGGGATCGTCGACATAAGCCGACAGCAGGAAGGGCATGATCCAGGGCATGGCGACTTCGATGCCGATGGTGACGAGCGCCACCACCGTCATGATGAAGGCCATCGCCTGCGAGGCCATGCGGTCGGCCGCGACCTCGCCTTCCTGCGCGCGGGCGGCGGCGAACACTGGCACGAAGCCCTGCGCGAAGGCGCCTTCGGCGAACAGGCGGCGGAACAGGTTGGGCAGCATCTGCGCCGTCGCCCACGCATCCATCAGCGGCCCCTGCCCGCCGAACCGCGCATTCAGAGCGAGGTCGCGGGCAAAGCCCAGGACGCGGCTGCCGAGCGTGAAGAAGGTCTGCACGAACACGTTGCGCGCAAGAGACATGCGGGGTGTGTCCGGGTCTAGCGGTTGAAGGAGGCAGGCGCGCGCGCCAGCGTGTGAGCGGGAATGCGCGGCGCATTCGGCGAGTGGGAGCGCAGGACTTCGACAAGGCGCTCGGTCAGCACCACGTCGAGTTCTTCCGGCATCGTGCCGCCATTCAGCATCTCGACATAAAAGACGTCATGCACGCGCTCCCCATAGGCGCCGACGTGGGCCGAGCGGATCGAGATGTTCGAATCCGCCAGCTGCTGCGCGATGTCATACAGCAAGCCGAGACGGTCGCGGCCCGAGACTTCTATCACCGTATGGTCGGCTGACGCCTGCCGGTCGATGCGGACGAGCGGCGAGATGATGAAGGCCGCATGACGCCGCGTGGGAGCTGGGGCGCGGCCCGGGCGCTTGACGCCATCGCCGCCTGCGGCCGCAAGCTTGAGATCGGCGATCAGCCTGTCGAGCGCGTTGGGATGGTCGGCGCCCATGGGCAGGCCGCGCAGGTCCTGGATGTCGAAAATGTCGAGCACGCGGCCCTCGCCTGCGTCATAAAGATGGGCGGCGACGATGTTGGCGCCGGAAGCGCTGAGCGTGGCGCAGAGGTCGGCGAACAGGCCGGGGCGATCGGGCGCCGACACGAGAAGCTCCGTGGCGGAGCGGCCCTTG
The DNA here is from genome assembly GCA_040398465.1 of Hyphomonadaceae bacterium. Classification (GTDB taxonomy): domain Bacteria; phylum Pseudomonadota; class Alphaproteobacteria; order Caulobacterales; family Hyphomonadaceae; genus UBA7672. The sequence continues at coordinate 110,768 of JBBAUA010000003.1, read as the reverse complement.
TCCACACTGGCGGAGACGATGATCGATTGTCCGGCGCCGCGGGCCAGCACATCGGCATGGCGCGCCTGCGCCTCGGGCGAGAAGCTGATCCAGTAGGCGCCTTCGACTGCGGCCAGCTGCGGCGTCGGGCCGATGCGGTCGGAGAGGACGCTGCGCGCCTGTTCAGCGCGTTCGGCCAGTTGCGCGCGAACGCTGTGTTCGTCGGTGCGGCCGCCGCGCAGGGCGGCTTCGGTCGAGAAGTAGAGATCGCGCAGCAGCTGGCCCTTCCAGCCATTCCACACGCCGGGGCCGACGGCGCGGATGTCGGCGACGGTGAGGGTCAGCAAGAGGCGCAGGCGTTCGAGGTTGCCGACCTTTTCGGCGAAGCGCGAGATCGTCTGCGGATCGGAGATGTCGCGGCGCTGGGCCGTGTCGCTCATCTCGAGATGGTTGCCGACCAGCCAGGCGATGAGTTCGGCTTCGTCCTCAGGCAGGCCAAGGCGCAAGGCCGCCGACCGCGCCTGCTTGGCGCCTTCGATCTGCTGGTCGCCTTTGCCCTTCCCCGTGTCGTGCAGGAGCATGGCGAGATAGAGCGCGCGGCGGTTGAGGATCTTGGGGAAGATCTCGGTCGACAGCGGATGCTGCTGCTTCTCCAGCCCGCGCTCGATGTCGTGAATGGTCACCACGGCCATCAGCGTGTGTTCGTCCACGGTGAAGTGGTGGTACATGTTGAACTGGGTCTGGCCGACGATGCGGCCGAATTCCGGCAGGAAGCGCCCGAGCACGCCCGCCTCGTTCATCAGCGGAAGCACGCGGCCGGGATGGTTCTTGCCGGCGACGATGTCGAGGAACATCGCGCGGGATTCCTCGTCGGTGCGCGCCTGACGCGTGACGGCCCAGAGCGAGCGGCGGGCAGCCGTCATCGCGTCGGGGTGAATCTCGACCTGGCGCTCGTTGGCGAGCCAGAACAGGCGCATGAGCTTGCGCGTGTCGGCGGAAAACATATCCGGGTTGGTGATAGTGAGGCGGCCGCCATCCATGGCGAAGCCTTCCTCCTTCATCGGCTTGGCGGAGGCCTGCGCCTTCATCCACATCAGGCCGGCCGGGCGTTTCTTCTCCTCGACCTCGAGCTTCGAGCAGAGGATGCGGGTAAGCGCGCCGACTTCCTTGGCTGCAAGAAAATAGCGCTTCATGAAACGCTCGACCGCCGTGGCGTTGTTGCGCTCGGTGTAGCCGAGGCGCCGCGCCATCTCCGGCTGCAGGTCGAATGACAAACGCTCTTCGGGGCGGCCTGTAAGAAAATGCAGATGGCAGCGCACGGTCCAGAGAAAGCGCGCCTCACGCATGAAGATCGCCTTGTCGGCGGGCGAGAAGGCAGCGTTGTCGAGAACCTCTTGCAGGTTGGTTCCACCATGAATGTACTTGGCGAGCCAGAATAGTGTCTGCAGGTCGCGCAGGCCGCCCTTGCCGTCTTTCACATTTGGCTCGACGCGGTAGCGTGAGTCGCCCTCGCGTGCGTGCCGGTCGGAGCGCTCCTGCAGCTTGGCGGCGACGAATTCCGCGCCGCGGCCCGCGATCACGTCCTTCTGGAAACGCTCGTTGAGCTTGTCGAAGACGCTGCGGTCGCCGAACAGGAAGCGCTTGTCGAGGATCGACGTGCGGATCGTCACGTCTTCCTTCGACAGCTTGACGCATTCGTCGATCGTGCGGAAGGCGTGGCCGACCTTGAGGCCCATGTCCCACAGCGCATAGAGCATGTATTCGATGACGCTCTCGGCCCACGCCGTCTGCTTGTGGTTGCGCACGAACAGGATGTCGACGTCGGACGATGGCGCCAGCACGTTGCGCCCGTAGCCGCCGACGGCGACCACCGCCATGCGCTCGGCCTCGGTCGGGTTGTGGGCGCGGAAGATGTGGACGACGGTGAAGTCGTAGAGCGCCGACAGCGCCTCATCCATGACCGCCGACATCAGCCCGGCCGTGTCGAGGCCGTCCGCGCCCTCCTCCAGCCGGTCTTGCGCGATCATGCGGCCGCGGAACAGGGCGGCGTGGATGAGGTCGAGCGCGCGCTTGCGCTGGGCGATCGGGTCGGAGCCATTGTCGAGGGCGGCGGCGGTCAGCTGGATGCGCAGCTTGCGGCCGTCCACGATGTCCGCAATGCGCCACGGGCCGGGCTTTACCGGCCCGGTCCTGACCCTGGGGATGTCGGATGCCGGCAAGGCGTCGTTCATGCGCCGATCTCTAGCCCTGTTTGGGTTGATGAAACAGGTGGGGGGGCAACAGTTGGCAGCTGAAGGGCGCTTTGTCGCCAGCCATTGCCGGCTGGTTCGGCTCGCGGCAGGTTCCCGGCGGGGTTAGCCGGGGACTCGCTGGAAATTGGCATGACCGATCCGCTGGAGATTGCAGCGACGGCGTTTACGCTGTTGTCGGTGATCCTGTCTGTGAAACGAAGTCTCTGGCAGTTCCCGACGGGACTGGTCGGCGTGAGCCTTGGCTTCTTCGTGTTCTGGCGGGCGGGCCTCTACTCGAGCGCCGCGCTGCAGCCGATTTTCGTCGCGGCTCTGGTTTATGGCTGGTGGTACTGGATCCGGGGGGACCAGAATCGCGCCCCGCCTATCCGGTCGACGCCCCTTGTCGTGGTTCTGGGCGCCTGCGGGCTTGCGCTGGCCGCGGCCGGCCTGGGCGCCTGGGGGCTGGAGACCGTGACCGACGCAAGGATGGCGCTGCCGGATGCAGCCATTCTGGCGCTGAGCGTGGTGGCGCAACTTCTGCTCAGCCTCAAGCGGATCGAAAACTGGCCGGTCTGGGTCGCGATCAATGCAATTTCGGTGTTCGTGTATGGAAGCCAGCAACTCTGGCTTTATACGGCTCTCTACGCGTTCTTTTTCGTCAACGCCTTCTGGGGATGGTGGGAGTGGCGGCGGGAGATGCGTGGACAGGTGGGCGCCAGAAAGCGGGCCGGGGGACAAGTCTGAATGAGCGCGGCAAGCACGGGCAGGCTGCAGCGCGTGACGCTGTTCGGCGCGGAGTCGACGGGCAAGACGACGCTGGCCAACCTGCTCGCACGGCATTTCGGCACCGTGGTCGCCCCTGAATATGGGCGGACCTATACCGAGATTCACGGGCAGGGCGCCTGCTCGAAGCAGGACATGTTGAAGATCGCCAAGGGGCATCTGAAGCTTAGACGCGAGGCCGAGCGCGAGGCCCATCGCGTGCTGTTCGAGGATACCGATCCGGTCATCACCGCCGTCTGGTCGGATACGCTGGCGGGCGGGCATGACAAATGGTTCGACCGCTTCAGCGACTATCCCGACCTTTACCTGCTCTGCGACATCGACCTTCCCTGGGTGCGCGACGGCGTGCGGTATTTCGGCGATCCGGCCGATCGCATGAAATTCCATCTCGCCTGCGAGGCGGAGCTCGTGAAACGCAAGGTTCACTTCACGCGGATCGCCGGCGAGCCGGAGCAGCGGCTGATTTCTGCGATCGCGGCGGTGGATGAGCTCCTCGCCTCCCCTCAAAAATGAAACCGGCCAGCCGGGGGAGCGGCTGGCCGGTTTTTTGGCTGGCTTGCCAGGCCGCGGGGAAGGTTCAGGCAACCCCGCCGCTGACGATGACCGTCGTCATCACGTAGAGCACAGCCGCAACACTGAAGAGGGCGATGGTGAAGGAACCCAGGAAGTGGAGGTTTTCGAGTTTCGAGGGTTTGATCAGACCGTACATTGTTTTTCTCTTTTCTGGGTCCGGGATCCGCGGGTGAGCCGTCTGTCGGGCCTTGCCGCGGGAAGGATCTGGGGAGGCTTGGGGGAAGTGGATCGCCTAGGCGACCATGCCGACGAACATGTAGAGGGCGGCGGCGGCGCCGAAGAAGGCGATGGCGAGGGAGCCGAGCTGGTTGATGGCGTCGAGCTTCGTTTGTTTGATCAGACCGTTCATTTTCTGTCTCCGTTTCTTGTTTTTCGGCTGCGCCACTCTGTGTTGGCCTCGCCGTTGAAGACATGATTGCAACCCGCGTGCCAACTTGTGTTAATCACGCCGGTATCTGATTTTATTAGCTTTTCTTGGTTTCGCGTTAAACTTCGCGGGGTCGATTCGGCTTTATTCGCCGCATGATTGGCGGATTTCGCCTTGGTGTGGCAAGAATTGTGAGCAGGTGCGCGCAGGCGCGACGCGCCGTTTGCGTGTGGCGGAACGCGGGCCCGCGTCCGGACTGGCGTAGGCCATCCGGAATGCTGCGGGTCTGGGTCTCCGAACAGATGGAGGGCCCCCGGGGACGCGGGAGGCCCCGCGTGGTCTGGCGTCCCCGCTGGTGGCGGAGCTACCGGCAGAAAAAGGGTTCGCGGATTCCGCGTCCCCGGCAGTGTGTTGTACGGCAGCGCGCGCACGGCGGCCCTGTTTCATACGCTTGGCGTCATTGAGCTGCCGGCGTGCGGGCTGGTCTGTTCAGGACCAGTCCCCGGTAGAACTCCTCAGGTCGTTAGCTCGAGAGGCTCTTCACGCTCGCCTGCATCCATCCCGCGCCGTTGAACGGTGTACGGCCGCCCTCCATGCGTGATGGATGAGCGGAGTATCTCACAGGTCCGGAGGTTCGGGACGCACGTGTCGCGAACCGGCCGGTTTCGTCCGTACAAGTGATTGAGATTGTTCGAGGCAGCCGGATTGAGCTTTGTCCAAAATCGGCCGGTTCTGGTGCGCGTTGATCGTTCCGCCCGGTAAGCAGGCGGCCCCCTCCCCCCGCTTCGCTCCCACCTCCCCCGCCTTCGGCGAGGGAGGACATGAGAGCGATCAAACGGAGAAGGCGCCGCCTGCTTCTTCCATGCCGAGCGCTTTCATGGCGAAGGCGAAGTCGCGGGCATCGTCCTTCAGGCGGTCGAAGCGGCCGCCGCCGCCGCTGTGACCGGCGGTCATGTTGATGCTGAGAAGGTAGGGGCCGGCCTTGGGTGCACGATCACGGATGCGGGCGACGAATTTGGCAGGCTCCCAGTAGGTGACGCGCGGATCGGAGAGCCCGCCGGTGCACAGGATTGGCGGATAGGGCTTGTCGGCGAGATTGTCGTACGGGCTGTAGCTCATCATGTAGTCGTAGGCGGCGACGTCGGTGAGCGGGTTGCCCCATTCGGGCCATTCGGTCGGCGTGAGCGGCAGGTCGGTGTCGCTCATCGTGTTGATCACATCGACAAAGGGCACGCCGGCAACATAGCCGCCAAACAGGCCGTCGGGCGCAGTGATGATGACGCCGCCCATCAGCAGACCGCCGGCCGAACGGCCAAGGCCAACGAGCTTGCCGTTCGATGTGTATTTCTTGGCCACGAGATCCTGCGCGACTGTGATGAAGTCGGAGAAGGAGTTCTTCTTCTTGTCTTTTCGACCTTGCGCGAACCAGTCCCAGCCCCGCTCTGCGCCGCCGCGGACGTGGGCTGTCGCCCAGATCCAGCCGCGGTCGACGAGCGAAAGCTGGCGAACATCGAAGGTCGATTCCGAGATCAAGCCATAGGAGCCGTAGCCGTAGAGGAGGACAGGCGCCGAGCCATCGAGCTTTGCATCGGCAAGGCGCAGCACGGTGACCGGCACTTCGGCGCCATCGTCCGACTTCGCGGAAAAGCGTTCGACCCTGTACTTCGCCGGATCGTGGCCCGAGGGCACTTCCTGGGTCTTCACCACGACGGAGGCGCCTGTCACCATGTTGTAGTCAACGGTCTGCGTCGGTGTGGTGGGCGATTGGTAGGTGTAGCGAAGGGTGGGCGTGTCGAACTCGTAGCTGCGACTTGCGCCAAGAGCGAAAGCGGCTTCGGTCTGTTCGATCGTCTTCTCTGCGCCGGTTGCGCGATCGCGGATGACGATGCGCGGCAAGGCGTTGGCGCGTTCGAGGCGGACGAGATGGTTCGCGAAGGCCTGCAGGCCTTCGATGTAGCGACCAGGCTGGTGCGGGGAGAAATCCTGCCACGCGGTGCGGGCGGTGTTGGTGAGGGGGGCGGTCATGATCTTCATGTCGACCGCGCCATCGGCATTGGTGACAATATACCAGCGCCCATCGAAATGGACGGGCGTGTATAGCTCGCCGGTCTTGCGTTCGGCGAACCGCGTTGGCGCGGACGTGGGCGCGCTTGCGGGGATGGTGTGGAACTCGCTGGTCTCCCCGTCCCCGGCATAGATCATGATGAAGGCGCCGGATTCGCTGACGCCGACATCGAGGAATTTGCCGATGTCCTTTTCCTCGTAGACCATCACGTCGTCGGCCGCGGCGCCGCGCACGGGGCGGCGGAAGATTTTCGCGGGACGACCGTTCTGCTCGCGCCAGACCCAGAAGAGATAGGCGCTGTCGGGCGAGAAGGTGAAGCCGCCGTAGCCGTCCGTGATCGGGCTCGGCAACACCTCGCCGGCGCCGAGGTCCTTGATGTAGATCGTGTAGACTTCCGAGCCCTGGACGTCGGCGGCGTAGGCGAACAGGTTGTGGTCTGGCGAGTGACTGGCGAAGCCGATCTCGAAGAAGGCCTTGCCTTCTGCGAGCGGGTTGGCGTCGAGCAGGATCTCCTCCGCCCCGCCCGCGCGCGGCGTGCGGGCGTAGACCGGATGGGACTGGCCGGCCACGTAGCGGCGGAAATAGGCCCAGGGGCCATCGGGCGCCGGGACGCTGGAATCGTCCTGCTTGATGCGGGCCTTCATCTCCTCGAACAGCTTGTCCCGCAGCGGCCCGGCGCTCTCCATCATCGCGTCGTGATAGGCATTCTCCGCCGTCAGATAATCGTGCACATCCTTCTTGAGGATCGACGGGTCCTTCAGCACTTCCTGCCAGCGATCGTCCTTGATCCACTGGTACTCATCCTCGCGCGTCCGGCCGAGCTGGGTGATGGTCTTGGGGACTTTCTTCGCGACGGGCGGTTCGGGGACCGCCTTTGCCTGCACTGGCTGGCTGCAGGCTGCGAGGACGCTGACAGCGGCGCTGCCCATGAGGAAGAAACGGCGGTCGATCACGCGTGTGGCGGCAGATTGCATGGATGGAGTCCTGTCCCTGAGCCCGCACTCAATGTGCGGTTGGCGCGCGCGTCAATGCCCTTCGCGGATGAGGCGGAAAACCGGCGGGCGGCGCCCGGAAAGCGGGATCAGGAAGGTTCAGGCTCACCCAGCTCAGGTAGACCTGGGGCCCGCCCCGGCCTTGAGGCGGTAGACGAGTTCGAGCGCCTCTTTCGGGGTCAGCGTGTCGGGGTCGAGGGTGGCGAGGATGGCGTCGGCTTCTGACGGAGCGAAGGTTTCGGCGGGGGGTTCGGCGAAGGATGCGAAGAGGGGGAGTTCTTCGAGGCGCTTTGCCCCGCCCTCCTTTGCTTCGAGTTTTTTCAGCACGGCTTCGGCGCGCTTGACGGCGGCGCTGGGCAGGCCTGCGAGTTTTGCGACCTGCACGCCATAGGAGCGGTCGGCGGGGCCGGGCTTCACCTCGTGGAGGAAGACGAGATCGCCTTTCCATTCCTGCGCGCGGAGGCTGGCGTTGCTGCAGGCGGTGAGCGTGTCGGCGAGGCCCGTGAGTTCGTGATAGTGCGTTGCGAAAAGCGCTCGGCACTTGTTGACGTCGTGCAGGTGTTCGACGGCGGCCCAGGCGATGGCAAGCCCATCCCACGTCGATGTGCCGCGGCCCACTTCATCGAGGATGACGATGGAGTCCTGTGTCGCCTGATTCAGGATCGCGGCGGTCTCGATCATCTCGACCATGAAGGTGGAGCGGCCGCGGCTGAGATCGTCAGACGCGCCGACGCGGGAGAAGATGCGATCGGCAAGTCCGAGGCGAAGTTTTCGCGCGGGGACGTAGCAGCCGGCCTGGGCGAGAATCGCAAGCAGCACGTTCTGGCGCAGGAAGGTGGATTTGCCGGCCATGTTGGGGCCGGTGATCAGCGTGAGGCGCGGGCCGGATGATCCACGCGCATCGAGGCGGCAGTCGTTTGCGGTGAAGCCCTGCCCCTGCGCGCGAAGGGCGGCTTCGACGACGGGATGACGCGCGCCTTCCGCCTCGAAGACAGGCGCGTCGGCGATTTCGGGGCGCGTGGCGGAGAGGTCACCCGCCCATTCGGCGTTGGCGGCGGCGACGTCGAGACGGGCGAGGCCGTCGGCAACTTGCGCAAGCTCGGGGCCAAGCGCGTCGGCTTCGCTGACGAGGCGGTTGAAGATTTCCATCTCGCGGGCGAGCGCCTCTCCATCGGCGCGCGAGATTTTCGCCTCGAGTTCGTTGAGCTGTGTCGTGGAGAACCGCATAGCGTTCGCCATGGTCTGGCGATGGATGAAGGTTGCGGCGAGCGGCTGCTTCGTCAGCTGGTCGCCGTGCCTGGCGTTCACCTCGATGAAGAAGCCGAGGACATTGTTGTGCTTGATGCGCAGGCCGGAAATTGCGGTGTCGGCGGCATACTGCGCCTCGAGGCGCGCGATGATGGTGCGGGCGTCTTCCTTCAGGGTGCGGGTCTCATCCAGCGCGGGATCGAAGCCTGGGGCGATGAAGCCGCCGTCGCGAGTCTGCACGGGCAGGTCGCGCGCGAGGGCGGCGGCGACCTGTTGTGCGAACGCGCTGAGGCGCGGTTTGTCGGCGAGCGACAGCGCGGCGCAGGCGGAGGCGATTTCCGCCGGCGGCGCTTCCTGTGAAGACACATCGGCGCATATTTCTTCGCCGACGCGCAGGCAGGCGGCGAGTGCAGCGAGATCGCGCGGGCCGCCCCTGCGCAGCGAGAGGCGCATGCGGGCGCGTTCGAGATCGCTGGCGCGCTTGAGGGCATCGCGGGCGAAGTCGCGGCGGTCCGAGGCGTCGAGGAAGAAGGCGACGGCGTCGAGGCGTTGCTCGATCTCCTGCCTGCTGCGCGAGGGGCGGCTGAGGCGCAGGGCCAGCAGGCGGGCGCCAGCGGCGGTGACGGTGCGGTCGATGGCGGCGACGAGCGAGCCCTGTCGCGCCCCACGCGATGAGCGTTCGATTTCGAGGCTGACGCGAGTGGCGGGGTCGATGGCGAGGAAGCTGTCGGGGGCCGTGCGGATGGGCGGGTCGAGCCGCGCCTGCCCGCCTGCCTGGGTCACGGCGAGATAGTCGAACAGCAGGCCGGCGGCGATGAGTTCGGCGCGGGAGAAGGTTCCGAATCCATCAAGCGTCGAGACGCCGTAGGCGTCCTTAACCAGACGCTCGCCGAGTTTTGCGTCGGCGCGGGCGTCTGGGCGCGGGGTCAGCGTGAGGCCCCGCGTGGCGCGGGCGACGTCGGGATGGGACATGACGCTGTCGGCGATGAGGACTTCGCGCGGGGCGATCGCGCCAAGCACGTCCTCAAGGGACGCAGGCGCGAGGGTGAAGAGTTCCAGACGGCCGGTGGAGACGTCGGCGAGCGCAAGGGCGGCTTCGCGCCCTCCTCCGGCAAGGCCGATGGCGGCGAGGCAGTTGGCTGACCGGGCCTCAAGCAACGATTCCTCGGTGATCGTGCCGGGCGTGACAATCCGGACGATCTCGCGGCGGACGACCGCCTTGGAGCCGCGTTTCTTAGCCTCGGCGGGGTCCTCGACCTGTTCGCAGACGGCCACGCGGTGGCCGGCCTTGATCAGACGAGACAGATAGCCCTCGGCGGCGTGGTAGGGCACGCCAGCCATGGGGATGGGTTGGCCATTGTGTTGGCCGCGATGGGTCTGGGTGATGCCGAGCGCCTGGCCGGCGAGGATCGCGTCCTCGAAGAACAGCTCATAGAAATCGCCCATCCGGAAGAACAGCATCGCGTCCGGGTGACGCGCCTTCATCTCGAGATATTGCGCCATGAAGGGCGTTGCGCCCTCGGCGGAGGGAAGCGCGCCGCCTGCTGGGGCGCCACTTTGAGCAACTTCCTGCTCCGGTGGAGAGGGTGCGGGCCCTTTCACGCTTGATTCCAACCCCTTTTGCGGCTCAATGCCCGCCTGCCCCGCCGGGCGCCTGCGTCCTCGGCGAGACTTGCCTAGTCACACGCGACGCCGCCCTCAAGTCCTAAAGCCGCCAGTCCATACATGACAACCAAACGCCCCAGCTTCACCGACGAGGAAGCCCTCGCCTTTCACCGCTATCCGCAGCCGGGGAAGCTGTCGGTAACGCCCACCAAGCCGATGGCGACGCAGAAGGACTTGTCCCTTGCGTACTCCCCCGGCGTGGCGATCCCCGTTCTGGCGATCGCGGCCAATCCTGAGCTCGCCTACGACTATACCTCGAAGGGCAACATGGTGGCGGTGATCACCAACGGGACGGCGATCCTGGGACTCGGCGATCTCGGGCCGATGGCCTCGAAGCCGGTGATGGAGGGCAAATCTGTCCTCTTCAAACGTTTCGCTGACGTGGATTCCATCGACATCGAGGTCGACGAGAAGGACCCGCAGAAATTCATCGACTGCGTGCGCGCGATCGGCGCGACCTGGGGCGGGATCAACCTTGAAGACATCAAGGCGCCCGAGTGCTTCATCATCGAGAGCGAGCTGCGCGCGAAGCTCGACATCCCGGTGTTCCACGACGACCAGCACGGCACGGCGATCATCGCGACAGCCGGGCTGATCAATGCGTGCAAGATCACGGGTCGGCAGCTGTCGGACGTGAAGGTGGTGATTTCGGGCGCAGGCGCGGCGGGCCTGTCGGTGGCGGGCCTGATCCGTCACCTCGGCGTGAAGCGCGACAACATCCTGATGGTCGATCGTTCCGGCGTCATCTATGAGGGCCGCACGGAGGGCATGGACCAGTTCAAGTCCGCGTTTGCCGTTAAAACCAAGAAGCGTACGCTGGCGGAAGCCTTCGAAGGCGCCGACGTGTTCATGGGCCTGTCGGCCAAGGGGACCGTGACCCAGGCCATGGTGAAGTCCATGGCGAAGAACCCCATGATTTTCCCGATGGCGAACCCGGACCCGGAAATCACGCCGGAGGAAATCCGCGAAGTGCGCACGGACGCGATCATCGCCACCGGCCGCTCGGACTATCCGAACCAGATCAACAACGTGCTTGGCTTCCCCTACATCTTCCGCGGCGCGCTCGACGTGCGGGCGCGGACGATCAACGAGGAGATGAAGGTTGCGGCGGCGCAGGCTCTGGCGCAGCTGGCGCGCGAGGACGTGCCGGATGAGGTTGCTGCGGCCTATGCCGGTGCGCGGCCGTCTTTCGGGCCGGACTACATCATCCCTGCCCCGTTCGATCCGCGCCTGATCTGGTATGTACCGCCGCTCGTTGCACAGGCCGCGATGGATACCGGTGTTGCGCGCAAACCGATCGCGGACATGCAGGCGTATCGGGATTCACTGGCGCAGCGTCTCGATCCGGCGGCGGCTTTCCTGCAGCGCGTCTATGGCAAGGTGCGCTCCGAAGGCCGGAAGCGCATCGTGTTTGCGGAGGGCGAGGAGCCCGCCGTGATCCGCGCGGCCTGGCAGTTCAAGACACAGGAGCTGGGCGAGCCCATCCTCGTCGGCCGCGACGAACAGGTGATGCGCAACATGCAGTTGCTGGGCATTCCCGCCGGTGAGCTGCAGATCGTGAACGCGCGGGTGTCTGACCAGAACGAGGCCTATACCGAGTTCCTCTACAAGCGCGTGCAGCGGCACGGCTATCTGCAGCGCGACGCACAACGCCTGATCAACCAGGACCGCAACGTGTTCGGCGCCACCATGGTCGCACTCGGTCATGCGGACGGCATGGTGACGGGCGTGACGCGCAACTATGCGACGTCGCTGTCGGACGTGCTGCAGGCGATTGATCCGCGCACGGATGTGCGGCCGATCGGCGTCTCCATCATCATCGGCAAGACGGGCCCGATCATGATTGCCGACACCAGCGTCACAGAGATGCCGGGCGCGCAGGAGCTGGCGGAGATCGCGATCTCGGCGGCGAAGGCGGCGCAGAAGCTGGGCTTCACGCCGCGGGTGGCGTTCCTGTCCTATTCGACGTTCGGCAATCCGCCAGGGGAGCGCATGGCGAAGGTGCGCGACGCGGTGGCGCTGCTCGATGCGAAGGGCGATGTCGGCTTCGAGTACGATGGCGAGATGGCAGTCGACGTGGCGCTGAATCCGGAGGCGCGACGACTCTATCCTTTCTGCCGTCTCACCGGGGCAGCCAACGTGCTGGTGATGCCCGCGATCCACTCGGCGGCGATCTCGACCAAGATCGCAGCGACGCTTGGCGGCGTGACGGTGCTGGGCCCGCTTCTTGTGGGCCTCAAGTCATCGGTCCAGATCGCGCAGCTTGATGCGACGGCGCAGGACATCGTGAACCTGGCGGCGTTTGCGGCTTACAATCCGAACGGTTGACCTGGTGTCGTAAGCACGGCCTCGTCCTTTACCCGGGTTCAACGACGGCAATCCTTCAGAGCGATCGTCTCGAAGGACGAGGGCGGGCTTCGCGCCCTACTCCGCCGCCTGCGGCGTCGTCCTATCCGCCTCGACGGCCGGCTTCTTCGCCATCGCCTGCCGCGCCCATTCGGCGGCGGCGAGGACGACGGCGATCATGCCGATCCAGACGGTGAGAATGAAGAAGTCGTGGTAACCGTTAGTCTCGATGTAGGTGCCGAGTTCGGCTCGGCCGAGCGAGCCGATCAGCATAACCAGCGAGCCGAGCAGTGCGTACTGAACGGCCGCGAATTTCGGGTTCACCATGGCTGTGAGGTAGGCGACGAAGGCGACGCTGGCGAAACCGCCGGCGACGTTCTCGACCGCGATCGCAACGATGAGACGCGCGAGGGCGGGATCACCGAAGCCAGCAAGAGCGGGGCCTATGCCTGTCATCGCGAGGAAGGCGTCCATGCCTGCGCCGCCGGCAGCGAGGTCTGCGAAGATCAGGTTGGTGAGGGCTGCGATCAACGCGCCGAAGACGAGGCATGGCAGGCGGCCGATGGCAATCAGGGCGGCGCCGCAGATCACCGAGCCCGCCACCGTCATGAAGACACCGATGGTCTTCGAGGCGATGGCGACGTCGGTATTGGAATGGCCGAGTGCGCCCTGGCTGATGTCGGGATTGCCGATGAGGCCAACCGTGGGGTCGCCGAGATAGAACGGATAGGCGAAGCCGCCCCAGATCAGGTCAACGAAGCGGTACATCAGCACCAGGCCCAGGACGAGGATCACCGCCCAGCGCAGGCGCTGCACGAGGTCCATCAGCGGGTCGAGAATGGTGTGGAAGAGCGTATCGGCAGCCTTGGTGGCCCACGATCCCGGCGGCGTGACGTGCGGTGCGGCGACCGGCTGGCGGCGCAACAGCCATGCGGCGATGAGGCCGGGCAGCAGGATCAGCAGGGACACGATGATCGGCGCCTGGACGCGCGTGAAGATGGCGGTCGAGGGGGGCGGCGTCTGCGTGAGCGAGTCGATGAAGAACACCACGATGATGCCGATGGCGACGGCCCAGCCGGCGGCGACGGCAGCGACCGTGGTCTGCACCGTCTTCTGCCGGAAGGCCGCCGCAAAGGATGGCCGCGTGTCGTGGCCGCCCTTCTCGGTCGACGAGTGGTCGGGCTCCTGCGCGACCAGCGTGCCGGTGGCGGAGACGGCCATGCCGACGGCGATGATCAGGTAGACGGTCGACCACGGGATGTGGTCGGCGAGGGTCAGCGCGAACAGGCCGGTGAACAGGCCAGCGAAACGGTAGCCCATCTGATAGACCGCCGACATCAGGTCGCGGTCCTCGTCAGACTCGGCGATCTCGATCCGCCATGCTTCCAGAACGATGTCGTGCACGGACGATGCAATCGCCACGATGACGCTGATGCCGGCGAGATAAAGGACGCCCTCGCTGGGGCGTGAAAGGGCGAGAAGGCCGAGGAGGCAGGCGACGATCAGCTGCATCACCAGCAACCAGCTGCGGCGCGGTCCGAAATTCTTGAGGAAGGGAATGCCGATGCGCGGGAACCACGCCTTCTGGAATCCCGGCGCCCAGATCAGCTTGAATGAATAGGCGAGGATGATGAAATTGAGGATGCCGATCTGGCTGGGCGTGACGCCTTCAGCAGTAAGCCATGCGTTGAGTGTGCCGAGCACGGCGCCGTAGGGGATGCCGGCGGCCAGCGAGAGGAGCAGCATCGCGAGCATCTTGCGATGGCGCAGCGCCTTCAGTGCGCGCAGCCAGCGTGGGACGGGCTTTGCCTTTCCGCTCGCTGTTGCGGCTGCGTCGGTCATTGGGCGGCCTTCGTGTGGACGCGCGCCCAGCGCTCAGCGAGTTCGCGCAGGCGCGGCGGGTCTATGGGCTTGGCTGCGAGCTGCGAGACGCCCGCGCTGCGGCAGCGCTCTTCCAGCTCGGGATCGATATCAGCGGTCAGCGCCACGATGGGCGTCTGCGAGGCGGGGCCCGCGAGGCTGCGTATCCGCCGCGTCGCCTCGAGCCCATCCATGACCGGCATGCGGATATCCATGAAGACCACGGAATAGTCGGTTTCGCCCATTCTTTCCAGCGCCTCGGCGCCGGTTCCAGCAGTGTGCACGCGGAACCCGGCGGCTGTGAGGGCGCTGCGGAAAAGGAGCGCGTTCACGGCATTGTCGTCGGCGATCAGCACGGAACCGGCCTCACCCGGCTTGCGCTCGGGCGGGAGCTCGACAAGCGCAACATTGTCCAGCGCCAGCCCGACCCGCTCGAGAAGCGATGCAGCGCGCAGCGGGCGGATCAGGTAGCCCGCACACCCCATCTGGCGGAATTGCTCGATGCGGCCGCGGTCGCCGGGGCGCAGAACGACCAGCGTGCGTTTCGATCTTGCAATCGTTTCGATCTGCGCAGGGGGCAGCGCGGCGTCCAGAAGAACGAGGTCGGCGGCCTTCCAGTCGTGAACCAGGCGCCCGCCCTCTCGACCGAGTGCGGACATGCAGGCGAGCGTCGATGCGGGCGGCAGGTCGAGCGCTACGCGCAGCGATCGTGGCGGCCGCGCGCGCCGCACCGATCCTGGCGCTGCCTGTATCGGCAGGTCGACCACAAACATCGCGCCATGACCAAAGGCGGAACTGAGGCTCACACTGCCCTTCATCGCCTCCACCAGACGCGCGACGATGGCGAGGCCGAGGCCGACGCCGCCATCGCGGCGCGCATCAGCGGCGCTGACCTGGCTGAAGGCTTCGAAGAGATGCGCCTTGGCGTGATCAGGGATGCCTGCGCCGGTGTCGCGTACAACGAGAGTGAGCCCGTGCCCGTCGGTGGATGGCCGGGCTTCGATCAGCAGCGCGCCTTTTTCAGTGAACTTGATCGCATTGCCGGCGAGGTTGAAAAGGATCTGACGCAGGCGGCCTGCGTCGCCGATCATGCGGGGCGGAAGATCGGGATGGACGACGCCCGCTATGTCGAGACCGGCGGCGTGAGCGCGCGGAGCGAGGAGTTCGGCGACGTCCTGGACTAGATCGCTGGTATCGAACGGCGCTTCGTCGAGCGGGATCTCGCCCGCTTCCATGCGCGAATAGTCGAGCACGTTGTTCAGGAGATCGAGCAGGCGCGAGCCTGACTTGCGGATGGCGCCGGCATAGTCCTGCTGCACCGGCGTGAGTTCGGTCTCTTCCAGCAGCGCGGCCATGCCGAGAATGCCGTTGAGCGGCGTGCGGATCTCGTGGCTGACGGCGGCGGTGAAGCGGTGGGCGGCGTCAGGTTCCTCGCGCGTGTCGGAGGTGGCGAGGCGACGACCATCAACCGGCGCCGAGACGCGCCAGTTGCGGCCTGCCTTGTCGACAATCTGCGAGGCGATGTCGGCGGAGGGAAGCGTGAAGGGCGCCTGCATTTCAGTCTTGAACCCGGACAACGGGCTCGCCGCGATGACTTTTCCGGCAGCGTCGACAACCAGGGCCGCGCCCGGCCAGCTGCGCGCGATAGCGGTCAGCGGATGGAGCGCCGTATCGTTGGCGGGTGCGGGAAGGACTGCTGCAGGTTTCATCACGGCGACACTTTCATCGCAACGATGTTTGGGGGCGCCCTGCTGACCAGACGATTAACGTGCGCCAGCCTGCATGAGGGTGGGCAGTTCGCCGAGGTCGCCGCCAGCCTCGCGCGCGAACAATTTCCGTGCGGGCGGGATCGCGCCGGCGAGCGCCATGGCGGCGCCTGCCGCGAGCCGGATCGGAAGGGCCGAGGTGAAGGTGCGTGCGAACCCTTCCATGGCGGCGGCCGTTGCGACCACGTCACCGCGACGCCAGCGCGTGTAGGGCGCGAGCGCGCCCTCTGCGCCGATGTCGAGACCGGCGCGCGAGGCGGCCTCAATCACGTCGACCAGCGCTGCGATGTCCTTGAGGCCGAGGTTGAGGCCCTGCCCCGCCAGCGGGTGGATGACGTGCGCGGCGTCGCCAGCAAGCGCGACACGCGGACCTTCGAAGCGTTCGGCGATGTAGAGACCGATGGGGAAGCTGATACGCTGTCCGGCCAGCTTGGCGCCAGGGATGAAATCGCCGGCGCGCTTGGCCAGTTCCAGTTCGAAGCCCCGCGGGTCGAGTTCGACGAGCGCCGCCGCGACAGCCGCCTTTTCGGTCCAGATAAGATTGGCGCGATCACCCTGCAGTGGCAGCACCGCCATCGGTCCGTTAGGCAGGAAGACCTGTCGCGCGACGCCATTGTGCGGCTTTGCCAGCTGCACCGTGGTCGAGACCGCGGCGGCGTCATAGTCGTGGCCTTCGAAGCGCAGCCCGGCCTGGCGGCGAACCAGCGAGCGCGCGCCATCGCAGCCTACGACCAGCGGCGCGCGGACTTCGCCATCGGCGAGCTTCAGCAAAGCAAAGGGATCGCCGAACGTCACGCTTTCGATCCGCGCACGCGACAGGAGCGTCACGTGTTTTTCTGCGGCGACAGCTGTATGCAGCGCCGTGGCCAGCCCGCCCGCTTCGACCATGTAGCCCAGCACCGGCTCGCCGCTGTCTTCGGCGATGAAGGAGATGCCGCCGACGCGGCCCGCGGCGTCGACCTGCGTGATCGGTTCAGCGCCTGCCAGCAACGCATCTTCCAGCCCGAGCGCGCGGAAGATGCGCCAGCAGCCATAAGCCATGAAGTAGGCCCGCGTGTCGGCCTTGCCTTCGTCGGGCGGTGGCGCTGCGTCGGCCACCACCACGTCGAAGCCTTTCCGGGCGAGCGCCAGCGCCAGCGTCAGTCCGACGGGACCGCCGCCGGCAATGGCGATGTCACAGGTGTGGACTTTGGCGGGTTCGTTCATGTCCAAGACATAGACACGGGGACCCACAAAGAAAAAGGGGCGCGGCCGAATGACCGCGCCCCTGATCGTCACCCCTCCCCCGGTCGCCGCGCCGACAGCGGCCGGTGCATGAGGGAAGCTGTACGTCCTAGGTGTGGTAGGCTGATTCACCGTGTTCGTTGAGGTCGAGGCCTTCTTCCTCGATCTCTTCGTTCACGCGGCCGCCAGTGACCAGCTTGACGATGAACCAGACGATCGCCGAGCCGACGCCGGACCACACGATAGTGACGCCCACGCCTTTCAGCTGGGCGATGACCTGCGTGACATAGTCCGAGTAGATCGCGACGCCGCCATTGGCGTAGTCGACGATGCCAGCGCCGCCGAGTTGCGGGGCGACGACGATGCCGGTGCCGATGGCGCCGACGATGCCGCCCACGCCGTGGATGCCGAACACGTCAAGGGAGTCGTCATAGCCCAGCATGTTCTTGAGACCCGAGCAGGCGAACAGGCAGATCGGACCGACGATCAGACCGAGAACGATCGCGCCCATCGGACCGGCGAAGCCGGCGGCTGGCGTGATTGCGACAAGACCCGCAACTGCGCCGGACGCCATGCCGAGCAGGCTGGGCTTCTTCTTGATCACGGCTTCGGCGAGCGCCCAGGAGAGAGCGCCGGCAGCCGTTGCGACGAAGGTGTTGATCAGCGCAAGACCGGCATAGGCGTTCGATTCGAGGTTCGAACCGGCGTTGAAGCCAACCCAGCCGACCCACAGAAGGCCGGTGCCGATCAGCGTGAACGTCAGGTTGTGGGGGCGGATCGGTTCGGACTTGTAGGACTTGCGTTTGCCGAGGATCAGCGCGCCGACGAGAGCGGCGATACCCGAGTTGATGTGGACGACCGTGCCGCCGGCGAAGTCGAGCGCGCCGAAGGACCAGATCAGGCCAGCGCCGGCAACGAGTGCTTCCGCGTTTGCCGGGTCGGACGCCATGATCGGGCCGCCCCACCACCAGACCATGTGGGCCATCGGGTAGTAGACGACGATCGGCCAGAGGACCGCAAAGAGCACGACGCCCCAGAATTTCGCACGTTCAGCAACACCGCCGAGCACGAGCGCGGTGGTGATGCACGCGAAGGTCATCTGGAAGGCGACGAAAACGATCTCGGGAATGGCGACGCCGACCGAGAAGGTTTCAACCAGCGTCGTCGTATCGACACCGGCGAGGCCTATCTTCGAGAAGCCGCCGACGAATGAGTTGATGCCGCCGCCGTCGGTGAAGGCCATCGAATAACCCCAGCCGACCCAGGCGACCATCCCGATCGCGGTGACGATCAGGACCTGGCTGAGCAGCGAGATCATGTTCTTGGAGCGGACGAGACCGCCATAGAACAGGGCGAGACCCGGGATGATCATGAGAAGGACGAGGACGGTCGAGACGAGCATCCAGGCGGTGTCGCCCTTGTCGACGGTCAGCTCGATCGGCGCTGCTTCCTCAGCGACGGCTTCTTCAACAACCGCTGCCTCAGGCGCTGCCGCGGTCGGATCGACCGGGGCCGCGACCGGAGCTTCCGCCGCCGGCGGCGCTTCTGTCGGTTGCTGGGCCGTAGCGGGGCTCAGCGTTGAAAACATGACGGCGGCAGCCATCGCCGCCAACCCGGCCTTCAGGCCGGCCCCCCAAAGCGAAAGTCGATCCAGTCGACTGATCTTGTTAAACATTTGTCTCCCCTGAGGTTGGCAACGCAACCGGCGCATACGAACGCACCCCTCGGACCCGAACGACCCCCGGGAGATGCGTTTGCGATAGGGGGTGGGGCCCGCCTCGCGGACAAGCAGGCGGCACGCCTCGCCTCGGGACTCACAGTCGATTGCACAAAAATTGGGCGCCATGGTGGGCGCCCGCTGCCCTTAAGGGCAAGATTTTCTTGCAGTGCACCATAAATCTTGCGCGAGCGTGCGCAGCGGGCGAATGGCGCTACGGTGAACTTAGTGAGCGGCCGCAAGGCTGCATCATGGGGTTTGGTCCCGGATGCGCGTCAGTGCGTCCGGGACCCTTTTTTGCCCGAAACAACAACAGCAATGTAACGATATTTTCCCGGCAAAGCGCGGCCGGGACCCTGCTTTGGTAGCGCCCCGTTAAGCCCCGCCGCGCCAGTGTCGCCTGCTGATTTAACCTTGTTCCAGTGAGGACGAAGGCATGCCGCAACCGCGTGCGCCGCATTCCGAGGACCACGGCGGCGACGCGCGGGGCTCAAGCGCGTTCAGCCGGTTCCTGTCGGGACTGGCCGCCTTCTCGGCCGGCGTGGTCATCTGCGGGGCCTGCTCGTCCTACTCGGCCGGAGACCCGAGCTTCAACATGGCTGTCGCCCGCGTGCGCGACGCCGCCACGGGCCTTGTGAGCGAGGCCGGCCCTGAAAACATGTTCGGTCATGTCGGCGCGGCGTTCGGCGACGTGCTGATGCAGGGCTTTGGCTGGACCGCAATCCTTCTCGGCTTCGGCCTGATGATCGGCGGCGTGCGCCGCGCCTTCGCCATCGGCCAGCAGGACCCGGCTGCGTGGATGTGGGGCCTTGCCGCCATCCTGTTCGCGGCGTGCTGCCTCGCCGAATGGCCGATCCCGAAATCGTGGGACATGTCGGCCGGACTTGGCGGCGTCGTCGGCGAAGTGATGCTCGTGATCATCTCGACGCCGTTCGCTGCGCTGAAGATTCCCGAAGCTCAGGTCTGGGCCTCCGCCCTCGCAGGCCTCTGCACCATCCTGTTCGCCGCGATGGCGATGGGCATGGGCGCAAGCGACGCCACCTCGCTCTGGCGCGCGATCACCACGCGGCCGGAGCGCGATATGGAACCGCAGCCTGGCATGGCTGGCGTGCCCGCCCTCGCCTCGCGCCCTGTCGCCGCCGGCGGCCTCGTGCAGGGCGTGATGCGCCTGCTGGGCCACAAGCCGCGCGAAGTGATCGAGCCGATCGTCTACACCGAGGAAGACGGTTTCGAGGATGGCGAGCGCGGCTTCTTCAACGCCGTCGAGAATTCAGAGACGCAGGCGCGCCAGCGTCCGATCGTTCCACGTGTGCTCGAAGGTCGCCCTGTGCCGACGGAGGCGCCGGCTGCAGCGAACATTCAGCCGCGCACGATCTCGCGCCCGCAGCAGCCTGCACAGTCACCAGCGCCCGCCCAGCCCGCGCAACAGCAGTCCGCCCCCCGCACGCAGCAGGCGACGCGCGTGCGCGATCCGAACACGGCTGTGCCGCCCATCGAACTGCTCGATGTTCCCCCGCCGCGCCGCTCGGAAGTGGACGAGGCGCGCCTTCTGGACATGGCGGATCGCCTTGCCGGCGTGCTCAACGAATTCGGCATCAAGGGCCGCATCACGGAAGTCCGCCCTGGCCCGGTCGTGACGCTGTTCGAGCTCGAGCCCGCAGCGGGCGTGCGCTCGTCCAAGGTCATCGCGCTGGCGGAAGACATTGCGCGCGCCATGTCGGCGACGTCTGCACGCGTCGCGGTCATCCCGGGCCGCAACGCGATCGGCATCGAACTGCCCAACCCGAATCGCGAAACCGTCTATCTCCGCGACCTGCTCTCCTCCAACGAGTTCACGCGTGCGCGTGCGGCGCTGCCGCTGGCGCTGGGTGAATCGATCGAGGGACAGCCGCAGATCGGCGACCTTGGCAAGATGCCTCACCTGCTGATCGCCGGCACCACCGGCTCGGGCAAGTCGGTTGGCATCAACGCGATGATCCTGTCGCTCATGTTCAAGCTGCCGCCGGAGAAGTGCCGCTTCATCATGATCGACCCGAAGATGCTCGAACTCTCGATCTACGAGGGCATCCCGCATCTTCTGGCGCCCGTAGTCACCGATCCGCAGAAGGCCGTGCTGGCCCTGAAGTGGGTCGTGCGCGAGATGGAAAGCCGCTACGAGATCATGTCCAAGATGGGCGTGCGCAACCTCGCCGGCTTCAACCAGAAGGCAGAGGAAGCCGCCGCGAAGGGCGAGCACCTCACCCGCCAGGTGCAGACCGGCTGGAACAAGGAGACCGGCGAGGCGATCTGGGAGAACGAGGCGATAAAGCCCGAGCCCATGCCGCATATTGTCGTGATCATCGATGAAATGGCGGACCTGATGCTGGTCGCGGGCAAGGACATTGAAGGCGCGGTGCAGCGTATCGCCCAGATGGCGCGCGCGGCGGGCATCCACCTGATCACCGCCACCCAGCGCCCCTCGGTTGACGTCATCACCGGCACGATCAAGGCGAACTTCCCGACCCGCATCTCCTACATGGTCACGACCAAGATCGACTCGCGCACCATCCTGGGTGAACAGGGCGCCGAACAGCTGCTCGGCATGGGCGACCTTCTGTGGATGCAGTCGGGCGGCAAGATCAGCCGCGTGCACGGCCCGTTCGTGAAGGACGAGGAAGTCGAGCGCGTTGTGAACTGGCTCAAGGACCAGGGGACGCCGCAATACGTGGAAGGCATCACCGATCCGGTTGAGGAAGAGTCCTCCGTCGCGGACGCCGCCTTCGGCACATCGTCGGGCGATCCGGAAGAAGACATGTATCGCGAGGCTGTGGCGGCTGTGGTGCGCGACAAGCGACCCACCACCTCCTACGTCCAGCGCGTGCTGCGCATCGGCTACAACCGCGCGGCCTCGATGATCGAGCGGATGGAGCGCGAAGGCGTCATCTCCGGCGCAGACCATGCGGGCAAGCGGCAGATCCTGTCGCGGGATACAGGCCGCGGCGGGGATCGCGACGAGGACGCGGCCTGACCACATCAGCGGCTTGAAACGGAAAAGGCCGGCTCATCGGAGCCGGCCTTTTCATTTGTTTGATCCGATCCGCCCTACTCTGCGGCAGCTTCGCTCTCGGCTTTTGCAGCCTTGCGTTGTGCAGCCTTCTTGGCGCGGGCGTCGGCCATGTCTTTCTGGCGCGTCACTTTCTTCTCGGCGGCTTCGGTCGCGCGGGTCTTCTTCCGATCGACGAGCGCGTTGGCGATAATCGGGAGTAGGCGGGCGGCTTCGGTCTGCTGCTTGGATGCGGCGCCTTTCGAAATCCGCTCGGCATTGTCGTGGAGGTTCTCCAGTTCCTTGTCCGTCAGCTGGGGAATTCTGTCTTCGATGGACACCGGAAGCTCCTTGTGGGCGCCCTCCGTGCAGGCAAGAGCCTGCGCTTTCAAAGAACGACATGTATGAAATGCGCCCAGAAGGGCCAATAATCAAGGCAAACTGACCGGCGCCGAACGCTTTTGCCAAGCGCTTCCAGATGCGCTATAAGCCCGCCATCGAGTTTCGGCCGACGACTTGGCCCGACGCCGCACCGTAATTGGCTACCGGCGCCTGCTGACGACATCCACCCACGCTTGATGATCCAAGGGCGGACCGCGTACGCGCGGACGTCGTCACGTTTACTTGCAAGGAAGACCCAGAAATGGCGACCGGAACTGTTAAATGGTTCAACACCACCAAAGGCTACGGCTTCATCCAGCCGGATAACGGCGCGAAGGACGTTTTCGTCCACATCAGCGCCGTGGAAGCTGCCGGCCTTCGTGGCCTCGTCGACGGCCAGAAAGTGTCGTTCGAAGAACAAGCCGACAAGCGCTCCGGCAAAATGTCGGCCGTGAACCTGCGCGTCAGCTAACACTGTCGCCAAATGGCTGTCCTGTTGGTGTGGGCGTGCAGCCGCGCACCTGACAGGAACGAGAAGAGGCCGGCCCCAGACTTAAATGTCAGGGGCCGGTCTTTTCTATTCTGGCGGCCGCTTCAATCGGGTTCCTGGCAGATCGTCACCTTGAACGCGCCGACACAGTAGAACGTCTTCTCGCCGGCCTTCGCCGAATGCGAGACCGCCACCAGCCAGTCATGCGATTCGACATGGCTCACTTCCGGCATCGCCTCCCCTGCCTTGAGATTCTCGGCCGCATAGGCGGCCAGCCCCTCGTCGACGCCTTCGCGCATGTCCGCCAGCGGCGGTTTCAGCCACACGCCAAGGGCGACCAGCGTGGCAAGGATGATTGCTACGACTGCGAGATATCGTTTGACCCCTGACGCCCCTTCCCTGGTCTCAGGCGGAAGCCGCGGCGTCCGCTTGCGGCACGGCGCCCGTGCAGAGGAAGCGGGAGAAGAAGCCCCAGCATTCCAGCAATTCACGATCGTCTGACGTCATGGTCGAACGTGTCGCGACGAGAAAATCGTCGAAGGCCCATGCACCCGCCGCCTGTTCGGGCCGCGCCACGCGTCCTTCCGCCATCAGTGAACTCGCGACGCCACGATGAAGCCCGTGACTTGGCCGCGTATACCAGGCGCCAGCGCCGGCAAGGCCCATCAGGACCAGCAGAACCACAAAACCGCGCATCGCATCCGCTCCGGCCCCCACCGCTCCAGCAGTCTTGCGCCTCAAGCGCCCCGCGCGAGCCTTATGACCTATTTTTCTTCGGGCTGCGAGCAGAGGAACTGCGCATAGAGGCCGAGGCATTCCATGATCACCGCATTGTCGGCTTTCACCGTGTATTTCGTTGCGACGAAGAGATCCTCGAACTTGCGGCTGTCCTTGGCGCTTGCCGCGAACACCTTGTCCGCAATCAGCTCGCCAATATCGAAACCGCCACGCGTCGAGGAAAGCTGCGTCTCGGCGTTCGCCTCGTGCGCCTTCTCGTCCGGCCGTGTGAGATAGCCGCCGGCCGCCAGCGCGGCGGCAAGCAAAAGGATCAGCAACGTCTTCATCGCGTCTTCTTCCTCGGCCGCGCGCTCTGCGACTTCGCGGGAGGCGCCGGCGGCGCCTTCCCCTCATCCCAAGCCCTGAGCCACTTCTTGGGCGCATTATGGCGCCACTGCCTGTCCAGATAGCCACGCAGCGTCTTGGCGTCGAGGCGCTTCAGCCGCGCGAGGACCATCGGGTAATTCCGGTAATGATCAGTGAAGTGGAATAACTCCGGATCGGCCGCACAGAGCATTTCCCGTTCATCGAAACTCACCCGCCCCAGCACGACGCTGTCGTCCTCGCTGCGCAGGCGCGTCAGGAATTTTCCGAACGCCTTGTAGGCGGGCTGGCCGTAGGATGTTGACAGTTCCGTATGCGGAAAGCCCAGCACCACGTCATGAAACTGCTTTGGGCCCATCGCGTTAGGTCTCTCCGCAAGCCATGGCACACACCGTGGGCGAAACAGCTTAGGACTGAACCGATGTTCATGAAAACAGGGCGAAAATTCCTTGAGCCGGTCTTGTTTTCGCCTGTTGCGAAGCCGAGGTTGGTGCCCATGAGCATCCTGAGCACCTTCTTCCCACTCGCCCTGTCCGTGTCCGCGCAAGCTCTGGCTGCGCCGGCGCCAGTCGAAATCGCGCCGCTTCCCGTGGCGCCCGTGAACGCGCCGGCGGTGACCCCTGCCCCTGCGCCGGTGGTGAAGGCGCCGGTCGCCTTGCCAAAGGTTGCAGCGCCGAAACTGGCCGCCAGGCCTGCAGATGCCCGGATCGTCAAGGTGCAGGCGCCCGGCGCGCTTGACCGCAACGCCATCATTGATCGCGTCGCCAAGGCGATGAGCGACACCAAGACTGTGCAGGGGAGCTTCACTCAGGTGGATCCGTCAAACTCCCCATCGAGCGGCGCATTCTATATCAGCCGTCCCGGCAAGGTGCGGTTCGAGTACACTGTGCCCGAGCCCATCTTCATCGTGTCCGACGGCACGACCGTCTCGATCGAGGAGCCCAAGCGCAGGGCTTATGACGCCGTGCCGCTGTCCTCGACGCCGCTGAGCCTTTTCCTTCGTTCGAACATCGATCTCCGGAAGGACGGCAGCGTCACCGACGTGCAGACGTCGAACGGCTCGCACTACGTCACGCTGGTCGACAAGACCGGCGAGGCTGAAGGCAAGATGATCCTGCAATTCCGCGAGTCGGACTTCGAACTGCTTGGCTGGCGCCAGATCGACGGCTCAGGCGCGGAGACCCGCGTGCAACTGAGCGGCATCAAGAAGAACGTCGCGCTCAAGCCGTCGCTCTTCGTCGTGAAAGACCCCAGCGACGCTGGCGACGACCGTCGATAACGACTTTGACCGGAGCGGCTTCGGTCGCTCCGGTCTTACGTCCACCTGCCTGGACCTCAGGGATTACCCGTAGGCTTCTCGACACACGCAAACTTTAACCATGCTTTGCGTGACAAATCATGCGGTTCGTGTCCTAATTGCAACGTGGATCGAGTTCGCTCGCGCCTGAGCATCCCCCCACAGGCACTCGAAGCGAATCGAATGCCGGAGCTATCCCCCGGCCCATCAGCGCCCCCGGGGCGCAGCGCGCGCCTGGCTGTCCCCGCAGCCGGGCGCGTTAGCATTCCGGGCCAGCTTTCCGCCGCGACGGCCACGCGCTTTTCCTTGATTTGCAGGCCGGCGCACCTGATGGTCGATTGATACCGCCATTTCACGCACCCCGGCTTTCCCGCGATATGAACCGCCTTTCCCTGGCGACCTGGAACATCAATTCGGTTCGCCTACGCATCGACCGCGTCGTCGCTTTCCTCAAGCGTGAGAAGGCGGATGTCCTGTGCCTGCAGGAGATCAAATGCCTCGATGACCAGTTTCCGCGGAAGGCGTTCGAAGCGGCGGGCTACAGGCATATCCACCTCTCCGGCCAGAAAGGGATGCATGGCGTCGCGATCGTCTCGAAACTGCCGATCGAGCCGCTGGAGACGCCGGGGCTCTGCCGTCATGGACATGCGCGCTGTGCGGCGGTGAAAGTTGCCGGATTCGAGGTGCAGAATCTCTATGTGCCTGCGGGCGCGGACATTCCCGACCCCGAGATCAACGAGAAGTTCGCGCACAAGCTCGATTTCGTCGAACGCATGCGCGAGGTCTACGCCGCGCGGGCCGCCAGGCGCTCGGCGATGCCGCTCCTTGTCGCCGGTGACATAAACATTGCGCCTGAAGAGAACGATGTCTGGTCGCACCGGCAGTTGCTGAACGTTGTGAGCCATACGCCGGTCGAGACGGACGGCCTCAAGCGCGTGCTGGCGGAGGGCAAGTTCACCGACATCGCGCGCGCCAAGCACAAGCCGGATGAAAAGCTCTACACCTGGTGGAGCTATCGCGCCGCCGACTGGAAACTCTCCAACCGCGGGCGCCGCCTCGATCACTGGTGGGCCGACAAGCGCGCGGCGCCGCTGGTCGATATCGAAAGCTACCAGATCCACGCCGAAGAGCGCGGCGGGGAGAAACCCTCCGACCACGTGCCGGTGACCGTGACGGTGACTGCTGCAGCCTAGTCGCCCTGCCTGACTGGCGGCCTGTGTTATCTCCCAAGCCCTGCGATAATCGGAAGTCCGTCATGAAGCGCCTCGCCCTCTTCTCCACGCTGTCCGCGGTCGCGCTGGCGTTCGCCGCTTGCAGCCCGGCAGCGGAAGCGCCTGCGCCCGCCACGCCGACCGCCGAAACGCCGGTCACCCCGCCAGAAGCCACGCCCGCCCCGGCCGGCGATTCACTGACCGCCAACGGCTGGGGTCCGCTTCGCATCGGCATGACGAAGGCCGAGGTCATAGCCGCCGTGGGCGATACGCGGTCGCCCGACGCTGCAGGCATTCCCGGCAGCGACTGTCTGGAATTCCAGCCGATACGGACGCCTGACGGTTTCTGGGTGATGCTCGAGGCGGAGAAGCTCTCGCGCATCTCCATCGGCGACATGTCGGCAGTAAAGGACAGCAAAGGGCTCGGCCTGGGCGACACCGCCGCTAAGGTGAAAGAGGTCTACGGCGCGAGCGCCGTCGCGAGCCCGCACAAATACCAGGACGCGCCGGCTGAATACATCACCGCCTGGGAAGGCGGCCCGCGCGCGGAGCCTTACGTGCAGGATGAAGCGGCCCGCGGCATCGTCTACGAGATCGACGGCGCCGGCAAAGTCGGCGCGATCCACGCGGGCGGTCCGAGCATCCAGTATGTCGAGGGTTGCGCGTAGCTCTGGACCGACGGGCCCCTGCCCGGCAACACCACCCAGGCGTCGAGGCGGATGAGGTTCGCATGAGGTTGACACTGCACACGGCCATGCTGGTCGCCGCGATCATCGCAACCATCGCGCCCGCCCGCGCCGACGATCGCGCCGACATGGAACGATTCATGGCGGACTATCTCGAGCGCTGGAATGCGCATGATGCGTCCGCCATCACCACGCGCTTCTACCGGCTCGAGGGCAATCATCCGTGGAGCACGGAAGCCGGTATGGGCGCCGAGTTCGATCGCCTGAAATCCCAGGGCTACACAGTGTCCGACATTCACGGCATCGTCGGCTGTTCGCTCGGCCCCGACACTGGCCAGGTCGAGCTGCGCTTCACGCGCCTGACCAGCGACGGCGGCTTCATGCCGCCGAAGGATCGCACCAGCCTCTACAAGCTGCGCAAGTTCGAGGATGGCTGGCGCGTCACAGGCATGAGCTCCTTACCCGCAGGCACGCGCATGGAATGCCCGTCGAGCTGAAGCGACGTCAGGCCTGCAGCCTGTACCCGCCACTCTCCGTCAGCAACAGGCGCGCATTCGCGGGATCCGGCTCGATCTTCTGGCGCAGGCGGTAGATGTGCGTCTCAAGCGTGTGCGTGGTGACGTTGGCGTTGTAGCCCCACACCTCTGAGAGCAACTCCTCGCGCCCCACCGGCTTGCCGCCCGCGCGGTAGAGATACTTCAGGATGTTGGTCTCCTTCTCGGTGAGACGAACCTTGCGTTCCTTCTCGTCGATCAGCAGCTTGGCCGCAGGGCGGAACTCGTACGGTCCCAGCCGGAAGGTCGCGTCTTCGCTCTGCTCGAACGTCCGCAGGTGCGCCCGCACGCGCGCCAGCAGCACCGAGAACTTGAAGGGCTTGATGACGTAGTCGTTCGCGCCTGAATCGAGCCCCAGGATCGCATCCGCATCGGTCGACTGGCCCGTCAGCATCACGATCGGCGCCGCGATGCCGTGCTTGCGCATCAGACGGCAGGCGTCGCGCCCGTCCATGTCGGGCAGTTCGACATCGAGGATGATGAGGTCGGCCCGGGCTTCCTCGGCCTTCTTGATGCCTTCGCCTGCCGATCCCGCATGTTCGATGCGAAATCCTTCATGCAGCTCGAACTGCTCGGCCAGGGCCTCGCGCAGTTCCTGATCGTCGTCGACCAGCAGGATCGTCTTGGCGGCTGTCATCTAAGGCATCTCCCGGCCCTGCATTCTGCGTGCATGGCTTAGCAAGTGTAGGTACGATGCTCCAGCCGAGGAAGCCATCACGAAGCGGACATGAGGCATGACAGGCGCGTCGTTCGTGGCGGATTCAACGGGCAGACTGCGCTGGCCCGGCGGCGAAGCGCGCTGCGCGCTGGGCAGAAGCGGCGTTACGCCCCCAGAATCCAAGCGCGAAGGCGACGGTGCGACGCCCCTGGGCGCCTGGCCGATGCGTTGTGTCTACTGGCGGCCCGACCGCCTCGCCCGGCCGCAGAGCGGCCTGCCGGTAGAGCTCCTGATCGCCGAGGCGGGCTGGTGCGACGACCCGGCGGACGTCTTCTACAACCGCCGGGTGATCCTGCCCTATCCGGCTGGCCACGAGAAACTCTGGCGCGAGGACCATGTCTACGACCTGATCGTCGCGCTGGGATACAATGACGACCCCATCCTTCCCGGCAGGGGCAGCGCCATCTTTCTGCATGTCGCGCGACCGGACTATTCGCCGACCGAGGGATGCGTGGCCTGCGCGCGGGACGACCTGCTCGCGTTGCTGGCGGCGGCGAAGCCGGGGGATGTGCTGGAGATCGTGCGGTAGTACCCTCCAGGCGCGTCCTGGCCCTGCCCTCACGACAAATCGACATCCGTCCCGCGCCCCGCTAGCAAGCGCGCATGAACACCCGCACGCTTCTGTTTCTCGCCGGCGCCGCCATTGCGCTGTCCCATCTCGCCAATGAGTGGGTGAGCCTTGCGCCTCCTGGCGGCCTTGCCTGGAAGGCGGCGGGCATCGTGCTGCTCGGCCTCTATGCACTGAGCCAGCGGGCGTGGCTGGCGGGCGCGGCGCTTCTGTTCTGCGCGGCGGGAGACGTGCTGCTGGAGCTGGTCTTCGTCGCCGGCATGGGCGCATTCGCGGTTGGGCATATCTTCTACGTCCTCGCCTTCCTCGAATGGGGGCGCATTCTCGGACCCAACAAGCGCGACTTCCCGATCACCGTTCTCGTCGTCATCGTCTCGCTCGGCCTGCTCGGCTGGCTGCTGCCCGGCATGGGCGATCTCCTGATCCCTGCGCTGATCTACCAGGCGATCATCACCACGATGGTCGCGACGGCCTTTGTCGTGAAGGCGCCAATGCTGGCGCGCCTCGGCGCCGTGATCTTCATGATCTCGGACACGTTGATCGCGGCGGAGAAGTTTGCAGGCGTCGACGTCTTCCCCGGCGCCGTCTGGATCACCTATGCTGGCGCGCAGATCATGATGGCGTGGGGCATGAGCCGCGTTGCGCCGTACCGTGATCGGGCTGTGAGAGAGAAGGCGGCGGCGGCCTGAAAGCGGCGCCCGCCTTCAGTTGCGCGCCCCGAACAACGCTGACCCCACGCGTACGCTGGTCGCGCCCAGCAGCACGGCCAGTTCGTAATCTGCGCTCATGCCCATCGACAGTTTCGCGACGCCATTGCGCGCGGCGATCTTTCCCAGCAGCGCAAAGTGGGGGCCGGCGGGCTCCTCTGCGGGCGGAATGCACATCAGCCCCTCGATCTCAAAGCCATAGTCGCGGCGCATTGATGCGACGAAGGCGTCGGCGTCCTGGGGTGCGACCCCCGCCTTCTGCTCTTCCTCACCGGTATTCACCTGCACATAGAGGCGCGGCGCGCGGCCGGCCTTGGCGCAGGCATCCGCCAGCGCTCCTGCCAGCTTCTCGCGATCCAGTGTCTCGATCACGTCGAACAGCGCGACGGCCTCTTTCGCCTTGTTCGACTGCAGCGGCCCGACCAGCCGCAGCTCGAGATCACCATGTTCAGCGCGGCGTTTCTGCCAGCGGCCTTCCGCCTCCTGAACGCGATTCTCGCCAAAGACGCGCTGGCCCGTCGACAGCATCGCCTCGATGCGATCGTCGGGCTGCGTCTTCGAGACGGCCACCAGCGCCACGGATGCGGGATCGCGACCCGCGCTCTTGGCGGCGGCGGCAATGCGGGCAAGAACATCGCTTCGGGCAGCCGCAATGCCGGGATCGGTGACGTCGTTCATGTCCGCCTCTCAAACGCACTCTTCCAAAGCGCAGGCAGCGATCCGCCGCAAGCTCATGGCGGCTGCGCGCGCCGCAAAAGGCGCAAAAGCGCGCAATGGCGCACCCCTGCCCCGCGCTTTCTTCGTGACCGACCCGGCGCGGACGCCGGACGTGCTCGCAATTGTCCGACGCCTGCCGCGCGGCACGGGGGTGATCTGGCGTCATTATGGTGAGGAGAGGCGCCTCGCCATGGGACTTGCGCTGGCGCGATTGTGCCGTCAGCGGGGGCTGATCCTGCTTGTCTCGGCCGACCCTGCCCTTGCTGTGCGCATCGGGGCGAGCGGCGTGCACTGGCCGGAGCGCCTGCTGCGCGGCGTTCGGTCACGCGCGGGCATGGTCGAGACGACGGCCGCTCACTCGCGCGCCGCGATCACACGCGCGAGGCGGCTTGGCGTTGACGCCGTTATCGTCTCGACGGTCTTTCCCAGCCGCAGCCCGACAGCCGGGCACGCCATGGGCGCGCTGCGTTTCCGTCAGCTGAGCCGTGAGGCGCCCCTGCCCGTCTACGCGCTTGGCGGCGTCGACGCCCGCAACGCGGCAAGCGCGATGCGGTACGCAGCCGGATGGGCTGCGATCGACAGCGTGATTGCGGGTTGGGGCAAGCGCTAGCTTAGAACGAGAAAGCCGACTCGATGCGCACGGAGGCTTCGGAGCCCTCCTTGCCGAAGCGGGTGGCCGGATCGGACAGCGACTCGGCGACCGAGTCGCCCTTCACGGTGACACCACCGCCGAGGCGGAAGCGCGGCGTGAGCTGGTAGGTGACGCCGGCCGTGACTTCCTCGCGCGGGAAAAGCTGGGCGGGCAGTGCGTTCGACGAACGGCTGGTGAGATCGAGCGTGACGCCCCAGTTGTTCGCTGGCTTCCAGGTCAGCTCGACCTCATCCTTGAGGATCGGTCCGACCTGCAGCAGCGAGCGTTCCGTACCGCCCTTGTTTATGCCAAGGCCGAAATTGAACGGCGATGCTTGCGCGGGCCGCTCAGCATTGTCGCCGGCCGGCGACGCGGCTTGCGACAGGGGCTTGCCCTGCGGTTTCGCCGCAGGCTGCGTATTTCCCTGCGCGAACGCAGGGGCCGCCGCCAGCGAGGCGGCCAGACAAAGCAATGTTGTGGAAATCCGCATGTCCACCCTCTCGCCCGACATAATACCCGCGACTCAGGCTACAAAAGTTAACAGGAGTTAATTGAAGGCCCTTTGGCCCTCTTTAGCCAGAGGGTGTCACTAATTACGCACAGTGAATTCCACCAAGAGCCCGTCATTGCTGGCATTTCTGTGACCAGTGCTGATTCCGGACGGTACCGGAATGTCTGCTTCAGCAGCGCTCCAGGCGACGCCGAGTTCCAGGTTTTCGGAAATGTCGTGGCTGACGCCCACCAGCCAGCTGGCGCCTTCCACGTCCAGAAGACCATCCGACGCCCAGCCGCCCTCGACGCCGAACCGCCAGCCCTCGACGTCCTTCACGAGGCCAACTTCCCAGGCTTCGTAGTCGCCATCGCCGGCCTGCCAGGCATTGTTGCTGGACAGCCAGCGGGCCCCGCCCGTCCAGCCGTCATGCTCCAGCTCGACCCCGGCGCCCCAGGCTTCATAGTCGCCAAAGGCGGCAAGCGACGATGCGGCGGCGGCGTTGGTATAGGTGACAGCGCCGCGCACGCGCAGGTCCTGCTCGGCAAACTGGCGGGCGAACGATACCGCGCCCTCCCAGACGTCTTCGATTTGCGCGGACGCGAGTCCGGGTCCGCTGAAATCGGGGTCGAAATCGGCCGAGCGCTCGTTGGCTTCCGGCGTGTAGGACACGCCAACCCTAAGCCCGAGCCAGCGCGGCGAGAGATAGCTCGCCTTTGCCGACGACCCGGTCACGTCATTGCGTGCGCGCACGATGCTGAGCGCCGTCGGATCAAGGCCGGGCGAATAGGCGGAGGCGCGGGTCAGCACGCTTGGCGCGCGCGCATCCAGCCGCGCGGCCGCCCCCGCGTCCCAGCCCAGCACCCCCTCGCCCCACGGCCCGGCCAGCGACACCGACGCCGCCTCCAGAGCCACGAAACCGTCCTCCTCATCCCTCCGCACGCCGCCCACTGACAGGCCGGTCGATGGCGCGACCGGCGACAGTCCGCCAGCCGAAGGACACCCGGCAACCGCGGCGGGACAGGCGGCAAAAGACCCAGCAAACGCTGGCCGCGAGGCCGCATCCCGCTCGAACCGCGCCGCACCAAGCCAGCCGAGCGTCAGCCCGTTCTCGAACGTGTCCGATCGTGCGACCTCGACCATGGCCGAGCCAAGCAGCACATCGCCCGCCGGAGCGATCGGATCGCCTTCGTCGATTGCTCCGGCGACGAGCACGGCCTCCGCCTTTGTCTGCCACTCCCCATCAGCAGACTGGGCGGAAGCAGGCCCAGCCGCGCCGAGGGCAAGCGCTGCAATCGTCAGCGTCGGCGAAATAGGTCCGCGCATGCCAGAATTCCTCCGCAATCACAGTCCAGTTCAAGCTCTATATGAGGCGGTGTTGCGGCGGGGCTAACGGCGCTCGGCCCTTGCGTGCGGGACCGGCCAGCAGCTAAGGAAGCGGCTCCCTCGCCTCCCCCCTTTTCTGGAGGGGGGCTTCCCTTGGGGGCGCAATGCGCCGGATGACGGAGTGACGTGGTGATGTTTTCACGTGTGGCGACTGCCGCCCTGATGGTTTCCGCCGGCCTCGTGGCCTCGGGATGCACCATCTTCGGCTCCTCGACCGCAAACACGGCCGAATCCTCCAGCTCCCAGCTGGGCCCGGAAGAAACCGGCAGCCTTGGCGTCAACGCCTATCTGTGGCGCGCCACGCTCGACACCCTGTCCTTCCTGCCGCTCGCCTCGGCAGACCCGTACGGCGGCGTCGTCATCACCGACTGGTACGCCAACCCGTCGAAAGCCGACGAGCGCCTGAAGGCTACCGTCTACATCCTCGACACGCGCCTGCGCGCTGACGGCATCTCGGCCGCCGTCTTCCGCGAAACGCTGGTCGGCGGCGCCTGGGTGCCTGCCTCGGTGAGCCCTGACACCAATATCGCGCTCGAGAATGCGATCCTTGCGAAGGCCCGCCAGCTTCGACTCGGCGGCGTCGAATAAGCCCCGTCGCTTTTCGTTTGGCGGCGGGATATGCAAACCCCCGCTTCTGAACGGACACGGGCGACACGATGGCCACCCGCTACAATCCCAAAGAGACCGAGCCGAAATGGCGCGTAGCGTGGGAACGCGCGCAGGTCTTCCGCGCCAAGTCCGCGAGCGAAGCGGGCGACATGCCCAAGGCCTACATCCTCGAGATGTTCCCCTACCCCTCGGGCCGGCTCCACATGGGCCATGTCCGTAACTATGCGATGGGCGACGTCGTCGCGCGCTATCGCATCGCCAACGGCTACAACGTCCTGCACCCGATGGGCTGGGATGCGTTCGGCCTGCCAGCAGAGAACGCCGCCATCGAAAAGAAGGCCCAGCCCCGCTCGTGGACGCTGCAGAACATCCAGGCGATGAAGGATCAGTTCGCGCCGCTGGGACTGAGCTTCGACTGGTCGAAGGAAGTCACGACCTGCGAGCCTGACTATTACGAACAGCAGCAGCGCATCTTCCTGAGGATGCTGGCCAACGATCTGGTCTATCGCCGCTCTGCGAAAGTGAACTGGGATCCTGTCGAGAACACCGTGCTGGCCAACGAGCAGGTGGTGGACGGTCGCGGCTGGCGTTCCGGCGCTGTCGTCGAACAGCGCGAGCTGGAGCAGTGGTTCTTCCGCATCACCAAGTATGGCGATGATCTGCTGGAAGCGCTGAACACGCTCGACCGCTGGCCCGACAAGGTCCGCACGATGCAGGCCAACTGGATCGGCAAAAGCCAGGGCGCGAAGATCTGGTGGGAGATCGCGCATGCGCCGGACTTCCTGCCCCGCCCCACCGGCGATGGCGGCCCCAATCACGCGACCGACCCCATCGAAGTCTTCACCACGCGTCCCGACACGCTGTTCGGCGCCGCCTTCCTTGCGCTCGCGCCAGACCATCCGCTGACGAAGCAAATTGCCAAGTCACGACCGGACGTTGCGAAATTCATGGCCGATTGCGCTGCGCGCGGCACGTCCGAAGCCGACATCGAGAAGGCCGATAAGGTCGGCATCGATCTCGGCATCCGCGTGAAGCATCCGTTCGATCCCAACTGGGAGCTGCCCGTCTGGGCGGCGAACTTCGTGCTGTCCACCTACGGCTCAGGCGCGATCTTCGGCTCGCCCGCCGGCGACCAGCGCGATATCGAGTTCGCGGAGAAGTATGGCCTGCCCTTCAAGCCGGTTGTGCTGCCGCCCGGCGCCGACCCTGAGAGCTACACCGTGCGCGGCGAGGCCTATGCCGGCGAAGGCACGATCTACAATTCCGACTTCCTGAACGGCCTCACGACGAAGGACGCGATCAACGTCGCGATCAAGGCGCTGCTGAATCGTCAGGCCGGCGAGGCGACAACACAGTATCGCCTGCGCGACTGGGGCGTCTCGCGCCAGCGCTACTGGGGATGCCCAATCCCGGTCATCAAGTGCGCCGCATGCGGAACCGCGCCCGTGCCGGACGATCAGTTGCCCGTCCGTCTTCCCGACAACGCCGACTTCTCCGAGCCGGGCAACCCGCTGGCGCGCCATCCGACGTGGAAGCATGTCGCCTGCCCCAACTGCGGCGGCAAAGCCGAGCGTGAGACGGACACGATGGATACGTTCGTGGACTCGTCCTGGTATTTCGCGCGCTTCTGCGATCCGAAATCGAAAGAGCCGATCAACAAGGAAGAAGCCGGCTACTGGCTACCCGTCGACCAGTATATCGGCGGCGTCGAGCATGCGGTTCTCCACCTGCTCTATTCGCGCTTCTTCACCCGCGCCCTGCGCGACATTGGCCTGCTCGACCTGCCCAGCGGCGAACCCTTCGCCGGGCTGTTCACGCAGGGCATGGTCACGCACGAGACGTACAAGTCTGCGGATGGCCAGTGGCTCCTGCCCGAGGAGATCGAGAAGCGCGACGGTGCGCTCGTCGAAATCTCCAGTGGCAAGCCTGTCGCGATCGGCGGCGTCGAGAAGATGTCGAAGTCGAAGAAGAACGTCGTCGATCCGATCCAGATCATCGCGGACTACGGCGCAGACGTCGCCCGCTGGTTCGTGCTGTCGGACTCGCCGCCCGAGCGCGACTTCGAATGGACCGACGCCGGCGTACGCGGCGCGTGGGGCTCGATCCAGAAACTGTGGGCGCTGGTGGAAGCGGCCCCTGCGGCAGACGATGGCCCGGCCGACAGCGGCGAGCCGCTGGACCTGCGCCGCCTCGCCCATCGCACGGTGCGCGATGTGACGAACGGCATCGAGAAATTCCACTTCAATGTCGGCATCGCCCGCATGAACGAGCTGGGCAACGCCCTGCGCAGGGCGGAGCAATCCGCAGCGCCCGGCATGGCCACCGCCCGCCGCGAGGCGCTTTGCCTGTTCGCCCAGATCGCAGCACCCTTCGCGCCGCATCTGGCCGAAGAATGCTGGGCCTTGCTGGGCGGCGCCGGCATGGTTGCGACAGCCAGGTGGCCAACACCGGACCCTGCCCTGCTGGTCTCCGACACGGTCACGCTGCCCGTGCAGATCAATGGCAAGAAGCGCGCGGAAATCACAGTATCGGCCAGCGCCGACCCGGCCGCCGTGGAGGCCGCCGCCCGTGCGGATGATGCGGTGATGCAACATCTGGCGGGGCTCACCGTGCGAAAGGTGATTGTGGTCCCCGGCCGTATCGTCAATATCGTCGCATCATGATCCGCGCAGCCTTCCTTGCCCTCGCCGTCCTGCCACTGACCGCCTGCGGATTCTCGCCCGTCTATGGCGGCGGACGGGGGGCGGCGTATGCGAATTCCGGCCCGATCGCGATCAATGAGATCCGCGCGGTCGCCACGGCAGGCGCAGCATCCGGCCGCACCGGTCACTTCCTTCGCCAGGAGCTTGTCCGCTCCGTCGGCCAGGGTGTACCGGGTTTCAGCGCCGGCACGCTCGACGTCGCTCTTCGCCAGAGCGTCGAACGCCTCGCCTTCACGCCCGACCAGGCCGCCTCGCGCTCTGACTACGTCGGCAGCGCCGCCTGGACCTTGCGCGGCGCCGGTGGCGCGATTCTCGGCGCCGGCTCCGTTGAGGAGCGCGCAAGCTTCAACTTCGCTGATGCGGCCTATAGCGACCTCGCAGCCCAGACGGCGGCGCAGGAGCGGCTTGCCACCCTGCTCGCGCGTTCGATCCGCGCCGAGATGATCATGGCGGCGGGCAAGACGGTGGACCCCAAGACGGGCCGTCCCCCGGTCGCGCCTGCTCAGCCAGCGCCTGCGCCTCCGCCCGCGCAGCAATGAAGCTCACGGGCGCCCGCGCGCTCGCCTTCTGCGACAAGCCGCAGGGCAAGACACGCATCGCCCTCATCTTCGGCGGTGATCCGGGCCTGGTCTCCACCGCTGCCGACATGCTGGCGCAACGCTGGGTCCCCGGCATCGACCCGTTCAATCTCGTCAAGCTCTCCGACGACGATCTCAAGCGCGACCCGCAGACGCTTGCCGACGAACTGGTCGCAAGATCCCTGATGGGCGGGGACCGTCTTGTTCGCGTCCGCATCGATCGTGAGACGAGCGCCAAGCCTGTGATCGAAATCCTCGGCGACATCGAGAAGGGGATGCTGAACCCGGAAGCTGCCTGGATCGTCGAGGGCGGCGATCTTGGCAAGGCGAGCAAGCTGCGCGGCGCGTTCGAGGCATCGGACGCTGCACAGGCGCTGCAGCTTTTTGCCGACGACGAAACGACGA
The DNA here is from genome assembly GCA_040398465.1 of Hyphomonadaceae bacterium. Lineage (GTDB taxonomy): Bacteria > Pseudomonadota > Alphaproteobacteria > Caulobacterales > Hyphomonadaceae > UBA7672. The sequence goes on along the minus strand of JBBAUA010000003.1, from coordinate 73,699 downwards.
TCAACGATCTCGTGACGCGGCGCCTTGCGGCCGCAGGCGTCGCGATGGAAGAGCCTGCCCTCGCCGCTTTCGTGGCGGAACTTCCCGGCGACCGCCGGCTTGCACTTTCCGAACTCGAGAAACTCGAGCTCTACGCCATCGGCCTCGGCCGCGCCGTGACGGCGCACGACATCAGCCTGCTCGCCTCCGCCGAACAGCCGCGCGGCGCTGATGATGCGGCCGACGCCGCCATCCTCGGCGACGCCGCGCAGGCGACGCTGTCGATCAACCGCTATCTTGATGCAGGCGGAAGTCCGATCTCGGCGCTGCGCACCCTGCACTTCCGCATGCTGCGCGTGATCGATGCGGTGGGTTCAGGCGCAGGGTCCGGCATGCGGCTGCGTCCGCCCGTGTTCGAGAAAGAGTGGCCCGCCTTCTCGCGCGCCATCCGCGACTGGCGCGCACCAACGCTGCAGCGAACCATCGCCCGCCTCTACGAAGCCGAAAAATCCTGCAAGCAGGCGGGGGCGCCGTCGGACGCGATAATCCGCAACCTGATCCACCGGATTGCGACGCGGACGATCTGACGAACGCCTAGTCCAGCCCGTCATTCGTTACCGCAACGCGCGGCCGCGACAGCAGGCGGCAGATTTCATCGAGCTGCTCAAGCTGCGCATACTTGATGCGCACCTCGCCGCCCTTGCCGTTCACATGGCGGATGTCGACATCAAGCCCCAGCGCGCGCTGCAGGTCGAGCTCGAGTGCTTTCGTATCGACGTCCTTGTCCGCGCCCGCCGACTTGATCTCGAACTTTCCGCCCGACACCTTGTCCGCCTTCGACAGCGCCTCGGTCTCGCGCACCGACAACTGCCTTGCGATGACTGTCGCGGCAAAACCCGACGGATCGGATGTCTTCATCAGCGCCCGCGCATGGCCCGGCGTCAGGCGCGCTTCACGCACATGCTCGCGCACATCTTCCGGCAGCGAGAGCAGGCGCAGCGTGTTCGAGACATGCTCGCGGCTCTTGCCGACCTGCTGCGCGACAGATTCCTGCGTCCGGCCGAACCGGTCGATCAGCGCCTTGTAGGCTTCGGCTTCTTCGACTGCATTGAGGTCTGCGCGCTGAACGTTCTCGATGATGGCGATCTCGAGCATCTCGCGATCGTCCATCTCGCGCACGACCGCCGGCACCATCGAGAGACCGGCACGACGCGCCGCACGCCAGCGGCGCTCGCCCGCGATGATCTCGAACATTTCCGGCTGCGTCGGATCGGGGCGCACCAGGATCGGCTGGATGACGCCCTTGGTCTTGATCGACTCGGTCAGCTCTTCGAGGTCCGCCTCGACAAAGGTGCGCCGCGGCTGCTTCGGGTTCGGGACGATGCGATCGATCGCGATCTCCGACGGCGAGGGATCATCCGTAGACGGAGCATTGATCGGGGCGGCCTCCGGCTCGCCAGCTTCGATCGCATTGCGTGCGCCAGCATAGTCGCCCAGCAGGGCCGACAATCCACGCCCGAGTCTCGCCTGCTTCATAGGTTGTGTCACGCCGCCGCCCTCTCGCGTTCACGCTGCATCAGCTCCTGCGCGAGCATTATGTAAGCCTCGCTGCCAGAGCATTTGTGGTCATAGAGTATGGCCGGTAGTCCGAAGGACGGGGCCTCCGACAAACGTACATTCCGGGGTATGACTGTCTGGTAAACCTTGGAGCCGAGATAGGTGCGCACTTCGGTGGCGACCTGGTCGGAGAGGTTGTTCCGCTTGTCGTACATGGTCAGCACGACGCCCTGCACTTCGAGATCCGGGTTCAGTCCTGAACGCACCAGTTCGATCGTGCGGAGTATCTGCGAGAGACCTTCCATCGCGAGGAACTCGCACTGCAGCGGCACGAGAACGGCGTTCGCCGCCACCATCGCGTTGATCGTCACGGTCGACAGCGACGGCGGGCAATCGATCAGGACGGTGTCGTAGTCGCGGCCCAGCTTCGCGAACGCCGCGAAGGCCTGCCTCAACTTGAAATTCTTCTGCGGATCATTGTGCAGCATCGTCTCGACGCCAGCGAGGTTCTCGTCGCCCGGGATGAGATCGAGGTTCGGCACCTTCGTCTTCACGATCGCATCGACCATGCCGCCATCACCGACCAGCACGTCATAGCTTGTCTTCATCCGCGCCATCGGCTCGACGCCGAGACCTGTCGAGGCGTTGCCCTGCGCATCGCAATCCATCACGAGTACGCGCTTGCCCACCGCTGCGAGAGCGGTGCCAAGATTGATGGCGGTCGTGGTCTTGCCCACTCCGCCCTTCTGGTTGGCGACGGCGATGACGCGCATCAGGCCCTCCGGGGTTCAATCGACGAAATCGTCAGCACGCGCCCTTCCGGACTGGAGAGGCTTTCCCGCTCGGCGACCGTGAAGGTCCAGGAGCGGCGCGCCTCGGCCAATTCAGCGGCCGTGTCCCTACCTTTCATCAGCAGGGCCTTACCGGAAGGTTTAAGCCATGCGTAACCATACCCTAAAAGCTTGGGCAGCGGCGCCAGGGCCCGCGCCGTCAGCAGGTCGAAACGATCCCTGAGCAGAGAGGCAGGCGGGTCCTCGATCCGGGTGTTCAGGACCCGGGCAGGCAGACCGACCTTGGCAATAGCGGCTTCAAGGAACTCGGTTTTCCGGGGACTCTTCTCGACCAGCGTGACGGAGGCGCCCGGCCGGTCCACCATGGCGGCCGCGATCAGCAGGCCCGGAAATCCGGCCCCGGAACCGAGGTCGACAATTTTTTGGTCCTCCGGCCCGAACTGATCCAGCAGTTGCAGGCTGTCGAGCACATGCCGCCGCCACAGATGGCGCCCCTCGCCGGGGCCGATCAGATTGATTCGCTCCCGCCATGCGTCCAGCACGGCGAGGTATGAACGAACGCGCGCCAGTGTTTCACGTGAAACACCGGTCAGCCCGATCGCGTCCTCAGGCCCGAAGCCATCTTCGTCATGCGTTGGCCAGGGCATCAGTCCAGACTCCGGGAAGCCCGCCCTCGTCCTTCGAGACGAGCCCTGCGGGCTCTCCCAAGGATGAGGGCTTCTCTACCAATCGATCCGAAGTCCTCATCCTGAGGAGCCCGCACAGCGGGCGTCTCGAAGGACGAGGACGGGCTCACAAATGTGGCGGCTCGGAAGCTCACCCCTGCGCCGCCCGCCCGACCTTCTTCGCCGACCGCTTCAGGTGCCCCAGCACCGCAGTGATCGCGCCGGGCGTCATGCCTTCGATCCGCGCCGCCTGGCCAAGCGTCGCCGGGCGCACGGTCGAGAGCTTGTCCTTCGCCTCGTTCGAAAGTCCGCCGATGGCGCGATAGTCAATGTCGGCCGGCAGCCGCATGTCCTCGTCCTTCCGGAAGGCGACGATGTCCGCCTCCTGGCGGTCGAGATAGCCGGCATACGCCGCCTCGATCTCCATCTGCTCTGCGACCTGCGGCGTCACATCGGAAAGCTCTGGCCACACGCCGCGTAGCCGCGTGAAGTCGACCCCGTCATAGGCGAGGATCTCCAGCGCGTTGCGGCGCTTGCCATCGAGATTGATCATGATGCCGTGACCGCGCGCCTCGTTCGGCGTAAGCGTCAGGTTGTTGAGTTTCGACCGCGCCGCATCGATCGATGAATGTTTCACGTGAAACGCTTCACGCCTGCACGAGCCCACAACGCCTGCGCGAACACCCTCTTCGGTCAGCCGCTGGTCGGCATTGTCCGCTCGCAGGCTCAAGCGGTATTCGGCGCGTGATGTGAACATGCGATAGGGCTCGGAAACGCCCCGCGTAACGAGGTCGTCGATCATCACCCCGATATAGGCGCGGCTGCGATCCAGGATGTACGGATCACTGCCCGCCGCAAAGCGCGCCGCATTGAGACCGGCCACCAGGCCCTGTCCTGCAGCCTCTTCATAGCCTGTCGTGCCATTGATCTGGCCGGCCAGGTAAAGGCCGGGCAGGCGTTTCACGGCAAGGTCCGGCGTCAGCTCGCGCGGGTCGACATAGTCGTATTCGATCGCATAGCCGAAGCGCAGGATCTCGACATTTGCGAGCCCGTGGATCTTGCGGATGAAGGCTTCCTGCACGTCTTCCGGCAGCGAGGTCGAAATCCCGTTGGGATAGATGGTGTCGCCATACTCGGTGCCGGGCAGACCTTCGGGCTCGAGGAAGATCTGATGTTTGTCGCGATCGGCAAACCGCTTCACCTTGTCCTCGATCGAAGGGCAATAGCGCGGGCCCCGCCCGGCAATGGCCCCCGAATAGACCGCCGACTTGTGAAGGTTGTCGCCGATCACGGCGTGCACCTCGGCCGACGTCCAGGTGATGCCGCACGCAATTTGCGGCACGTCGATCCGGTCGTTCAGGAACGAGAATGGGATCGGCTCGGCATCCGCCGCCTGCATTTCCAGGTCCGACCACTCAATAGTTGAGGCGCGAAGACGGGCAGGCGTTCCGGTCTTGAGTCGGCCCATCTGGAGGCCGAGGCCATAGAGCCGATCCGACAAACCAATGGCCGGCGCCTCGCCGACGCGGCCCGCCGGAATCCGCTTCTCGCCAATGTGGATCAGGCCTTTGAGGAATGTGCCCGTCGTCACCACGACAGCGCCTGCCCGCCACGAGCGGCCCGATTGGCCGATGACGCCCGCAACCCGGCCATTCTCGAGGATGAGGTCTTCGACCCCATCCTCGATCTGCGTGAGGTTCTCGTACTCGGCCAGGATCGACTGGACCGCCTCGCGATACAGTTTGCGATCCGCCTGCGTCCGCGGCCCGCGCACGGCAGGACCCTTGGACCGGTTGAGCATGCGGAACTGGATCCCGCCGCGATCGGCCGCCCGGCCCATCACGCCATCGAGCGCATCGACCTCCCGGACCAGATGCCCCTTGCCCAATCCGCCAATGGCTGGATTGCACGACATCTCGCCGATGGTCGAAAGTCTGTGGGTGACCAGCGCCGTCCTGGCCCCGAACCGCGCAGCCGCAGCGGCGGCCTCTGCGCCGGCATGTCCACCGCCGATGACGATGACGTCGAATGTTTCAGAGGGCGCGTTCATGCGGCGGCTGCCTATTGCCCGGTCGTTTGGGGATCCGGGCGGTCATTTAAGGGAGCCCGCCCCCCGCGTCGAGGCGCCCCGGACGTTTCACGTGAAACGTTGGCAGTCCGAACCGGGCCCTACAAACGGAAACTGTGCAGTTTTCGGGGGAAGGCCGTTGTTGGGACCTGGGGGAAGCAGAATGTCTTTACCCAATCAATACAGTAACTTAGGCGAATTGCCTGGAGGAAACCGTGGCGCCAGATCGGCGGGGGTGTTTGCTGACTTGTAATGCCCAGCATGAAACGAGCACGAAACCGCGCACACGGCCCAGGCAACCCGCCGCCCATCCAGCTTTCGCTGGAGGCGGTGCTGTGCGTTTTCGTGAGCCTCGTGCAAGGCGCCCGCACAACGCCCAGGATGCCCTTCAACCGCTCTCACCGTGATTGGGACAGGGAGAGCGCGCACTAAGACCGGCCCCTAGCGACGTCCGGCAATCACCTTCCGGAATCCAGCCCCACCCACCGTGTCATTCTCGGGCTCGTCCCGAGAATCCCTGAAGGCCCATCGCGGGGCCACGGCACCGATCCCCTCGAAACCCACAACCGGGAATTTCGGCACAATGCCGAGAATGACCCCGTTGATGTCGCAAGGTCCCGAATGGAAGCGGACCTCTTGGTCGGGGTCCCCCGCGAAGGCGGGGGTCCAGTCCTGCGCGAAGCAGTGCCCCGCGCCCACCGAAGCGCGCTAACGCGCGCTGACCAGGCCCCCGCCTGCGCGGGGGACACGGCGGTTGGAGAAGCCCTGAGATTCGCAGCACCGGCGATTTCGGGCCCGCGCATGCTTCGGTTCGCACCCTGAAGGCGAATTTGGACCCAGGTCCGCACAGCCCGCGGCCCTAGCGGCCAGCGGGAACGCCTCCCCGTGCGCCGGCCAATGTTTCACGTGAAACATCCTACTTCCCCACGCAGAACTGGCTGAAAATCCGCTCCAGCAGGTCCTCGACATCGATTGTACCGGTAATCCGCCCCAGCGCACGGGCGGCAAGGCGCAGGTCTTCGGACACCAGCTCGGCCCCGATCCCGCTCTTCGCCCCTTCCAGCGCCCTTTCCACCGCCAGGAGCGCCTGCTCGACCAGCTCCCGGTGCCTGGCGCGGGTCACGAGTGGCGCCTCATCCCCCCCCAGCCGCTCCCGGACAATCTGAACCAGCCGCCGTTCCAGCGCCTCGAACCCGGCCCCGGTCCTGGCCGAAACCACGAAGACATCTTCCGCGCCCGCCCGCGCCGGCGCCGTCCTGACCAGGTCAGCCTTGTTCAGGACCTCGATGTCGCCGGGCCGGTGAGGGGTCAGTGTTTCACGTGAAACATCCGCCGCCGCGTCGCTGACCCAGATCCGGAGGTCGGCCTCCTCGGCCCGGGCCAGCGCCCGTCGGACGCCTTCGGCTTCGATCGCGTCCGAGGCCTCCCGTAGTCCGGCGGTATCCGCCACCCAGACCGGGAAGCCGGCAAGCACCAGGCGGACCTCAACCACGTCCCGCGTCGTCCCTGCAATCGGGGACACAATGGCCGCTTCGCGCCGAGCCAGCCGGTTCATGAGCGACGACTTCCCGGCGTTGGGCGGCCCGAGAATCGCGACCCGGAATCCTTCCCGAACCGCGTTCAACCGCCCAGCATCACCAAGCGCCGCCTCCAGTTCGGAGGCCAATTCCGCGATCGGCGCCAGCGCCGCGAGATCCACTTCGCCGGGGATGTCGGCTTCGTCGGGAAAGTCGATCGAGGCTTCAAGGGCGGCCATGGCAGTCATCAGAAGTCCCCGCCACGCCTCGAATGTCCGCGCCGCCTCGCCTCGGTAAAGGCGCCCTGCCTGCCGCCTCTGACCCTCAGTCTCGGCGTCGATCAGGTCCCCGATCGCCTCGGCCTGGGTGAGGTCCATCCGACCCGCATCGAACGCCCGCCGCGTGAACTCCCCCGGCTCGGCCACCCGGCAGAGGCCGGTCGCCAAGGCCGCATCGAGAACAGCTGCAATGACAGCCGGTCCGCCATGGACGTGGAATTCGACCGTGTCCTCGCCGGTGTAGGAATTCGGCCCCGGCATCCAGAGAACCAGCGCCTCGTCGAGGAATCCGCCGCCAGGGTCGTGGAGCGACCGGATCGCAGCCCGACGCGGCGCGGGCATCGGTGTTTCACGTGAAACACCGGGCTCGTGGGCGCCCAACTGCCGAAGCAGGGCCGAAGATGCCGGTCCTGATGTCCGTATGACCGCAATACCAGCCCGCCCGGCGCCGGACGCCAGGGCGATGATCGTGTCGGTAGGGCCGCGCCTGATCGTCATGTTGCTCCGGCCATACCGGGCCAAAGCGGCTTGTTGTGGCCATACCGAGCCCTACAACCCGTCCAGCCAACAATCCAGAACGGGAGTACCGGTCATGGGCCGCAGGATTACCATCGAGGGAAAAGACGGATCCTTCGGCGCCTATGTCGCCGATGGTAAAACCAGTGGCGGGCCGGCCATCGTGGTCATCCAGGAGATCTTCGGGGTCAACAAGGTGATGCGCGACACCGCCGATTTCCTCGCCGAGGGAGGCTATACTGCGGTATGCCCGGACCTGTTCTGGCGGGTTGAACCCGGTATCGACATCACCGACCAGACCGACGCGGAATGGGAGAGGGCCTTCTCCTACTTCAAGGCGTTCAACGTCGACAAAGGCATCGAGGATATCGCCGCCACGATCGCCTGGGCGCGTGCTCAGGGCCATTCGAAGGTCGGGGCTGAAGGCTACTGCCTCGGCGGCCTGCTGGCCTTCCTGACCAACACCAGGACCAATGCAGATGCGACCGTGAGCTACTACGGCGTCGGCATCGACAACTACCTTGGTGAGGCTGGTAGGGCCCTCAAACCGGCGCTGCTTCACATCGCGGAGGAGGATGGCTTCGTCTCGAAGGAGAGCCAGGCCAAGATAAGGGCTGGCCTGACCGCGCCGAACTTCCTGCTCTGCTCATACCCCGGCCGGGACCACGCTTTTGCACGGGATGGCGGCAAGCACTTCCATCAGGGCGACGCCCTCAAGGCCAGCAAGCGGACGATGGACTTCTTCGACAAGCATCTGGGCGGGCGGTAGGGCCGGTAGGGCCGGCGGCCGGCGCGTTTCACGTGAAACGCTTCGGCAAGACGTGTGAACACCCGACCGGTCAGACCCGGTAGTTGAAGCTGATGCTGATCCTGGGCGTGCTTGCGCGATTGACCGTCACCTCGTGGCGCAGCCAGCTTTCCCAGAGCAGGACCTCGCCGGCCATCGGCGCGACGTAGACGAAGCGACGGTGTTCCTCGTCCGCATCTTCGCGCGGGGCTGGGGCGGCCATCATCATCGCCAGACGCGGGTCCTCGAACTTCAGAGAGGATGCGCCATCGGGTACGCGCACATAGTAGGTGCCTGACATCACGCAGTGCGGATGGATGTGTCCGGTATGAGAGCCGCCCGGCTCGAGCACGTTGACCCACAGGCTGTCGAGCTTCAGCCGCTTGCCGCGCAAGTCCATCTGCAGGTGAGACGCGAACGTCTCCGTGTGTGTCTTCAGTACACGGACAAGCTGGTCGAAGCATGTCGCGCGCTGCGGAAGATCATTGAGCGATGCGTAGGAGGTGTAGCCTTGGTAGCCATGTTCGCGGCACCAGGCGCGGCCGGCCTTGTCTTCCTTCGCGAGCATCTTCGATGCATCGAGCAGATCGGCATTGAGCTCGGCGTCGCCGATGCTCTCGCGATAGATCTCTGAGATGAAGTGGCGTGTGATCGGCATGCGCAATGACTAGCACACGCGCGCAGACAATTCGAGATCGCCCTTGCGTTGCAGGCCTTTGCTCATCGTCATCACATCGCGGAGATTTTTCGTCGAACGTCTTCGCGTTCGGAGTTGAGTAAGGCTCGTCGCGCATTCTTCTCGTGTCGGGCGAGCGTAAGGAGTGGGAATGAACGAGCAGTCGCGTGAACCGGAGTGGGCGCCGGAAGCGGACGAGAGGAGCGAGAGAATGAGGCGAGCATGGTCGATCGAGGATCTGAGAAACAGGCTGGGCGTGGCGGCGCCAGAAGCGGGGCCAGAAAAGCGGGAAGCCTCCCGCAAGACTGAAGCGACAGTGACGACAATGGAGCGGCCGCGGATCGTGCGGCGAGGCATGGCCCCGGCGCTGGCATAGCGCGGGCCAACGGGTCGGATGAAAACAGGAAACCCCGCCTCCTTGCAGAGGCGGGGTTTTGCATTTCGGCTTTGGGGCGATCGGCTAGTTGTTCATCGCCGCGAAGAATTCGCCGTTCGTCTTCGTCTGCTTGATCTTGTCGAGCAGGAACTCGATCGCATCCTGCGCGCCCATCGGATTGAGGATGCGGCGGAGGACGTAGATCTTCTGCAGCTCCTTGGCGTCGGTGAGCAGCTCTTCCTTCCGCGTGCCCGACTTGAGGATGTCGATGGCCGGGAAGATGCGTTTGTCGGAGACCTTGCGGTCGAGGATGATCTCGGAGTTACCCGTACCCTTGAATTCTTCGAAGATGACTTCGTCCATGCGCGAGCCGGTTTCGATCAGCGCGGTCGCGATGATGGTCAGCGAGCCGCCTTCTTCCAGGTTACGTGCGGCGCCGAAGAAGCGCTTCGGCTTCTGCAGGGCGTTGGCGTCGACACCGCCGGTCAGAACCTTGCCGGAGGAGGGAACGACGGTGTTGTAGGCGCGGCCGAGGCGCGTGATCGAGTCGAGCAGGATCACGACATCGCGGCCATGTTCAGCGAGACGCTTGGCCTTCTCGATGACCATTTCAGCGACGGCGACGTGGCGCGTCGCAGGCTCGTCAAAGGTAGAAGATATGACTTCGCCCTTCACCGAACGCTGCATGTCGGTGACTTCCTCGGGACGTTCGTCGATGAGAAGCACGATCAGGTAGCATTCGGGGTGATTTTCAGCGACCGACTGCGCGATGTTCTGCAGCAGGACGGTCTTGCCGGTCCGGGGCGGGGCGACGATGAGCGCGCGCTGGCCCTTGCCGATCGGCGAGACGATGTCGATTACGCGGCCTGAGCGATCCTTCTTGGTCGGATCCTTGGGCTCCATGTGGAGGCGTTCGTCCGGATAGAGCGGGGTGAGGTTGTCGAACGGCACCTTGTGGCGGGCGCGTTCCGGGTCCTCGAAGTTTACAGTCGCGACGCGGACAAGCGCGAAGTAACGCTCGCCATCGCGGGGGCCGCGGATCGTGCCTTCGACCGTGTCGCCGGTGCGCAGCCCCATTTTGCGGATCATCTGCGGCTGGACGTAGATGTCGTCCGGACCGGCCAGGTAATTCGATTGCGGCGAGCGCAGGAAGCCGAACCCGTCGGGGAGCACCTCGACCACGCCCACGCCGATGATCTCGACATCGCGCTCGGCCAGTTCCTTGAGCACGCCGAACATCAGTTCCTGCTTGGACAGGAGCGAGGCGCCTTCGACCTCGAGCTCTTCCGCCATGGCCAGCAGTTCGGCCGGAGTTTTCTTCTTAAGGTCGTTGAGCAGCACGCGCTCGTGTTCCGGCTCGTGCGCTTCGATGACGTCGTCAGACATTGGGTAGGTACATTTCGGTTGTGGTTTGCCCGGGAGATGGCGCGAGGCGCGGGTCTGACGGACAAATTTTGAGAAGGGAAAAGGACGTCGACCGGACGGCCGACGTTCGCGGTTAGACCGCCAAAACCCCGTCTGGTCAAGTGTCGCGGGTGGGTTGCTGGCCGCTAGAAGGGCTGAACGACCACGAGAATCACCGCTAAAATGGTAATGACCATCGGAATCTCGTTCATCATGCGGAGCTTGCGGGATTCGATCGGACGCTCCCCTGCGGCGACCTTCCTGCCGAGTCCGAGCAGGTAGCCATGAAATCCGGAAAGCCCGACGACGAGCAAGATCTTGCCCCAGAACCAGACTTGGGTGATGTAAAATTCCCAATTGTCGCCGATCATCGCGAGTCCCATCAGCCAGACGATCACCATCGTCGGGTTCAGGATGATCTTCCGGGTCGATCCGGCGGCCTTGTCCATGGCCGCCTCGAAGCGGGCGTCACCCTGGGCTTCCAGCCGGTAAACCAGAAGGCGCGGGTAGATCATCAGCCCGGCCATCCAGGCGATGACCCCGATGATGTGGATCGCGCGAAACCATTCGAACATTTGCAGTGCCCCGGATCGTTCAGGCGGCCTTGGTAGCCAACGCCCGGCGGTTCGGACAGTCCTTCCGGTCGGCCGGGCAGATGCGTCCGCCGCAGGACGAGCGGATCTTGTCGGGCGCTGTATCCCCAACCGCATCTTCGACCAGATCGGCCAGCGTCTCGATGAAGCCCGTATCGATTCCGAGGGCGGGGGCGCGGAGATAGGTCTTCACGCCAAATTCGTCGGCGAGGTGGCGATACTCGATGTCGAGTTCGACCAGCGTCTCGATGTGTTCGGACACGAAGGCGACGGGTGACAGCAGGATGTTCTTGCCGTCGGTCGCCGCCTTGCGGATCGACTCGTCTGTCGCCGGGCCGATCCATTTCAGCGGACCGACGCGCGACTGGTAGCAGACCTCGACCTCCCATTCGGGCGGCAACAGGGGTTTGATCTTCGAGGCGGTGAGTTCGACCTGCCACTGATAGGGGTCGCCCGCCTGCACCACAGTCTCCGGCAGGCCGTGCGCCGACAGCAGGCAGCGGATATTCGCCGGCTTGCCCGCGGCCTCCCAGGCGCCGATCAGGGCGCGCGCATGGGCGTCGATGAACTTGTCCCCTTCGGGATAGCAGCAGACTGTCACGCCGGCCGGACCCTTGGCCTCCGCCCAGCTTTTCATCGACGAGGCCGTCGTGGTCGAGGAAAACTGCGGGTAGAGCGGCAGCAGGACCACCCGGTCTGCGCCCCAGGCTTTGACCTCACGCACAACATCAGCGGCATAAGGCTTCCAGTAGCGCATGGCGATGAAGCTCTTTGCGGTGTGGCCGCGCTTCGCCAGCTCGGCGTCAAGCGCCGCCGCCTGCTTCCGCGTTTCGGGGAGAAGGGGAGAACCGCCACCCATGAGGCCGTAGTTCTCGCGGGCGCTTGCCGCGCGCGTCTTCGAGATCAGCCGGGCGATGAGCCAGCGAATGGGCGTCGGCGCGCGAATGATGGCCGGATCGCTGAAGAGGTTCTTCAGGAAGGGCTGGACGTCGTCGGGGCCGTCAGGTCCGCCCAGATTGAAAAGGACGACGGCGAGTTTCTCGGGCTTCACACATGGCTCCGCAGGGCCTGAAGCACGCGTTCTACGTGAGGAATCGGCGTTTCCGGCGTGACACCATGACCCAGATTGAAGATATGCGGCCGACCCTTGAGCCTATCGATGATGTCGTGGACGCGCGCCTCGAGCCCCGGCCCGCCTGCAACGAGCTGCATTGGATCAAGATTTCCCTGCACGGCCATGCCCTTGGGCAGCATGGCGTTGATACGCCTCAGCGGGATGGCTGTGTCGAGACCCACCGCGTTCACGCCCGTCCGCTCCGCATAATCCAGCACCAGCATGCCGGCGCCGCGCGGAAAGCCGAGGATCGGCTGGGTCACCCCAAGTGCGCGCAGACGCTTTACGAGCTTCGCCGTCGGTCCGATCACCCAGCGATCGAATGCGTCTTCCGCGAGGCCCTCGGCCCAGCTTTCGAACAGCATGAGGGCGTCCGCGCCCGCATCCGCCTGCATTTTCAGATAATGCGCGCTCGCCTCGACCAGCTGGTCGAGCATGCCGTCCAGCTCTTCGGGATGCTCATATCCGAACTTTCGCGAATCCGCCTTGTCCGTACCGCCGCGGCCCTCAATGGCGTAGACGCCGACCGTCCAGGGCGAGCCAGCAAAGCCGATCAGCGTAACGCCAGGATCAAGCGCCGCCTTTACCCGCTCCACGGTTTCGCCAACGGGGGCGAGCTTGGCGAGCAGCTTTTCCATGGGCACGCCGTCAAGATCCTTCGCCTTCGTCGCCGGATCGACGCGGGGCCCCTCCCCTTCGAGAAAGCGGACATTCCGGCCCATGGCGTCGAGCACGAGCAGGATGTCGGCGAACAGGATCGCGCCATCCATCCTGTAGCGTCGCACTGGTTGGAGCGTCGCTTCGGCGGCGAGGGAAGGGGAATAGCAGAAATCGAGGAAGTCGCGCGCACGGGCTCTCACCTCCCGGTACTCGGGAAGGTGACGCCCAGCCTGACGCATCATCCATACAGGAACGGGATCGATGCGTTCACCGTTCAACACTCGGAGCAGGGGCTTCCCGTTCACACATCACCCGGCGGACAAGAGAGAAGAGAATCTAGATTCTGAATCATATGGACTCTGGTGGTGATTAGTCGGTTCATAAGTCGAGGGGAATGCCGATCCCCAATCCACTCACACAACCGCCCACCGTGAATCACCTAATGTTCCGACTCCAGACGGCGCGTTTACGTTTCATTAAGCTCTTCGTTAACAGGACCTTAACGCGAGTCGAGTCCCCGTGGCCGGACTCATGGGCGCCGAATCGAAGAGTCTTCTTCAGTCTCTCCACCTGAGGACAAGCGTGTGACTCGTTCGTGCGCCGAATCTATCCCGGTGCTTGTCCACAAACCACTCCCAGCGGTAATGGGGATGAACGTCCACACCGGGGCAGGGCGGGGATGCCGGGGAGCTGATGACTTACGAGACGTATTTCAACGTGCACCTGGTCTCGGATTCGACGGGCGAAACGCTCAATGCGGTGATGCGCGCCGCCTGCGCCCAATTCGACAACATCGCGCCGCTGGAACACAACTACTATCTCGTCCGCAGCCCGAAACAGCTCGAGCGCGTGCTCAAGGAGATCGAGAACGCGCCGGGCGTCGTCCTCTACACCATCACCGACGAAGAGTTGCGCGCGCGGCTGGAAGAGCGGTGCAGGGAGCTCGGCTCGGCCACGCTGGCTGTCATCGATCCCGCCGTGAACATGCTGTCGCGCTATCTTGGTCTGGCCTCGGCGCACAAGGTCGCCGGCCAGTATCACCTGGATGCAGAATACTTCGCGCGCATGGAAACGATCAACTTCGCGCTCCAGCATGATGACGGCCAGCACACCGACCGCCTGCGCGAGGCGGATGTTGTGCTTGTCGGCGTTTCGCGCACATCCAAGACGCCGACCTGCGTCTATCTCGGCAATCGTGGCGTGAAGGCCGCCAACGTTCCACTGGTTCCCGGCGTCGAGGTTCCCGAGATCCTCACCGGACCAAATGCTCCGCTCGTCGTGGGGTTGAAGATTTCGCCTGACCGGCTGGTGCAGATCCGGCGGCATCGCTTGCTGTCGCTGAACGAGCAGCCCGATACTTCTTACGCGGACGAGGAAACCGTCCAGCAGGAGATAACCGAGGCCAACCGGCTGTTCGCGCGGATGAAATGGCCCACCATCGATGTCAGCCGACGCTCGGTGGAGGAGACCGCGGCCGCGATCCTGAACATCATCCAGGAACACAACAGGTGACAGCTGCGCCAGACCACCGCCTGATTCTCGCGTCAAAAAGCAAGGCGCGTGCAGCCGTACTGCGCGGGGCAGGGCTGCAGTTCGAGCAGATCGGCTCTGGCGTTGACGAGGAGGCGCTGAAAGACGCGCTCCGCGCCGAAGGCGCCAGCGTCGCGAAGCAGGCGGATTTGCTCGCTGAAACCAAGGCGCTGAAAGTGTCCATCTCGCATCCGGGCGTCGTGCTCGGGTGTGACCAGATGCTCGATCTCGATGGGCAGGGGCTGGATAAAGTCTCCACCCGAGAGGAGGCGGCCCACATTCTTCGCCGGTTGCGCGGCAAGACCCATATACTTCAGGGCGCCATCGTCGCCTGCATCGATGGCGCGCCGGTGTGGCGTCATCTTGCACAGCCGCGGCTACGCGTGCGGAACTTCTCCGAGGCGTTCCTTCAGGACTATCTCGACGCGATTGGCGATGCGGCCTTCGAAAGCGTGGGCTGCTACCAGCTTGAAGGGCTCGGCGCGCAACTCTTCGATCGCATCGATGGCGACTACTTTTCCATTCTCGGCATGCCGCTCCTGCCGCTCATGCAGTGGCTTCGCGACCGCGGCTCGCTTCGCCAATGAAGAATTCGCCTGAACCCGCGCGCTACGCAGTCGTCGGCGATCCGGTCGCGCACTCGCTATCGCCGCTGATCCACAATGCATGGATGGTCGCGGCCGGACTCGACGCGCACTATGAGCGCGTACATCTGAAATCGGAAACGGTCGCGGCCGACATCCGCGACATGGCGCGCGCCTATTCAGGCATCAACGTCACGCTGCCGCACAAGATCGCCGCACTTGAGGCTAGCGCGAATTCTTCGCCTGAGGCGCGTGTCGTCGGCGCAGCCAACACGCTTGTCCGCGCGGGCGATGGATGGACTGCACACAATACAGATGTCGCGGGCTTCGAGATTGCGATGCGCGCCGTCGCCGGCGAGGAGTTGCGAAATCTTCGCGTGCTTCTGATCGGCGCCGGCGGCGCGGCGCGGGCGGTCGTGGTGGCCCTCAATCGAGCCGGCGCGCAGCTCACGATTGCGAACCGCTCTGCGGTGAACGCCGCAGCGCTTGCGAACGAACTGGCGCCGCAGGCGGTTACCGCCGGCCTCTCCGAAGTCGATGCGCTGTCCACCTCGGCTGACATCATCGTGAACTCGGCCAGCTTAGGCCATGCCGGCGCGAGCCTGCCGCCGCTGGCGCCGGGAAAAGGCCGCCCGTTTCTCGATCTCAGCTATGGCAAGGCCGCAGCCGCCACGCTTCAGGCAGCCACAATTGCAGGCTGGGCGCCGCATGACGGCCTCACCATGCTGGTGGGGCAGGCGGCTGCGGCGTTTCATCTGTGGTTTGGCGTCGCTCCCGATCAGGCCTGCGCGCTCGCGGCCTGCCGTGCAGCGGTTGCGGCGCGCACATGATCAAGCTGGCGCTCACCGGTTCCATCGGCATGGGCAAGTCCGCCACCGCCGCCATGTTCGCGGCGCGCGGCGTGCCAGTCTATGACGCCGACGCCGCCGTCCACGCCGTCTATGCGCCGGGCGGCGAAGCCGTTGCGCCGATCGAGGCGGAATTTCCAGGCGTCACCAACGCGCAGGGCGGCATCGATCGCACGATGCTGCGCCAGCGCGTGGTCGATGATACCGCCGCGATGAAGCGGCTGGAGGCGATCGTCCATCCTATCGTCGGCGGATTGCAGCGCGCCTTCCTTGAAAAGGCCGCAGCCGATGGCCACGCTATGGTTGTGCTTGACATTCCGCTCCTGTTCGAGACCGGCGGCGACAAGCGCGCCGACGCAATTCTTGTGGTCAGCGCGCCGCCGGATGTGCAGAAGGCCCGCGTACTGGCGCGTGGCCAGATGACCGAGGCCGAGTTCGAGGCGATACTGGCGCGGCAGGTTCCCGATTCGGTGAAGCGGGGCCGCGCCGACTTCGTCATCGACACCAGCCAGGGTTTCGCCCACGCCGAACAGCGGGTCGATGAAATCCTGGCAGAGTTGCGGGCGAGGGCGGCAGGCGGACAAGACAAGACAGGCTGATGCGCGAGATCGTCTTCGACACGGAAACCACCGGCCTCAACCCGGATCATGTCGATCCGGCGCAGTGCGACCGCATCGTCGAGGTTGGCTGCATCGAACTGTTCAACTACCTGCCCACCGGCCGCGAATTCCAGATGTACATCAATCCGGGCCGCCCCGTGTCCGAGGCGACCGTGCGCATCACCGGCATCACGAACGACACGCTCCGCGGCAAGCCTTCGTTCGACCAGGTCGTCGACAAGCTGATGGACTTCTTTGGTGATGCGCCGATCGTCGCGCACAACGCCGAATTCGACCGCGGCTTTCTGAACGCGGAACTTGCTCGCCTTGGCCGTCCCACGCTGGCTAAGGAGCGCTTCATCGACACGCTGGTGCTGGCGCGTGAACATCGCCCGGGCTCGCCCGCGTCGCTCGATGCGGTTTGCAAGCGCTTTGACATCTCGATCAAGGACCGCGTCCTGCACGGCGCGCTGCTCGATGCCCAGCTTCTGGCGATGGCTTATCTGGAACTGCGCGGCGGCCGCGAGCGGAAGTTCGAATTCGCCAATTCCGGCGCCGGCAGCGGCCGCTCGGCCCATGTGATCTATGCGCCACGCCTGCCCCGGCCCGCGCCGCTTCCCTCACGCGTCCGCCCGGAAGAAGAGGCCGCACATGCCGCCTTTGTTGGCGGGCTGGGCGAGAATGCGGTCTGGAAGAAGTTCTCCTGATCTCGCTGCCGCTATGGCTGTTTTCCGTGTCGCAGGCTTAAGTGCGCTCCTGACTGGAGGCGGCGCATGAAGGCCCTGACGTACCACGCACCCAAGGACATCCGCTTCGAGTCCATACCCGACGCGAAAGTGACAAAGCCGCACGCAGCACTCGTGCGCGTGAAGGCTTGCGGCATCTGTGGCAGCGACCTGCACATCTATCAGGGTCACGGCTTCAGCGAGGACATCGGCTTCTGCGTCGGCCACGAAGCCGTCGGCGAAATTGTCGAGATTGGCTCGAGCGTCGAAACGCTGAAAGTCGGCGACCAGGTGATGATCTCGGCCGCCGTCGGGTGCGGACGATGCGCTGCGTGCCGGGCAGGGGATGCAGTGCGCTGCGCTGATAATGCGACCGGATGCTACGGCCTCAGCCACGCGCTGCCCGGGTGTCAGGCCGAAGCGGTGATGGTGCCGCACGCCGACCAGAACGCAGCGATCATTCCGGAAGGTCTGAGCAGCGACCAGGCGCTGATGCTGACCGACAACCTGCCGACCGCCTATCTTGGCGCGCTAAACGCAGACATACGCCCCGGCGGCACGGTGGCCGTCGTCGGCCTCGGGCCGATCGGGCTGATGGCGGTGGAGATCGCGTTTGTGCTTGGCGCATCACGCGTCTTCGCTGTCGATCTCGTGCCCGAACGCCGCGCCATGGCCGAACGTCTTGGCGCAACATCGCTTCCGCCGGGCGACGAACGCGCCGTGCTTAAGGAGCTGACGCAGGGTCGTCTCGCCGACAGCGTGGTCGAGGCTGTCGGCGCGGACGCGACGTTGAAGCTGGCGCTGGCGCTGGCCGGCAAGCAGGGCACGGTGTCCACGATCGGCGTAAATCAGACGAAACAGTTCCCGTTCCCGATGGCGCTGGCCTTCAACAAGGGGCTGACCTTCCGTACGAGTCTCTGCTCGGTCGTGAGGCACTGGGCGGAGCTTGTGCCGATGGTGCGCAGCGGCCGGCTGAAGCCGGAGCAGTTCATCTCCCACCGCATGGCGCTGTCGGACGGTGCAAACGCCTACGCCCTGTTCAACGACAGGCGCGATGGGGCGATGAAGATGGTGTTGACCTGCTGAAGCGGCTCAGGCCTGCAGCTGCGCGGCGGCGCGTTGTTGCTGCTGCTGGCGGTAGAGGCCGACGAAATCGATCGGATCGATCATCAGCGGCGGATGGCCGCCTTCTCGTGTGATGTCCGCAATGATCCTGCGGGCAAACGGGAAAAGCAGGCGCGGGCACTCGATCAGGAGCATCGGCTCGGCGTCCTGGGGGCTGGCATCCTGCAGCTGGACGACGCCGGCGTAGACAAGCTCGACGATGAACACGACGGTTTCCTGCCGCTTTGCGCGGGCGGAGAGTTTCAGCTCGACTGCGAAAATCTTTTCAGCGGGCGGCCCCGGCTCGACGCGAACGTCGATGCCAAGTTCGATCTCGGGCGCAGAGCCAGCATTCTGACCGGCAAAAAGCCCCGGGTTCTCGAATGAAAGGTCCTTAATATACTGCGCCAGCACGCGGATCATTGGCGGGCCAGAGGGCGGCGTGACGGGAGGAACAGCCTGTTTGTTGTCCGGATTTGCGGCGTCGGTCATGGGCTTGGAGGTCCGGAAACAGCAGTTGAACGAGCCAGGGCGGCTATCACGCTGACGCGACGGCGGCAACAACGGGCTGACTCTGCGAGTTTTGTGTCTATATTGATGTCACGGACCACAAGGACTGTACCTTGTCCGTCCCCCAAGCGTTTGAAGGCCGGCCTTGAACATTGATCTGATCATCCTGGCGGCGATCGCGGTTTTCGTGATCTCGCGTCTCTATGCCGTCCTCGGTCAGAAGACGGGGGCCGAGCCGCGGTCGCGCCAGTTGCGCGAAGCGCCGGTCCGGGCGGCCGAGCAGGCGGATGAAAGCGCGGCCGAGCAGGACAAGCGCAATCTTCGCCCCGCCTTCACCGGCCCCGCCGCCGCAGGCATGGAAGCCATCGCCGGCGAAGACCCGTCCTTCTCGCCCGACGAATTCGTCCGCGGCGCGCGGAAGGCCTACGAACTCATCGTCACGGCCTTTGCCGAAGGCGATCGCGATGCGCTGCGCGCCCTGGTCGACCAGGATGTGTTCGAGGTCTACAGCGACGCTATTGCGGCCCGCCAGCGCGACGGGACCGAGCCAATGCGCCTCATGCGCATCCGCCAGGCCCGTATCGTCGAGGCGTCGGTCGATTCAACACATATGGGCCGCGTGCTGGTGTCTTTCGAAAGCGACCTGTCCGATGGTGAAAACCTTCGTCAGGCCAAGGAAATCTGGACGTTCAAACGCCCGCTGCGTTCGGAAGATCCGAACTGGCTGCTGGACGAGGTGGCCACCGCCACCTGAGCGGCTGCGCCAGACCCTCGCATGACCCGCCGACTGACACCCGAGGAGCGCAGGATCTGGTCCCGCGTCGCGCGAACCGTTCGCCTTGCACCGGGCAAGGCCATCGAGGACGAGCCGGAACCGATTGATGCTTTGGAGAAAGCGCATCGCGCCGCCGCTCCTGCACAGGCTCCGCCAGCAAAAGCCAACCGGGCCAAACCCAGCCCGCCGGAAGACATGTCCGGCCAGCGCAAGATCCGCCGCGGCCAGAACGAGATCGACGCCCGGCTCGACCTGCACGGCCACACGCAGGACAGCGCGCATCGCGAACTGATCGAATTCCTGCTGCGTCAGGCCGGCAATGGCGCGCGTTGCGTGCTGGTCATCACCGGCAAGGGGCGGCTGGGCACTGGCATCCTGCGCACCCGCCTGTTCGACTGGATCGCGCATCCGGACCTTCGTCCGTTCATCGCCGGGTATGCACCTGCGCATCCGCGCCATGGCGGGGCGGGGGCGACGTACATCTTCCTGCGCGCGAAGCGGTAAGTCAGCGAAGGTCGAAACGCTTACGGATGCGGTCCACCGGCGCGCCCGTCTTGAGCGGCACGCCGACCAGCCGGCCGTAGTCGACAAAGCCCTGTCGCGCATAAAAGGCGAGGCCGCCTGTATTGTCCGCGCGGATGGTCGCGTCGATCACCCTGATCCCGGCTTCACGCGCCGCGCCGCGCGTTTTGTCGAACAGGGCGGCGCCAATGCCGCCGCGGGTTGCGCCGACGCGCGCAAACGTCCCGATCGTCGCCCAGCCGTCGGGCAGGGGATCGTCCGGATCGAACGAGCGCATCAGACCCTGGAAGCCGACGATCTCGCCGTCCGCTTCGGCGACAAAGCACGACACGAGTTCCGGCAATGAGATGTAGGCGGCATCCATCGACGCCGCGTCGAACGGATCTTCATAAGCTGTCGTGCCGCCGATGGCGATGATCGCATTGATCAGCTCCGCCATCCCGGCGGCGTCCTTGCGCGTAGCGGGGCGGACCTGAAGCGTCATGCCACTCAGCTCGTCCGGCTGGCCTTCTCGGCGATACCCGATGTGCCCTGGCGATCTGCCAGCACCTTCGCCACTGCATCCAGCGGCACGCCACGCGAGCGCAGGGCGACGAGCAGGTGATAGAGAACATCGCCTGCTTCCTTGGCGACTTCGACATCGCTCTGCGAGGCGATGGCCAGCGCCGCTTCGACGCCTTCCTCACCCAGCTTCTTCGCCGTCACAGCAGGGCCGCCAGCGAGAAGCTTCGCCGTCCACGATGTCGACGGGTCGTCGCCAACGCGAGCGTCGATCGTCTTGGCGAGATCGTTCAGCACTTCGCCAAGATAGGCGGCAGGTCCGAGCGGATCATGCTGCATCATGCTGGCTCCGTCATGCGAACAGGCGCGCCGGCCGCCGCAAGCGCGCGCTTGGCGTCCGCAACCGAGGCTTCGCCGAAGTGGAAGATCGATGCGGCAAGCACGGCGTCGGCGCCGCCCTTCATCACGGCGTCCGCCATGTGCTGCACATTGCCGGCGCCGCCGGAGGCGATGATCGGCACCCGCACCACGTCGCGGATCGCGCGCAGCAGGTCGATGTCATAGCCGCTCCTTGCGCCATCCCGGTCCATCGAGGTGAGAAGGATTTCGCCCGCGCCAAGTTCGGCGGCGCGCTTCGCAAACGCTATCGCATCCTTGCCGGTCGAGTTGCGGCCGCCATGGGTGTAGACAACCCAGCCGTCCCCATCGCGTTTCACATCCAGCGCCATGACGACGGCCTGCGATCCGACCTTGCGCGCGCAGGCGGTGAGGATCTCAGGTTCCAGTACGGCGGCGGTGTTGATCGCGACCTTGTCCGCGCCGGCTTTCAGCATTGCCACCATGTCATCGGGCGTGCGCACGCCGCCGCCGACCGTAAGCGGCATGAAGCAGGCGTCCGCCGTGCGCTCCACCACATCGATCATCGTGGTGCGCTTTTCATGGCTTGCCGTGATGTCCAGGAAGCAGAGCTCGTCCGCTCCCTGCGCATCATAGGCGCGGGCAAGCGCCACAGGATCGCCCGCGTCGCGCAGGTCGACGAAGTTGACGCCCTTTACGGTGCGCCCGTCCTTCACATCGAGACATGGAATGACGCGGACTTTCAGCATTTGTCTCTAGTCGCGCGCCAGGGGCGTCGCGTCAACTTACCCATCATCCGCCCCGATATCGCGGCGCAGGTGAGGCGGCAGGCGCGTGCGGAGGCTGCGGGCGGCGAGCGCCCGGTCGTGCTGGTCGTCCGGTTCGGGTGGGCTGGCCTTAGGCCAGCGCAACCTGGAGGCGCAGCGCGCCATCCAGCGTAAGATGTCCATGTGATCCTGAAGCTGTGAGATTGAGGCGAGCGGTCGCGCAATGAGCGTGATGCATCTGCGTCTCCTCTTCAGGCTTCAGGTCCCGCGCTGAATCGCGCGGGACGGAATGACGGGCTCTTAGCTCCAAATCAGGACTGCGGCAACGCGCCAGCGGGAAGGGCGAACGTCGCGAACAGGGGGAGGTGGTCCGACCCGATGCTGGGCCCCGCGCGATAGTCGGTGAGCGTCAGGCCGCCGCCGAACTTCACATGGTCGATCGGCAGTCCGAGCCAGCCGGCGAAAGCGGGGAAGGTGCCATCAAAACGCGGATCGCCTGCACGCACGCCTGGCGTGGATTGGTAGGCGCGGCCCCACGGCGTGGTGTTGAAGTCGCCGGCGATGATGAAAGGACGCGAAGCGTCGAGGCCGTCCGCCAGCTGCCCTAGTTGCAGGTCGCGATCACCTTTCAGGCCGGGATCGCCGGGCGAGGGCGGATGCGTGGTCACCAGCTGCACGCCATAAATCTGCGCACGCATGATCACGCCATGGCTGCTCGGAAACGGGGTGTAGGCGATGGCGTCTGCCTCGCGCGCAGCCAGCATGGAGCGCCGGATCAGCTTCAGCTCGTGACGCCCGACACTGGGCATCTCGCGATCCCGCAGATCGGGGAAAAGCCGCGCGATGTCGTCCGTCGTCAGATCGTCAGGGACCTCGTGGGCCGAGACAATATCCGCACCGTATGATTTCGCCTGAAGCGCCAGCTGCTCCAGCGCCGCCATCGACCCGTGCACATTCGCGCTTACCACGCGCACCAATCGCGCGTCGGCTGGCGCCGCCTGTGGCAAGGCAAAGCCGCCGAGCCCGAGCACGAGCGCAAGACTGATCGCTGCGGCCGCCGATGCGATCCCGGCCGCGGCGACCATCCGGCGCCAACCCGCCAGCGCAGCTGCGAGGAGGGCCAGCAGGAACACATGCTTCGGCCAGTGTGCGACAAGGTCGAGCACCCAGCCCGGACGCCCGCCGAACCCAAGCCTGTCGCCAAGGCCAAGCGCTGTCAGCCCGGCAGCAAGAAGAGCCAGCACCCACAGAATGATACGAACTGGATCCCGCACGAGTGCAGTCTACAGCAGGATCAGCGCGCCGCCAGCAGGGCTGCAGCCGGGTCTATGTCGCCATCATAGAGCGCCCTGCCAAGGATGGCGCCCGCGATCGGCTTGCCTGCGCGGTTCTTGAGCGCCGTGATGTCGCCGACATTCTTCAGCCCGCCCGAGGCGATGATCGGGATCGACACGGCGTCTGCAAGCTGGCCCGTGAGATCGACATTGACGCCGGTCTTCAGGCCGTCGCGCGCGATGTCCGTCACGATGATCGCTGCGACGCCACAGCCCTCGAACGCCCTGGCCAGGTCAACCGCGTGCATGTCGGTCGTCTCGGCCCAGCCCTGCACGGCGACCAGCGCGTCGCGCGCGTCGATGCCGACCGCGACCTGTCCGGGAAACGCCTTGGCGGCTTCCTTCACGAAGGCCGGATTGCGCACCGCCGCCGTGCCGAGGATCACGCGCGAAACGCCGGCGTCCAGCCAGCGCTCGACGCCGTTCATGTCGCGAATGCCGCCGCCGAGCTGCACCGGCGCCTGCATCACGTCGAGAATGGAGGACACCGCATTGTGGTTCACCGAATGCCCTGCGAAGGCGCCGTTGAGATCGACAACGTGCAGGGCCTCGAACCCCATCGCCGCAAAGCGCAACGCCTGGTCGGCGGGATCGTCGTTGAACGAGGTCGCGCTGGTCATCTCCCCGCGCAGCAGGCGGACGCACACTCCGTCCTTGAGGTCGATCGCGGGATAGAGCTTCATGTCCGTGCGCCTTCTCCGGGCGTTCTGGGGAAGGGTCCTTGGATGCGGGAACGCTAACGTTGTCAACGGAAATGGATGGGCAGATCCGTGTGTCGTGGATGGTCTCAGGGCTTCCAGCGCAGGAAATTCGCCAGCAGGGTCTGACCCGCGGCCTGGCTCTTCTCGGGGTGGAATTGCGTGCCGAACAGGTTGTCGCGCGCCACAGCGGCTGTGAACTTGCCGCCGTAATCGCAGCGCGCCGCCACATGGTCACGGCGCTCAGCCTTCAGGGCGTAGGAATGCACGAAATAAACGTGCGGCTCAGGTCCGAGCCCGCTGAGACAGGGATGGTCGCTGATATCGGTCAGCACATTCCAGCCCATGTGCGGCACGGGCAGGGGCGGCGTCGGCGTGATGCGCTCGACCGCGCCGGGGATCCAGCCGAGCCCCCGTGTCTCCGCATCCTCGCGGCCGACCGTCGCCATAAGCTGCATGCCGACACAGATTCCAAGGAAGGGCCGCTGGCTCCTGAACACCGCCTCATTCAGCGCTTCCGTCACGCCGCGGCGGCTGGTGAGGCCCGCCGCGCAGTCCGCGAAATGCCCGACGCCGGGCAGCACGATCCTGTCGGCATGCCGGATACGGT
The DNA here is from genome assembly GCA_040398465.1 of Hyphomonadaceae bacterium. Classification (GTDB taxonomy): domain Bacteria; phylum Pseudomonadota; class Alphaproteobacteria; order Caulobacterales; family Hyphomonadaceae; genus UBA7672. Next base: position 49,254 of record JBBAUA010000003.1, on the reverse strand, counting down.
CCGGATCGTCGGTCAGGACGACATCGAGCCGGATCTCATGATGGTTCGCCGCTGCTTCAAGCGCGCGCTGGACGGAACGGACATTGCCCGAACCGTAGTCGATAATGGCAAGGCGGGTCATTGCGCATGGGCCTAGCTGGTTCGCGGCGCGGAGTCATCGCCGCCACACAGGTTTACACGTTTCACCGCAAATTAAGACTGTATGTCATAAATGTGTCATACGCCGCCGCGCCCGCGACTGCGCGCCGAGGCAGATTGGTCGAGAACACTATGAACATCGGATTTCGCGAAGGCTGCCTCACGCAGCCAGGTTTCACTACAGGCCTGGCCAACGGTGAAGGCGGCGATGAACAACAGCAGACCTGGCGTGCTGAAAAGAAGGTCGATGAAGCCATACATGTCCGCCTTGCCCGCGAATTTCTCGACTCGCCCTTTCCGTATGCCGACAGGCTTGCCGGCCACGCCTATGAAGCGCAGAAGCGTGCGTTGCAGATCGAGCTACTGAAGCTGCAGGACTGGCTCAAGACCTCTCGCCAGCGGCTCATCATCCTGTTTGAGGGGCGCGATGCGGCCGGCAAGGGCGGCACGATCAAGCGCTTCACCGAGAACCTCAATCCGCGCGGCGCACGGGTCGTGGCGCTGGACAAGCCCTCGGAAATCGAAAAGGGCCAGTGGTATTTCCAACGCTATGTCGAACACCTCCCGAGCGCTGGTGAAATGGTGCTGTTCGACCGCTCCTGGTACAGTCGTGCTGGCGTTGAACTCGTCATGGGTTTCTGTTCGGACGTGGAGTATCGCGCCTTCCTGCGCCAGGTGGTCGAACTCGAACGCAATCTCGGGGAGAGCGGGACGATCCTGGTCAAGATCTGGCTGATGGTTTCTCCGCACGAGCAGGCCAAACGCCTCGAACAGCGCGCCCGCGATCCGCTGAAGCGATGGAAGCTGTCGCCCATCGATCTCGCCGCCGCAAAGCTGCATCACGAGTACGCCGCCGCCGAACGCGCCATGTTCGCACATACTGCGACCCAGGATCATCCCTGGGTGATCATAAAGTCGGACTGCAAACGCCGCGCACGGCTTGCCGCCATGCGGCACGTCCTCGAACAGGCGCCTTACGAAGGCCGCGACATGTCGCAACTGCCGCCGCATGACTCGATGATCGTCAGCCGGCTTATCCGCACTGAAGGACTGTCGCCCGGCGCACGGGCCGCCTGACGCAAAGCCGCCTGATGTTTACAGGCTGCCCTTCGTGCTCGCCACCTGGCCCTTAAGCCGGTCGTCGACAACAGCCGCTGTGCGCAACGCCCGCGCCAGCGACTTGAAGCTCGCCTCGGCGATGTGGTGCGAGTTCTCGCCGTAGAGAAGTTCGAGGTGCAGGCAGACGCCGGCATTCATCGCGAAGGCGTGAAAGAATTCCTTGAACAGTTCGGTGTCGACGACGCCGACCTTGTCGCGCGTGAAGCTCACCTTCCAGATCAGGTAGGGCCGGTTGCATAGGTCGACCGAGGCGCGCACTAGCGTTTCGTCCATCGGCACATAAGCGTGGCCGAAGCGGATCACGCCTGAATAACCCCCGACGGCTTCCTTGAAGGCCTGGCCCAGCACAATGCCCACATCTTCCATGGTGTGATGCTGGTCGATGTGAAGGTCGCCCTTCGCCTCGACGTTAACATCCATGGCGGAGTGCTTGGCGAAGCTTTCCAGCATATGGTCGAAGAAGCCGATGCCGGTAGAAACCGTCGACTTTCCAGAGCCGTCCACGTCGAGGACGACCTTGATCTGGGTCTCCTTGGTGGTGCGGGTGACTTCCGCCTTGCGTGATCTGTCCGCCATCGGCGGGCCTCCGGTCTTAACTGTGCGTTCGCTATCGAAACCTAGCTTAACCCGCGAACGGTCGAGGAATCCTGAATGTGGCGTGCATTTAGGGGCTGGCTGCCTCGAACGCCACCTGATTCATGAAAGAACGGCGCCAGATGACTGCCCAGAAGTCGGCCCGCAAGCCGGACAAGACAGCCAAGGCCAGGGCCGCACCGAAACGGCGGCGCGCAAAGCGCATGGGTCTTGCGGGCAGGGTGGCCATGATCGCGGTCGCCGCGGCCTTTTTCGCGGCGCTGGCGCAGTGGGTGGTCACACCCTTCCTCGCGCAGGACGAAATCCGCAACCAGCGCCAGATCGCCGTCGACTCCGGCGCCAATCTTCTTGCCGACGTCGCCCGCCTGCACGCAGAAGCGGGCCACTGGAATGAAATACCGGCGCTGGTCGACGCCCTGTCGGTTGGCATGCCCGAAGGCCAGTCCGCAGTGTTTGATGCAGAGTGGAAGCTGATCGCGCAGGACGGCGCGCCGGATTCCCGGCCCAGCCTCAAGGCGATGCGGGAACTTGTCAGCACGCCAAACGGCATTCTCGTAGTCGGCGAACGCTATTATGCCGCCCGCGCCATCAATGTGGGCGACCAGACGTGGGGATACGCCCTCTACTCCTTCATCCCCCGGCCGTTCGTGAATACGTGGCTGGCCGTTGTCGCGCTCAACGCGATCGTGCTGTCACTCGTGCTCCTCTTGACCGCGCCATTGATCTACCGTCTGGCGCGGCTGGCGCTGAAGCCGGTCACGGTTCTCGAACGGGGCATCCGCAGCCGCGACCCGAAGGACAAGTCAAAGCTTGCGGACTCCTCTGACGACCGCTTGTTGAAGCCGCTGCTGACCTCGATCGACGAAGTCCACGAACGGTCCGAAGCCGCCATGCGACGCGCGCTGACCATGGCCTACACGGATCCGGTGACGCGGCTGCCGAACCGCCTGCGCTTTCTCTCGCGGCTCGATGCCGCGGTCGCAGCCGGACAGGGCGCACATCTTGTGGTCTGCGATCTCGATCGTTTCCGGCAGGTCAATGTCACTTATGGCCCGCGCGTCGCCGACATCGGCCTCGCCGGCGTCGCCGAGCGGCTGCGCGCGGTTCTCTCGCAAGCCGGTCTTCCCGGCGGATTCATCGGCCGCATCGGCGCGGACCAGTTCGGCATGATCCTGCCGGGTTCCTCGCGCGAAGCGGTCGACGCCTTGATGTCGGCGGCCAGCAGCGCCATCGCCGAAGGCTTCATCATCGAGGGTCAGGCGATGCGGCTTGCCGCGTCCTTCGGCGCCGCACATACGCCCACTGACGCCACCAACGGGACTGACCTGCTCAAGCTCGCCGAAGTCGCCCTCAAGGAAGCGAAGAAACAGACGGCGACCCGCGCCGCCTTCTTCGACCAGCGCCTGCTCGACAAGGCGAGAGCGCAGTCGCGCCTTGAAGAAGAGCTGCGCGACGGGCTCGACCGCGGCGAATTCGTCGCCGTGTTCCAGCCCAAGGTGAAACTCGAGACGGGCGAACTCGTGGGCGCTGAAGCGCTCGCCCGCTGGCGCAGGCCAGACGGCGCCATCGTCTCGCCTGGCGTGTTCATTCCGATTGCCGAAGACCTTGGCCTGATCGCCAAGCTCGGCAAGCAGGTTATGAGGGATGCGTGCTTTGCGGCCGCCGGCTGGAACCGCAAGGGGATCATCTCCTCCGTCGCCGTGAACGTGTCGCCGCATCAGTTCGATGATCCGGATTTTGTCGCCTCCGTCTACAAGGCGCTCGATGATTCAGGTCTGCCGCCCAACCTGCTCGAACTCGAGATCACGGAGAGCGCGGCCGTCGCCGATGGTGATCGCGTCGCCCGCATAATGTGGCCGCTGCGCAATCGCGGCGTGCGCCTCGCCATCGACGATTTTGGCACGGGGCATTCCAACTTCGCCGCGATCACCCGCCTGCCGTTCGACGTGTTCAAGATCGACCAGCAATTCGTCCGCGCGCTCTCCACTGATCCGCACGCCCCAGCCATCGTCGAGATGATCCTCGCAATGGCCGAAGCGCTTGGCCAGGAGACGGTCGCCGAGGGCGTCGAGACCAAGGAGCAGGCCGACTTTCTGCTCCGCCGCGCCTGCACGATCGGGCAGGGCTATTACTATTCGCCGCCGCTGCCAGCCGAAGAGTTCGACGCGTTCGTGCGCAGCTACAGGCCAAGGCCCGCGGACCGGTTCGCCGCCTAGCCTATCGATATATCGTTTGTCGATAAATTTGCTTGTGGCGCGATCTGACCCGACATAGACTGCTCAACGGTCAGGAACCTGAGCAATGTCGTCTGAGCCCACTTGGCATTCAACCACCATTCTCGCCGTGAAGAAGGGGCGCAAGCTCGTCGTCATGGGGGATGGGCAGGTGTCGATGGGGCAGACGATCATGAAGGGCAATGCCCGCAAGGTCCGGCGGCTCGGCGAGAAGGGTGAGATTCTCGCAGGCTTCGCTGGCGCCACGGCGGACGCCTTCACGCTTTTTGAGCGTCTGGACCAAAAGCTCGAACGATTCCCCGGCAATCTCCAGCGCGCGGCCGTGGAACTCGCCAAGGACTGGCGCACTGACAAATACCTCCGGAACCTCGAAGCCCTCATCATCGTGGGCGATGCGACGTCATTGCTCGTCATCACGGGCAGGGGCGACGTGCTGGAACCGGAGCATCCGATCGCGGCCATTGGTTCAGGGGGCAACTACGCGCTGTCCGCCGCACGAGCGCTGTATGAGTACGAAGACGACGCCGAAAAGATCGCACGCAAGGCGATGACGATCGCGGCCGAAGTCTGCGTCTACACAAACAGCAACTTCGTCCTGGAGACACTGGATGTTTGACAAGACCGACATACGCGCCGCCGTCGAGGCGGGCGCGATCAGCGACGAAGGCGCCAAGCGCTTCGAAGCCTTCCTGAAAGCGCGCAACGATCCCGAGCGCATGCTCGACCCCGAGAACCTGCGCTTCCTTTCGAATTTCAACGATGTCTTCCTCACAATCGGTATTGTCGTTCTGATGACGGGTCTGGGCTTTCTGTCGGCCATCTCCGTCATCAACGTGCTGGGTCTCGGCGCACTGTCGGAGCCCCAATCGCTCGCCGAAGGGCGCGCCCTTGCTGACTCGATCCGCCTCGCCATCGTGCTGTCGCCTGTCCCCGTGGTTGTCGGCGCATGGCTGCTGGCTGAATATTTCTGCGGCAAGCGGCGGCTTCTCCTGCCGTCGATGGCGCTGGCGATCGCCATCGTCTGGGCGACGGCAATCATGGCTGCGGGTCTCGCCAGCTTCTTCATCGACCCGGTCGACACCGCGATGCGCGCAGAGAGCGGCGATGTCAGCCCGTGGGAAATCATCACCAGCATCAGCTACGCTGGCTTCGCTGCTGCGGCGCTGGCTGCTGGCGCGATCTTCCTGCGCTTCAGGCTGCCGTTCTCGCTCTTCCTGCTGGCTGGTTCGTGCGCCGGCCTCTTCTATACGGCCGTCGTGCAGTTCAGCGGTATCGGCCAGATCGGCAGCGGTCTTGCCATGCTGATCATCGGCCTCGCCACGCTTGCCGCGGCCATCGGCTTCGACATGAAGGACCCGACGCGCTCGACGCGTTCGTCGGATCACGCCTTCTGGCTGCACATGGCGGCGGCGCCGCAGATCATCTTTGGCGTGCGCGGCTTGCTGCTCGGTTCGGGATTCGCGCCGGCGAGCATGGCGGAAGCGACCATGATGCTGTTCGTCCTCCTGGCCTTTGCGCTCCTCTCGCTGGCGCTCAATCGGCGCGCCCTGATCGTTTCGGGGCTTGTCACCTTTGCGGCGACGCTGTGGGTGCTGGTCAACGAGTTCGGCGGCGGCGGGGTCAACACGCTGATGCTGACGGCGCTGATCATCGGCGGCGCGATCGTCCTGCTGGGCGGCGGCTGGCGCACGGCGCGGCGTGGGCTGCTGAAGGTGATCCCGCAGGAAGGAACGCTGGGGCGGATCTTCCCTCCGGAACCGGCGTAATCTTCTTGCTGACATGAGCAGGCATGAGCTAGCGAAGCTGACCCGGCATCCCTAGCTCATGCCAGGTCTGTCTTGCAGGAAGCCATGTCTGAATTCACTCCGCGCGAAATCGTCTCCGAGCTTGACCGCTTCATCGTCGGCCAGCCTGACGCCAAGCGCGCCGTCGCCCTGGCGCTACGCAACCGCTGGCGCCGCAAGCAGCTGGCCGAAGGGCTGCGCGAGGAAGTAACGCCGAAGAACATCCTGATGATCGGGCCGACGGGCGTCGGCAAGACCGAGATCTCGCGGCGTCTTGCCCGGCTGGCGAAGGCGCCGTTCCTGAAAGTTGAAGCGACCAAGTTCACCGAGGTCGGGTATGTCGGCCGCGATGTCGAGCAGATCATTCGTGATCTCGTCGAGATCGCCATCGGCATGGTGCGCGACCGACGGCGCAAGGAGGTCGAGGCCAAGGCCGAAGCGGCCGCCGAGGAGCGCGTGCTCAGCGCGCTGGTCGGCGCAACGGCGCAGCCTTCGACGCGCGAGAGCTTCCGCACCAAGCTGCGGGCGGGGCAGCTCGACGACAAGGAGATCGAGGTCGAAATCGCCGACGCGTCGAACCCGCTCGGCGGCTTCGAGGTTCCCGGCCAGCCCGGCGCATCGATCGGCATGATAAACCTGTCGGACATGCTGTCGAAATCCTTCGGTGCGAGGAGCAAGCGCGTCCGCACCACTGTGAAGGAAGCGTACAAGCCGTTGCTCCAGGAAGAATCCGACAAGCTGCTCGACTCGGAGTCCGTCACGCGTGAGGCGCTGCGCGTGACCGAGGAAGACGGCATCGTCTTCCTCGACGAAATCGACAAGATCGCCTCGCGCTCGGAGCGCGCCGGCGCGGATGTGTCCCGCGAGGGCGTGCAGCGCGATCTCCTCCCGCTGATCGAGGGCACGACGGTGGCGACCAAGCATGGCCCCGTGAAGACCGACCATATTCTCTTCATCGCGTCCGGCGCCTTCCATGTCGCCAAGCCGTCCGACCTCTTGCCTGAGCTGCAGGGCCGCCTGCCGATCCGCGTCGAGCTGAAGGCGCTGTCGCGCGACGATTTCAAGCGCATTCTGACAGAGCCCGAAGCCAACCTGATCATGCAGTACACTGCGCTGATGAAGACAGAGGGCGTCGACCTGTCCTTCGATCCCGGCGCCATCGAGGCGATCGCCGACATCGCGGTGCAGGTGAACGACACGGTCGAGAATATCGGCGCGCGCCGTTTGCACACGGTTCTGGAGCGGGTGTTGGACGAGATCAGCTTCTCGGCTTCCGAGCGCAATGGCGAGGCGTTCGCGATCACCGGCGCATATGTGCGCGAAAAGCTGTCGGCCATGGCGGGCGACAAGGACCTGTCGAAGTACATCCTGTAGCGCGGGCGCGCGGAGGCGCTCCCAGTCGCGTGAGGGCGCTGAGGTGGGGGTGGGCTGGTTTTCGATTGATGGGAAATCCGGGCGGGCCGCGGGCGTAAGTGTGCACGCCCTCGTGGTTCGACGGGGGCGCCCTTCGGTCGCTGCTCAGCATGAAGGGCCAAGCGGGCTCCGGCGATCTCAAGCGTAGCTAGCCCACTGCCTCGTGGTGAGCGGCGCGAAGCGCGTCCCTCGAACCATGGGCCGCATGCGTGGCGTTCGCATCGACGCTGGAGCGGATACGATAGATGTCGCGAAGACCTTCGGTGAACTGCGTCGCGGCGGCGCGCAGGTCCATCATCTGGGCGCGATGGACCTCGAAGCGTCCCGCGACGTCGGACCAGTTCGTGATCGGGGGAGGATTTCGAGCTTCACCTCGCGGACATTCCAGCCGAGGGCGCGCCAGGCCTGGCGGCGGAGGGCGTAGTGGAGATGCGCCTCCGCGATCGGCAGCATGTGCATGATGCACTCGTAGATGCGTGGGCTGACCTTGCGGCCAAGCATGGCGCGGCGACCGGTGCTGATCACCATGATCATCAACGGGCGGAAACTCAGCGCGATGCCGATCAGAGCCGGCAGGTCGGCGGGAGCCACAAGGGGATGTGTCCGCGCTTCATGCGGCCGATTACACGGCCGCAAACACCCCCGCCGATTCTGGTCCACCGTTCCCCTTAAACTGTTGGCGGAAGTGATTGAGAACGTTGGAGTTCCTCGTTCAGTTTCCCCCAAACGCGAACAACGGTTTCCCCCCAAACTCGGCGGCGAAGCGGCCCCGGCGGTCCAAAGGGGGCGCTCGGCGGGTGAAATCGACGACATTGTCATTAAGGCCGGAGCTTTCTGGCGACCAAGGTCCTGAAAATGCGCGCATTTCACCAAATCGGCCATCGATATTGAAATGCGTCTAAGTCTCATATACATATTGTGGGAACCGAGGACGTCCCTTATGCACGCGCACGTTCAATCGAACTCCGGCGCCGGGCCGCTTCCGGCCGACAGGGTGGGCGATATCGCCTCACTCTCCGGCGGAGGCGCCCGGCGCCGGCGACTTCTGGGGCTGCGGCCCACGGCTGTGAAGCCGGTCACCTGTTCGATCATGCACCTCTGGGTAGCGGTCAGCGTCGCCTTCGCCCTCACACGCGACTGGCGCATCGCGCTTGGCGTCGGCGTGATCGAACCCATCGTGCAGACGGTCGCCAATGTGCTGCATGAACAGGCATGGGCGCGGGGCGCGGCCGGTAAATGCTGATCTCGGATGGACTTGATGCAATTGTGTTACATTCTCAACTTATGGAGCCCGGCTCATCCGGGCTGACCGCAGGACCGTAACTGTGACCAGGCCGCTGACCGAAGCAGACAAGGCCGCCTTCCGCGACCGCATGTGCGATGTGGCGGAGATGAAATTCTCGCAGCAGGGCTTCCAGGCGGTCACCATGCGGGACCTCGCGGCCGGCATGGGCGTCTCGTCGATGACGCCTTACCGCTATTTCAAGGACAAGGACGAGATTCTGGCTGCCGTCCGCACACGCGCCTTCAGGCGGCTGGCGGATGCGATGGATGCGGCCGAGGCGAAGCTGAGCACGAGCGACTGGATCCAGCCGGGCGAAGCGTATTTCGAATGGGCGATGGCCAACCGCGACGCCTATCGCCTGATGTTCGTCGAGCCGCCGACGAAGGATTATCCCGAGCTGGGCGCCGCCATGCATCGCGCGCGCGAGACGATGGCGGCGGGCTGGCGCCGGGCGCAGGCGCAGGGGCGGTTCAATGGCGATGTGGAGGACGCCGCCCACATGTGCTGGACCGCGACGCATGGCGTGCTGGTGCTGGAACTGTCGGGCATGCTGCGGCCGCCCGTGCAGGCGCGGTCAATCGCGATGCGGGCGATAGACGCAATCGCGCGCGGACTGAATGCTCCGGTGCGGGCGCAGGCCTCGGGCTGATCACCACACGCGCAAACCAGTCCGGCAGCAGGCCGCACCAGTCGGCGCGGTTACTGCAGCCCAGCCGCACCGCCGCTCACCGCCACCATTGCGGCGCGCAGGACGCGGTCGCCGATGCGCCAGCCGGTCTGATAGAGTTCGGCGACGGAGCCGGCAGGGTGTTGCGAGGGCACCTGCGTGACGGCCTGGTGCAGGGCGGGGTCGAAGGCGGCGCCGGGGGAGGCGTCGATGGCTGAGACGCCGTGGCGCGACAGGACGGTGACCATTTCCTTCTGCGTCAGCTCGACGCCTTCGAAGGCGGTCTTCACGGCGCCGTCCAGCGTAGCGCGGACGTCGGCCGGCACGGCCTCGGTGGCGCGCGCGAGATTGTCCGACACATTGAGCAAGTCTCGCGCGAATTTTTCCACGGCGTAGAGGCGGGCTTCCTCGATCTGGCGGTTGGCGCGCTTGCGGACATTGTCGGTCTCGGCGAGGGCGCGCAGCATGTTCTCCTTGAGGACGTCGCGCTCTTTCTCAAGAGCGGCGTAGGCGATCTCAAGCGGGTGTGGCTCAGCGCGGGGATGGCCCACGGCTTCGTCCAGGCCTTCGTTCTCGGCCGCGAGGATCGCGTCGTCGTCGTTCTGGCCGGGGTGGGACGTCTCGTTCGTCATAACAGGCTCTACTCTCTCTTTGTGTCCGCGCGGGCCCCGCCGAGAATCCGGCCGACGACCTGCGCGGTATAGTCCACCATCGGAATGACGCGGGCATAGTTCAGCCGTGTCGGTCCGATCACGCCCAGCGCCCCTACAATCTTCCGTTCCCCATTCATATAGGGGGCGACGATCATCGCGGAACCCGACAACGAAAACAGCGGGTTTTCCGAGCCGATGAAGAGGCGGACGCCATCGGCTTCGCGTGCGGTATCGAGCACGTTGAGCAGGTTTTCCGAGCGCTCCAGCTCCTTGAAGAGGTCGCGCACCTTGTCGAGATCCTCGCCGGCGCGCGGGTCGTCCAGCAGCTTGGCCCGGCCGCGCACGATGAGGGAGCGGCCGCGGCCGGGGTCCTCGCCCGACCACTGGGCGAGACCGTCCTCCACCAGCCGGGCGGCGGTCTGGTCGAGCAGGGCGCGGCGCGAGCCGACTTCCTCAAGCACGGCGGCGCGCGCCTCGGACAGGGTGCGGCCCTTCATGCGGGCGTTGAGGTAGTTGCCGGCTTCCAGAAGTGACGATGCGGGCAGGCCGGGCGGCAGGGCGAGGACGCGGTTCTCGACCTCGCCGGACTCCGCGACGATCACGGCGAGCGCCTGCTCATTGGAGATGCGCACGAACTCGACATGGCGGATCGGCGCGTCGGCTGCGGGCGTCGAGACGAGGCCAGCGCCGCCGACGAGGCCTGAGAGGATTTCCGAGGCCTCGCCCAGCACATTCTCCATGCGGCGGCCGGAGCCTGCCAGGCGGCTTTCGATGTGACGCTTGTCGTCCTCGCCGGGCTCGCCGAGCTGGAGCAGCGAATCCACGAACATGCGCAGGCCCGCATGGGTGGGCACGCGGCCGGCCGAGGTGTGAGGGCTGTCGATCAGGCCCATTTCGGCGAGGTCCGACATGATGTTGCGGATCGAGGCGGGCGAGAGGGCGACGCCGCGGCGCGAGATGGTGCGCGAACCGACCGGCTCGCCGGTGTCGAGATAGGACTGCACGATCTCGCGGAAGATGTCGCGCGAGCGCTTGTCCATCGCGGCGAAGGCGGACATGCCGGACGAGTTGGGCGGGGTGTTGACCATCGAGCGGGAACGTATGGGCCCGGTCAGCACGGTTCAACAGGTGAATTCATCAGGGAATCTGTTTCGGAATCAGGGAAATGCCTGCAGGCGACGCCTTGCGGGCGCCGGGGCGCGGGGCCAAGCTTCCGGCCTGAGACGCGTGTCAGGGGAATTGCGATGAACAGGCTCGGCAGGATCGGTGTTGCGACGGCGCTCGCAATGGCGCTGGGGGCGTTCGCCAGCCCTGCCTTTGCCTGCTCCATCATGCCGCCGCCGCCGCCGCCCATCCAGGCCGCGGGAACGCCGCAGGCGGATGTCGATGCGCTGGCGATGGCGTGGGGCAAGGCGCACGGGCTGAAGTATGCCGCCGAGAACCGGGACTGGGCGATGCGCCAGCAGGTGCGGTTGTTCGACGAAGCGGGCGCGCTCGTGCTGGTGCGCTATGTGCGCGAGGACAAGACCAAGGGCCTGCCGAAGGAGTTCGACTACATGAACGGCCAGCCGATTGCCGTTCTGAAACCGATTCGCTGGATCAAGGGAAGCGGCGGATCGGCCGAGATCAATATTGGTTCAAGCATGCCGCCGCCGTGCGGGCAGATGACCGGCCAGGACGCCCTCTACGGCAAGCCGGGCGATGTATTCCTCGTCTATCTCTCGGGAGGCGCGCAGCCGACCGTGATGGAAGGCTATTCGCTCGACCGCATTATCGAACCACGCACGATCGCGGCGCTGACGACCGCGCCCCAGTAGAGACCAGAGTAGGAAGCGCGCGCGGGCTCTGCTACGAGCGGCGCAGTTTCAGTCTCGAGGTTCTCCATGCGCCCGTCCGGCCGTACGCCACAGCAGCTCCGTCCCATTTCGCTGGAGGCTGGCGTCACGCGTTATGCCGAGGGCTCGTGCCTTGCGAAGTTCGGGCACACGCATGTGCTGTGCACGGCGTCGTGGGCGGGCGACGTGCCGCGCTGGAAGAAGGGCAAGGGCGAGGGCTGGGTGACGGGCGAGTACGGCATGCTGCCGCGCGCCACGCACACCCGCGGACGCCGCGAGGCGACCGAGGGCAAGCAGTCCGGCCGCACGCAGGAAATCCAGCGGTTGATCGGCCGCGCACTGCGCAGCGTGACGGATATGCGCGCGCTGGGCGAGAACACCATCACGCTCGACTGCGATGTGCTGCAGGCCGATGGCGGCACGCGCACGGCGGCGATCACCGGCGCCTATGTCGCGCTGGCGCTGGCGTGCCGCTACCTGGTGGAAGAGGGCGTCATCAAGACGAACCCGCTTTCTGCTCAAGTCGCGGCGGTGTCGTGCGGCATCTACAAGGATGTGCCGGTGCTTGATCTCGACTACCCGGAAGATTCGGACGCGCAGGTGGACGCAAATTTCGTGATGGCGTCGGGCGGCAAGCTGATCGAGATCCAGGGCACGGGCGAACAGCGCGCCTTCTCTCGCGTGGAGTTCAACGCGCTGATGGATCTTGCAGAAGCCGGCTGCGAGGACCTGTTCGCGGCGCAGAGGAAGGCGCTGGGTCTCTGATGGCGACCACCAGGCGGCCCGCGAAGAAATCCGCTGCAGCCAAGCCCCCGGCGAAGAAAGCCGCCGCCGGGAAGCGAACCGTCGACATCACCTCGAAGAAGACCGTCTTCAAGGGCCGCTACAAGATCGACGAATACGTGTTCGACTTCGATCGCGCGGCGGGCAAGGGGCGGCTCACCGATGTGACGCGGCTGGTGTTCGAGCGCGGCGACAGCGCAGCGGCGCTGATCCACGATGTCGAGCGAGATGTCATCGTCCTCGCCGAGCAGTTCCGCATCGCCACGCACGACAAGGGTCCGGGCTATATCGTCGAGGCGATCGCAGGGTCGGTGGAGGAAGACGAGGAGCCGGAGGACTGCATCCGGCGAGAGATGCTGGAAGAGGTCGGCTATCGCGCCGACAGGCTCACACTGGTGTCGAACGGCTATGTGTCGCCGGGCTCGAGCTCGGAGCGGATCTTCCTCTACTACGCACCCGTGATGACGGCTGACCTCGTCGATCCGAAGGCGTCGGGACTCACGGCGGAAAAGGAAGACGTGCGCCGGGTGGAGTTCACCCGCGAGGATTTCCTCGCCCGCGTGGACGCCGCGTTTTTCGATGATGCAAAGGCGATGGCTCTGGGGTTCTGGCTGATGGCGCAACCCGGGCAGGGGAAGCCCAAGGGCCGCACGCGCGCGTAATGCTCGTTACTAGAGCTCCGAATTTGTTGCCGAAGAGCGACATGAGGGCCCCCTTGCGAATGTAACTGCGAAGCGTTCGCGAATTTTGTTGCGAGCGGTTCTCACTGCGGCTAGACGCGTCCTCCGGCTTCAGCCGGGCGGATGCGGAGTATTCATGGCTATTGTGCGTGTGCAGGCCGGAGCGCGGCTGAGGGGCGGGCTGATCGCCTCTGCGACCGTGGCGCTTGGCGTCGGCGCGGCGCATGCCCAGACCGAGCCGCAGGCCGCCCCGCCCGCGATCGATTCGGTGGTGGTCCGGGGCTATGACGTGCCGGCCCTGTCATCGCCCAAGCAGGTGCAGCCCATTCTCGATACGCCGCAGACGGTGTCGGTGATGTCCGACACGCTGCTCGACGAGCAGGGCCGCCGCACGTTGCGCGATTCACTGCGCAACATAACGGGCGTCTCGATCCAGGCAGGCGAGGGCAATCCGCCCGGCGGCGACGGCATGAAGATCCGCGGCTTCTCGGCGCGCGACGACATCTTCGTCGACGGCCTGCCGGACAATGGCAATTACTTCCGCGACCCGTTCAACGCGCAGTCGATCGAAGTCACCAAGGGCCCGGCGTCTGCCTTCGCGGGCCGCGGCAATGTCGGCGGCACGGTCAACGTCGTCAGCCGGCAGCCGGAAATGTCGGACTTCGCCGAGGTCGAATTCGCGGCGGGCACGGACGACTACTATCGCGGTACGCTCGACTACAACGCCGTCCTGTCGGACGATGACGGCATCGCCTTCCGCCTCAATGCGATGGCGCACCAGTCGGCAGAGCCCGGGCGCGATGTTGTGGAGAGCAACCGCTACGCCTTCACGCCGCAGATCGCGTTCGGCCTCAATGGCGACACGCGTGTGCTGCTCAGCGCCTATCACATGGCTCAGGACGATATCCCTGACCTCGGCCTGCCGAATGCGCGCAACACGACGCTTGCGGGCTCGGGTCTCGAAGGCCGCGTGGCGTCGGTTGGGACGAGCAATTTCTATGGCTATGCCAATGACTATCGCGAGATCGATGTGACCATGATCACCGGTCGCGTGACGCATCAGTTGTCGGACATGACGAGCCTCCGGGTGCAGGGCCGCTATGCCCGCGTCCACAACGACTCGATCGTGTCGGGGCCGCGCTTTGTCGGCGCGGTGACAACGCTCGATGCGACGACGCAGGTTGTCGGCAACCGCAAGCCGCGCGACCAGGTAGACGAGCTGTGGGTCGGGCAAGCCGACCTTACCACCGCTTTCGAGACGGGCGGGCTGGCGCACACGCTGGTGACAGGTGTCGAGGTTTCGAACGAGCTGACGCAGAACCGCCGCAGGCTCGACGCCAACGGCCCCGCCAACAACCTGTTCAATCCGGTGCTGCAGACGGCGCCGCTCATCCCTTACAATGGCACGCGCACCGTTCTGGAGGCGGATGTCGCCTCCGCCTATGTGTTCGACTCGGTCGAGATCGGACCGCAATGGATCATCAATGGCGGCGTCCGCTACGACTCGGTGAACACGCGAATTCAGGGACTCGTCGACCCCAACCTGACGATCCCCGGCTTCGCCACCGACCTGACGGCCGAGGACGACGAATTCAGCGGCAGCTTTGCTGTGGTCTACAAGCCGGTGGATGAGGCCAGCATCTACGCAGCCTGGGGTTCAGGCTTCGAGACATCGGGCAGGGCGGACGTGGTGCAGCTTGCGGGCAACAACAACGCGCCGCCGGTTACCGCCGCCAGCTTCAACGTCGATCCCGAGAAAAGTGAAAGCATCGAGCTTGGCGTCAAATGGGACCTGTTCGAGAACCTGCAGGTCGCTGCAGCCCTGTTCCAGATCGACAAGACCAATGCGCGCACGCCGGGCGTCAATCCGGGTGATCCGCCCGTGGTGCTCGATGGCGAGCAGCAGGTGCAGGGCTTCGAGGCCTCCGCCGTCGGCACGATCACGCCGGGATGGAGCGTCATCGCCAGCTATGCCTGGCTTGATGGCGAGGTGACGAAATCGAACAACGCGTTCGAGCTTGGCCAGCGGCTCGACAACCTGCCCGAGCATTCGGCAAGCCTGTGGACCTCCTGGCGCATCAACAGCGACTGGATGGTGGGCGGCGGCGTGCAGTATGTCGGCGATCGGATCAGCGACATCCGCACTGGTCCTGCGGCGAACATTCAGATCATCGCGCCGGAGTACACGACGCTGGACGGCGTGATCGAGTGGGAAGTGACGGATGAGGTTCAGTTGCGCCTCAACCTCTACAACATCACGGACGAGACCTACTTCCAGTCCTTTGCGAGCGCGCAGAGCATTCCGGCGCCCTCGCGCTCGGCGGTGCTGTCGCTGGACCTGACATACTGAGGTCGCTACCAGTTCTGGCCCCTTGGCTCGTGTGCTGGCGGGCGGCAGGAGCAGCTGCATGATCCTTGAGATCCAGGGCGTCCTCGATGCCGGTGAACTGGCGCGCGTGCGCGCGCTGGTGACGGCGGGGCCGTGGGCGGATGGGCGCGCGACTGCTGGCTATCAATCCGCGCTTGCAAAGGACAATGAACAGCTCCCGGAGGATTGCGCCGAGGCGCGCGAGGCCGGTGCGATCGTGCTGGCGGCGCTATCCCGCAACCTGCTGTTCCAGACGGCGGCCCTCCCGGGAGAAATCTTTCCGCCGCTGTTCAACCGCTATGCCGGGGGGCACAGTTTCGGCGTGCATGTCGACAACGCCATCCGGCCTGCGCGCGACGGTCGGCGCATTCGTACCGATCTGTCGGCGACGCTGTTTCTTGAGGCGCCGGAAACCTATGACGGCGGCGAACTGGTCATCGAAGACGGGTCGTCGGCGCACAGCGTGAAGCTCGGGGCGGGCGACATGGTGCTCTATCCCGCGACGACGTTGCACGAGGTGCGGCCGGTCACGCGCGGGGCGCGGGTGGCGAGTTTCTTCTGGGTGCAGTCGCTGGTGGCCGAGCAGCACAAGCGCTCGATCCTGTTCGACATGGACCTTGCAATCCAGAAGCTGCGCGGCGAGGTGGGCGACCGGCATGCTGCGCTGGTGGCGCTGACCGGCGCCTATCACAACCTGCTGAGGCTGTGGGCTGCGCCCTGAGGGGCGGGCGGGGCCAAAAAAGTTCGGCGGGCTTCGCGGCAGAGTCGCTTCAGGCCGCGAGGCCCGCCGTCAGGCGTCTGGGCGGGGGCGCCGCCAGGGTCGGCTCAGCGCGAGGCGAGCTTCATGGCTTCTGTGTGCGCCGAAGCGACCATCGGTTCGTCAGCGGTACGGACCGCCGTTGTGACGGCATCCTTCACGCACTTTTCGAACAGGCCGGGCTCGCGCGGGAGGAGCGGGCTGCGGACCGGCTCGCCGCCGCAGGCGCGCTGGGCGGCAATGTCGATCCGTTTCAGGAAGGCGCGCGCGCCGTCGGCCGTCGACAGGTCGAGGTCTGAGATGCTGATCGTTTCGGATGCTGGCGGGGTGGTGTCGGCATTTGCGGCGCCGGCGGCCGCGCCGCAGATCACCGCGCCAAGCGATAGGGCGACGGCGAGCAGGGCGGCATTGTTGGAGGACAGTTTTGGGGAGGAGGTCGTCGTATCCATGTGGTTTCTCCTTCATTGGATGAAGCGAGAATGGGCATCGTCGCGACGCTCCGCTCGCCAATTCCGGGAAACGGGGCGTCTTGCGAGTTTTCGATAAGGCTTTTCGAAAAACGGAGAGTGGCGACAGCTTGCGTTGAGGGCGCTCTGATTTCGCTCGGCTTTTCGGAAATCGATCAGGCCTCTTCAGAAATCGGCGAGTCGATTTCGAGTGATTTCCGGCGCCATTCCGACGGCGACACACCGGCTTCTTCCTTGAAGGCGCGGTTGAAGGGTCCGAGGGACGCGAATCCGATGTCGTAGGCGATGGTGGAGATCGAGACTCGCGCCTCGCCGGGGTCCGACAGGCGCGACTTGGCGGCTGCGATCCGGTGGGCGTTCACATAGGCTGGGAAGTTGCGATAGCCGAGACAGTCATTGATGAGGCGGCGCAGCTGCGTTTCGGGAATGCTGGCGCGCAGGGCGAGGGAGGCGATGGTGAGACCCTCCTCCTTCCACACCTGTTCGCGCGACATCAGGCCTTCAAGGCGATCGAGATCCGCCTTCGCGGCGCGGTCGAGAGCGGTGGGCGCTGGAACAGGCGCCTTGTCGTGGCCGTTGGCGTGGCCATTTGCCCGCGCGAGCGGCTGGATCGGAGGCTGGGCGGCAAGGCGGGGCTCGACCGGCTGGGCCTCAGCCCCGAACATCGCTTCGCGTGGATCGAGGAAGGCCAGCGCCCCGCACAGAACCACTGATGCAAACAGCGCGGCGTTCAGCATCGGGTACCAGACCGGCACCGTGCCGAAGATCTCCCACACATCGAACCCGTTGATCGACAGGATGTAGAGCCCGACCGCGACCATGAACGGCCCGCGCAATCGGCGCCGGGATTCGACGAGATCGTCCTTCCAGCTGCGCATCACGATAAGGATTGACCAGACGGCGAGCGTCACTTGTGCAGCGGTTGAGGCGAGCCAGACGACCGGTGAGCTCAGCTGCAGCGCGGTGGTGATCCCGCAAACCAGCATCACCCCGGGCGCCAGGAACATGATCGGCCGGTAGCGGTCGACATCGCCGAACAGCGCCATCACCATCAGCCAGAACCAGCCGACAGAGGTCATCGCCATGACGCCGACCAGGGTGCGCAGCTCCGGCGCCAGCACCATGGTCTGGTCGTTCCAGAGCTTGATCGCGAAAAGGGCTGAACACACAAAGAAGGCAAAACCCGTCCAGCGCGCCGTCGGCCGGGGCGCGCGCAGCATGGCGGCCGCCATGGCGAGCAGCGCGCCTGCGCAAATCCCCAGGAGGAGCTGGGATATGTCGCCGGTCATTCCGCTCGCGGCGTTGCCGGGCATTCTTGTGTCTCCGGGCTCGAAAGCGCGCGATCGATACGCACGTAGGAGATCAAGACGGAACTAGGCGCCGTCAAGGCTGACAGGCGCGGGAAGCAAAAACTATTCGGCGGCGATCGCCCGGCCATCATCGTCATCGGCTTCGGCAGCCGTGTCCGGGTCCCAGACCAGGATGTCGCCCGGCTGGCAGTTCAGTTCGCGGCAGAGCGCCTCGAGCGTGGAAAAGCGGATCGCCTTGGCCTTGCCGGTCTTCAGGATCGACAGGTTCGCAAGCGTGATTCCGACGCGATCGCCCAGCTCGGTGAGCGACATGCGCCGGTCCAGCAGGACCCTGTCGAGAGTAACCCGGATCGCCATCGGCGCCGCTGTCGTCCTTTTGTCCCTGCCGGCGGACCATCCGCCGGAGCCTCGTCAACGCAATCGGGGCTGCGCCTCGCCCTTAACCATGCCGTCTGTGCAATGTCCGGAACCTGCAATGTCCGAACCATTACATGCGGGATACAGGTTCAGATCGTCATCTTCTGCTCTTCGCGCATCGCCGCGCCCTCGCGGAAGACCTGTGAGAGGACGAACAGGGTGAGGACGGCGAACCAGATCGGCAGGTTGATGTTGGGAAACGGGAAGGCGACAGCCTGGCCCGAGGGCGCGAACACATTGAAGATCAGCCTGATCACTGTCGCGACGAACATGGCGGACGCTTCCATGACCGCAAGCACGATCGCGATCGCGCCGAACCTGCGCGCGTTCTCCGGCACGAACGGGTCGCCAGCGACCAGCGTTTCGAAAACACCCCGAAGGTAGGCGCAGACGATCATCGCGCCGACGCACAGGATCGACCCCATGACGGTCCAGACCACCAGTTTCAGGGGCGTGTTGAATGTGTTCTCGCCGACATTGTCGATGAAGGTCGGATTGCCGGTGATGAGCGAATAGATCGCCAGCGCCGCGATGATCCAGATGAAGCCGAGCAGCGCGCACGCAATCACCCAGGCGACATCAACCGCCAGTTTCAGGAATGACGAGATCGACCCGCGGCCGGTCGCGCGCATCAACATTGGTTCTGGGCTCCGATCCGACCCTGCCGCACGGATGGCGGTTTATCAGCCTGACCCGCCACGATCAGGCAAAACAGCTTCCCCAAGCCTCAACGCAACTTGCCAGTGGGCAGCTTGTCTGGCGGGATGGATTCGGACCATATCGAAAAACAATATGTACGTCCACCCCCGTACAGCCAGCAGAGCTGAAAGGACGCAGTACCACCATGAGCACCCTCCGAAAGCTACCGCCCGGACGCATTATCGCGGCCACCCATAATCCCGGTAAAGTCAAGGAACTGGGCGTTCTGCTGGCGGATATCGGCTTTGCACCCGTGTCTGCCGGCGAGCTTGGGCTGCCCGAGCCGGACGAGACCGCCGACACATTTCAGGGAAATGCGGAACTCAAGGCGCTCGCGGCTGCGGTCGCCGCGGGAGAGCCGGCGCTGGCCGATGATTCAGGCCTGGCCTGCGATGGGCTGTCGGGGGCGCCGGGCATCTATTCCGCGCGCTGGGCGGGACCGGACAAGGATTTCGGCGCCGCCATGCAGAAGGTCGAGGAGGCGCTCAAGGCCGAGACGACCGACGATGGCGAAGTCGACAAGCGCGCCAGCTTCATCTGCGTGCTGTCGCTGGCCTGGCCGGATGGGCATGTGCAGAGCTTCGAGGGCGTGGTGCGCGGGCAGCTCGTGTTTCCGCCCCGCGGTACGCGCGGCTTCGGCTATGACCCGATCTTCGTGCCCGAGGGCGAGACGGAGACGTTCGGCGAGATGGACCCCGACCGCAAGCACGCAATGAGCCATCGCGCGATAGCCTTCGACAAGCTGAGGGCATTCCTGTCGGTCTGACGCTGGCACGCCATCAGATTGATTTATGTGGGTTCACACGCGTGCTACCAGCGATAGAGTCGCGGCGGGCGCAGGGGATGCACATGGCCAAGCTGGCTAACGTTCTGATCGTCGACGACAACCCGCGCTGCCTTGAATTCATGACCCTGGCCTTCGAGGCGCAGGGCGGCGTAACGGTGGCGAGCGAGCTTCGCCCCGTCAACGCGGTGGAGCGGATCCGCGTCGAAAAGCCGGACCTCGTCGTGCTTGACGTGAAGATGCCGGACGTTGACGGCTTCACCGTTCTCTCCCTGCTGCGGCGCGAGGGAAACGCGGTGCCGATCGTGATGTGTTCGGGTTCGGCTTTGCAGAAGGACGTCGACCGCGCCTACGCCAGCGGATGCAATGGCTATCTCGAAAAGCCGACGACGCTCGAAGATTACCGTGCGATGGCCGGCGCGGTGATTGAATACTGGCGGCGCGGCGAATTGCCGAGCCACTAGCGGAGCCAACTGGCCGGATCGGGCGCGGGGTCGAAGGCAATGCTGCGGTCGGTCGACAGCTATCTCCAATTGCCGCGCCGCCGGTACTTCTCCGCGCTTGAAGTGCATGCCGCGATCATCGGCTCGATCGCGGCCGTCGTTGTCCTGGTCGGCTATGGCTTCGACGTGGAGCCGGTCCAGTCCCTCGCGCCCGGCTTCCCCACGATGAAGCTGCGCACAGCGGCCTGCCTTATGGCCCTGTCGCTGAGCTACCTGCTGTCGCTCCGGACCTCGGCGCGCGCGCACTGGGGCTCGGTCGCCATCGCGGCGGCGGTTCTGGGCGTGATCGTCTATTCGCTTGCGACGCCCTCATTGCCGGTGGCCGGAGATCCATGGTCGATCCGGCCTTCCTTCGGGACGCATCTCTGCCTCGGGGCCTGCGCTGCCGCTATGCTGGTCATCAAGCTTGCGCCACGGCTCGGGATGGTGGCGGGCGCGCTTGCGCTGATGGCGGCGACGCCGGCGATGTTCCGCATCATTGGCCTGATACTGCTCGGCGGCGCGGCCGATCCCTCGAGTCCCCTCAACACGATGGCGCTTCACACTGCGGCGCTGATCGCGTGGTTCGCGCTTGTCCCGCTGATCCTTCACCCGGCGCTGCCCTTCGGCCGCGCGCTGCTGCAGGCGAGTTTGCGCGGGCGCCTGCTGCGGAGCGCGCTGCCGTTCTCGATGTTGCTGCCGGTGACCGCGGCGGCTGTGAGCTTTTCGGCCCAGGCCGTGCTTGACTGGCCAGGCGAGGCGCTGTTCGCCTTCAGCGCCACGATCAACGTCGTCGTCGGCGCCGTGCTCATGTGGTGGCTGTCGAGCGTCGCCGAGCGCTGGCAGGCGGAGGCGAACGCGCAGGCTGCGCGCCTCTCGCGGGCCAACGAGGCGCTGGAACAATACGCCTCCTCGGCGGCGCACGACCTGAAGGCGCCGGTTCGCCATGTGCTGTTGTACGGCGAGTTGCTGGAGGAAGCGCTTGCGAAGGGCGACGTCGCTGGGGCGCGGCGCCATGCCAAGTCCGTCCGTGACAGCGCGCTCGTCCTGCCGGGCATGATTGACGGCATGCTGGAATACTCGCGCTCGGCCTACACGCGCATCACGCTCACGGACGTTTCGCTGGGCGAGCTGGTCCAGACGGCGGCGGCGCAGCTGGCAAGCGATCTGAAATCGTCGGGCGGCAGCGTGCGCGTGCTGGCCGATGCGCGGCTGCGCTGCGATTCGACGCTGCTGACGACGGTGTTCCAGAACCTGATCGCCAACGCGATCACCAGCCGGCGGCGCGACCGCCAGCTCGAGATCCGGATCAACTGCGCCAGGGACGGCGAGGACTGGCGCATGACGGTCGAGGACAATGGCGTTGGCTTCGACCCTGATCTTGCAGCCGTCGCCTTCAACCCGCTGGCGCGCGGCATTCATGTCGCGGGCGATGGCGAGGGCGCAGGGATCGGTCTCGCCACCTGCCGCAACATCATCCAGAGCCATGGCGGCAGGATTTTCGTCGACCCGTCATACAGGCAGGGCGCGCGCATCGCCTTCACCCTGCCGGCCGTGGCGAAGCCCGCAGGTTGACTGCGCCATAGTTGACTAAGACGGGGCTTTCGCGCCACGCGTGTCGTCATGAGAGGGTACAACCCGGATCGCGGCTTCGGCGTCTACGTCCACTGGCCGTATTGCGCGCGCATCTGCCCGTATTGCGACTTCAACGTCTACGCCGCCAAGGCGCGCGACACCGCGCCGCTGCTCGGCGCGATCATGGCTGACCTCGCGGGCTGGCGCGAGCGGACCGGCGCGCGGCAGGCTGACTCGATCTTCCTCGGCGGCGGTACGCCATCGCTGATGACGGGCGAGCAGGTCGCGCAGGTGATCGGGCAGATCGACCGCCTGTGGGGGCTGAAGCCCGGCGCCGAGATCACGATCGAAGCAAACCCGGACGATGCAGCGCGTTTTGCAGACTTTGCAGCGGCGGGCGTGAACCGGCTGTCGCTTGGGCTGCAGTCGCTCGACGATGAGCGCCTGAAATTCCTTGGCCGCACCCATTCGGCGGCGGACGCGCTGGCGGCTTTCGATGTGGCGCGAGGCGCATTCCGCTCTGTATCGCTGGACCTGATCTACGCGCAGCCGGGGCAGGACGCAGCGGCGTGGCGGGCGGAACTGGCGCGCGTGCTTGCGCTCGGCGCGGATCACCTGTCGCTCTATGAGCTCACCATCGAACCGGGCGCGGCGTTCGCCTTCGCCGTGAAGCGCAAGGACTGGGCGCCGCTGGATGACGATCGTTCGGCGGACCTCTACGAGATCACGCAGGCGATGACGGCTGAAGCTGGCTACGACGCCTACGAGATTTCCAACCATGCGCGAGGCGCGCAGCACCAGTCATCGCACAACCGCATCTACTGGGCGTCGGGCGACTGGGCCGGCGTAGGTCCCGGCGCGCACGGCCGCTTTACTACCGGCGAGGAGCGCTGGGCGACGGAAGCAGCCGACAGGCCGGGCGAATACATGCAGCAGGTGACATCGAACGGCCTCGGCTGGGCGATGGTCGAGAAGCTCGACGATCTGGCCCATGCGCGCGAACGCGTGGCGATGGGCCTGCGGGTCGCCGAAGGCTTTCGCGTCAGCGATGTTCACGAGCTGGGCCAGATGCCGGACGCGACGCGCGTCGCGGAGTTCATGCGCGAAGGCCTGGTGAGCGCGTCCGAGGACAGGATCGCGCTGACGCCTGCGGGGCGATTGCTGGCGGACAGGATTGCGAGCGAGATCGCGCCTTAGGCCGGGCCTCAGCTACCCGACCCAAAGGTCTGCTGCGGCGGGGACACTGTTCGCACGCCGCCCTGTGTCTGCAGCTGCATCACGGCGAGAGCGCGCTCGACACTGCCGTCCGGGCCGAAGCGGAAGAGGCCGTTGACGCCGCCCCAGCCTTCAGGCCGCTGGATCATCGCTGCGTCCAGGCGGTTGGCCGCGGCCAGCGTCGCCGCAAGTGCGCCTGCGTCATAGCCGAACGCCGCAAGGCGCGGCGGGGCTTCGCCGAAATAGGCCTGGTAGCGCTTCTCGAAATCGGCGACCGAAACCGGATCAGGCGCCGGGAAAGCGCCGCCATAGAGGCCGGGCTCGCGCCAGACATCCGAGTCATTCCATTGGCCCGTGCCCAGGAAGCGCACTTGCGTCGGCGTGACGTTGGCGACTGCGCGCAGCAGTGCGCCGACAGAGCGAAGCTGGACGCCCGCCTCGGGGATCAGCACGGCGACCTTGTTGGGGTTGGCGCGGTTCTCCGCCTCGATGATGGAAGCGACGCGGCGCGCTTCGGCCTGAGGCGAGGAATTGCCCTGCGTGTAGTACTCGACGCCCACCACATCCCCGCCGCGTCTGGCGACGGCGTCGCGCAGCGCCTGTTCGATGGCGCGGCTGTTCTGGTTGTTGGGGCCCAGCATCGCAAAGCGCGTGACCCCATCCTTGGCGGCCCAGTCGACGATGCGCTCGACTTCGGCATAGGGCGTCAGCGAGACAAGATACGCGCCCTGACCGATGGCCGAGACATCCGTCGAGAAGGCGAACACAGGCGCACGCACTTCGGCGGCTTCGCGCGCGACGGGCGAGACCTGTTGGGCGAACACCGGCCCGATCACGGCGATGGCGCCATCGCGGATCGCATCGTCGGCGATGCCGGCGACGATGGCGGGGTCCGCGCTGGTTGCATCGCGGCGCATGAGGACAACATCGGCCGCGCCGACCTGGAAGAGCGCCATCTGGATCGCGTTGTAGATGCCTTCGCTCTGCTTCTTCACTTCCGCATTGGTGGACGAGAAGGGCAGCAGGACGGCGATCCGCTTGAGGTTCATCTGCTGGGCGCCGGGCAGGTGGCGTGGCAGATAGGCGTTGCTGCTCTCGGCGAAGGTGGGCATCACGGGCGCCGATGGCGAGGGATCGGCCGAAGGCGGCCGCATCGGACGGGTTGGATCAGGACGCAGGTCGTTGCTAGAGAGGGGCGTGGTCGGCCGCACAGGGCCGCTTGCGCACGCGGCCGTGGCGGCCAGCATCAGCGCGGACGCAGCGCCAAGGAAACGGACCCGAGTTCTGGATGACATGCGCGACCCCTCCTGAGGATGCGGCGGTAGACCCGGCCCAGGCCCTGGACCCTGAGGTTCGGGAAGCTAGGCCGGACGATGATTCCCGACAAGGCGAGGGCGCTCCTTCGCGCCTGTTCCGGATAGACCCCGGCCTTGCGCCCGGCCTCTACGTTGTTTCGACTCCGATCGGCAACCTCAGGGACATCACGCTGCGGGCCCTCGATACGCTGGCGTCGGTGGACGCCGTCTGCGCCGAGGATACGCGGGTGGCCGCGAAGCTTTTCAATGCCTTCGGAGTCTCCGCGAAATTACGGCCATATCACGACCATAACGGCGCACAGGCGCGTCCTGCGCTGCTTAATGAATTGAAAGCAGGGGCGCGGATTGCGCTGATCTCGGATGCAGGAACGCCGCTGGTGTCCGACCCCGGCTTCAAGCTGGTGCGCGAGGCGGCGGCGCTGGGGATCAAGGTCATTGCGATACCGGGTGCGTCCGCGCCGATGGCGGCGCTGGCCTCGTCCGGCCTGCCGACCGACCGTTTCACTTTCGCAGGCTTTCCGCCGCCGCGGTCTGGTGCGCGCAAGACATTCCTGGATTCGCTGAAAGGCACGGGCGGTACTCTGGTGTTCTTCGAAGGGCCTTCCCGCCTTGCCGCAAGCCTGGCCGACATGGCCGAGGTGCTTGGCGCACGCGACGCGGTCGTTTCCCGTGAACTCACCAAGCTGTTCGAGGAGGTGCGGCGTGGCCCTTTGGCGGAGCTTGCAGCCCACTATGCCGAGGCAGGTCCGCCGCGTGGTGAGATCGTCGTGCTGGTCGGGCCGAGCGAGGGCGCTGAAGCCGCCGACGCCGAGACGGTGGACGCGGCGATCCTGGCGGCGGGTGACGAACGGCCGTTGAAGGAGATCGCCGCTGAACTCGCTGAGCGCTTCGGCGTGAAGCGTCGCGATGTTTATGAACGCGCGCTGGAACTGCGCGAGAGGGATGACGATGGCGCGGGCTGACCCCACAGCCACGCGCCGCAAGCGTGAGGCCGCTGGCCGTTGCGCCGAAACAGCCGCGGCGCTTTAGCTGCAGCGGGCCATCGCATCCTCTCTCGCCGCGCGCGCATGCCGGCCTGCGAAATCGCTCTCGTGGCGCGCAAGGTTCGCATGCCGGTGTTCGTCGAGGTGAAGGCGCGGCGCCACGGGCTGCAGCAGCATCTCTGGCGTTTCGACATCGTGATGCTTGCGCCGGACAAGTTGCGACGACAGATGCGCGATGCATGGCCGGCGCAGGGCTGACGAGAGATGGGCCTCTGAATTCGTTCACTTTCTGCTTATCTGGGCTGTAGAAGATTGGCGCCGCGCCCGAAAATTGCCGCATCTGGCGGCTAACCGCTGCCGGGGAACGTGACGGAGTTATCGCGACCATGACTGCACGCTTGCTGGCCTGTCTTCTTCTTGCCGCGCCGATTCTGGGCGGGTGCCTCTCCGACCGTACATTCGGAGAAGCGCTCGATGACTCGAGCGCCGCCACCGAAGTGAAGACGCGCCTGCTCAGCGCCGGGCTGAATGGCCGTTTCATGGAAGTCGACGTCGCAGTCGTGGATCGCTTCGTGCTGCTGTCCGGTCGCGTCGCCAGCCAGGAAGACCGCAAGGAAGCCGAGCGCATCGCCTGGACTGTGGGCTCGGTCGATGAGGTCGCGAACGAGGTGAATGTCGGCTACTGGGACCTTGGCCGCGATGTGAACGATGCATGGATCACGGAACAGATCCGCCTGCGCCTGATCGCCGACAACGACATCAAGGGCGCGAATTTCAACATCCAGGTCCACGGCGGCACCGTCTATCTCCTGGGCCTTGCGCGCACCGAGGACGAGCTTCGGCGTGCAGCCGAGCACGCCAGCATCGTCAACGGCGTCAGGAAGGTCGTCTCCTATGTGAAGATGCGCGAACGCGCCGGCCCGCCGCCAGAGATCAGCGTCGCCGCCGCCCCGCTGAGCGACGAGCAGGGCAGGCCCGTCGCCGACCCCTCCGCCGGCCAGCCGATCAACATCGCGCCGTCGTCAGGCGCGCCCGCGCCGATCGTGCCGCCGACCCAGTCGCCCACCACGCGCGGACAGTACAGCGATCCCTATGCGCCGGGCGCAGCGCCCCCGCCGGGCGGCAATGGCAATTCGGTAGGGCTGCAGACCGTGCCGCTGCCGCCTGTGACGAGCAACTGAGCGCGAATACGCCTATGCGGCGCATTGCGGCGAAGGCGGACGCCACCTAGGTAGGGGGCGTCCGCCGGAGCTGTTCCCATGTCATTGCGCATCGCCGTCCAGATGGACCCGCTGGAGGCCGTGAACCCGGCTGGCGATTCAAGCTTCATGATGATCGAGGAAGCGCAGGCGCGCGGCCATCAGGTCTTCGTCTATGGCGTGGGCGACCTCTATTATGACTCCGGCTTCGTCGGCGCGTGGGCCAGACCTGCGAAAGTCTTCCCCGGCCGCACGCCGCATGCCGAGATGGGCGTGGCGCAGAGGATTGATCTGCGCCGCGACATCGACGTCGTCCTGATGCGGCAGGATCCGCCCTTCCACATGGGCTACATCACGGCGGCGCACCTGCTCGAACTGGTGACGGACGAGACGCTGGTGGTGAATGATCCGGCCGGCGTGCGCTCCTCGCCGGAAAAGATTCTCACACTGATGTATCCTGACCTGCAGCCGCCGACGCTGATCACGCGCGACATTGCCCGCGTGCACGAGTTCCGCGCCGTGCATGGCGACATCGTGCTGAAGCCCCTGCATGGGCATGGCGGCGCCGGCGTCCTCAAGATTGGCCGCGAGGACGGCAATCTCGAAGCGGTCGTCGACCTGTTCAACAAGATGGTGCCCGAGCCCTTCATCGCGCAGGCTTTCCTTCCGGCGGTGAGTGAAGGGGACAAGCGCATTCTTCTCGTGGACGGAAAGCCTGTCGGCGCCATCAACCGCAAGCCGCCCAGCGGCGCGATCCGCTCCAACCTCGTCGTTGGCGGTACAGCAGAGGCGACTGACCTGTCTGCGCGCGAGAAGGAAATCTGCGCGCGCATCGGTCCGGAGCTGCAGAAGCGCGGCCTCCTGTTCGTGGGCATCGACGTGATCGGCGGCATGATGACGGAGATCAACGTGACATCGCCCACTGGCGCGCGTGCGCTCAGGCGCCTCTCGGGCGTCGATGCGGTGGCGGCAATGTGGGACGTGATCGAGAAGAAGCTGGCCTGAACTTCAGGCCACGATGCCCGGCATGCCGGAGGCGCCCGTGCGGCCCGCCATGGCGGGACAGAAACGACAGGTCAGCGCCGCGACGCCCTTGACGGCGAAAGTCGTGACGCGGCCGATCATCATCGGCCCGTTCCCAGCTCCAGCGCCGTTGACCACAATCGGCCGGAAGAACATCTGAAGAACAGTTTCGCGAGACAGCCCGATTGTTTGCCTGTTAAGGCGAACCCGGCGAGACTCCCGTCAGTGGAGGGACGCGTGCTCAGACACTTTGCCAGCGCCATCGTGATCGCCGCCGCTGCGGCCTGCGCGAGCGCGCCGGCTGCGCACGCCACGCAATTCCTGACCGCGATTGATGACGTTCCGCTCCCGCAGGGCCTCACCGAAAAGCCCGAGCCGCTGATCTTTGAAAGCGATCAGGGCCGCGTCGTCACGACGTCTGCCGAAGGCAACATCGGAGGCGACCGTATTTCGGCGTTCTACGCCGAGACACTTCCCGCACTTGGCTGGAAGCCGGTGCAGGAGCCGGATGGCGTCGTCTATGCGCGCGAAGACGAGCGCCTCACGATCAGGATTCGCGGGTCTGCGAATAATGCGCCGGTGCGGGTCGAGTTCGAGCTCGTCGTGAAGCTCGCCTCGACGCGCCTGGCGGACTAGACTCCTCGCATCACCGCGACGGAGCAAAGCGTGAGCGACCTTTTCAGCCTTCTGGCCGATATCCGCACCAACTATGTCGGCCAGTTCGAGCAGGCTCTGCGGGACCTCCGCGAGCAGGGCCGCACCGTGATGGTCGAGCCGCCCATGCTCGATGACCAGGGCGAGTTGGCGCGCGAAGGCGTGCTCAATCTCGGCGCGCGTTACGATCTCGCCGTCGTGGAAGGCGAGAGCGCCAGCCCCTCGATGTTCTCGCCCGGGCGCATGCTGGAGTTCGAGCCGATCGCGTTCCAGGGCGGGGGTCTGCACATCGTGATTGCACCATTCTCGTGGGACGGCGCACGCATCGCCATCGATGGCGACCCACCGGCCATCGCCGCAGCGCTCGCCGGCTGGTTCGACAACGCGATCGGCGCGCCCGAAGGCATTGACGAGGATGGCCTGCAGCACGCTGCGCATTTCCTCTCCGATCCCGTCGTTGAAGGCACAACGTCGATCGTGCAGGCCGATCTCGGTACGGCCGATGTCGATGTCGTGATCGATCTGCTCGACCGCATCCGGCTCGCCGGCGCAACGCGGGTGGAGTTCAGCCTCCCTGTTGGGTAACAGGGGCGGCAAGAGGAGACGCTCATGGCCTACGAAACGCTGCTAGTGGAGATCGATGGTCCCGTCGGAATCATCACGCTCAATCGCCCCGAAGCGCTGAACGCGCTCTCGCGCAAGCTGTGCGCCGAAGTTGGCGACCAGCTGGGCAAGTGGAATGGCGACGCCAGCATCAGCTCCGTCATCATAACCGGCGCAGGCAGGGCGTTTGCCGCCGGCGCCGACATCAAGGAAATGGCGCCGCAGAGCTACATGGACGTCTACAAGGCTGACATGTTCGCGGACTTCGAGCGCGCGGTGTCGTCCTTCCGCAAGCCGATCGTCGCAGCCGTGAACGGGTTTGCGCTGGGCGGCGGGTGCGAGCTCGCGATGTTGTGCGATTTCATCCTGGCGTCGGAGGCGGCGAAGTTCGGACAACCGGAGATCAATCTTGGCGTGATGCCCGGCATTGGCGGCACGCAGCGTCTCACGCGGCTGGTCGGAAAATCGAAGGCGATGGAGATGTGCCTCACTGGCCGCATGATGGACGCTGCGGAAGCCGAACGCGCGGGGCTGGTCTCCCGCATCCTGCCGGCCGACCAGCTGATGGAAGAGGCGAAAAAGGTCGCGAAAAAGATCGCCGCCGCCTCCCAGCCGATCGCCATGATGACCAAGGAGGCGGTGAATGCCGCCTACGAAACCACGCTGCATCAGGGCCTCGCCTTCGAACGGCGGCTTTTCCACGCCATGTTCGCCACCGACGACCAGAAGGAAGGCATGAGCGCCTTCGTCGAGAAGCGTCCGGCCCAGTTCAAGCAACAGTGAAGAGGGCCTTTGGCGCGGTGTTTGGCGCTGTCCGCCAAATCGTGCGCGCCGCGAATTGACGGCCTGAGGCGACGCTGATAATAGGCCGCTCCCCAAAACCCCCGGTTCGTGTCCGGCGGTCAGGGTAAACGGAGCTTGGAAGACCGATGGCCAATACGAAATCCGCCGAGAAAATGGTGCGCAAGATCGCCCGGCGGACTGAGGTCAACAAGTCACGCCGGTCGCGCGTCCGCACATTCGTCCGAAAGGTCGAGGAAGCCGTTGCGTCAGGCGACAAGGCCGCCGCCATCAAGGCGCTGAAGGCAGCCGAGCCGGAGATCATGCGCGGCGTCACCAAGGGCGTGCTGCACAAGAACACCGCCTCGCGCAAAGTCTCGCGTCTCGCCGCCCGCGTCAAAGGCGTCGGCGCGTAACGCGCGGAGCCCCGCCCCCGCATTTTCGGGGTTGCACTGATAACCGTCACAGTTGAGTTTCGAAGAAGCCGCGCCGCAGGGCGTTGCGGTTTCATGTGCTTTGCATTTCATCCGTACACGGATGACTGCAGATGCAAGGAAATGTGCGAAGAATGCAGTGCCGCAGCATTTTTTGAATGAATCCAGTGGCAATACTGACCACGACAGATTCGTGAAAAATAATTCGTCAGCTGCGGCCGATGAGTCGGTTGACGGTTCGCCTCGAAGGGAGAAAAACTCTCCTCTGTAGCGAGTAACCTTCCTTCGTTTGGACATCGTTCTGCGGCTCCGGGGCTGGAGCTGTCGGAGAAGCTATGTGTCCGATCAGAAAAGGAAGGCATCGCCAGAAAAGGGTAGATGAGGGGCCATGATCAGCAAGCAATCCACGACACGTTTTTCGGCCAATGGCGGCGGCGGAGCCTCGCGCGGCAGGGAGCCGTTCGCCAGCGAGACCGGCGCGCCGGTGCGCGCTTCTGCGCCCGCGGGTCGTGAAGCCTATGCCGGTCGCGAAGGCGACCAGATCCCCGTCATCTGGGCCGACGTGCGCGCCGCGCTGCGCCGCCGCCTTGGCGAGGTGAAGTTCGAATCCTGGCTGGCGAAGCTCGAGCTCGTCGCCGAAGTGAATGGCGAGGTGCTGCTCTCCGCCGCCAGCGAGCACGAGCGCACGCGCGTCGAGGCCGATTTCGGCCACTTCATCCAGCAGGCCTGGGACCAGGCCGACCGCGATGGCCGCCGCGTTCGCATCGAGGCGCGCGAGCGCATCTCCAACGATGTGATGGCGCTTGCCCGCCCGAACGAGGTCGTCGCCGAAGACGCTTTCGACGCGCCCGTCGATGAGGACGCTCTCCCCGCCATCGCTGGCGAGGACGATCAGACCCTCGAGAACTTCATGGTGGGCGATTCTAACCGCGTCGCCTTTGGACTTGCCCGCCGTCTCGCCATGGGCGCCAGCGTTTCCGCCCACGTCGTCACGATCGTCGGCCCGCATGGCGTCGGCAAGACGCACCTCCTGCGCGGCATCGAAGGCGCGCTGCGCGCCGCGAAAGGCGAGGGCAGCGTCCTCTACATGAGCTCGGAAGACTTCCTCCACGCCTTCATCGACGGCGTGAAGCGGAAGGACACGTCGGACCTGCGCACCATGTTCCGCCGCGCCCGCGTCGTCCTGCTCGACGATTTCCAGTTCATCTGCGCCAAGCCCGGCACGCTGGTCGAGTTCTTCTCCCACATGCGCGCCATCGTCGCGAATGGCGGCGTGGTGGTGCTTGCCGCCGACCAGACGCCCGCCCTGATCGACCAGCTCGACGAGCGGATGCGTGACGAGATCCATGGCGGCGTGATCGCCCAGATGGAACTGCCCGAGCGCAACCTCCGCCGCGAAATCCTCCGCGCCCGCGCGGACGCGGTGTCCATCGCCGCCGCCGCCATCGACAGCGAGTTCCAGCTGACCGAAGAGTGGATCGATCTTCTCGCAGATCGTCTGCCCGCGTCTGGCCGCGCGCTCTGCGGCGCCGTGCGCAACGTCTATTGCGGGACTGTGCTGGCCGGAAAGCCGGTCGACCGCGCCGCCGTCGAGAAGTCGATCCAGCTGCAGATGGGCGGCGCACCGTCCAAGGCGCCGCGCATCGACACCATCAAGGACGTCACCGCCCGCGCCTATGGCGTCACCAAGGCCGAGCTTGAAAGCCCGTGCCGCAAGCGCCAGTACGCGCTGCCCCGGCAGTATGCGATGTATCTCAGCCGCCAGATGACCAAATGCTCCTACCCGCAGATCGGCAGGATGTTCGGGGATCGGGATCACACGACGGTTTTGTTCGCCTATCGCAAGATTGCGGCGATGGTCGCCTCGAACGAGTCGATGGCCGAAGAGCTGCGCCAGCTCGAACAGCGCATCATGGCCGACCCGCGCAACACGCGCTAAGCGCCCACTTTTCCCTGAAAACAGGGGAGGGTATGTGAATAGCTTGCGAAAGCCCCTGTCAGGGCCTTCCCGCACGCGCCAATCTGGCTAATCTTCCGGCCCGCCCTCATCCGGCGGGCCGAACCTTTTCGGCGAACCACCGGGCGCTCCACGAGCTTTTCTCAAGGGCCGCCTCCTGACAGGGACTGGACGTATGAAACTGACCATCGACCGCAATGCGCTGATGCGGGCGCTGTCCCACGTCCAGGCCGTGGTCGAGCGGCGGAACACGATTCCTATCCTGTCCAACATCCTGATGCAGGCCGAAGGCGACCGGCTGATGCTCACCGCCACCGACCTCGACATCGAGGCGACGGACGCGGCCGAAGCCAATGTGAAGAAGGCCGGCGCCGTCACCGCCCCGGCCCAGACGCTTTTTGACGTCGTCCGCAAACTTCCGGAGGGCTCCGAAGTCGCGCTCGACCTCGCCGACGGCCGCCTCTCCATCTCCGCCGGCCGCTCCAAGTTCGCCCTGCCGACACTGCCCGCCGCCGACTTCCAGACCATGGCCAAGGAAGCCGCGCCGGTGAAATTCGAGATCGCCGCTGCCGAACTGCGCCGCCTGATCGACAAGACGCGCTTTGCGATCTCGACCGAGGAGACGCGTTACTACCTGAACGGCATCTACCTGCACCACGCCAAGGGCGCGAAGGGCAATGTGCTGCGCGCCGTCGCCACCGACGGGCATCGCCTCGCGCTGGCCGAAGGCGAAGCGCCGAAAGGTTCATCCGGCCTCAAGGGCGTGATCGTGCCGCGCAAGGCCGTCGCCGAAGCGCGCCGGCTTCTTGATGACGCGCCCGAGATCGTCACCATCGAGGCCTCGGACTCCAAGATCGTCTTCCGCATCGGCGAGGCCGTGCTGACGTCCAAGCTGATCGACGGCTCCTTCCCGGACTATCAGCGCGTCATTCCGAAAGACAACAACCGGATCATGGTCGTGCCGACCAAGTTGTTCAAGGACGCGGTCGATCGCGTCGCCACTGTGTCCGCCGAACGCTCGCGCTCCGTGAAGCTGTCGCTGTCGGCCGGCAAGCTGATGCTCGCCGTCACGCACTCGGAATCAGGTCACGGCGCCGAAGACATCGAGGCGGAGTACGACAGCGAGCCGATGGAGATCGGCTTCAACGCCAAATATCTCCTTGATGTCGCAGGCCAGATCGAAAGCGAGGAGACACGCATCGAGTTCAACGACGCCGCCTCTCCCGCCCGCGTCATCGACGCCAAGGACGCCGGCGCCGAATACGTCCTGATGCCGCTGCGTGTGTAGGCTGGCATACCGTAGGGCGGGGCCTATCTCGCCATGATGGACGTCGCTGATCCCCGCCGCCCCCATGTCCGGCTCACGCGGCTGGGCCTGCGCGATTATCGCAACTATGCCGCGCTCGACCTGCGCCTCGATGGCCGCCATGTCTGCCTGTTCGGGCAGAACGGCTCGGGCAAGACCAACCTGCTTGAGGCCGTCTCGATGCTGTCGCCCGGGCGCGGCCTGCGCGGCGCCGAGTTCGGCGACCTCGTTCGCCAGACGTCGGAGGGCGAGGCCGCGCGCGGCTGGGCCATCTCCACCAATGTGCGCGATGGCGATGTCGACCGCCGCATTTCACTTGCGCTCGAACTCGACGACCAGGGCCGCTCACGGCGCACCGCTCGCCTCGATGGGGTGGACACGGCGCAGCAGGATCTCGGCGAGCTGATGCGCGTGATCTGGCTCACCCCCGCCATGGACCGCGTCTTCGCAGGCCCGGCAGGCGACCGCCGCCGCTTTCTCGACCGCCAGGTGCTCGCCCACTTCCCCAGCCACGCCGCCGCCTCCGCCGGCTATGAGAAGGCCATGCGCCAGCGCAATGCATTGCTGGAGCAGGGCAGGAGCGATCCGGCATGGCTCGAGGCCATCGAGCTCGGCATGGCCTCCGCCGGGGCCGCCATGGCCATCCACCGGATAGACGCCGTGAAGGTGATGCAGGAGGCAATCCTCGCGCGCCCCGAAGGCGCCTTCCCGAAGGCGCTGATCGATCTCGACGGGCAGTTTGAATTGCATGCCGCCAACGGCGTGGCGCTCACAGATATCGAGCAGGAAATCATCCTGCAGTTGCGCGAAAACCGCGGCCGCGACCGCATCGCCGGACGCACGACAGAGGGCGTTCACCGCACCGATCTGCGCGTCATTCACGCCCCCAAGGGCCTCGCCGCCGACCAGTGCTCGACGGGTGAACAGAAGGCCTTGTTGATAGGGCTTATTTTAGCTAACGCTCAGGCGCTTTTCGAGCGTGATTTTGCCCCCTCACCCCTGCTATTACTTGACGAGGCGGCGGCCCATCTCGATTCGGACCGGCGCGCCGCGTTGTACGACGAACTGGCCGCCCTTGGCGGCCAGGCATGGCTCACAGGAACAGACCGCTCCCTCTTCGATGCGTTCGGCGATCGCGCCCAGCGCTTCGAAGTCTCTGACGGGACTGTCTGCGAGGATTGATCCGGAATTTGGCGGCGCCGCGTCCGCGCGCTGCAAGGGAAGTTGTGAATGTCTGACGTGTCTGAAACCAGCGGCGCCGAGCCTTCGAAGAAGAGCTACGACGCCGAGTCGATCAAGGTGCTCCGCGGGCTCGACGCCGTGCGCAAGCGGCCGGGCATGTATATCGGCGACACCGACGACGGCTCGGGCCTGCACCACATGGTCTACGAAGTCGTCGATAACTCGATCGACGAAGCGCTGGCGGGCCATGCCGACCATGTCGCCGTCACGCTCTTCCCCGACGGCTCCGCCGAAGTCAGCGACAATGGCCGCGGCATTCCCGTCGATATCCATTCCGAAGAAGGCGTCAGCGCCGCCGAGGTCGTGATGACCCAGCTGCACGCGGGCGGCAAGTTCGCCAACACGGAGGAGGAAGGTTCCTACAAGGTCTCCGGCGGCCTGCACGGCGTCGGCGTCTCGGTCGTCAACGCGCTGTCCGAGACGCTCGACCTCACCATCCGCCGCAATGGCAAGATCCACACGATGCGCTTCAAGCTGGGCGAGCCCGAGGCGCCCCTGCGCATCGTCGGCGACGCGCCAATGAAGGCCGACGGTTCGCGCCACGAGACCGGCACGACCGTCCGCTTCCTGCCAAGCGCCGCCACCTTCACGATGACGGAGTTCAAGCGCGAGACGCTCGAGCATCGCCTGCGCGAACTTGCCTTCCTCAACTCGGGCGTGAAGATCGTCTTCAAGGACCTGCGCGGCCCCGAGCCGTGGGAAATCGTGATGCAGTACGAGGGCGGCGTTGAAGCCTTCGTCAAGCACATCGACCGCCAGCGCAACGCCGCGATCCCCAAGCCGATCTACTCGATGACCAAGAAGGACGGCGTCGTCGTCGAAGCCGCGCTGCAGTGGAATGACGGCTATTATGAAAACGTCCTCTGCTTCACCAACAACATCCCCCAGCGCGACGGCGGCACGCACCTTGCCGGCTTCCGCGGCGCCCTCACGCGCGTGATCAACAAGTACGCCAACGAGACGGGTCTTGCGAAAAAGGAGAAGGTCGAAATCTCCGGCGACGATGCGCGCGAAGGCCTCACCTGCGTGCTTTCGGTGAAGGTGCCGGACCCCAAATTCTCAAGCCAGACCAAGGACAAGCTGGTCTCGTCCGAAGTCCGACCCATTGTCGAAAGCCTGATGACGGACGCGCTGAGCCAGTGGTTCGAGGAGAATCCCGGCCCCGCAAAACAGGTGATGATGAAGATCGTCGAGGCTGCTGCTGCAAGGGAAGCCGCCCGCAAGGCGCGCGAACTCACGCGCCGCAAATCCGCGCTCGACATCACCTCGCTCCCCGGCAAGCTCGCCGACTGTCAGGAGAAGGATCCGGCGAAGTCCGAGATCTTCATCGTCGAGGGCGATAGCGCCGGCGGCTCGGCCAAGCAGGGCCGCAACCGCGAGAACCAGGCCGTGCTCCCGCTGCGCGGAAAGATCCTCAACGTCGAACGCGCGCGCTTCGACAAGATGCTCTCATCCGACCAGGTCGGCACACTGATCACGGCGCTGGGCGGCGGCATCGGGCGACGCTCGGAGACCAACCCGAGCGAAGGCTTCCAGATCGAGAAGATGCGTTATCACCGCATCATCATCATGACCGACGCCGACGTCGACGGCGCGCACATCCGCACGCTGCTGCTGACCTTCTTCTACCGCCAGATGCCGGAAGTGATCGAGAAGGGCTATCTCTACATCGCGCAGCCGCCGCTCTATAAAGCCGAGCGCGGCAAGTCCGAGCGCTACCTCAAGGACGATTCCGAACTCGACGAGTTCCTGATCGCCGAAGGCGTCAAAGGCCAGATGCTGATCCGCGAAAATGGCGAGCAGATCGCCGCCGCCGATCTTGGCGCGCGCGTGAAGGAGGCGGCAGCCTTCAAGGGCACGCTCGCGCGCCTTGCGCTGCGCGCGCCGGGTCACGTTGTCGAGCAGGCGGCCCTCGCCGGCGCGCTGAAGGCCGGAGCAGGGCAGGCCGAAGCCGACCTCGCCGCCCAGCGCCTGAACCGCATCGCGGAAGAAGGCGAAGACACCTGGAAGGGCCATCACGAGGATGGCTCTGTCGTCTTCTCGCGCACGGTTCGAGGCGTCGAGGAGAAAGCGGCGCTCGATCCGCAATTGCTGTCGACGCCGGATGCGCGCCGCCTGGCCGAACGCGCTGAAGCTTTGGGCGACGTCTATGCCGGCCGCTGCGTGCTGCGCCATGAGAAGACCGGCGAGAGCCAGATCTTCGGGCCCGTTTCGCTCCTTGCCGCCGTCCTCGAGGCCGGCGAGCGCGGCATCAAGATCCAGCGCTACAAGGGTCTTGGCGAGATGAACCCGGAACAGCTCTGGGAAACCACGCTCGATCCGAACGCCCGGCTGCTGCTGCAGGTGAAGGTCGAGCACGCCGACACCGCCGACGAGATGTTTTCCAAGCTGATGGGTGACCTTGTCGAGCCCCGCCGCGAATTCATCCAGGAATTCGCTCTGGAAGCGGAAGTCGACGCCTGAGTCTCATGGCAAGTCTGTGCAAGCCCGGGCTTGAGCGGGCTTGCAGCGTGCAGCGCCAGGCGCGCAGGTTTCGCGTTCAGGTTGAGTGCGGCCGCTGACAATCGCCTGACGCGAGAACTCCAGCGGCCGCTCCAGCTGTCCGGACAGTGTTCCGACGGGTCGAGTGCGCCTTGATAGCAACGCCTGTGGAAAACCTGTCCGTCGGATGGCGCGTCCTGAGCGTTCGAGGCGTGCGCCAGGCGCCGCGAGGCGAGCAAATGCAGCAAGAATGTTTCGCGGAGGATGTCGCAAAACAGACTGACGCAAGGAGTTTCAGGCCCCGAATTGGAATCCTTTGCCTGTCATGCGCAGGCTGATGCAGAAATGCTGCACATTCCGGCAGGTTTGCAGAAAGTCCTTCGGGCCCCTCCGACCCCGATTGACGCCTCCGAGTTTATGACGGGAATGTGGCTAATCCGCCAAACCTTTGGGAAGAATGCATTCGCCCCGGGGACACAGGCGGTCCAACGACGTCTCGCGCGTCCAGTGGTCAGGCATTAAAGGGGTCAAAATCGTGAAAACTACTGCGAAAGCGCATCTCCTGCGCTCAACGCTTTTTGCGGCGCTTACAGCGGCGCCCGGTCTTTCCTTCGCCGCTTACGCGCAGGACACAGTGCCGACCACATCGACCCAAGCGGCAGCAGACCAGGAAGGCGATGTCGTCGTCATCACCGGCACGCGCCTGCGCACGGAATCGCTGGACAATCCCAACCCCACCTTCGAGGTTGGCGCCGAGCAGATCGACGCGCGCCAGGTCGCGAACGTCGTCGACGTGCTGGAAGACCTTCCGATCGTCGGCATCGGCACCAACGCCCGCGGCACCCAGGTTCAGAACGGCGACTCGTTCGCCTTCCCGGACGTGCTCGACCTCGGCACCCAGCGCACGCTGACCCTGCTCAACGGACGTCGCATCGTCCCCTCGAACCCGGGCTCGGTTTTCGTTCCCGGCAACGCTTCCGGCTCGCAGGTCGACCTGACCTCCATCAACCCGCAGATGCTCGAGCGCGTTGACGTGCTGGCCGGCACCGGCGGCGCGATCTACGGCGCGGACGCCGTCGGCGGCGTCGTCAACCTGATCACGCGCACCGACTATGAAGGTTTCGAGATCCGCGCACAGGCCGGCGTCTCCGAACTGGGCGATGGCGAGAACTATCGTCTCTCGGGCCTGTGGGGCTCGGACATCATGGACGGCCAGGGCAACATCGTTGTCTCGGCCGACTACGCCAAGACGGACTTTATCGGCGCCTCCGCCGACGCGCCGGCCCGCTATGCCGGCTCGGGTACTGCCAACCCGTATGAAGGCTCGGTCCGCAATACGGGCGCATTCGATGCTCAGGCCGCGGTAAGCACCCTGCTCGCAGGCGGAACGCTCGCCCCGGCTTTCCGGCCGTCGGCCACCGATGGCGTCCAGGCGACGTTCTTCGGACCGCTCGCGCTCTCCAACCCGCTGACATCCGCGGGCGGCACGCTTGTGACGAGCAACATCTTCGGCACCGGCTTCTCGAACAACACGATCCTCTCCCCGGCGACCGCGCTCCCAGGCGCCCTCACGCGTCCGGGCGCCGATCCACAAGGCTTCTCGTTCTTCGCTCCGTCGTCATTGCCGACAGGCGTGTCTGCTGCGAGCGTCATTTCAGCGCTCGCGCCGACGGCGAACACCGCCGGCCTTTCGGCTACCCAGCTCAGCTCGCTGGCTGTGGCGCTTCTGCAGCGCAACCGCCCGACGCCGAATGAATACTTCGCGGCGAACCCGAACCTTAACCCGCTGCTCTTCATGGGTACGTTCGGGACGACGAACCCGACCACGGGAGCCGTCAACTCCCTCAACGGCTATCTCCCCACCGTCCTGAACACCAACCCCGCGACAAGCGCCATCTTCCCGCGCATCGCTGTTCCGCTGGCGTTTGATGGGTCTGGCAACCTGGTGTCCTACAACCCTGGCCAGCTGAGCTCGACCGTGCCGGGCCGTATCGGCGCCATGTATAACGGCCAGGGATACGATTCCACCGCGCTTGGCCACGCGCAGTACCAGGCCGGCAACGAGCGTATCTCGCTCGCCGCCAACGGCCATTACGACATCAGCGAGAACCTGCGTTACCGCTCGACCCTGATGTACACCAACAACGAGTTCGAGCAGAGCGCCGGCGCCGTGACCAACGCGGTGGGCGGCAGCGCCCAGGCGGGCGGACAGGCGATCCCGATCTACGTCGATCAGAACCCGTTCCTCACGGCCGCTTCCCGCGCGAGCATTGCCCAGCTTGAGGCCAGCGGCACCGGCTTTACGCTCCCGACCATCGGTGGTCAAAAAGTTCTCTACCTGGGCCGCGCCCTGTCTGACGTGCTCGGTGGCGAAGGCACGAAGTCCACTTTCGAAGCCGAAAACTACCAGATCATTCAGAGCCTCGAAGGCGACTTCTCCTTCGGCCCGTCCGACTTCTACTGGGATGTGGCGGCCTCCTACGGCCGCTCGGAGCAGAATTCGAAACGCCCGGACCTTCTGGACACCGAATTCGCCCTCGCGACGGACGTCGTCCGCAACGGCAGCGGGCAGGCGGTCTGCCGCCAGCAGACTCTCGCTGCTCCTGAGCGCATCAACATCCGTAACCCGGGTGTCGGCGGCATCGTGACGACGACCGGCCTTGTGCCGTCCGCCGCGCAGGTTGCGGCCTGCCGTCCGCTGAACCTGTTCGGTGACGGCAATGGCGCGCTTGATGCGGCAGCCGTCGATTATGTGGTCGGAACAGCGAACGTGCACGCGCTCAACACGCTCGAATACTATTCGGGCTCACTCGGCTCGGATCTGTTCGAGCTGCCGGGTGGTACGTTCCGCGCTGGTATCCAGGCGGAATACCGCAAGGAGTCCGCAGAATTTGAACCCGGCCGCGACACGCAGATCGGCGCAGGCCGGACTGCCCCGCAGGGCCGTGGCGAAGGCTCGCTCGAATTCAAGGAATACGGTTTCGAGGCGAACTTGCCGATCTTCGGCGGCGGCTTCACCTTCCCGGGCTTCCAGGAACTCGAACTGACCTACGCGCAGCGGATCGTGGAACGCGATCAGGAGTCCACGACGGTTGTCTTCTCCGGCGAAGGTACCAAGGACGACACGTTCAACTACTCGCTACGCTGGAAGCCGATCGACGACCTGACTATCCGCGCCGCCAACTCGCGCACGGTCCGCTCGGCCTCGCTCGTCGAACTCGTCGGTCCGTTCACCGTCGCCTTCACCGGGCTGGCCCGCACCAACCACCCCTGCGACGTCGCGCAGATCACGCAAGGACCTGCTCCGGCCACCCGTCGCGCCAACTGCATCACTGCGGTGCAGAATCTCGGCATCGCGACCAACGCAACGGATGCGGCTGCTTTCCTTGACGCCGGTCCGAGCAAGCCGCAGGGTTTTGTTTCGGTCGGCGGCACCGTTCCGGCAAACGCTGGCGGAAACCCAGGCCTGATCAACGAGGAAGCGAACACCTACACGCTCGGGTTCACCTTCGAGCCCAGCTTCATCCCGCGCCTCGTCATTGCGGTCGACTACTTCAACGTCGATCTCAAGAACGAGATCGGTCTGGTCGGCCCGGCGACCTTCGCCGGTCCCTGCTTCGAC
Source organism: Hyphomonadaceae bacterium (assembly GCA_040398465.1). GTDB lineage: Bacteria > Pseudomonadota > Alphaproteobacteria > Caulobacterales > Hyphomonadaceae > UBA7672. The sequence goes on along the minus strand of JBBAUA010000003.1, from coordinate 8,395 downwards.
GACACCACCTTCCCGAACTCCATCGTTGGCGGCTACCGCGCTTGCGAGGCCATCCTGTTCGGCACGCCCACGGGCCCCGGCGGCCAGTTCGTCGTTCCGACGAACAACGCCATCACGGGCAACCCCGGCATCTCCGGCGTGCTGGCTGGCGCTCCTGCCACTAACCAGGTTCCTTTCGAGATTGCCTTCGCGGCGTTCTCCAACCTCAACCTGGGCAAGCGGGAATTCCGCGGCGTTAACGCCGAGATCCGCTACAACTTCGACCTGAACGAAGTGCCGCTCGTCGGTGGCATGATGCAGGATTGGGGCGGTATCGACCTCCGCGGTTCGTACTTCCACACCCAGCGCTATGACATCTTCAGCAACGGCATCACCCGTGACGACCGTCTCGGCGGTGAGCACACGAACCCGGAACACAAGTTCCGTCTCGACGCGCGCCATACGCTCGGCGCGTTCCAGCACACGCTGTCGTCGAGCTACACCAGCGCGACCGTCACCAACGTGCTGATTGCCAAGACGAACATCCCGGAGCAGACGCCGTCCTTCGTTGGCGATGACTTCTGGTTCTTCAACTACAACGCAGCCTATGATCTGACCGACAACTACCAGCTCCGTCTGACGATCAACAACCTGCTCGACACGGACGAGCCGCGCGGTGTCTACGGCATCGGCAACAACTTCGACGGCGGTTTCGGCCGCGAGTACATCGTCGGTGTCACGGCCAAGTTCTAGGCTTGAACGGAAGCTCAACGAGAGAGAGGCGCACGATGTGCGCCTCTCTTTTTTGTGCCCCCCAGGGTGGCCCCCAAGGACAGCGCGCACGGCCGCGTCACCTGGGCAGGTCAGGATATAAGGTCAGGGATATCAGGCTCAGGGATCGCCGATCGAATGCAGCGCGCCGCCGCGCGTGTGCAGCCAGTCGCGCGCCTCGCGCCAGTCGGGATAGCAGCGCTCGACCTGCTTCCAGAAACGGCTGGAGTGGTTCATCTCCTTGATGTGCGCCACCTCATGGGCGGCCACATAGTCGAGCGCAAATGGCGGCGCGCAGACCAGCCGCCAGGTGAAGTTCAGCCGCGCCTCCGACGAGCACGACCCCCAGCGCGAGCGCATGTCCTTGATCGCGATCGAGCGCGGCGTCACTTGTAGCGTCTCGGCGTGCACCGCGACCCGCTCGGCGAAATCAACTCTCGCCGCAGCCCGCAGGAACGCCCGGGTCTTGTCTGCAAAAGCTTCGCGCGGGCCAGGGATCAAAAGAAGGGGAGTGGGCCCCGATGTCCTGTCGAGTTTGACGGTGCGGCCCGTCTCGACATGCTTGAGACGGTGGATCACCCCACGCAAGGGAATGTAGGCGCCAGGGCGGAACAGCACAGGTGGTGGTAGGGCGTCCAGCCGCTCGGCGATCCAGTCCACCCGTTCGGTGGCAAAGCCGATCGCATCGAGCGCGTACCGGGATGCCGGGGCGGTCGCGATCGCTTCTCTTGCCGTTGGGTCAATGCGCACCGAAACGCGCCGGGCGCGTTTGTCGATGTGCACCCGCACAGGCACCGAAGTACCTGATTTTGCGAGCAAAAAGACCCGGTGATGCGATTCCGCGATGACCATGCTAAGGCGTAGCGCCCTGCGCACGACGACGCAACACAACCTCTCCGGGGAAGATCATGTTCAAGCACAAGCTCGCCTTTGCCAGCCTCCTGGTGCTGTCCGGCTGCGGTGTCAGCCGCGAGGCCATGATGGCCCTCGAAGAGATGCAGATCCTCGAGAACAACACGAAGCCAGGGCTTTCCTACACGTCAGTGTCCGGCTCGGGGAATGACGTCACCCTCAAGGGCGTCGAGCTGAAGGCGCCCGCCGACTACATGGTCGCCATTGCCGGCCTCGGAACCGACCTGGGCCCCGACGGGGGCGAGGCGGCCAGCTTGCCCGACCCCGATGCGCCTCCCGCCGTGGTGGCGCGCGCGGAGTCGATGACGTTCAAGGGCCTCACCATGAAGGACGGCAAGCCCACCGTCCGCGACATCCGCCTCAACAACATCACGCCGACCATCCCGCTCGGCGACGTCACCCTGACGTTCGGAACGCTCGGCCTCGATGGCATGAACGAGGCGACCGGAACCTTCATCGCCGGCGCCATCGGGATGGACGAAGCGCTGACCCCGCCTCCCTACGAACAGTGGGCGTTCCGCAAGGCCGAGATCGGGGGCAGCAAGCTCGCCGGCATGATCCCGCAGGACGAGGGCGAGGCGGGCGACTTCGCGGTCGAACTCGGCGAGCTTTCGCTTGGCGATTTCACATCAACAAAGCTCGGCGAGGCGAAGCTCGCGGGTCTCAAGGGCGCGCTCAACGTGCCTGGCATGGTCGCAATCGCCGGCACGTTCGACTTCGGCGCGCTGACGGTGTCGGACATCAACACCGGCTTCCTCGGAAAGGCCTTCATGGCCGGCCTCGCCTCGGGCATGAATCCCGAAGAGAAGGTCGACTTCACCGAAATCTATCGCGACTTCACCAGCCCGCTCGATGGCGGCGTCGACCGCGTCGACTGGACCGGATTGGCGGCCAACGTGTCGGGCCTGAAATTCGATACATCCGAAATGCACGCCAAGGTCACGCGCAACGCGGATGGCGTCGCCATCGCGTCGGACCTGCCCCGCTTCTCGATGAAGATGACGGCGGATGCCTCGGGCGGCACGGTCGGTGCGATGGGCATGATGATGCTCGCCATGGCGGGCTATGAGTCCGACGTGATCGAGGTCTATTCCGGCGCGAGCGCCAGCTTCGATCCGGCGAAGGATCTCACCCGCTGGACCGACTACAATATCGGCGTCACCGACATGTTCGACGTGAAGATGTCCGGCGGCGTCATCGGCCTCAAGCAGGCGCTGCCCAGCCTGATGTCTGGCATCATGTCGATCGCCGACATGGCCGGCGACCAGATCGAGGCAGATGCGGCGGAGGACGAGGAGGCCGGCGCCGATGAAGATGACAGCGCGGACGATGGCGCTGAAGATGCCGCTCCCGAAGCCGATGCCGACGCGGACGAGGAAGCCGGCGGCGACATGTTCGGCGACGT
>JBBAUA010000003.1:0-5228 GCA_040398465.1 Hyphomonadaceae bacterium | reverse complement strand
CCGAAGCCGATGCCGACGCGGACGAGGAAGCCGGCGGCGACATGTTCGGCGACGTGCCGCCGGAAATGATCATGTCGCTGGTGATGGGCGTCCTGCCGCTACAGCTCACCGATCTCGACATCGCCATCACGGACACCGAGCTGATGAACTTCATCCTCGAGAGTCAGGCGGCGGAAGCGGGGCAGGACGTTGCCGCCTTCCGCGCTGACCTTGTCACCATGATCGCCGCCAGCTCCGTCTTCCTCACCGATGCCGGCGTCGATGCTGCGATCGCAAGCGAACTCACGGCCGCCGCCTCCGCCTTCATGGCCGGACCCGGCACGCTGCGCATCCAGCTCAAGCCGAAGACGCCGCTTGGCGTCATGAGCGCGATGGCGACGCCGCTGACGAAAGACAATCTCGGCTTCACGGCGAGCTTCACGCCGGCGGCGCCTGCGGTGAACTGAGCGGACGCAGGCCATGCAGCTTCGCCGCTTTCTGCGTGCGTAGGTTGCCGAGGCCCAAGTCTGTCACTCCCGCCGGAGCGCGAAGGCTAAGAGCAAGAACCCAGGGTCTGCGCGCGCCGCTCCTGGGTTCCGGCTCGCGCTTCGCGCGTCCGGAATGACAGCGGGAGAGCAGGTGTGAAGCATGCAAGACGTGAGGTTTCGGCGGATGGGAAGCGGACGGAGCTAGTCCAGCGCCTTGAGACAGCTGGCAATCGCCTCGGCCGATTCATCCTGCATGAAAAATGTCTGCAGCTTCCAGTTCTCGTCCATCAGGTAGAGGATGGAGGAATGGCTCACCAGATAGCCTCCTGCGCTCTCCGAGTCATCGCCGCGCCCGAACGACGTCTTGAACGCGTCCGTCGCCGCAGTCAGTTGCGCCTCCGAGCCGGTGAGGCCGGTGATGTCCTGCGGAAAGCCGTTGCTGCGGATATATTGCGCGAGGGTCTCCGGCGTGTCGCGCGCGGGATCGACCGAAACGAAAATGGTCGCCGGCTGCTTGTCCGCCGGTACGTCCTGCATCGCCTTGCCGACATTGTAGAGCGTGATCGGGCAGATGTCGGGGCAGTAGGTGTAGCCGAAGAACACCAGCGCCTTGCGCCCCGCAAAATCCTTCTGCGTCAGCGTCCGCCCGTCGGCCGCCATGAGTTCGAACGGCCCGCCCACCATGTCGGTGGATCGCCGGAAGCAGTCGGGGTTGGCGCCGGCGGCCTGCTGTTCGCCGGCGGGCGAGCATGCAGCCACGGAAAACATCGCGAGCGAGGCGGATATTGCGAAAAACACGTTGCGCATGCGGGGATATCTGCATGAGGTCTGCCGAATGCCAACTGCGGCCTGATGACAATCCGGCGATGATGGGCCAGCACACGTCATGACCGACGCGACCGCCAGTCCAACACAGGTCACGCTGCCCGCCACGGCGTCGCTCGACCCCGCCAGCCGCGTCGAGGCGCTGCGCAGCGTCGGGGCTGCCTTCGGGCGCACGCGCCTGCGCACGCTGGTATCTCTGCGCTGGATGGCGATCGCGGGGCAGGCCGCTGCCGTCCTCTTCGTGCAATACGGTTTGGGCTTCGACCTGCCGCTTGCAGCCTGCCTCGCTGCGGTCGGCGCATCGGCCTGGCTCAACGTCGCGCTGATGGCGGTCTTCCCCTCGCAGCACCTGTCCTCTCCGGCCGAAACCGCAGGCCAGCTGGCGTTCGATACGGTGCAGGTCTCTGTCCTTATCGGCCTGACCGGCGGCCTCGAAAATCCCTTCCTGCTTATGATCCTCGCGCCGGTCACAGTCGGCGCCTCGCGCCTGCTGCCGGCCTATGCGGGCGCGCTGGCGCTGCTTGCCCTGGTCTGCTGCGCCGGCATGTGGGTCTGGGGACTCAACCTGCCATGGGTCACAGACCCGCCGCTCGACATCCCGCCACTGTACCAGGCAGGCCAGCTCGCCGCCGTCGCCATCGGCCTGATCTTCTTCACCGTTTCCGCCTGGCGCACCGGCCGCGACGAGTCGCATCTCGTCTCCGCGCTGGACGCCGTGCAGGCCGTGCTCGCGCGTGAACAGCAGCTGTCGGCGCTTGGCGCGCTCGCCGCCGCCACCGCGCACGAGCTTGGTACGCCGCTCGCGACGATCCACCTTGCCGCGCGCGAACTCGGTCGCAGCGTGAAGCCCGGCCACCCTGCGCGCGAGGACGTGGAACTCATCATCGAGCAGGCCGAACGCTGCCGCACGATCCTGAGACAGATCTCCCAGCGCCGCCACATGACCGACGCGGCCATGGCCCGCGCCACGCTGCCCTCGCTGATCGAGGAAGCGGCCGAACCGCACAACGGCTCCGGCATCCACATACAATGCTCCTGCTCGCCGCTTGCAGGCGGCGCCAGCGCCGGCGACCGCCCGCCCGAGGTGATACGCAAGCCGGAAATCATCCACGCCCTGGGCGCCTTCATCGAGAACGCCGCCAGCTTCGCCGCCAAGGAAGTCTCGGTAAACGCCCGCTGGTCCGAGGAAGAAGTCCGCATCTATGTCACCGATGACGGTCCGGGATTTGCGCCTTCGGTGCTGGCCAAGCTGGGCGAGCCATATTTTTCCGAGCGCCGGATCGAGCAGCGGGGCGGGGGCATGGGCCTCGGCTTTTTCATCGCCTGCACCCTGCTGGAACGCACGGGTGCGCGCGTAACCCCCTATAACCGGCAGTTTCCGGCCAGGGGCGCGGTCATCCGCATCGTCTGGCCGCGCGCCGCCATCGAGGCGCCTGCTGGCTGGGCCGAGGACTGAGGTCGCATTCTTGTCCCGCCGAAGCCCTTGAGAAGCTGGACAGAATTCCGTGCATTGGTCTATTTCGACGCACCCTCTATATTGCCGCTGGTGATACCACCTGTATCTGCCCAGCCGGGAGACAAGCCCTTGGAAGACCAGGTTGAATCCGATCCCAGAATTGCAGCGCTCGAAGACAAGACGCTGCTGGTTCTGGACGATGACGCGCCGTTCCGCGCGCGTCTCACCCGTGCGCTCGCCCAGCGCGGCTTCGATGTGACGCCTGTGGGCTCGGTCGCCGAGGCGCGCGAGCAGCTGAAGAAGCTGGCGCCCGCCTTCGCCGTTGTCGATCTGCGGCTCGAGGACGGCACCGGTCTCGAAATCGTCGAGGCGCTGCACAGCGTGCGCGAGGACAGCCACGCCGTGATCCTCACCGGCTATGGCGCCATCTCCACCGCCGTCGCCGCCGTGAAGGCCGGCGCGATCGACTACCTGCCCAAGCCCGCCGACATTGACGATGTCGTCAACGCGCTGCTGACCGGCCGATCGGATCGCCCCGAACCGCCCGAGAACCCAATGTCGGCCGACCGCGTCCGGTGGGAACACATCCAGCGCGTGTACGAACTCTGCAACCACAACGTTTCGGAAACCGCCCGCCGCCTCAACATGCACCGCCGCACGCTGCAACGCATCCTGGCCAAGCGCGCGCCGCGCTAGGCGTGGCGAACTGTTCGAAAGCCCTCATCCTGAGGAGGCCGAAGGCCTTCTCGAAGGACGAGGGCGCGCTCCGAGGCGTCTGCCGCAAGCACCGCGCACTGCGCGCATTAAGCCTTGCGTCAAATTTCATCCGTAATCAGCACTAAGCTGCTGGCGGACTGGAGACCTTGATGAAACTGCGCCTCGCGCTGATCCTGCCCCTGACGACAGCCATGACGGCAGCGCTGCTGGCCGCAGCCCCCGCCGTTGCGCAATCGAAAGCGATCGGCCGCTTCAACGACTGGCGCGTCTACACCGAAGGCGAGGGCCGCCAGATGGTGTGCTTCGCGACGGTCGAAGCCTCGGACAAGGCGCCGAAATCGACCGAGCATGGCGAGGTCGTCTTCTACGTCACCGCATGGAAATCCGGCGCTGCCTCCAACCAGCCCAGCCTGCGCGTCGGCTACAACCTCCGCTCCGATATCGCCCCCGCCGCAGTCATCGGCCGTGACCGCTTCCCGATGTACGCCGCCGGCCCCGAGGCCTTCGTGAAGGACAATCGCGACAGCGCGCTTGTCGAGGCCCTCAAGAAAGGCTCCGAACTCCGTGTCGAAGCCGCATCCGTGAAGGACGCGCGCACCGCCTACCACTTCTCGCTCAAGGGCTCGCGCGAAGCGATCGACAAGGCCCGCTCGCTCTGCAAGTAGCGCGCGCCCGACGCACACCCCCTGACAGCCGCCGGGGTATCGCGTGATCTGCCGGTTTGAGGTATGAGCCCCTCAAATGTCCGTGGAACTCGATCTCTCCCGAAAACCCGCTGCCGCGGCGGCGACGCCCAACCTCGCCGGTCTGGGCCGCGAAGGCCTGCGTCAGGCGATGATCGCCGCCGGGGTCGAGGAAAAGAAGGCGCGCATGCGCGCCGCCCAGCTCTGGCGCTGGATTTACCATTACGGCGTCACCGACTTCGCGAAGATGACCGACGTCGCGAAGGAACTCCGCGCCCAGCTCGGCGAAAAATTCGTCCTCGAACGCCCGCCCATCTCGATGGCGCAGACGTCCGTCGACGGCACGCGCAAATGGCTCATCGGCTATGGCCCGAATGTCGAGGCCGAATGCGTCTACATCCCCGATGTCGGCAAGGCGGGCGCGCTCTGCGTTTCCAGCCAGGTCGGTTGCACGCTGACATGCTCCTTCTGCCACACCGGCACGCAGAAGCTGGTGCGTAACCTTTCGGCTGCCGAGATCGTCAACCAGATCATGGTCGCCCGCGACGCGCTGGAAGAATGGCCGACAGCCGAACGCCCCCTCAATATCGGCGACCGCCGCCTAACCAACATCGTCTTCATGGGCATGGGCGAGCCCCTCTACAATCTCGACAACGTGGTCGAGGCGCTCGAGACCATCGGCGATGGCGACGGCATCTCGATTTCCAAACGCCGCATCACCGTTTCCACCGCAGGCGTTGCGCCGAAAATCCCCGAGCTCGGTAAACGCACCGGCGCCATGCTCGCCATCAGCCTGCACGCCACGAATGACGACCTTCGCGACGAGCTCGTGCCGCTCAACAAGAAGTACGACCTCAAGGAACTCTTCGACGCCATCCGCGCCTATCCGGACCTGTCGAACTCGAAGCGCGTCACCTTCGAATACGTCATGCTCAAGGGCGTCAACGACACGCTCGCCGAGGCCAAGGATCTCGTTCGCCTTCTGAAAGGCGTACCGTCCAAGATCAACCTGATCCCGTTCAACCCGTGGCCCGGCACGAACTACGAATGCTCCGACTGGGACACGATCGAAGCCTTCGC
>JBBAUA010000002.1:187279-220523 GCA_040398465.1 Hyphomonadaceae bacterium | reverse complement strand
GAGCGCATCCTTGGTAAGGCTGAGGTCGGGAGTTCAATCCTCCCCGGCAGCACCATCCCGCAACGAGACTAGGCGCTTTCCACCCGGACATCCGGCGACATCGCCGCCAGCCGCGCCACATCCTCGTCGGTCATGAACACGTCGAGCGTCAGATCCGTCTCGCCCGACAGCATCTCCGCCGACACCTCGCAATTGTTGTGCAGCCACGCATGCAGCCGTCCGTCCGACGCCGGGATGGTTACCTGCCGCGGACGCCGGTTGCGGAACAGCACGCCCTCGATCCGGAACAGCAACTCGTCTACGCCCTGCCCCGTTAGCGCCGACACCAGCAGCGCCGGCGGGCTGTGCGTCTCGGCGCGCGCCGTCAAAAGGTCCCGGATCGCGGGCGCCACCGCGTCCGCCTTGTTCCAGACTTCGAGCACCGGCGGCCGCTCAAGCCCCGTCTCCTCCGACAGCTGCTCTAGAATCCCGTACACGTCGTTCGACTGATACTCGGTGTCCGGATGCGCGATATCGCGAACATGGATCAGCATGTCCGCCTCCATCGCTTCTTCCAGCGTCGCGCGGAAAGCCTCCACCAGGGTCGTCGGCAGGTCGGTGATGAAGCCCACCGTGTCCACCAGCGCCATCCGCCTGCCCGACGCCGCCACGATCTCCCGCGCCGTCGGATCGAGCGTGGCGAACGGCATGTCCGCCGCCAGCACATCCGACGACGTCAGCCGGTTGAACAGCGTCGACTTGCCCGCATTGGTGTAGCCGACGATCGCCGCTACCGGCGCGCCGCGCTTGGCCCTGCCCTCGCGCTGCAGCCGCCGCGTGCGGCGCACATCCTCAAGCTCGCGCTTGAATCCCGCGATGCGCTTGTCAAGCAAGCGCCTGTCCGTTTCGAGCTGACTTTCACCAGGGCCGCCGAGAAAGCCGAAGCCGCCGCGCTGCCGTTCAAGGTGGGTCCATGTCCGCACCAGCCGCGAGCGCTCATACAGCGACCGCGCCATCTCGACCTGCAGCCGGCCTTCAGCCGTGCGCGCGCGCAAGCCGAAAATCTCGAGGATCAGCCCCGTTCGGTCCACGACCTTGAGGTTCAGTTCTGTTTCCAGATTGCGCTGTTGAACCGGCGTCAGCGCGCCATCGACGATGAACAGCGTCACACCTTCGTCGCGAAAGCGCTCAGCCAGCGCATCGAGCTGGCCCGATCCAAGAAGCCGCGCCGGGTGAGGCTCGCGAACGTTGACCTGCTCGGCGAACGCCAGCTTTATGCCCAGCGCCTCCGCCAGACCCATGCTCTCTTCAAGACGGGAACGTGCAACATCCGCCCCGCCAATTACCGGCAGAACAACCGCGGCTGTTTCTTCGGGCGGCCGGCGGTCGATCAGATCTCTTGGCAATCAGTCCTCGTCTTCATTCTCGAAGAGATTGACCGGCGCGTTCGGCGCGATGGTCGAGATGGCGTGCTTGTACACCAGCTGCGGCGGGCGACCTTCGCCCTTCAGCAGCACGCAGAAATTGTCGAACCAGGTCACGATGCCCTGGAGCTTGACGCCGTTCACAAGGAACACGGTCAGGGGAGTCTTACCCTTCCGCACGGCGTTGAGGAAAATGTCCTGCAGGTTCTGTTTTTTGTCAGCCGACATGGATGTTGCGAGCCTTCTTTGCTGGGGCCTTGCAGAACGTTTAGCCTTTCAGGCGCGCAATGAGCAATGGCTTGCCCACCCGGTTCGATCGGACGCTGGCGCCAGCCTCACGCATGGCCAAACGCACGAAACGCCGTCCGTGGGGGCGGCGCCGCGCAGAATAGTCATTACCGATTGCGCGACCGTCAGCCCTGCGGTTCCTTGATACCGAGGCTGGTATCTACGCCGAGCGCCTTCAGCTTGCGGTGCAGCGCCGACCGCTCCATCCCGATGAATGCGGCTGTTCGCGACACGTTGCCCCCAAAACGGGTGATCTGCATCGATAGGTACTCGCGCTCGAAATGCTCCCGCGCATCCCGCAGGGACATGGAGATCATCTGCATCGACCCCGCGGCAGACGCGCTGCCGCCCTTCGAATCGCTCGGCAGGTGTTCCGCCGTGATCGGCCCCGCCGGCTCTCCATTGGTCAGTATAAGCAGCCGCTCCACCACATTCCGGAGCTGCCTCACATTGCCCGGCCACTCGCTCGCCTGCAGTACCGCAATCGCCTCGTCCGCAAACGGGCGCGGCTGCAGCCCCGTCGCATCAGCGACGCGCTGGATGAAGTAGCGCACCAGATCCGGGATATCTTCGCGACGCCGATCCAGCGCCGGCACATCCACCGGCACCACGTTCAGGCGGTAGTAGAGGTCTTCCCTGAACCGCCCCGCTGCGATCTCCGCCCGCAGGTCTCGCGCCGTCGTAGAGATCACGCGCACATCGACCGACACGTCGTCCTGCCCGTTGCGCCGCTTGAACCGCTGGTCGACCAGGACGCGCAGGATGCGGCTCTGCACCGCAAGCGGCATGTCAGAAATCTCGTCCAGCAGGACTGTGCCCGCATGCGCCTGCTCGAATAGCCCGATCTTCGGCGCCTTGCCGTTGCCGGTCTCCTCGCCGAACAGCTCCGCCTCGATCCGCTCAGGATCAAGCGACGCCGTGTTGATCACCACGAACGGCCCGCTCGCCCGTTGCGACCGGTCGTGGATCAGGCGCGCCACCAGATCCTTTCCCGACCCCGGCGGCCCGGAAATCATGATCCGGCTGTTCGTCGCCGCAACCTTGTCGACCGAGTTTGCCAGCTGCGCCATCGCGCTCGAACGGCCCACCAGCTCGTGCGACGACGCCGACCGCGCCATCAGTCGCGAATTCTCCCGCTTCAGCGCCGCATTCTCCAGCGCCCGCTGCACCGTCACGATCAGCTTCTCGGACTTGAACGGCTTCTCGAGATAGTCATAAGCCCCCCGCCGGATCGCCTCGACCGCAGTCTCCACCGTGCCATGGCCGGAGATCACCACCACCGGCAGGAACGGGTCCATCTCCTTCAGGATCGAAAGGATGCCGAGCCCATCAAGCTCCGACCCCTTCAGCCAGACATCCAGCACCACCAGCCGCGGCGCCCGCGCGCGCACGGCCGCAAGCGTGTCGGCGGAATTGCCCGCCGTTCGCACGACATACCCCTCGTCTTGCAGGATACCGCCCACAAGCTCGCGGATATCGGCTTCGTCGTCCACGACCAGAATCTCAGCAGACATTAAGCTACTCCTCCGCCGGACAGGGCCATGGATTCTTCAACCGGCCCAGACTCTTGAACAGGATTGGGTTGCATTGGCATGCGGATGTCGACCCGCGCACCATTGGCGGCCAGCTCGTTGTCACCGAGCCAGATGCGTCCGCCATGATCTTCGACAATGCGCGTCACAATGGCCAGACCAAGGCCGACGCCATTCTTTCGCGTCGTGACATACGGCTCCAGCAGCCGTTCACGATCCGCCACCGGGAACCCCGGCCCGTTGTCGCGGATCGTCAACTGCACCTCGTCCGCATCGGTAAACACATCGATCGCGACCGAGCCCTTGCTCAGCCCGCCCCCTTCGATCTGACGCTCCACCGCCTCGGCCGCGTTCTTCACGATGTTTGTAAGCGCCTGCGCCAGCATCCGCTCGTCGCCCAGCACCTCGACCGGATGCGGCGGCGCCGTCACGGTGACGGCAATCGACGGCGTCGACATGCGCTGGGCGAACGCCACCGACTCGACCATGTCGACCAGCCCGAACTTCCCGAATGTCGGCTTTGGCATCCGCGCAAAGCCCGAAAACTCCTCGACCATCCTCCCGATGTCAGCCACCTGCCGCGTGATCGTGTCCGTGCACCGCTCGAACGTCTCGCGGTCCGTCGTGATCTGGCTGGCGAACCGCCGCTTCAGGCGCTCCGCCGAAAGCTGGATCGGGGTCAGCGGGTTGCGGATTTCATGCGCAATCCGCCGCGCCACATCGCGCCACGCCGCCTGGCGCTGTCCCATAACAAGCCGCGTGGTGTCGTGGAAGGTGATGACAGCTCCTGCTCCGTCGGCCTCGGGCGCTACGCGCACTTGCAGGTGGAGTGTGCCGTTTTCCGACGATCGCTTGAAACTCGTATCGACGGACTGCCCGGTCTCGATTGCCCGCCGCGCAGCTGAAACAAACTCCGGCGCGATCTTCGCCAGTGGTGTCTCGCTGCCCGGACGGTGAACAAAACTGAGAAGCGACTGCGCAGATGCGTTCGCAATCGTCACATGCAGGTCGCCATCAATCCGGATTACTCCGGCCTCGACGCCCGACAGCACAGCCTCGATGAAGGCCGAGCGCGTCTCCGCATCGATCCTCGCCCTGTCGAGCGCGCTCGTCTGCCGCGCCTGCCTGTCCGTCATCTCGTTGAACGCATCCGCCAGGTCCGCAATCTCGTCGCGCACCTGCGGCCGCAGCAGCCGCACCGACAGATCGCCATCGCGCACGGCCCGCGCCGCCCCGGCGAGCGCGCCGATCGGCATTGCGATCCGCGCCGCCGCCGTCATTCCCAGCCACGCCGTGCCCAGCAGCATCAGCGCCGCCGCCTCGACATAGCTCAGCACCAGCACCGTGCTCAGCACCTGCCGCCGCGCCTGCGCCTCCTCGAAGGCCTTCAGTGATGCATCGGCTTGCTGAAAGCGTTCGTTCACCTGGGGCGGAATCGACCGCGCCATCTGGACATAGACGTTGTCGAATATCGGCGCTTTGAAGAATACGCGTATGGCGCCGTCCGCATCTTCGCGGACATTGATCTCATTCACATTCGCTGCGTCCCAGTCCTTCTGCGTTGGCTTCACTGAAGGTGGCGCTTCGTTGGGATCGGCCAGCGCAGGCAAATGCGGGGCTCCGGCGCTATCCAGAAGTTCGACCCGGCTGAACAACCCCCGCGCAGAACTGCGTCTCTGGAGATATTCAGCCAGAACGTTGATCGGCGGCTGCGAGCCGTCCGCGGGCGGCGCCGAGGCTGCGATGTCGCTGTAGATGCTGGTGGCCTCACGCTCCACCTCGTTGCGGAGATCGTCCATCGCCGCACGGGCGGCTTCCTTGCCGCCCTGCACGATGTTGGTGACCGGCCGGCTGAACCACCCGTCGACCGAACGGTTGATCGCCACCGCCAGAAATCCGGCCACAAGAATGGTCGGGATTGCCGCCGTCAGCGAGAACAGGAAGATGATCCGCAGCCGCAGCCGCGCGCCGCCATTCGTCTCGCGGTTCTCGCGCACTAGCGAGTAGACCCGCACGCCCAGTACCGTAGCGACGCCCGCGATCAGCACGAGGTTGGCGATTAGCAACCAAAACAACCCCGGCTGCCCCGCAGCGCTCGGGCTCGTGTCGGTGACAGCGAGGTAGGTGGCCCCGGCAGCGATGACGACGGACAGGCCGAACAACAGCCTGAACATGTTCGAGGTAGCCCGGCCGAGCCGTATCCTCGCATCTTTCGCTGCGGTTGCCGTGTCTGGCATCAACTCTACCCAAAGGCCAAGCTGATCGACCGCCCCTCCACGAATCCCGGGACGATTATTCAGCTAGGCGTACAATCACCTCGTGCGCCTGCCGCCATCTCTGGCTTGTGCGGCGGCTGGGCAACACAGTGTGGCAAGTAAACCACACCCTGATGCGCCGGAGCAACAGGAATCCCTGACACTGACTGCTTTATGACGGGATATTCGCGTTCGGGGCGATCTCAGTCGCCCTCGGCAACCCCCAGCCCATTGATTTTGGACCGCAGCGTATTGCGATTGAGACCGAGAAGCGCCGCCGCTCGAACCTTGTTTCCGTTAGTTGCTGCTAGCGCTAGCTTGATCAGCGGACGCTCCACCTGCTCGATCACCGTCTGATAAATGTGCCCGCCATCCGGATCCTTGTCTGGATCAGCCGACAGCGCCGAGATGAAGTGCCGCGAGAGGAGAGCTTCTATCTCCTGCTCGAACTCCCGCTCCCCAGCCACCGTCCGCGTGTTCGAGCGCAGCTCACGCTCTACCTCGCGCGCAGAGATCACAGGCTCGGGGCTCAGCGCCGACAGGCGGCGGATCACATTCTCCAGCTCGCGTACGTTTCCGGGCCAGTCATACGCCACCAGCAGGTCATAGGCGCTCTTGTCGAGCTGCTTCTCCGGCAGCCCCTCCTTCTTCGCCCGCACGAGGAAGGCCGATGCAAGATCCGGAATGTCTTCCTTCCGCTCCCGGAGCGGCGGCAATTGCAGCGAGACCACGTTCAGACGATAATAGAGATCTTCGCGGAACAGGCCCTGATCGACGAGGGCGCGAAGGTCATGCTTCGTCGACGCCACGATCCGCACATCAAGATCGTCGCCCGACGTCGCAAACCGTCCATCCTGCAGAAACCGCACCAGCCGCGTCTGCGCCTCAAGCGGCATGTCGCCGACCTCGTCGAGGAACAGCGTTCCGCCGTCCGCCTCACTCACCTTGCCGCGCCGCTTTCCATTGCTGTCGCGCCCGCCGCCAAACAGTTCGTCCTCGACCTGGTCGCGCTGGAGCGCCGCAAGACTCACCGCAACGAACGGCCCTGTCTTGCGCTTCCCCAGCTGGTGGATCGCGCGCGCCGCAAGATCCTTGCCCGTCCCGCTCTCGCCCTCGATCAGCACAGTCAGATCATTGTTCATGATCCGCGCAATCACGCGATACACCGACTGCATCGGTTTCGACCGGCCGATCAGCGGCAGCGCCTCATCCTTCTCGGCGCGGCGGCCCGTAGGCTCCTGCCCGCGCGTCGGCTTCTTCTGCAACGCACGGCGCACCGTCTCCGCAAGCTTGTCGATGTCGAACGGCTTGGGCAGGTAGTCGTAAGCGCCATGGTCCGACGCCATCGCCGCGGTCAGCACGGTGGACTGCGCAGAGATCACGATGATCGGCAACTCCGGCCGCGTCCGCCGGATCTGCGGCAGCAGGTCGAAGATCGATTCATCCGGCATGTAGACGTCGGTGATCAGCAGGTCGCCCTCGCCCGCCTGGATCCAGCGCCACAGCGCCGACATCGTGTTGGTTGCCCTGACGTGATAGCCCTCCTGCGCCAGCGTCTGGCTGATGACGAGCCTGACGCTTGCATCATCATCCGCGACCAGGATTGTCGGACCGCTCATTTGGCCGCTCCTTTTTGGCGCGCTATCGGAAAGAGCAGGCGCAGGGAGGCGCCGCTCACGCTGTTGTCGAGAACGACAAAGCCACCGTGCGCTTGCATGATCTCGGCGACGACTGCGAGACCGATGCCCGCGCCGCCCGCCTTGGTTGTGAAGAAGGGTTCGAACACGCGGGGCACCGTCGTCTCAGGCACGCCCGGCCCGTTGTCCGTCACTGATATCTCAAGGGCGCCACGCGCCCGCGGCCCATCGCGCCCCGCGAACCGGAAACCTGCGCGATACCGCGTCGAGATCGCAACCCTCGCCTGGCGCGAAGGCGTGCTCGCCGCCTCGACCGCATTCTTCACGAGGTTCAGCGCTGCTTCGTGCAGGTGATCCGGATCAACTTCGATCTCGGGCAACGAAGGGTCGTATTGCAGGTCGAAACGCGTGGTTGCGCCAAAGCTCGCCTTGGCCAGGTCGATCACGCTATCCAGCACGATGTGGACGTTGGTGATCCGCGCCCGCGGCGAGAAGAATGTCTCGAACGCCGTGAATCGGTCCACGATCCGCGTGATGCGCCCGCCCTCATCCCTGATCAATGTCAGCAGCGCCTGCTGGTCGTCCCGCGCCTGCCGCGCCAGCAGCTGCGCTGCTCCGACAATCCCCGCCAGCGGGTTCTTCACCTCATGGCCCAGCATCCGGGCGATCTGCGCAAATGCATTCACTTCGGCGTTCTTGGACTCGTCCTGCACCTGCCGGATCGGCATCAGCGTCAGCACCAGCCCGCCATCATCGCCATCGGGGGACGCCGTCACATCCATGTCGACCGGCGTGATGTGCGAGCTGGCGATGCGGATCGAACGCGCCGACATCACCCCGCCCTCGCGCCGGGCCCGC
The DNA here is from genome assembly GCA_040398465.1 of Hyphomonadaceae bacterium. Classification (GTDB taxonomy): domain Bacteria; phylum Pseudomonadota; class Alphaproteobacteria; order Caulobacterales; family Hyphomonadaceae; genus UBA7672. Next base: position 212,550 of record JBBAUA010000002.1, on the reverse strand, counting down.
GTGATGAAATCCATCAGGGGCGAGTCTTCCGGCAGCAATTCCGTCAGCGGTCTCCCGCGCACCAGCGCCGACGAACGCTGCAGCAATGTCTCAGCCGCCGGGTTGACGCAGCTCACCGTTTCGCGCCGCGTCAGCCCGATGACTGCGAAGGGCATCGCATCAAGCACACGCAGCGCCAGCGCCGATCCGTCTTGCGTCACCGTCATGCCGCTATCCTCATGCCGGACAACGCTTGCGCTAGTCCGTCCTGCAACGCCGCCTGATCATCCAGCCTGCACAGCGCCACGCGCTGCTCCGCCATAGGCGGAAGGCCGTGATCCTCGCACCACGCATCCACGAACGCCGCGACATGTTTACGGACCACGCGAATGCCCAGTCGCTCGCCATACAGCGCGACCGACGCCTCGATCTGCGCCTGCATCGACGCCAGCTTCTGCTCCGGCGTCGGTGGCGCATACGGCGTGCCGAACAGCGCGTGCGAAATCTCCGCCAGGCGCCACGGCCGCCCCGTTGCGCCGCGCCCGATCATCACACCTGTCGCGCCCGACTGCCTCAGCGCCTCGGCGCCCGAGCGCGCATCAACAATGTCCCCATTGGCGATCACCGGCAGGCGGATGCTCTCGACCACCGCCGCGATCCGCGCCCAGTTCGCGTGACCATCATAGAATTGCTGACGCGTGCGCCCGTGCACCGTAACCATCCGCGCGCCCTCGCCCTCGGCGATGCGCGCGATCTCCGGCGCGTTGAGAGATGACTCATCCCACCCCAGCCGCATCTTCACGGTGACCGGACGCTTTGTGCCCGCCACCGTCCCGGCGATCAGCTTCCGGGCCAGCTCCGGCTCGCGCATTAGCGCACAGCCCGATTGTCCGCCCGTGACCTTTTTCGCGGGGCAGCCCATGTTGATGTCGATGATGTCCGCACCCGCGGATTCGCTCAGCTCGGCGCCGATCCGCATCCACTCTGGATCACGCCCTGCGAGCTGTATGATGAAGGGACCCGATCCATTGTGCGGCGCAGCACGGCGAACGAAGTCGACATGCTCGCGCGCAAGTTCCGCGCCCGCCACCATCTCCGTGACAACCGCCGGCGCACCGAACCGGTCCGCCTCAGTCCGCGCCGGTGCATCCGTGACGCCTGACATCGGCGCCAGGAATACCGGCGCAGCTATCTGGACATCGCCTACGCTGAACACGAAACAGTCTCCAAGGACGTTCACAAATTGCCTAATTGTTAGGCACTTCGAACGCAATACTTAGAGCGCTTCCACGCAAAGGCGTCAAGAATGCACAATCAAGAGGCGCATTTGGCCCCAAGAGCGGCTGCGATCATCGTTGCGGCGGGTTCCGGCTCGCGTCTTGGCGGCGCACAGCCCAAGCAGTTCCAGCAGCTTTCCGGCAAGCCCATGCTCGTCTGGAGCGTCAATGCCATGCTGCGCTGCAATAAAATTGCGGCCATCACTGTGGTCGTTCCGGTTGAGCAACAGCACCGCGTGCGGGCCATGCTGCCCCACGGCTGGAATATCCACGTTGTCGCAGGCGGCGCGACCCGCACCGATTCCGTCCGCGCCGGCCTCGACGTGCTCGCACCCATCGACCCGGATCATGTCCTGATCCACGACGCCGCCCGCCCCGGCCTGACCCTCGACGTGATCGAAGAGCTCCTGGCCGCCCTGAACGACGCCGACGCCGCCTGCCCCGCCCTGCCCGTCGCCGACGCGCTCAAGCGCGCCGACACGCTGCAGACTATCGACCGCGACGGCCTCGTCCGGGTCCAGACCCCGCAGGCCTTCCGCTGGGAGGCAATCACCCGCGCCTACGCCTCGGCCCCGGCCAGCGCCGTCGATGACCTCGCCCTGCTGGAAGGCACCGGCGCAAAGATCACGCTGACGCCCGGTCGTCAGGCGCTTATGAAGGTCACCTATCCGGAGGACTTCGCCCTGGCCGAGAAGCTCATTGGCTCACCCACGCTCCGTGTCGGAACAGGCTTCGACGTCCACGGCTTCGAACCCGGCGACGCCGTCATCCTGTGCGGGGTACGCATCCCGCACACCAAAAAGCTGGAAGGCCATTCCGACGCCGACGCCGCATGGCACGCCCTTACCGACGCCATCCTCGGCGCGCTCGCCCTCGGCGACATCGGCGACCACTTCCCGCCCTCCGACCCGCAATGGAAAGGCGCAGCCTCGATCAAATTCCTCCAGCACGCTGTGAAGCTTGCGAACGACCGCGGCTACCAAATCGCCAACGCCGACATCACGATTCTCGCCGAGCGCCCGAAGATCGCCCCCCACCGCGAAGCGATGCGCCACGCCACCGCCGAGGCAATGGGCCTGTCATTGGACGCGGTCAGCGTTAAAGCTACCACGACAGAGAAGCTCGGCTTCGTCGGCCGTGAGGAAGGCATCGCGGCACAGGCGAGCGTGTTGCTGAGCCGATAAGGGACTTGCTCGGCGGCGTAAGACGAGGATGACTCTCTTCGAATTTGTCGCCGTAATGATCTCAATGATCCTGGCGATAAGCTTGGGTCACCTGCTCGACGGACTTTCCTGGCTTCTCAAATCCCGACATCGAGTCCTCTGGCATCTGCCGCATTCGCTGTGGGTTGGCGGACTCTTGCTCGCGTTGGTCAATCACTGGCGGGCAGTCTGGGACCCTAGCAGTCTCAACTGGAACTAAGCATCGTTTCTCTATGTCTTGATCGCCCCTGTAATTCTCGGCCTCGCGGTGGGGGTGATTGCACCCGACCGCCCAGACACGGGGCAGATAGACCTGACTGAGCAGTTCGCGCGCGCGAGAAAGCCGTTCGCCTTAGCCATGTTCGTCTATCTGCTGGCGATGTGGTTCGAGGGCCCCTTGCTTGCCGGTCAACCTGTGTTCGGACTAATCGGCCTGCTGCACATTCCGGGTATAGTCGCAGCCGTCATCGCCTTTTGGAGTAAAGGCCCCATCGCCAACGTCGTGGCCGGCGGGCTGATCGTTCTCATCGTGCTTGCGATCATAGGCGTTCGGCTGTCAGCAGCTGTCTTCTGAGATGGGCAGCGACAGCAACCAGCGGCGAGGCTACCATTGCTGACCTGGAGCCCACCATGTTCGACGACCAACTCCTTATGCTCGCCCGCCTCACCCTCGACGAGGCGCAGCAGAAGCGACTGAAGATCGCTACGGCGGAAAGCTGCACCGGCGGCCTCATTGCAGGCCTTCTCACCGAAATCCCCGGCTCGTCCGCCACGGTCGAACGCGGCTTCATCGTCTATTCCAACCGCGCCAAGGAAGAGATGCTGAACGTCCCCGGCGACCTCATCGCCGACGCCGGCGCGGTATCAGAACCTGTCGCGCGCATGATGGCTGAAGGCGCGCTCGAACAGTCCCGCGCCAATCTCGCCGTCGCTGTCACCGGCGTCGCTGGCCCGGGCGGCGGCACACCGCTCAAGCCCGTCGGCCTCGTCCACCTCGCCGTCGCCCGCGAAAACAAGCCGATCTTCCATCAGGCCATGCGGTATGGCGATATCGGCCGCGAGCGCATCCGTCGCGAAACCATCGCGACGGCGCTCGAGATGCTGCGGAAGATGATGGCGTGAGTTAGCGGCAATCGGCCGCGTCAAACTCGTCCGCCTCGGTCACCCGCCCATTGTATGACGTGAATCCGACGCAACGTCCGCGGCGACCGGTATCATTGTAGAACAAATCCCACTGCTGCCCACGATCGCGAAAACTGCCGGCGCCCCGGAAGCCCGCATTCGCCAGCGCGCGCTTGGCTTGATCCACACTCAACCCCGTCAGATCGCGCGCATCGATACGCCCGCTGCCGGGAATCCCGAACCCTTCGCACTCACTGCCGCGGAACGACCGCACATTCGTGATCCGTCCATTGTATGAGGTGAAGCCGATGCACTCGCGCCCACGGCGGCTCTGCCAAAGGTCCCATTGCTTGCCGTCGATCCGCACATTGCGCGTGTTGATGTAGTCATACTCGCGCAGGTTGCGCTGGGCGTCGTCCACGTGCAGGCCGCGCAGGTCTTCCTCATCGATGCCGCGGCGCCCGCCGCTCACCAGCCCGCATTCGCTTTCCGCGAAGCCGCGCACATCGGTGACGCGGCCATTGTACGACGTGAAGCCGACGCATGGATTGCGCGACCCGGCATTCGACCAGAGGTCATACTGCCGTCCATCCAGCCTGATGCTGCGATAGGCGCGATAACCGTCATTCGCCAGCGAGCGCTTCATCTGATCAACGCTCTGCCCGCTCTGGTAGGACGCGCCGCCCCAGCCGCCAAAGTCGCGGTCGTTGCCGCGCTGCGCGGAAGCGGGAGCAACTGCGGCAAGCGCTACTGCGGCGAGGATAGTCGAGGCGATCAGCTTTTTCACGTCATTTCCCATCAGGGCTACGGCCGAACCCGGCCTGTCGTTCCCCGACAATGCCTCCGGCCACATGAACCCAGCCTGATTGCCCCAGTCAGGAACCCGACTGCCCCCTTCGCCCTATTGCCGCCATCAGCGCCCGCGACTCCTGCCCTCAGGTCCGGCCGCCAGACGCCGGCAGGACGGAGCCAGGCATGCGCGTTACGAATCTCATCGCCCTGGGCGCCTCGGCACTCTTGGCCTGCGCCTGCGTGGCGAGGTCGCCAACAAGAGACTCACCGTCCGCGCCGACGGCAAAAGCGCTCTCCAACGACTGCGCTGTCGTCGCTGCGCTCGCGAAGGAGCACTACAAGTTCGGCCCCGACAACGCCCCGCCCCCGCTGAAACCCGGCGGCGACGAAGGCTGGACGCCGCGCTGCGATTTCGGCGCCCACGGCTTCACCTTCACGGATTATGTGCAACCCATGCCCGGCGCCGATCCGCGCCAGAGCCTGAAATGGGTCGCCTTCCAGAAGCCCGCCTACGATGGAACAGGCGCCGTCATGCTTACTGAAATCATGCATGGACCCTTGGCGGGCATCGGCTATGAATGCGGCCTTCATTCAGGTTTCGCAGGCTGGACAGTCGGCGAGTGCAAGACGAGCTGGGTATCGTGATGAAAAGACTGTTTCTGGCGACTGGTCTTCTGGCGCTCGCAGGTTGCGAAAGCGCGCCCGAAGCCGTTCCGCCCAAGGAGGCAGCCTTCGTCACAGACGATTGCGCGCTGATCAGCGCCGTCGGCCGTGAACAGTACAAGCTCAGCGCCGACGATCCGCAGATGACGATCACGCTTAATGGCGAGGATGCGCCGTGGCGCCCCGGCTGCGACTGGAAGGCCGCCGGCTTCAATGTCGTCGAGATTGCAGGCCCCGAGGGCGAGACCGCGACCGCCGGGATGAACCGCCTCACCTTCCACCGCCCGCGCTACGACGCCGAAGGCGCCCTCGTTCGCACAGCGGTGAAGACCGGCGACCAGACAACCAACGCCCTCTGCCGCGTCACGCGCGCCGAAGGCGGCAACTGGACCCTGGCCTCATGCGGCCCCGATCCGAAACTCACCCAGCCCCGCGCCGCTGCGCCAAGCCCGTCAGACCAGACACCCGACTCGCGCCTGCCAGTCCCCCTCAACTCCGACGTCACCCCACGCGACGCCGTGATCCCTGACGCGGACCCCGGCGCAACACCTGGCGGGAACAACTAGCGCGGCGTCATCCAGCGAACGTGTGACGAGCACGCCAAGCTGTTAGCCCACCCGCTGATACCGCCGCCCAGCCTCCGCGACGAACGCATCTATCACGCGCCTCACCGCATAAGCCTTGTTCACATCCGCCAAGGCCTGCAGGACGAAATTTCGAAACTCGAACGCAATCACGAACTCCACTCGCGCGCCCTTCGGCCCAGGCTTGAACCGCCACGTGTTCGACAGCTTCCTGAACGGCCCGCGCACCAGCGACACATCGATCGCCATGTCGCTCTTGCGCGCATCGACATCGGTCACGAACGTCTCGCGAAACCCCTTGAAGCCGACAGTGACCTCCGCCCTGCACTGCTCGCGCGCGGGCGTCTCTTCCTCGCTGATCACCTTCAACGCCTGTATCCAGCTGATGAATTCCGGATAGCGCCCGACGTCGGCGGCCAGATCGAACAGATCCTCCGGCCGGTAAGGCAGGTCCAGCGTTTCGCGATGGGTGCTCAAGCTAGCGTCCGGACAGCTGCGCCTCGCGCGCCGCGCGCAGCTTCGCGAAATCCTCGTCCGCATGATAGCTCGAACGCGTCAGCGGGCTCGCAGATACCAGCAGGAATCCCTTCGATTTAGCGATCGTCTCGTACGTCGCAAACTCTTCCGGCGTCACGAAGCGCTCCACCGCCGCATGCTTGCGCGTCGGCTGCAGGTATTGCCCTATCGTCAGGAAATCGACGCCGGCGGAGCGCATGTCGTCCATCACCTGCATCACTTCTTCCTTCGCCTCACCCAGCCCAACCATCAGCCCCGACTTGGTGAACTGCGAAGGATCACGTTCCTTCACCCGCTCCAGCAGGCGCAGCGAATGGTAGTACCGGGATCCTGGCCTGATAGTCAGGTACAGGCGCGGCACTGTCTCGAGATTGTGGTTGAACACGTCCGGCTTGGCATCGATCACGATGTTCGCCGCATCCCCCTTCCGGAGAAAGTCCGGCGTCAGGATCTCGATGGTCGCCTTCGGAGCTGCAAGGCGGATCGCCTTCAAAACCTCCGCAAAATGCTGCGCCCCGCCATCGGCAAGGTCATCACGGTCAACCGAAGTGATGACGACGTGGCCAAGGCCCATCTTCGCCACCGTCTCGCCGACGCGCCGCGGCTCGTCCGAATCCAGCGGCCCGGGCATGCCCGTCCGCACATTGCAGAACGAGCAGGCGCGTGTGCACGTGTCGCCCATGATCATCAGCGTGGCGTGCTTCTTGGTCCAGCACTCACCTATATTGGGGCACCCGGCCTCCTCGCAGACCGTGACGAGATTCGCCTCCCGCACGATGCGCTGGGTCTCGAAATACCCCTCACTCGTCGGCGCCTTCACCCGAATCCATGATGGTTTCCGCAACAGGGGCGTATCCTCGCGCCCCTGTTTTTCAGGATGCCGCGGGCGTTCAGCACCGTCTTTGTTGTTCACCAGCGTAGGCATGATCCGCCTGTTATCCTGAATTCCGCACCAGCGAAATGGCCGTTACCGCGTGCAGCTTTCCGCATTTGTGCTTTATGCGCCAAGCGGTATGTTACTCGAAAGACACAAAGAGCGCCGCGGGCGCCAGAGGGAGGATTTTCTGATGGCGTCACTACGCTCGGCCTACGATCCACGCCATGCAGATACCAGCGTCTTTTCCGCTCTGCTGGCCGCCCGCAAGGAGTATGGGGGCAAGAAGGTCATCCTGCATGATGCCGATGACCGGAAGCTCACCTATGACGACATCGTCCGCGCCGCCTTTGCGCTTGGCTCCGCCCTCAAGAAGCATGCTCGCCGCGGCGAGGCGATCGGCGTGATGCTGCCTACGGGCGCCGGCGGGGTGATCTCCTTCTTTGCGCTCAGCGCCTATGGCCGCGTCCCCGCCATGATCAATTTCAGCGCCGGCGCCCGCAACATCCGCGCCGCCCTCAAGGCGGGCCAGGTGAAGAAGATCGTCACCGCCCATGCCTTCATCGAGAAGGCCGAACTCGAAGGCCTGATGGGCGAACTGAAGTCCGACGCGGAGTTCGTCTATCTGGAAGACGTCCGCGCCTCGCTCGGCATCGGGCAGAAAGCCGCTGGCGCCCTCGGCCCGGTCACGCCATGGGCCTTCGCCCCCAACGTCGATCCAGACTCCGCCGCGGTGATCCTCTTCACCTCAGGCACCGAAGGCGACCCCAAGGGTGTCGTACTCTCCCACCGCAACATCGTCGCCAACGTCCACCAGATCCTCGCCCACGTCCCCGAAGCGCTCGGCCTCGATGACGTGCTCTACAATCCGCTTCCGACTTTCCACTGCTTCGGGCTGACGGCAGGCGCGCTACTTCCCCTGCTCAGCGGCATGAAGTCCGTCCTCCACCCCTCACCGCTCCAGACGAAGATCATTCCCAAGCGCGTCGAGGAGACCGGCGCAACCATCCTCTTCGCCACGGACACCTTCCTCAACCAGTACATCCGTGCCTGCACAGGAAACGAGCTGGGCAAGCTGCGCTTCGCGGTCTGCGGCGCCGAGCGCGTTCGTGACGAGACGCGGCAGCTGGTGAAGCGTCGTTTCAACGTCGAGCTGCTCGAAGGCTATGGCGCGACCGAAGCCTCGCCCGTCATCGCTGTGAACCAGCCCGGCAACAATCGCCCCGGCACGGTCGGCCGGGTCCTGCCGGGCATGGAAGTCAGGTTCGAACCCGTTCCCGGCATCGACCATGGCGGCCGCATGCTCGTCCGCGGGCCAAATGTCATGACGGGCTACCTCTCCGCAGCAAAACCTGGCCAGCTGCAGCCCCCGGCGGGCGGCTGGCACGACACCGGCGACATCGTCAGTCCCGACGAGGACGGCTATCTCGCTATCAAGGGCCGGCTAAAGCGCTTCGCCAAGATCGGCGGCGAAATGGTCTCGCTCGCCGTCGCCGAGAACTGCGCCTCAAGCCTGTGGCGCGAGCACGAACACGCCGCCGCCGTCCTTCCCGACAAACGCAAGGGCGAACAAATCGTCCTCCTCACGACCTATCCCAAGGCTGAACGCGGCGACCTCCAGCGCTGGGCCCAGGACCACGGCGTCAACGAGTTGTCCCTGCCCCGCAAGATCTTCCAGGTCAGCGCCATCCCCGTTCTTGGCACCGGCAAGATGGACATCGGCGCCGTCCAGAAACTCGCCGCCGAGATCGCCGCCCAGAACGAAGCCAGCGGGACCAAGGCGGCGGAGTAGCCCTCGCGGGCCCGCCGCCGCCCGCTTGGCCGCTTCGCGCGGCTCCGGCTGCATAGTTACTTCGCCTGATGACGGCCTAGCGGCGGGGTCTCGCCCTTCCATCAGGATTCCGGGCCAAGCGCGCCGCGGGGCGACCCTTGACACCTTGCCCAGCCCGCCATAACTGCAGCGCGTCTCTGGCACTCAATGTGTGAGACTGCTAGCAGACATGTTGCAGGGCCGCCCAGGGGGGTGGTCCGAACCAGAAAAAACAGAGGCAAATCATGAGCTTTCGTCCGCTTCATGACCGCGTGCTTGTTCGCCGCGTCAAGGAAGAAGAGAAAACCAAGGGCGGGATCATCATCCCCGACACCGTCAAGGAAAAGCCCCAGGAAGGCAAAGTCGTCGCTGTTGGCCCTGGCGCCCGCGGCGATGACGGCAAGATCACGCCGCTCGACGTGAAAGCCGGCGACCGCGTCCTGTTCGGCAAATGGTCGGGCTCGGAAGTCACCATCGATGGCGAGGAGCTCATCATCATGAAGGAGAGCGACATCCTCGGCATCGTCGACAAGCCCGCTCCCGCGAAGAAGTAGGCCACCCGGCCCTTCGCCCTTCCCCATTCCACCTAGCTAGGAACAAGCCACATGGCAGCCAAGCACGTACAATTCTCCTCCGACGCCCGTGAGCGCATGATGCGCGGCGTCGACATCCTCGCCAACGCGGTGAAAGTCACGCTCGGCCCGAAAGGCCGCAACGTCATCATCGAGAAATCCTTCGGCGCTCCGCGCACCACGAAGGACGGCGTCACTGTCGCCAAGGAAATCGAACTTGCAGACAAGTTCGAGAACATGGGCGCCCAGATGATCCGCGAAGTGGCCTCCAAGGCCAACGACGTCGCGGGTGATGGCACCACCACCGCAACCGTTCTCGCCGCAGCGATCGTCCGCGAAGGCCTGAAGCGCGTCGCCGCCGGAATGAACCCGATGGACCTCAAGCGCGGCGTCGAGAGAGCCGTTCTCGAAGTCGTCGAGAACCTGAAGAAGCAGTCGAAGAAGATCACGACCAACGAAGAGATCGCCCAGGTCGGCGCCATCTCCGCGAACGGCGAGATGGAAATCGGCCGGATGATCGCCGAAGCCATGGCGAAAGTCGGCAACGAAGGCGTCATCACCGTCGAAGAAGCCAAGGAAATCGAGACCAAGCTCGAAGTCGTCGAAGGCATGCAGTTCGACCGCGGCTATCTCTCGGCCTACTTCATCACCAACGCCGACAAGATGGAGGCCGTCCTCGACGACGCTCTCATCCTGCTCCACGAGAAAAAACTGGGCTCGCTCCAGCCGCTTCTCCCGGTGCTCGAGTCGGTCGTCCAGACCTCGCGTCCGCTGATCATCATCTCGGAAGACGTTGAAGGCGAAGCTCTCGCGACCCTCGTCGTGAACAAGCTGCGCGGCGGCCTGAAAGTCGCTGCCGTCAAAGCCCCGGGCTTCGGCGACCGCCGCAAGGCCATGCTGGAAGACATCGCCATCCTCACGGGCGGCACGGTCATCTCCGAAGACCTCGGCATCAAGCTCGAGAACGTCACGATCGACATGCTCGGCAAGGCCAAGCGCGTGCAGATAACGAAAGAGAACACCACCATCGTCGACGGTGGCGGCAAGAAGAAAGAGATCGAGGCCCGCATCTCCCAGATCCGCAAGCAGATCGAAGAGACGACCTCGGACTACGACAAGGAGAAGCTGCAAGAGCGTCTCGCCAAGCTCGCTGGCGGCGTTGCCGTCATCAAGGTCGGCGGCGCGACGGAAGTGGAAGTGAAAGAGCGCAAGGACCGCGTTGACGACGCCCTCAACGCCACCCGCGCTGCTGTCGAAGAAGGCATCGTCGCCGGCGGCGGCACCGCCCTCCTCCGCGCTGCTTTCGCCATCAAGTCCGTTGGCGACAACGAAGACCAGCAAGCTGGCATCGATATCGTCCGCAAGGCCCTCGAAGCTCCGATCCGTCAGATCGCGGAAAACGCAGGCGTCGAAGGCTCGCTCGTCGTCGGCCGCATCCGCTCGGAAAAAGGCTCGAAGTCGTTCGGCTTCAACGCCCAGACTGAAGAGTACGGCGACCTGGTCGAGATGGGCATCATCGATCCGGCGAAAGTCGTCCGCGTTGCTCTGCAGAACGCCGCTTCGGTGGCCGGCCTGCTGATCACGACGGAAGCTGCGATCGCTGACGCGCCGAAGAAAGATGCTGGCCACAGCCATGGCGGCGGCGGCGGAATGCCGGACATGGGCGGCATGGACTTCTAGTCCACGCGACTCATTCGAAGAATATCGGAAGGGCGGCTCTCACGGGCCGCCCTTTTCGATTCTGCGCCTGTCCTTGCCTGTCACGACCGTTTGAACGGCCGCTCGTATCGCCGGGCGGATGGTGTGAGTGCGTGCACTCCGGCAGAATCTGGTGCGGAGCTTACCGCCACGAGAGGGAAGACATTGCCCCACGCCCCGTTTTGGGGACAAGCCATGCCAGATTTTGCCCCGACACAAGTTCGGGCTCACAGCCTAACCGAACTCATTGCATGATTATCAATATTCATTTATCGATATTCGAGAAGTTCGATTTGGAGCCCATCCTGACCCCGGGCGAGCCAATATAATAGAACTTCTAATGCCGGTCGTCGGGGCGGTCAGGAAACTGGCCGTCCCGACTTCTTTTCGGGCCCGCCGGTACCCGGGCGCCGCCTATTGCGCCGATCGGCCCAAAACTCGCCTGCAGGACGAGTTCGTTCATCGACCAGACAGCTGAGCTATGGAATTCTCAGATCCGCCGAGACCAACGGCACAAAGAAAAAGGGCGGCGCGATTAACGCGCCGCCACTAGAAGGGTCTGATACGAGCGTTTCCTCCCCGAAACGCCAAACCGCCGAAGCAGTTCGGATTGAAGATCACCTAGACGTAACGGTGAGTCAAGAACGATCTTACATCCCCGTTATCGTTCCTTGGAATTAAATGGCCGTGTTCCGTTACGAATCGGCTCCTGCAGGGGTCGAAAACCCCGGCGCAGCCTTCGCAGGCGCAACAAAACATCAGTCGATCTGATACCGGACAGAATCGCCTCGCAGCGCAATCACGCGCGCGTATGGTTCAGCGCTGTCACAAAATCCTCGAAACGCGAGGTGCGCAGACCGGCCCGGATCTCGAAGGCTGACACCAGCGAGCCCAGCGCTCCAAGTCCCGCGTCCGTCCATTCGGCGTCCATCGAGGCGACGAGTTGCGCCTGGCTCCTGAGGATCACGCCGTCGGAGAGAATTTTTAGCCCGTTCGCCTTCAGCGTCGCCCCCGTTGTGGTGATGTCCACCACCAGATCGGCGACACCCGCCGCCGGCGCGCCCTCCGTGGCGCCCGCACTCTCCACGATGCGGTAGTGACCGACCCCCTCCTCGGTGAAGAACCGCCGGGTCGAGCGCACATACTTGGTCGCCACCCGCAGCTTACGGCCGGTGGACACCTCCATCCGCGCCGCCACGTCGTCGACATCCGCCATCGTCTCGACATCCAGCCAGCTCGCCGGCGCCGCGACGACCAGATCGGCGCGTCCGAACCCCAGCGGCGCCAGCAGGTGCGCCACGCGCTCCAGATCGCCCGCCTGCTCGCGCAGCAGGTCCTCGCCGCTGATACCGCAATGGATGTCGCCCGCGATCACGCCCGACGCGATCTCCGACGCTGACAGCAACCGCACCTCGATCTCTGGCAGCGCGGGGATGCGCGCCAGGTATCCCCGCGCGCCACCCAGCGGCGCGATGGCGTAACCAGCATCGCGGAAGAACTCCTCGGTCTGCTCCTTGAGCCGCCCCTTGGACGGCACAGCCAGCGTCAGCGCACTCATGCTGCGCCTCCCCTGCCCAGCCTGTCCGCCCGGATCGCCGCGCCGATGCCTGAGGCTTCGACGCCGCCGGCACTCAGTCGCGCGATCAGGCCATCATACCGCCCGCCTGAAAGAACCGGCCGGTCCGCCTCGCCCGCACGCGCAAGATCGAAGACGAACCCGTCATAGTATTCAAACCGCCGCCCGGCCTCGGCGCTGAACACCGCATCAGCCCAGAAGGGCGGCTTGAGCTTGGCAATCAACGCCAGCCGTTCATTGAAACTGTCGAGCGCATCGCCCAGATCAACGCCTGCCTGCTTGCCAAACGCGGCAAGCGCCGCCGCGCTGTCGCCGGCAACCGCCGACAGATCGAGATAGTCGCCCAGCATCCGAGCCACGCTCTCGGCCGGCGCCGGATCCGTCGCCTTCTCGCGCAGCCGCCGCGCAATCTCCACAGGCGCGCGCGCAACAGGCTCGACGCCCAGCGCCACACATTCTAGTTCCACGGCACGCACCGCATCGTCCTGCGCCAACCCGCCGATACGAACCACAGCCTCCGCCACATCCGTCCGCAGGTGCGCCGCAACGAGCAACTCACGAGGTCCCTTCCGGCGCGAGAACGCCCGGCGCAACCGGTCGCGCCACTGCGGCGACAGCGGCAGCGCAGCCAGAAGCGCATGATAGATCGCGACGTCGCCGAACCGCACCTTCGCGCTCATCACGCCGCCCGCCTGCGCGGCCTCCAGCGCAACGGCCAGCGCTTCGGCGTCCTCGGCGGGCGAGCCCGAATTGCCGAACCACTCGAAGCCGATCTGCAAATGTTCGACCGGATCATCCGACCCGCGCGGCGGCAAACGATAGACAGGACCGGCGCCGTGATAGCGCGCCACCGGCAACTCGCCCGACGCCACCATCTGCGCAATCGGCGTGGTGAGGTCCGGCCGCAGGCAATGCTCGGCGCCGCTCGCGTCCGTGAACGTGCACAGCCGCGAGCGCACTGCTTCGCCCGACAGTTCAAGGATCACTTCCGCCGGCAGCAGGGCCTGCGGCTCAGCCCGCACACCGCTCACCCGCGCGATGCGCGCCAACGCCGCTGAAGCCTCCGGCGTCAGCTTCACGGCTGGCCTGCAATTGCTTTGATGCGCGCGACCATCTCGCTGCGCGGACACTCGAACTGTCCCGGCCGCTCGTTGCGCCAGGCCTCGTTGTCAGTCATTCCCTTGGCCGCCGCAGCGCCCGCCTTCAAGTCCTTGATGGTGACGATGCCCGCCGCGCGCTCATTGCTGCCGACGATCACCACCGCAGGGGAATTGCGCCGGTCCGCATACTTCATCTGCGCCTTCATGCCCGACGCGCCGAGATACATCTCCGCCCGCACGCCCGCGCTTCGCAGGTCCGAGGCCAGCGCCGAGTAGTCAGCCATCTGATCCTTGTCGAGCACCAGCACGAGTACCGGCCCTTCGACCTGCGCCTCGCCACTGGCAGCCATCGCCGCCGCCAGTCGGCTCACGCCAACTGAGAAGCCGGTCGCCGGCGCGGGTTCGCCGCGGAAGCGCGCCACGAGGCCGTCGTAACGCCCGCCGCCGCCCACCGATCCGAACCGCATGGGATTGCCGTCGGCGTCGCGAAACTCGCGCAGGAACTCTGCCTCGAATACCGGCCCGGTATAGTATTCCAGCCCCCGCACGATCGACGGATCGAATGTCGCCGCCTCATCGCCGATGCCAAGCGCATTGAGGATACTGTCGATCTCCACCAGCTCAGCCACGCCCGTCTCGCCCGACCGCGTCATGCCAACCGAGTTGGCCAGCTTGCGCGCCGTCTCCGCGCGCGTGACGGAACGCGAGGTGATGAACTCCACCAACACATCGATCTGGTTGGCGGCGAGCCCCGCCCCGGCGGTCACATCGCCCGACTCGTCCTTGCGCCCCTTGCCAAGCAAGAGCGTCACGCCCTCGACGCCGAACTTGTCGAACTTGTCGAGCGCGCGCAGTACCGTGCCGCGCTGGGCCGGATCAAGCACGCCCGCCGTCTCCATGATGCCGTCGAGGATCTGGCGGCTGTTCACACGGATCACATACTCGCCCTGCCCGGCGCCCGCCGCCTGCATCGCCTCGGCTGCAATCGCGATCATCTCCGCGTCCGCCGCCGGCCCCGCCACGCCAACGGAGTCAGCATCGCATTGGATGAACTCCCGAAAGCGGAACGGCCCCGGCTTCTCATTGCGCCAGACCGGCCCAGCCGAATACCGGCGGAACGGCTTCGGAATGCGCTCCCAGTTCTCGGCGACATAGCGGGCCAACGGAGCGGTATGATCATAGCGCAGCGCGATCCACTGCTCGTCATCGTCCTGAAGCGCAAACACGCCGCTGTTCGGGCGATCTGTGTCGGGCAGGAATTTACCAAGCGCATCGACATACTCGAACGGGCCGGTGTCCAGGGCGTCGAAGCCCCAGCGCTGGTAAACGGAGCTTATCGAGTCAACGAGCCGGCGTTCGGCGGCGATGACCGCCGCCGTCCTGTCCGGAAATCCGCGAGGCTTGCGCGCCTCGGGCCGCTTCTGCTCGTCGTTGGACATGATGGCCATCCGTCCCCAAGCCCTGGATTTGGGGCCTGCGGGATAACCCATCGGCCAACCCGCGGCAACACGGCAGCCACCCTGCCGCCCGTGGGCCTAATGATAGCTGAAAGCGAATACCGCCTGCGCGGCGAACTCGTTGTAGCGTAGCTGATACCCGCCCTGGTTGGCGCCGGTTATCGCGAAGACCACCTCGGATTTACCATCCCCGTCGAAATCGCTGGCGTCGAGAAACTGCAGCCCCTCGCCCAGATACCGGGCGTCCCCATCAGGCGATACGGCGAAGGCCTGCGGTGCAAATGCTGTGTCATCCCATGGACCGTCACACCGGTAGCCGGTCAGGTTCGCCGTCGCCACGCTCCAACCGGTCTTTGCGGCGGCGCCCTTGGATATCGTGACATCGCGATCCGCATAGGTGACTGGCCTGGCGTCCACCGCGCCTTCATTCGCGCAATTCAGTACGTTGGCGAACAGCCCGCGGAACGCGACACGGATTGCGGCAACGGCTTTCGGCGAAACTTCGGCCGCCTTCCAGGAATCCGCATCCGGCCCTTCGGGCGCCGATACGGCCAGCAAGGGCCGGTAGATCGGCACGCCATTGCCGCCGGCAAATTCCATCGACCGCTCGCCAATCACGGGCGGCGTCACGCCAGCGGCGATCTCCTGCGAGCCGACATCCGCATAGAGCTGCCATGCTGCCGGTGTTGTCGCGCGAACAGATCCGCGGGTGCCGCCATGGTGCACCACGGTCCAGTCCACGCTGGCGGGAAAATCGGTCGGCGCGCTGGCAAGGCAGGACAGGTCTGTGCATTCCGGCTCCAGCGACCGCCAGCCTTGCTTGTCCTTCTGGAACAACGCACGGACGATGAACCGCGGCTGCTCGGCCGTTGTCGCTCCGGGGCGATCCTCGAGCACGCCGATGTTCACGGCCATCGGCTTGGCCTCGATGGCCGGAGAGGTAGCCGCCGCCTGCGGCGCAGGCGCATCAGGCGAACACCCAACAACGGCCAGAGCGATAGGCAGCAGGGCTGGGCGGAACATGCGTAAATCTCCGGAGGGATACCCATATGGTCACGTCCGCCACCCCAGCACCACCGATCTGCAGCAACACGCGCAGCAGCTTTCGCGAAGGCTTAACCGCCGCCTGAGATGCTGGCGGAATGAAGCGCTTCACCCTCCTGCTCACGTTCGCCCTGATGGCAACAGCGCCCGCCAACGCCGACACCCTCGCTGATCAGGTGGGCGCGGAGGCAAGGCGCCTGCTCGCACAGGTCTCATCGGCCCAGACCTCCGCGACGGCGCGACCAGGCGCGAAGCCGCAGCCTCTCGCCCCAACCCTGTCGACAGACCTGCGACGCTTCGGCCTCGCCGCCAGCCGTCTCTCCAGCGAGATCGACCAGCGCGGCGGACCGGCCGACCTGCGCTGCATCTTCCGTGGCATGGCCGAGGAGACCGGCAAACAGATGACCGCCGCCAACGCTGCAGCAACCGGCGCCGAACAAGCCAGGGCCCTCGGCCGGCTCACACACATGCTGAAGGACGCGGTCGAGATCGCGCCGGCCGTTGGCGGAAACGCAACCGCCGCCAGCTCACCCCGAGCGGCGGCGGCGCAATGCCCCGCGGCGCCGTTTTGATCAGTATTTTACGTCGCAGCCGTACGGCACCGTGGCCGCCGGATCCGGGGCCTTACCTGCCTTGAGATTGGTCAGCGCCGCCGCCACGTAGTTCGTGGCCTTTGGAACATCATCGACCTTGTTGGACTGGATCGAGTCGATCGCGCCGTTGTAGGCGACCTTCCCGTCTGGCGTGATGATGTAGATGTGCGGCGTGGTCTTTGCGCCGTAAGCCCGGCCCATCGAACCATCCGGATCGAGCAGAACATGCGTCGGCTTCGCGCCGCGGTCGGCCGTCAGCTTGTCGGCCTGCTCGGGCGAGACATGCCCCTGCGAACCTGGCTTGGACGAGATCACCGACAGCCACACCACGCCATCTTTCGTGGCTGCCGCCTGCGTTTTCTGCATGTTCTTCGAGTTGTAGTGCTTCTGCACGAACGGGCAGCCATTGTTCGTCCACTCGATGACGACAGTCTTGCCCTTGAAGTCCGCCAGCGAGATTTCCTTGCCGGCAGTGTTCACTTCCTTGAACGCCGGTGCGGCGTTGCCCGGAGGTGCAGCGTTCGCGCTCGACACCATCAGCGCCGCGGCGGTAATCGCCGCGGCAGCGCCGACGCCAAGGACCATGGGAATACGTTCACGCTTCGATATGCCCATCCTGCAACTCCTACGGATGAAACCTGTTCACGCCCGGTCTTGCGACCACTAGATCGAGCCTGCCGCTTCCTTCACGGCCTGCTGAATTTGTCCGGCTGACAGCAATCCGTCGAACTTGCGCGGTTCGCCTCCGGAAGCCGGATAGACAAGATACAACGGCACGCCGCCCGCGCCATGCCGCTTCAGCTCCTCGAAGATCACACCGTCTTTGTTGGTCCAGTCAGCCTCTAGGAACGCCACGTTCAGGTCGGCAAAGGTCTGCTGAACCGCCGCATCGTGCATCGCGCCCTTGTTTACCTGGCAGGTGACACACCAACGCGCCGTGAAGTCCACGAAGATCACGCGGCCCTCCGATTTCAGCTCCGCGATCCGCTCCGGCGACCATGTGCTGGCCGTGACCACAGCGGCTGCCGCGGCTGGCGGCGTGATCGTGCCGAAGACAGGCACGGCGAAGGCGGCCAGGATCACTGCCGTCGAAACGACGCGCCCCCCAGTGCTTCCGCCGACCCGCGTGGCGAGCCAGATGCCGAACGACAACGCGATCGCGCCGCCCAGCGCCCAGATCACGCCGTCAGCGCCAGCCTGCGCCGAGAGCACCCAGAGCAGCCAGAGCGCCGTCAGGAACATCGGGAACGAGAGCGCCTGCTTGAACGTGATCATCCACTTGCCCGGCTTCGGAATTATCTTCGCCAGCGCGGGGGTGAAGCTCAGCAGCGTGAATGGAGCAGCAAGGCCGAGGCCCATCACGACAAAGATCAGCATGACCACCGGCGGGGGCTGCACCAGCGCTGCGCCGACCGCGCCCGCCATGAAGGGACCGACGCACGGCGCGCCAACGAAAGCAGCGAGAAGCCCGGTGAAGAATGCGCCTGACGTGCCGCCGCGATCCGCCAGGTTCCCACCAACACCCATCAGCGATCCACCCATCTCGAACACGCCGAGCATGTTGAGGCCCACAGCGAACATCACCAGCGCAAAGAGCGCGACAACCCATGAATACTGTAGCTGGAAGCCAAGCCCGGCGGATGTGTCACCGGCAGCTTTCAGCCCGATGAGGATCGCCCCGATCGCCGCGAAGCAGACGACCACGCCCGCAAGATAGGCAAGTCCGTGCGCTCGCGACTGCCTGGGATCGTGCGCCGTGTGGACAAGCCCCGCCGCCTTGATGGTCAGAACCGGCAGCACGCACGGCATGAGGTTCAGCACGAGCCCACCGATAAACGCGAGGCCAAGCGTGATCAGCAGTTCGCCAATCGGCAGCGGAGGCGCTTCCACCGCCGCGGCGGCGCCAGCAAAGGACGTGGTCGTCACGCTCGCGGGTACGACGCCCGGCGTTGCGGGCGCTTCCCAGCCGCGCATTTTCCCGTCTGTCGTCTCGATGCCGATAATCCCGCCCAGCCCATTGTCGCCGGGCTTTGCGAACATCGTGTTCGCTTTCACTTCGACCGACACACCGTCGAGGCCAGTGCGCACAGTCTGCGGCGCCGCGTGAAGTAGCTCTGCGCCATATGGGAAGAAGCGCACGGACTTGGCCGATGCGATTGCCGACGCAAGGCTGTCATCGATCACGCCGATCTTGAACGTGTCCCCGGCGCGCTCCACCACCGCCTGCCCGGTCAGCGCGACGGGAATGGTGGGAAGCGTCTCAGCGATGATCTTGCTGGCAGCGTCGTCTATCGACTCCGTCGCCGCCAGCGGCAGCAAGGTCGACAGCGTCACGGCTTCGGGAATGCAGATGTCGGCACAGATCAGGTAATCGAACGTCGCGCCGATGGTCAGCGGACTACCGACAGCGGCCTCCGGCGCAATCTTTACCTCGAACGGTAGGACGACTTCGCCTTCGTAGCCGTAGTTCATCAGCGTCGCGAGCGGGATGGCGTGCGGGGTAGGAAACTTGAATGCGCCCGCGGTCACTTCGGGAGAAGACGCCCACGCGGCGGTTGGGGGCAGGCCGCTATCCCCCGGATTGATCCAGTAAACATGCCAGCCCTCGGCCAGCTTCAGCCGCAGGGCTCCAAGAAACGTATCCCCCGGCGTCGCGGCCGAGCGCTCCAGCAGGATTGTGCCTTCAGCGTGCGGGCTGCTCGCCGTGGCCTGGGCGGATGCAGGCGCGACCAGCCCAAGCGCGGCGACCAGGAGTAGAACCAGACCGGCCAGACGTGCAGCGAGCCGCGACATTTCCAGACGCACCCTAGGACCTCGATTCATGCCGGCAACATGCCAGGCGGCCCTAATCGGCCGCGCAACCATTGTGTACTAAGGGAGCCCGACACGACAGGTCTATCCCCCTCGCCTGAACGTGAGGGACGGGCCTGCCGTGATGACGCAACCGTGGGGCTATTCGCACCTCCGGAGGGTTTGGTTACTGAGCAAGCCGCCGCATCGTGCGCTGGATTACGCGCTGCCAGTTCATCAGTGACACCATGTGGGCGTACACTGCCGCCAGAGCGCCCGTATTGCGGATGTCCTGGAATTTGGATTCCGGCAGGGCGTTCAGGCCATCCTCGGAAATCGCCCAGTAATCGGCGATTTTCTGCGTGGCGCCGGCATTGCCAGCCGCATCGCGCGGCGTGAACGCCACCGATTTTTGTTCAAACAGAGAGGCCTTGTCGAGCATTTCGACGAATTCGACCGTGGCGCGGCGCTGGCGTTCGAATTCCTTGCAGAACTCGATCGCGTCTTGCGTGAATTTCGAGGCCTGGTCGCCATCGAAGAACTTCACATCAGGCGTGCTGGTGACCATTTCGGCGGCGGTATCGACACAAAGAAGCAGGCGATCGCTCTTCGGATCGGAGGCGAACACGAACGGATAACGGCGCGCAAATGCCGGCAGGTAGACGTCCGGGTCGGGCTGGCCATTGCTGTCGACATACTCGTTTTCGTTCTGCCGGACGCCCATCACCGCGACCGGGGTCTTCTCCGGACCCACGAAAATGATCGGAAAACAGGTCGCGGCGACGCCGAATTCGCTCACCGTGATCGGAACCGCATGGGCCGTTTTCAGGAACGAGAATGGGGAAGCTATCTGCTTCACCCCCAGGTCCCGGTGCTTTTCCAGCGAAAGCGGCTCGGGACGTTTGTAAAACATGACCTGACCGGTCAGTTCCGGCTGGCCACCGGGGGCGGGAGTGCTCATTAACAGGCTCCTGACTTGATGCTGGGCGGTCCTTATCGGAAAACTCCGGGCGCCTCAACCAAAGCGAATCATATGTTTTTTCCCGGCTGGAGACTGCGTTTCGGGGCCGCCGCCGGCGCCTTGGCCGCCGTTATGGCTGCCGGCTGCACGCCCGCAGTGGAGAACGCCGATCCGCTTCTGGCCGAACTCGTGCAGCGCTTCGGCGCCAGCGAAATCCAGAGGCTCCCGGAAGAAGCCGACATGATCGGTCTTCCCGAGTCGGCTTTCGGGCGCTCCTATGCGGCCCTTCTCAACGACAGGTCCATAGCCGTCGAGGAGCGTACCCGCACTCGCCGCCTCGAGTTTCTGGCGGATTTCGAACGCATCGACAGGGCGCTGCTCTCGCCCGCCGCGGTCCGCACCTACGACTCCCTGCGCTCCACTCTGGAGGCGACCATCGCAGTTGATCGCCACGGCCATGGCGTCACCTCGCTTGGCCGCTCCAGCACTTACGTAACCACGTTCGCTGACGGCGCCTTCACCGATCTCGTCAAGTTCCTGACCCTGCACGTGGCCGTCGCCACACCGGCCCAGGCCGATGCATGGCTCAAGCGGCTTGAGCAGATGGACGAAGCGATGCGCGACGAGCGCCGCCGCTTCGAAGTCGATGTCGCGGCCGGCACGATCCCGCCGCGCAACGTCGTTCAGCGCACGCTCGACAAGGCGCGGCAGCTGCGCCCCGGGATCGCGCGCGATCATGTGCTCGTCCAGCACTTCACTGAATCCCTCGCTCAGGTTGCGGATATTCCCGAGGCTGACATCGCCCGCCTGACAGCCCGCGCAGCCGAACTCGTCGGCGGCGATATCAAGAAAGAGTACGACGCGCTGATCGCGCTTCTCGAAGAAACGTTGGCCAAGGCGCCTGCCGAACCCGGCGTGTGGCGCCTGAAGGATGGCGAGGCCTACTACGCCGATGTCCTGAAACTCCACACGACGTCGTCCTTGACCCCGGCGCAGATGAACGAACTCGGCCTCAAGCTCGTCGAGCAGATCACGACGGAACTGGATCCCCTTCTCGCGGCGGCGGGTCTGGTCGAGGGAAGCGCGGGCGGCCGGCTTCGTAGCCTCAGCCAACGACCGGAACTGCTATACCCCGAAACGCCCGAGGGCCGCCTCGCCCTGCTCAATGCGATCAACCAGAAGGTCACCTGGGCGAACGGCATCACCGCGCGCGTAGTCGACATCGACAAGCCTGCGCCGCTTGCGGTGCGCGAGGCGCCGCGCATCGTGCAGGACACCACATCGAAAGCCTACTACCGCCCCGCCCCCCTCAACGGATCGCGGCCCGGCGTCTACAACATCACGCTCCGCGCGACGGCGGACTTCCCGTCATGGACGCTGCCGACCCTGACATTCCACGAAGGCATTCCGGGCCACCACCTGCAGGTCGAGCTTGAACGCAATCTTCCGAACCAGCCGGTGATCGAACATCTCGTCGCCTACCCTTCATTCAACGAAGGCTGGGCGACTTACGCCGAAGACCTCGCCCTCGAACTCGGCGCTTACCAGTCGGATCCGCTCGGACGGATCGGCTACCTGCAGTCGCAATTGCTGCGCGCAGCGCGTCTTGTGACAGACACCGGCATCCACGCCCAGCGATGGACGCGTGAAGAAGCCATCCGATATTTTGAGGAAACGGTCGGCGTGCCGCGCGCAACCGCGGAGTTCGAAGTCGATCGCTCGTCGATCCGCCCGGGAGTAGCGGCGGCATACATGACTGGCAGGGAAACCATTCTCCGCCTGCGCGGCCAGGCGCAGCGCGATCTGAAGACTGCCTTCAGTCTCAAGGCGTTTCACGCTGCCGTGCTCTCCCCCGGCGCGCGGCCCATGCCGGTGGTCGAGGCAGACATCGCCGCTTTTGTTGCAGCGCAGAAAAACAAGTCGCCGGCCCAATAGCCTAGATTACGTCTGTAATCTGACGTAAACCAGCCCCATTCGGCGCGCCTGATTGCTTCACGCAATCACAGATGGGACTCCACCATGACACGCATCAACATGCTCCTGATGGCCGCCGCTTCGACGCTCACACTCGTGGCCTGCCAATCCAGTTCAACCGTTGCAGAGGCGGATTTGGGCGCTTCAGAGCCCGCCGACGGCCGCGAGGTTGTAGTAGTGACAGGCAACAAGCTTGAAGCTTCCGCGCAGGATTCCGCTCAGTCCGTCCCGGGCGTCACCAGCGAGCAAGCCTACGCGCCTCCGCCCCCGCCTCCTCCGCCGATGGTTGCTCCTCCCGCGCCCAGAATGATGGCGCCTGTAGCGGGCTTCGTTGCGCAGCCAATGCCAGGCGAGATCAACCGCGACAAGTACGACGACGTCGAGATCAACGGCGTGAAGGTTGTCGCAAAGGAGCCCGTCTCCACCTTCTCCATCGACGTCGACACCGCGAGCTACACCAACGTCCGCCGCATGCTGAACGCAGGCCACCTCCCGCCCAAGGACGCAGTGCGCATCGAGGAGATGATCAATTACTTCGACTACGAATACGCCCTACCGAAGTCGAAGGAGACGCCGTTCGAGACGACGGTGAAAGTCGTGCCCTCCCCATGGAGCGAGGGGCGGCAGCTGATGCATGTCGCGGTGCAGGGCTACGACATCAGGAAGGATGTCCGCCCGCCGCTCAACCTCACCCTGCTGGTCGATGTCTCGGGCTCGATGTCGGGTCCGGACCGTCTGCCGCTGGCGATCAAATCTCTGAAGATGCTCATCGATGAACTCGGCGAGAAGGACAAGGTCTCCATCGTCGTCTACGCAGGCGCTGCGGGCGCGGTCCTGGAACCCACCTCCGGCGCCGACAAGGGCAAGATACTCGCGGCACTCGATCGCCTGTCCGCAGGCGGTTCAACCGCTGGCGGCGAAGGCCTGCGCCTCGCCTACTCGCTGGCCAAGCAGAACTTCAACAAGAACGGCGTCAACCGCGTCATCCTTCTCAGCGATGGCGACTTCAACGTTGGCATCAGCAATCCCGAACAGCTTGAGGACTTCGTCAGCCGCGAGCGCGAGAGTGGCGTCTACCTCTCGATCCTCGGCTTCGGCGGCGGCAACTATAACGATGCGATGATGCAGAAGCTGGCGCAGTCCGGAAACGGCATGGCCGCCTACATCGACAACCTCAACGAAAGCCGCAAGGTCCTCAACGACGACCTGTCGGGCTCGATGTTCTCGATCGCCAACGACGTGAAGATCCAGGTCGAGTTCAACCCCGCGAAGATCGCCGAATATCGCCTCATCGGCTACGAGACCCGCATCCTCAACCAGGAGGATTTCAACAACGACAAGGTCGACGCTGGCGAAATCGGCGCCGGCACATCGGTAACGGCGATCTACGAGATCACCCCCGTCGGTTCGACAGCCACCCTCGTCGACCCGAACCGCTACCAGCCCGCCCCCACCCCGGTCGCCGGCGCCACCAGTGAACTCGCCTTCCTGAAAGTGCGCTACAAGCTTCCCGGCGAGGACACGTCCAAGCTGATCACCCGCCCTGTCACCAGCGCCGATCAGGTCAGCGACATCGCGAAAGCGCCGGAATCCACCCGCTACGCCACAGCGGTGGCGGCCTACGGCTCAATGCTCCGCGGCGATCCCTATGTCGCGAAGACGTTCACGTGGGACAGCGTCATCGCACTGGCAAACGGCGCCAAGGGCGAGGACGCGTTCGGCTACCGCGCCGAATTCATCCAGCTGGCGCGCGCCGCGAAGTCGGCGGCGTCGCAGGAGACACTCAGGCCGGCGGACGGCGGCGCAGGTCAGTAAGCTCCCCTCACCGAAAATGAATCGGGCCCGCGGAATCATCCGCGGGCCCGCTTCCCGTCTTGGGTCCGGCGCAGAGCAGCGGAGACAGCCGCGGCGCCGGATGGACGAGGTTCTGTTTGGCCTCAGGCGGCCAGAAGCTCAGGTTCGCGCGCCAGTTCGCTGCCGTTCGCGAACACCGGATCGAGACCGAGCGCCAGGTCCGACGCTTCAGCGCGGCGGCCTCTCACATCGACATTGCGGCGGATGAAGACGGCCGTGGCGCCGTAGCGGCGGGCCTCACGCCAGCGCCAGAAGGTGGCGACATCGCCTTCCACCCCACCCTGGTCAGACACGCGGATCACGCGCCATGTGGGGCCTTCCTGCGCCGCGAAGATCACCACGCCGGCCACCTTCGCCCAGTCCTGTTCGACGCCAAAACGCTCAAACCGATAGCTCTGGCCCTGAGCGCCGCAGAAGTTGACCGATCCGTTGAATGCCGCCGCCATGTTCTTGCTCCGTTCTGTTCGCTGTTGTGATCCCTTTTTGTTCTTTTCGCAAGAATGAAATCGGATGTTTTTCGTAAACGGCGCGTTAAGGATTGTGGCGAGGTCTAGGGCGCCGACGGACAAACCGTTTGATCCGTACACGGAGTTCGAGGCGCGCTCCGCGCCCTATTCCTTCTTGGTGACTGCGGCCTTCTTCACCACCACGGGCGCCTTCGGCAACTTGCCCGGAAACGGCCCGCCTTCCGCGGCAAGCTCCACCCCGGCAATCGCATCCACCACCTCCATGCCGGAGACAACGTGGCCGAACGCGGCATAGCCCGTGGTGTTCGGCGGCGCGTCCGCCTTGGCGTCGAGCCCGGAATTCTCGCCAAGGCTGATGAAGATGGT
>JBBAUA010000002.1:0-187179 GCA_040398465.1 Hyphomonadaceae bacterium | reverse complement strand
GCAGGCGCGGGGGCTTCAACGATAGCTGGAGTTTCGGCTGGTGCAGCCGCCTCTGCAGGCGGTTGCACGGCTTGTCCCCCCTCCTGGGCCAACGCGGGCGATGCCAATGCGAGCCCCAGAACTGCGGCAATCAGGAATCGTTTCACTGGTGCGGTCACCGTGTTCGAAACGGAGACTATCAGCGTGGCTGGTCAGGCCAAGTTGTTGTGGCAGGCCTCAAGCCCGGATGCTTGCCCGGCCCAGATACCGCGCCGCATCGCCGAGCTCGTCCTCGATCCGCAGCAACTGGTTGTACTTCGCCAGCCGGTCCGACCGCGCCAGCGAGCCCGTCTTGATCTGCCCGCAATTCGTGGCCACCGCGAGATCCGCGATAGTGGAGTCTTCCGTCTCGCCCGACCGGTGAGACATCACAGCGCCATAACGGTTGATCTGCGCCAGCTGCACCGCCTCCAGCGTCTCCGTCAGCGTCCCAATCTGGTTGACCTTCACCAGAATGGCGTTGCCGGCGCCGCGCTGGATGCCGTCGGCAAGCCGCGTCGTGTTGGTGACGAACAGGTCGTCGCCCACCAGCTGGCACTTGTCGCCAATCGCCTTGGTGAGCGCGATCCAGCCCTCCCAGTCATCCTCCGACATGCCGTCCTCGATCGACACGATCGGAAAGCGCTTCACCAGGTCGGCCCAGTACGCCGCCATCTGGTCGGACGAGAGCGACTTGCCCTCCCCTTCAAGCTCGTACTTGCCTTTCTTGTAGAACTCGGTCGCGGCCGCATCGAGCGCCAGCACCACGTCTTCGCCCGGCTGGTACCCTGCCGCCTCGATCGACTTCATGATGAAGCCGAGCGCATCGTCGGTCGACTTCAGGTTCGGCGCGAAGCCGCCCTCGTCTCCAACATTGGTGTTGTGCCCGGCCGCCGCGAGACCCTTCTTCAGCGTATGGAAGATCTCTGCGCCACAGCGCAGCGCGTCCGCAAAGCTATCGAACCCGACTGGCATCACCATGAATTCCTGGATGTCGATCGGATTGTCGGCATGCGCGCCGCCATTGATGATGTTCATCATCGGCGTCGGAAGCACATGTGCGTTCGCGCCGCCGACATAGCGGTACAGTGGCAGGGCGGATGCTTGCGCCGCCGCCTTCGCAACGGCCAGCGACACGCCCAGGATCGCGTTGGCGCCCAGCCGCGACTTGTTCGGCGTGCCGTCCAGATCGATCAGCACCCTGTCGATGGCGCGCTGGTCGGTGGCGTCCATGCCCAGCAGTTCGGGGAAGATCTCGTCATTGACCGCAGCGACCGCCTTCAGCACACCCTTGCCGAGGTAACGCGACTTGTCTCCGTCACGCAGCTCAACCGCCTCGTGCGCGCCGGTCGATGCGCCCGACGGCACAGCCGCGCGGCCTGTCGAGCCGTCGTCCAGCGTCACTTCCGCTTCGACGGTCGGATTGCCCCGGCTGTCGAGGATTTCCCGCGCGTACACGTCCACGATCTCGGTCACTGGATGGTCCTTCGGCTTGAGCAGGCCCGGCCCCCGTCTGGGGGCGGAAAGGTGGGCCTGCTATGTCGCGAACCGGCGGCAGTTGCAATCGCGGCGGGAGACGGTTCTGCCGCGCCCCAAATGCAAAAAGCGCCCCGAAGGGCGCTTTCGCAGATCGAACATCCGGTCGGCCAGGGCTATTCCTCGTCCTTGGCCTTCAGGACCTGCTTGCCGCGGTACATGCCGGTCTTCGGGTCGACATGGTGCGGGCGGCGCAGCTCGCCCGATTCCTTGTCCTCGACATAGGTCGAGCCCGGCAGGCGATCGTGAGCGCGGCGCATGCCACGGCGTGAAGGGGATGTCTTGCGCTTAGGGACGGCCATGGAAGCCTCTGATCAGGCGGAAAAGTGTTGGAAACAGCTCATTCTTGCGTAATGGCCGTTCGAGCGAGCGGGCCTCATACAGGGTCTGGCGCAGCGCTGCAAGACCGGGCGGAATCGTAACCGGAAATGACGGTTCCACCCCCCGGGACGTGGTGCGAAGCGAGGGGCTGCATTTCGCTGGGCGGCCAAAGCCCTCGGCGGCAGCAGCTAAGGCGCGCCATTAATTGCGTGCGGACTACGGCCTAGACCAGCCTGCTCTTGTCGCGCGCCGCTGCGATGAAGCTCGCGAAAAGGGGATGCGGGTCGAACGGACGTGACTTCAGCTCCGGGTGGAACTGGACGCCGATGAACCAGGGGTGGTCGGTCAGCTCCATGATCTCGGGAAGTTTGCCATCAGGCGACATGCCGGAGAAGACAACGCCGTGCGGAGCGAGCTTGCCGATGATGTCGGTGTTCACTTCGTAGCGGTGACGGTGGCGCTCCGAGATGGTCTGCGTGCCGTAGATGGCAGCGACACGGCTGCCCTTGGCGAGCACGGCCGGGAAGGCGCCGAGGCGCATCGTACCGCCGAGATCACCATCGGCGCTCCGCACTTCCTTGGTGTTGCCCTGAACCCATTCAGACATAAGGCCCACCGCGGCGTAATCGGGCTTGCCGAATTCCGTGGTGCCGGCCCCGGGAATGTTCGCCATGTTGCGGGCGAGTTCGATCACGGCCAGTTGCATGCCATAGCAGATACCGAAGCACGGAAGCTTGTGCCGGCGCGCGTAACCAGCGGCGCGCATTTTGCCGATCGCGCCGCGTTCGCCAAATCCGCCGGGCAGCAGAACGCCATCCACGCTATCGAGTTCGGAAAGGTCGGCGTTGGGGTCGTCATAGCGGTCCGACGGTATCCAGGTCAGATTGACCTTCACCCTGTTGGCGAGACCGCCATGGCCCAGCGCTTCAACCACTGACTTGTAGGCGTCGTGCAGCGCCACATACTTGCCGACGATCGCAATGCGCACTTCCCCATCGGGATTGCGCAGCGTCTGCGACGTCTGCACCCAGTGCTTGAGATCAGGCGTCGTCTGCTTTTCCAACCCGAAGTGACGCAGAACCTCGCGGTCCAGCCCACGCGCGTGATATTCGAGTGGCACCTCGTAGATGTGCTGCGCATCCAGCGCCTCGATCACGGCTTCCGGCCGCACATTGCAGAACAGAGCGAGCTTTCGCCGCTCTTCGGGCGGGATCGGCATGGGCGCGCGGCACAGCAGGATGTCCGGCTGGATGCCGATCGACCGCAGCTCCTTCACCGAGTGCTGCGTCGGCTTGGTCTTCAGCTCGCCGGCAGTGTTGATGTAGGGAAGCAGCGTCAGGTGAATGAACAGGCTCGCCTCGCGGCCGACATCCTGGCTGAACTGCCGGATCGCCTCGAAGAACGGCAGCCCCTCAATGTCGCCCACCGTGCCCCCGACTTCGCACAGCACGAAGTCGACATCGTCCGTGTCGGACTTGATGAACTCCTTGATGGCGTCCGTGACGTGCGGGATCACCTGGAGCGTCGCGCCCAGATAATCGCCGCGGCGTTCCTTCTCGAGGATCGCCTTGTAGATACGGCCCGTCGTGGTGTTGTCCGTCTTGCGCGCCGACACGCCGGTGAAGCGCTCATAGTGCCCAAGATCGAGATCCGTCTCGGCGCCGTCATCCGTGACGAAAACCTCGCCATGCTGAGTCGGCGACATCGTGCCCGGATCGACGTTGAGATAGGGGTCCAGCTTGCGGAGCCGCACGCGATAGCCGCGCGCCTGAAGCAGCGCGCCGAGCGCTGCCGAAGCAATGCCCTTCCCGAGGGAGGACACAACGCCTCCCGTAATGAAGATAAATCGCTTCATGACGGATGCTCAGTTTAACGATTCGCCCCGCCCTAGCGAGGGGGCAGTAGTCGACTAGTTCGGCGATCCACCGTTTTCCGGCGTCGACGCCGGTGTGGTGGGCGCAGTTGTCGCAGGCGCAGGCGCGGCCGGCGTGGTGTTCGTCGCAGGCGCCAGAGGATCGGGCGCCGCCGGGGCTGGGCTCGCCGGGGCCGGCGTCGTGGTCGTGCCTCCCAGCGGATCAGGCGTCGTGGCTGTGCCGGAAGCCGGAGGCGTCGTCAGCGAGTCGAACGGATTGCCCGACTCATCGACCTGCTGCTCGAGGATGGAGCCCTGGCTGGCCGAGTCGTTGTTAAGACGCGTCATGGTGATCGAAGTGACGAAGAAGACTGCCGCAAGGCCCATTGTCACCCGGACCAGCACGCTGGCGGCGCCGCGACCGGAGATGAGACCCCCCGTTCCGCCACCGCTCATGCCCAGGGCCCCGCCCTCGGACCTCTGCAGCATCACGGCGATCACGAGCGCGACGCACGCGATCATGTGGATGGTGAGGAGGACGTTCAGCATGAAGTGGCCGCCAGCAACGATTTGGACCGCGTCAAAGCACGTTGGGAGGGTGCGGCCAAGCCCCCATGGCGCCCATGCGGGTTCTTTTCATATGGGAGCGCCCCCGCGCCGACGCCAAATGGCGCCCTAGCCGCAGGCCCTTGCGATCGCCAGAAAGTCCGCGGCCTTCAGGCTGGCGCCTCCCACAAGGGCGCCGTCCACTCCGGCCACCGCCATGAGTTCGGCGGCGTTATCTGGCTTCACCGAGCCGCCATAAAGCACACGAATCTGCAGCCCCGCCGCGCCGAAGCGCGCGTCCAACGCCCGGCCGACGGCCTGGTGAACCTCCTCCACCTGCGCCACGGTCGGGGTCCTGCCCGTGCCGATGGCCCAGACAGGCTCATAGGCGATGACGGTATCGGCGCGTCCCGCCTCGTCGGGAATCGAGCCGGCAAGCTGGGTCGCAATCACAGCCAGTGTCTTGCCCGCATCCCGCTCGGCGAGGCTCTCGCCGACGCAGATGATGGGGATCAACCCCGCGCGGCACACGGCGGCGGCCTTGGCAGCCACGATGGCGTCAGTCTCGCCATGATGCTGCCGACGCTCGGAATGGCCGACGATCACGAAGCGCGCGCCGAGATCCGCCCACATTTCCGCGCTGACATCACCAGTAAAAGCCCCATTCGCCTTGGCGTGGCAGTCCTGCCCCCCAAGCCCGATCGGCGAACCCTGAAGCACATCCCCCACCTGCGAGGCGAGCGTGGCTGGCGGGCATATTGCGAGATCGACCCGCCCCAGCGCGCGTGCGCCCGCAATCATGGATTCCACCTCAGGGAGCGCCGTGCGGAGACCGTTCATTTTCCAGTTACCGGCTACCAGCTTGCGGCGTTCGGCCATGCCCTGACTTCCTTGAAGGCTCCGAAAGCGCTCTGAGCAGGTTGTCTCGCCCGCGCGCCGCCTGGATGCCGCGATGTCGCATTTTCCTGTGGCGAACCGGTTTCCCCTCCGCCGCAAAATGCTCTAGCAAGCCAGCTTCCGGCGGACAACCACACTGGTTTCCGCCCAGTCAGGGAGTCGCACCGCATGATTGGCGGAATGCGGAAATTCGCTAAGTCGAAGTGGGCGCTGGTGGTCCTTTTCATCCCCCTCGTCATCAGCCTTGCGCTGTTCCTGCCTGACAATTTCGGCGGCGGCCTCGCCGGCGGCACCGTCAGCCGCATCGGCGGCCGAGAGATCAAGACTCTCGAGATCGACCGCGACATGCAGCAGGCGCTGGAACGCCTCCGTGTCGAACAGGGCCGGGTCCTGAGTCAGGCAGAGGCCGTGGCTGAGGGCATCCCGCAAGGCGTCTACCAGGAGCTCGAAATCCAGAACACGCTGCTCGCCTACGCGGACAAGGTCGGCGTCAGCGCAACGCCGGATTCGCTCAAGCCCTATCTCGAGCGCAACAACCTGATGGTGAACGAGTTCGGCCGCCTGACGCGCGAGACAATCATGGCGGCCGCCCAGCGGCGCCAGCAGACAACGCGCGAGTTTGAGGGCTTCCTGAAGGACTATCTCACACAACAATACATCCGCGCCGCCGCCGGCAGCGCGCTGACAGTGCCGAACATCCTCTCGCAGCCGTGGGTGAACTATCTCGGCGAAGGGCGCACGGTCAGCTTCGCGCAAGTCACAGCCGCGACCGCGCCTGCCCCCACAGAGCCCACCGAAGCCGAGATGCAGACCTGGTACGACGCCAACAAGGCGCGCTTCGAGCAGCCGGAACGCCGGCGCATCTCGATCCTGAGCTACACACCCGATGATTTCCTCGACCGCGTTGCGCTCACGGACGACCAGGTTCGGACCGAATATCAGAACCGTCTCAAGGAATACTCGACCCCCGAGACGCGCACGATCGTCGAATACACGTCCGAAAACCGCAACGCCGTTCAGGCCTTCATCGACCTCTCCGTGCAGGGCATCCCGCTCGACCAGGCGCTGACCCAGGCCCCCGGCCTGCAGCGCGTCGTGTCCACGCTCAAACCCGAGGACGTGACGAACGAAGAGTACCGGACTTTCCTGTTCTCGCTTCCCGCCGGCAAGGTGCACAGCATCCCCATCCAGCTTGAGGAAGGCGACCCATGGAAGGCCGTGCTGATCGAATCCGTGACGCCCGGCATCCCCACACCGTTTGAAGAGGTTGCCGAAAAAGTCCGCCGTGACGTGGCCTTCCCCGAAGCCGCAACGCTGTTCGAGAATTCCGGCGAGAACTTCCGCGACGCCGCGGGCGGCCAGCCGCTGGAAGACATCGGCAAGGAGTTCGGCATTCCCGTGATCACGCTGGCGCCGATCGACGCGCAGGCCCGCACCTCGCAGGGCGAGCAGGCGCAGATCATGACCCAGAACGTCGACGCCCTCCGCCAGCTATTCACGATGAACGCCGGCGAGATGACGAACGTCATGGAGGGCGAGAATGTGCGCTCCATGTTCCGCCTCGACGAAATCGTCGCGCCGTTCACGCTTCCCTTGGCCGAGGTCAAGGATCGCGTGAGAAACGCCATGATGACCGAACGTGCTATCGCAGCCCGCAAGGCCGCAGCCGACGGAATGGTGGCCGCGGTCAAGGCTGGTACGGCGTTCGAGAAAGCTGCGGCAGACGCAAAACTCACCGCCCTCCCTGCACTGACCGTCGTGCGCGCGTCCAACCCGCCGATCGATCCGGCCGTGGTGGCTGCTGCGTTCAACCTCAAGGCCGGCGAAGTTGGCGTCGTGAGCGGCCGCGATGGCAATCCATGGGTCGCGCGCGTCGACAAGATCGAACCGGCGTCACCTGAGGTGAGTGCAGCCCTGCGCGCACAACTCGGCAACGACGTATCCCAGTCGCTCCTACGCGATCTCAACGAGGTCTTCGTGCTCGGCATCCGCTCCGAGGTCGAATACCAGCGCGACGACGCAGCGCTCGAGGCCTACTTCAACGGCCTGCGCGGGGATGCGCCAGCGCAATGACGAAAGGCCGTCCGTCCCTCGTAATCAGGCGGCGGGTCGACGACACGGAGTCCCCGGTTTCAGCGATGCTGAAGCTGAACCCGATGTCGCAAGGCCTCGTGCTGTTTGAAAGCGTCGTCGGCGGCGAAACGCGCGGCCGCTACAGCTTCATCGGCATGGCGCCCGATCTGTGGTGGCGCGTGCGCGACGGAAAGGCCGAGACATCGCTCACGGCCGACTTCCGCGAAACCACTGAGACATCCACTGACGTCATGGCCGCGCTCCGCGGCTTTATCGACGCCTGCAAGGTCGATGGCATGGACGGCCTGCCCCCCATGGCCGCCGGCGCGTTCGGCTATCTCGGCTACGACATGGTCCGCCACGTCGAACGCCTGCCTGAACCGAAGCCTGATCCCAACGGCGTGCCCGAAGCCATGCTGATGCGCCCCGGCGTCGTGCTGATCTTCGACGGCGTCCGTCAGGAGATCATCCTTGCCGCCCCCGCCCGCAGCGGCGCAAAGGCTGCGAACGACCTGCTGGACCGGATCGAGGAAACCCTCGACCAACCCATGCCGCCCTCGCGGCCCAGCGACGCGCCCGTCGAGAAGATCAACTTCGCCTCGAACACCACCAAGGCGCGCTATCTGGAGATGGTCGAGAAGGCCAAAAGCTATATCCACGCCGGCGACATCTTCCAGGTCGTCCCGAGCCAGCGCTTCTCCGCACCCTTCGAACGCTCGCCCTTTGCCTTCTATCGCGCCCTGCGCCGCCTGAATCCCTCGCCCTTCATGTTCTACGTGAACTTCGGCGACTTCCAGGTGTCCGGCTCCAGTCCCGAAATCCTCGTCCGCGTCCGCAAGGGCGTCGTCACTGTCCGCCCCATCGCCGGCACGCTGCCGCGCGGCGCGACGCCAGAACTGGACGAAGCCAACGCGCAGAAACTGATCTCCGATCCCAAGGAGCGCGCCGAACACCTCATGCTGCTCGACCTCGGCCGCAACGATGTCGGCCGCGTTGCCGCGCGCGGCACGGTCGAGGTCACCGAGAGCTTCACTATCGAGCGCTACAGCCACGTCATGCACATCGTCTCGAACGTGCAGGGCGTGCTGAAGGACGGCGAAGACATGGTCTCCGCCCTCGCCGCAGGGTTCCCGGCTGGCACCACCTCCGGCGCGCCAAAGATCCGCGCGATGGAAATCATCACCGAGCTCGAGCCCCACGCGCGCGGCGTCTACGCCGGCGGCGTCGGCTATTTCGGCGCCGGCGGCGACATGGACACCTGCATCGCCCTGCGCACCGCGGTCTTCAAGGGCGGCAAGATCCACGTCCAGGCTGGTGGCGGCGTGGTGTTCGACTCCAACCCCGAAAGCGAATTCCAGGAGACCATCCACAAGGCCAGCGCGCTGTTCCGCGCGGCCGAAGAGGCGGCACGGTATGATCGGGGGAACAGATGAAAGTCCTCCTGATCGATAACTACGACTCGTTCACGTACAATCTCGTTCACTATCTACAGGACATCTCGCCGGACGTTCACGTCGAGGTCGTCCGCAACGACGCGCTCACTGTTAAAGAAGTGCTCGCAAAAGGCGCCGACGCCATCGTGCTCTCGCCCGGCCCCTGCACGCCGAACGAAGCCGGCATCTGCCTTGAGCTCATCAAGACCGCGCCCGATGACCTTCCCATCCTTGGCGTCTGCCTCGGCCATCAGGCGCTGGGACAGTCAATGGGCGGCGTCGTCGAAGGCGCGAAAGACATCGTCCACGGCAAGGTCTGGGACGTGAAAGTCCTCGGCGGCGATCTCTTCGCCGGCGTGCCCGAACATTTCGAAGCCGTCCGCTACCACTCGCTCGCCATCCGCCGCAGCGGCATGCCCAACGTGCTCAGCGTCGACGCCGAAACCGCCGACGGCGAGATCATGGCCGTCAGCCACGTCACCCGCCCTGTCTACGGCGTTCAGTTCCACCCGGAATCGATCGGCTCGAAGTACGGCAAGGTGATGCTCGCCAACTTCCTGAAGAAGGCGGGCCTCCGGTGAGCGAAGCACTCCGCAAGGCTGTCGGCTTGCTGGTCGAAGACGGGCGCCGCCCCAACCAGGAGGAAATGACCGCCGCATTCGAGGCGATCCTCGCGGGCGAGGGCGATCCGGCGCTGATCTCGGCCTTCCTCGTGAGCCTGAGGATCCGTGGCGAGACCTCCGAAGACATCGTCGCCGGCGCCCGCGTGATGCGCGCGCGCGCTCGCACAGTTGTGGCGCCCGAAGGCGCCATCGACACCTGCGGCACAGGCGGCCTCGCCTGGACATCGCTCAACACGTCCACCGCCGTCGCCATCGTCGCCGCGAGCGCAGGCGCAATCGTCGCCAAACACGGCAACCGCTCGCGCAGCAAGGCCGGCTCCGCGGACGTGCTCGAGGTTCTCGGCGTGAACCTCTCGCCGACAGACGACCAGCTCCAGGCCAGCTTCCGCGACGCCCACGTCGCCTTCATGTTCGCGCCTGCGCATCACGCCGCCATGAAGCACGTCGCACCGGTTCGCGCCGCACTCGGCCTGCGCACCATCTTTAACATGATGGGCCCGCTCGCCAACCCGGCCGGCGTCAAGCGACAGGTCCTCGGCGTGTTCGCTCCGGAATGGGTCGGCGTCTTCGCGGACGCGCTGCTTACCCTGGGCGCTGAGCGCGCCATGGTCGTCCACGGCGTCGATGGCATGGATGAGATATCGACCACCGGCGCGACGCTGGTCGCCGAGGTGAAGGACGGAAAGATCCGCATGCAGGACCTGACGCCCGAACGTATGGGCGTGAAGCGCGCAAAGCTCGAACATCTGCGCGGCTCGACGCCCGCCGAAAACGCCGAAGCCCTGAAGTGCGTCCTCGCCAACGAACCTGGCCCCTTCGCTGATCTCGTCGCCGTCAACGCTGGCGCTGCCATCCTCGTCGCCGGCCTTGCGACCACGCTCGTCGACGGCATCGCCCAGGCGCGCGCAGCGATCGCTGACGGCCGCGCCGCCGCAACGCTCGAAGCGCTGAAGCGAGCAAGCAATGGCTGAGCTCCCGGACCGCCTCCAGAAGATCATCGACTACAAGCACGGCGAAGTCGCAGCGCTCAAACGCAACCGCTCGCTGTCCTCGCTCGAGGCCGACGCAAACGCCGCCGACCGCCCGCGCGGATTCGCCGACGCCCTGCTCCGCATCGCCCGGGCCGACGGCAACGCCCTCATCTGCGAGGTCAAGCGCAAGAGCCCCTCCGCCGGCGACATCTCCCCCGGCCGCGACCAGGTGGCCGTCGCCCGCGACTACGAGACCGGCGGCGCCGCCTGCATCTCCGTCCTCACAGACGGCCCCAGCTTTGGCGGCTCGCTCGACGACATGATCAGCGTCCGCGCCGCCATCCACCTGCCCGTGCTCCGCAAGGATTTCATGATCGACCCGATCCAGATCGTCGAAGCCCGCGCCGCCGGCGCCGACGCCATCCTGATCATCATGTCTGCGGCCGACGACACCCTCGCCCGCGAACTCCACGCCGCCGCAGACCATTACGGCATGTCGGTCCTGATCGAAGCCCACGACGAAGCCGAACTGATCCGCGCCCTCGGCCTGCCCTCAGCCCTCATCGGCGTGAACAACCGCGACCTCCGCCGGATGGCGACAGACCTCGCCGTCACCGAACGCCTCGCCGACCTGGTGCCCGACTGGCCAGCCTCAGGCCGCATCCTCATCTCGGAGAGCGGCGTGAAGACCCCCGCCGACATCGCCCGCCTCCGCGCCTGCGGCGCCCGCGGGTTCCTCGTCGGCGAAAGCCTGATGCGCGCCGAAAACGCCGCTGAATCCGTCCGCGCGCTGGTAGGTTCCCGTTAACCACACGCCCGGACCGAATTGACCCAAAGCGTGAACGATAGTAGAACTATCTGCGACTCAAACAGTTAGAGGCTCGTGGACAGTTATGCTCACCAAGAAACAGCGTGAACTGCTGCTGTTCATCAACGACCGCATCAAGGAGACCGGCGTATCTCCCTCCTTCGACGAAATGAAGGAAGCGCTGGACCTGGCCTCGAAGTCCGGCATCCACCGCCTCATCACAGCTCTGGAAGAGCGCGGCTTCCTCCGCCGCCTTGCCCACCGCGCCCGCGCGCTGGAGGTGCTTAAGCTGCCCGAGAGCGTTATCCCGATGCAGGCCGGCCGCACGCCCTTCCGCCCCAGCGTGGTCGAAGGCAGCGCCTCCTCTTCCACTAATGGTTCGCGGAAGTCCGCCATGCCGCGCGGCGCGATGATCCCCGTCATGGGCCGCATCGCCGCCGGTACGGCGATCGACGCCATCGAGCATGAAACCCGCCGCGTCGCCGCTCCTGACGATGGGTTGGACCCTGACACCCACTACGCGCTCGAGGTTCAGGGCGAGAGCATGATCAACGCCGGCATTCTCGATGGCGACGTGGTCATCCTCAAGAAGACCGAAACGGCCCAGTCGGGCGATATCGTCGTGGCACTGATCAACGACGAGACCGCCACGCTGAAGCGCTTCCGCAAGAAGGGCGGTTCCATCGCCCTCGAAGCGGCCAACCCCGCCTTCGGTACGCAGATCTTCGGCCCCGACCACGTCAAGATCCAGGGCAAACTCGTCGCCCTCGTACGCCGCTATCACTGAGCTGCTTCCGCCTTCGACGGCGCAGCGTCCTCCCTCGACTGCGAAGCAGGCGGGGGAGGTGGCACACGAAGCTTGACGGAGGGGGCTGCCTGCGAGGCCGGCGGATCTTCCTTACTTCCTTGATGCAGCCTTCGGCACAGGCGCATAAAGCGGCTGCGTCCACATCCGGTTCTCCTGCCGCTTGGCAGGCGCCAGCCGAAGCCCATCAGCGGTTGCATCAATCAGCGCGCCGCCCTTCCCGGCAAACGCGCACGGATCGATCTCGATCGCCTCGGGCTCCGGCGTC
This sequence comes from Hyphomonadaceae bacterium, assembly GCA_040398465.1. Taxonomy (GTDB): domain Bacteria; phylum Pseudomonadota; class Alphaproteobacteria; order Caulobacterales; family Hyphomonadaceae; genus UBA7672. Next base: position 175,028 of record JBBAUA010000002.1, on the reverse strand, counting down.
CTGATCGCCAGCGTCCCACGCGACGCACAGCCCCCAGTCTGCATCGCAGCCCCCGGCGCAATCTCAACCGTCCCCCGCCACCACATCCGCTGCTCCCGAAGGCGGCCGCGCCGGCAAGGGCTCGCAAGCACCGATCGCGAATCCGACCCCGCCCAGCTGCTGGAACCACGTATCGCGGTGAAACTCATGGTCGCCCGGCACGACCTGCCTCGGCGGCGGAGACAGGATCGCACGAGACCCAACAGCTCGCCCCGGCGCCATCCGAAGTTCGCCCTTGAAGCCGAACCGAACGAAGCGCGGCGTCTGCTACGGCGCAAGCCCTTCAATCGCCCGCACATCAATACGCACCCGCCGGCTGCGCTCGCTCGCGTCGATCTACGCGATGATTCCTTCCACGCGAACCGGCCCGATCTGTTCCTTCAGTATCGGCGCCGCGACCAGTGTCGTTCGTATCTTCCCCGCCGGGGCCCCGATCCCGGCGCAAGCCAGAAACGCGATCATCAGCGCCAGCAACCCTGCCCCGCGCCGCCTGACCAGAACCCACGCCAGCGAAGCCGCCCCAGCCGCCAAGCCTACCACCCACCAGCCGGGCTCATCCGCCGCCGTCATGTAGGCCGCCGCCCCAAGCGCCAGAGGCAGCAGTAAGGGCCACCTCAGCACCTAGTCATTCATAGCTCCACTCAGGAACCCGGAAATTCTCCGCACCGCGCCGGGGCGTTCAGCCTCAGGGCCAAGGCTTGCCAGCGAAGGAGCGGATGTGGTCTTCAGGGCGCGCGCTCCGCTCTTCGGACGCGCACGCCACGCCAGTGCTGGAACCCGATGACGGTCGTCACCCGCTTCGCCCCCTCGCCCACCGGCTACCTCCATATCGGAGGCGCGCGGACTGCCCTGTTTTCTTGGCTGTACGCGCGCGCCAAGGGCGGCAAGTTCCTGCTCAGGATCGAGGACACCGACAAGGAGCGCTCCACCCAGGCGGCCGTCGACGCAATCCTCGACGGCCTCAACTGGCTCGGCCTCGGCGGCGACGAACCGCCGCTCCTGCAATCCACCCGCGCCGACCGCCACGCCGAGATCGCACACGAGCTGGTGAAGCGCGGCGCGGCCTATCACTGCCCAGTGAAAGCCGAAGAGCTTCAGGCCCGCCGCGACGAAGCAGAAGCGCTCCAGAAGAAGAAGGCCGCTGATGGCAGCCTGTCAGAACCAGATGGAGCGCGCATGGCCGATCTCCTGCGCCCGTTCCGCTCCCCCTGGCGCGACCCCACGCGCCCACTCCCCGCCGGCGCCCCAACCGTCGTGCGCCTCCGCATGCCCGACGCTGGCGACCTCACCGTCGCCGATCATGTGCAGGGCACAGTCTCGCGCGCCTACGCCGACATCGACGACCTGATCCTGCTGCGCTCCGACGGAACGCCGACTTACATGCTCGCGGTCGTGGTCGATGATCACGACATGGGCGTCACGCATGTCATCCGCGGCGACGATCACTTCCTCAACACCTTCCGCCAGCTGCCGATCTACCACGGCATGGGCTGGCCCCAGCCCGACTACAGCCACATCCCGCTGATCCACGGGCCAGACGGCAAGAAGCTGTCGAAGCGCCACGGCGCCACCGCTGTCGACGAATACCGCGACGGGCTGGGTTACCTGCCCGAGGGCATGCGAAACTACTTGCTCCGCCTCGGCTGGTCCCATGGCGACGACGAGATCATCTCCGATGAGCAGGCGATCGCGTGGTTCGACCTCGACGGCCTAAACAAGGCCCCCGCCCGGCTCGACTTCGCCAAGCTGGACTCGGTCAACAAGCACTACATGGCCCTCGCTGACGACCAGCGCCTCTTCGACCTCTGGATGCAGCGCTCCGAGGTCCAGGCCCTGCCGGAGGCAACGCAGCAGCGCATCCGCGCCGCCATTCCCCACCTCAAGACCCGCGCCGCCAACCTGGTCCAGCTGGGCGAGCAGGCCCGCTTCCTCACCGACCTCCGCCCGATCCAGCTGACCGGGAAGGCCGCCGACCACGTCAATGCCGAAGCCAGGGCCCGGCTGGCCGCCCTGTTGCCCCAGCTCGAAAGCCTTACGGACTGGTCAGAACCCGCCATCAAGGACCAAATCGCCCAGTTCTGCGCTCAGAACGGCATCGGCATGGGAAAAATCGGCCCGGTTTTGCGCGCGGTGCTTACCGCTGGGTCGCCTTCACCGGATATTACCCTTGTGCTGGCCTTGCTAGGCCGTAATGAAGCTTTCGCACGTATCGCGGATCATGCAGATGCCGGGGCGTAAGCCCGCGCGCCGCTGAATATTGAGGAGACACGCTCGATGGAAAACAAGGTAAAACCCCACGGCAAGGCTAGCATCACCGCCAACGGGAAAACCGTCGAATTGCCAGTCTACAGCGGTTCAATCGGCCCCGATGTCATCGATATAGGCAAGTTGCACGCCCAGACCGGCATGTTCACGCTGGACCCCGGCTTCACCTCGACGGCCAGCTGCGAGAGCCAGATCACCTATATCGACGGCGACGCCGGCATCCTGCTGCACCGCGGCTATCCGATCGACCAGCTGGCTGAGAAGTCCAACTTCCTCGAAGTCTGCTACCTGCTGCTCCACGGCGAGCTGCCGAACGCCACCGAGGGCTCGGACTTCGTTCGCACCATCACGCGGCACACCATGCTGCACGCCCAGTTCGACCGCTTCTTCGAGGGTTTCCGCCGCGACGCTCACCCGATGGCGATCATGTGCGGCGCCGTCGGCGCGCTGTCCGCCTTCTACCATGACTCCACCAACGTGGATGATCCCGTGCAGCGCAAGGTCGCCCAGCATCGCATGATCGCGAAGATGCCGACCATCGCCGCCCGCGCCTTCAAGTATTCCTCCGGCCAACCCTTCGTCAGCCCGCGCAACGAATACGACTACGCCTCGAACTTCCTGCGCATGTGCTTCGCCGTTCCGGCCGAGGACTACGAGATCAACCCGGTGCTCGCCCGCGCGATGGACCGCATCTTCATCCTGCACGCCGATCACGAGCAGAACGCGTCAACCTCGACCGTCCGCCTGGCCGGATCGTCGGGCGCCAACCCGTTCGCGTGCATCGCCGCCGGCATAGCCTGCCTCTGGGGGCCCGCCCACGGCGGCGCCAACGAAGCGGCGCTCAACATGCTGCAGGAAATCGGCACAGTCGACAATGTGAGGAAGCACGTCGACAAGGTGAAGAACAAGGTCGACGGCGTCCGCCTGATGGGCTTCGGCCACCGCGTCTACAAGAACTACGATCCGCGTGCGACGGTGATGCAGAAGACCTGCCGCGAAGTCCTCAAGGAAGTCGGCATCAACGACCCGCTCCTCGAAGTCGCCATGGAACTCGAGCGCATCGCGCTGTCGGACGAGTACTTCATCGAGAAGAAGCTCTATCCGAACGTCGACTTCTATTCGGGCATCACGCTGAAGGCGATGGGCTTCCCGGTGACGATGTTCACCGTTCTGTTCGCTCTAGCACGTACCGTGGGCTGGATCGCCCAGTGGGAAGAGATGACCACCGACAAGACCCAGCGTATCGGCCGGCCCCGCCAGATCTACACCGGCGCCCCGCAACGCAACTACGTCCCGCTGTCTGCGCGCTCCTAGTCACGACACATCGACACCGAAAGGGCGGCTCGCAAGAGCCGCCCGTTTTGATTGCGCGCCACTCACGACAACCGCAGGATCGTCTCCGCCGCGATCTCCGCCGCCGGCCGCCCCGTCCCCTTCATCACCGCAATCGCCTTGGCCTGCGCCTCCTGCTGCGCGCGCAGCACACCCGGCTTCGAGAGCCGGTCAATCGCCGACGCCGCAATCAGGTCCGCGCGAAACCGCGTCTGGATGAACTCGGGGATCACCTCCGCATCCGCCGCCACATTCACCAGCGCAGAGTACTTCGACTTGAACAGGAAGCCGCGCAGCAGCGCCCAGGTGATCCAACCCAGCCTGTATCCAGTCACAACGACCGCGCCCTGCGCCGCCAGTTCCGTCGTCACCGTGCCCGAGCACGCAATCGCAACGGTCATGGCGGCATACGCATCCGCCTTCTCAGCCTCATCGCGCACCAGCACGATGGGATAAGACTGCTCTTTCGCCTGCCGCTCCACCTCGGCAGCAACACTGGGCGCCGTCATGCACACCACATGCGCGCCCGGCGCAGCGGCACGCGTCCGCTTTACCGCCTCGAACAGTGTCGGCGCCACACGCCGCATCTCCGCATTGCGACTGCCGGGCAGCAGGCCGATTACCGGCGCCTCCGGAGGAATGCCATGCCGCTGCCGGAATCCAACACTGTCGCCCTTTGCCAGACGATGCAGCGCCGGGTTGCCGATCACCGTCGTCGGCAGGCCCCATTCCACATAGAAGGGCTGCTCGAACGGATGGATGCACAGCAGGTGGTCCACCCATTGCGCCAGCACGCGCGCCCGCCCCGGCCGCGTCGCCCACACCTGCGGTCCGATCAGCTTGATCCGCTTCGCCCGCACCCCACGCAGCTTCAGCGCCCGCGCCACGCGCCACATGAAGCCCCAGCTGTCGATCAGCACCACGCTGTCAGGGTCGGCCTTTGCGATGGCGTCGGCCGTATCTTCCACGGCCTTCTTCACGCGCCCGTAGGCCTTGAGCCCCTCGATCAGGCCAAGCACCGCCAGCCCGGACATGTCGACATCGGCCGCCGCGCCCTTCGTGCGCATACGCTCGCCACCGATGCCGGAAATCCGCACCCCCGGATCGGCCGCACGCATCGCATCGATAACGTCCGCGCCGATGGCGTCGCCGGAATCCTCGGCCGCAACGAGGTAGACGTGGCTCACGCGATATCCGCCGCAGTGAAGCCTACAATGAACAGCCCCGCAGCATCCGCCGCCGCCGCGACTTTCTCGCGATCGACCACCAGGGCTGCACCCGCTTCCACGGCAATACCTGCCAGCCCCGCCTTGACAGCTCCCGCGACAGTGGCCAGCCCGATGGTCGGCAGATCGATGCGTCGCTCCTGCTGCGGCTTGGCCGCCTTCACCAGCACGCCGCGTCGCGCCTCCGGGGTCCCGCGTATCTCTTCGACCAGTTCCGGTATGCGCGCCAGCATCCGGTCCGTTCCTTCCTGCGCTTCGACAGCGAGGACGAGCCCGTCACAGACCACCGCACCCTGACCGATCTCGAGCGAGCCGGAAATCTTCGCGACCTCCGCCGCGCGCCGGATGTCCGACCAATGGTCCGGCCCCGGCGCGATGGCGCCCAACGGCCCCGGCCCGACGCGCAGATCATCCAGCACGTCATCGGCGCCCACGATGCGAAACCCGGCCTCCGCAAACACATCCATCACGGACCGAAGCAGCGCATCATCGCCCATCTTCGCCGCGGCAAGAATCCGGGGCAGCGACTGCACGCCCTTTAGGTCGAGCTTCAGCGAAGAAAAATCCGGCCGCTTCAGCGAACCGGCGAAGACCATCTCCTCGCAGCCTTCCTTCTTCATCAGCTGGATCAGCCGACCGATCTCGCCAACAGAAAGCTCGGAGCCGGCAAACTCCGTCAGCAGCGAGGCGTCGACAAAGCCTTTGAGGCCAACAACCAGCGGGTTGCGGCCTGTGCGCCGCGCATGTTCAGCGACGCGCCGCGGTAGGTCGCCGCCCCCGGCAATGATGGCCAGCCGCGCGCCCGACATCAGCTCGGTCTCGGTACGCACAGCGGCCGCTTCTCACCGGCCGCGATGAAATCGATGATTCGCTTCACCTCCGGCACATGCGAAGACTCCTCGGTGATCCGCGCCAGCCGATCCTCGAAGAAGCCAGCGCCGTGGAAAAGCTCGCGATAGACATTGCGCAGAAGATGGATCGTCTCGCGCGTGGCGCCGCGCCGCTTCAGGCCGACAATATTCAGCCCGTGCAGCGCGCCCTGATTGTCCACCATGCCGAACGGGATCACATCGCCGAGGACAGCCGCGCATCCGCCGATGAACGCGCCCATCCCGACGCGCCCGAACTGGTGAACTGCCGAGTTGCCCCCGAGGGTCACCAGATCCTCGACGACCGCGAGTCCACCGGTAACTGCGTGGGTGGCATAGGTCACGCCGTTGCCGACGATGCCGTCATGCCCAACATGCGAGGCATTCATGAGCAGGCAGCGATCGCCAACCACGGTCTGCCCGCGCCCCTGGATGGTTCCGATATGCAATACAGACGACTCGCGAATGCGGTTGTCCGTTCCCACGATCAGCTGGGTGTCCTCGCCCTTGTAGCGGTTGTCCTGCGGCGGATGGCCAAGCGAAGCGAACGGATAGATCGTCGTACGCGCGCCCACCGTGGTCGAACCGGCGATCGAGACATGCGAGACCAGCCGCACGTTCTCCGCCAGCCGCGCCTTGCCCGACACGATGCAGAACGGGCCGATCTCCACGCCATCGGCGAGTTCGGCGCCCTTCTCCACGATGGCGGTTGGGTGGATGGTTACAGCCATATGCGCCGGCGCCCCTGGCCGGTCTGCCCGGCTATTCCTTGACGATGGGACGCTTTTGCGCCGCCCGCGCCAGCCATGCAAGCTCGCGCATCCATGTGCGACTGGGCTTGGCCGGATATCCTGCCCATGTCTCACCTGCCGGAACGTCAGTCAGCACGGCGGCGCCTGCGGCTATCCGCGCGCCAGCGCCCACCTTCACATGGTCCTTCAGTCCAACCCGCCCGCCGAACTGCACGCCGTCGCCAACTTCGCACGAGCCCGATATGCCGGCGAACGCCGCCATCACCACATGCGCGCCGATCTGGCAGTTGTGGCCGATATGGCAGAGATTATCGATGTGGCTGCCCTCGCCGACCACAGTGTCTTCCAGCAGGCCCCGGTCGATGCACGAGCCGGCCCCCACGGAAACGCCATTCTGGATGATCACGCGCCCGAAATGCGGCGTTAGCCGCGCGCCTGCCGATCCGCCCGCCAGTCCGAAACCGGCCTCGCCGATCACGGCGCCCGGATAGATGATCACGCCATCGCCAATCAGCGCGCAGCGAAGATTGGCATTGCCGCCTATGCGCGAATTGACGCCGATCTGCACGCCGGGTCCGATCACGGCGTTGGCGCCCACATGGACATTGGCGCCGATGGCGACGCCGGCGCCGACAACCACGCCCGGCTCCAGCACCGCGCTTGAGGCTATCCGCGCTGAAGGATCGATTGCCGGTTGCGCTGCTGTGAGCATCCGCAACTTCACCAGCCGCTCCCCAATCTTCGCAAAGGCCGCGCGCGGATGCGGGATCGCGATCACGGTCGGTCCATCGCGCACTGCCGGGGCCGCATCAGGCGACGCAAGACACACACCGGCGGCCTCCAGGCGCCCAGCAGCTCCCGCGCTTTCGACGAAGACAAGATCATCTGCTCCTGCCTGCCCTGCAGGCGCCAGCGACGATACAGCAAGCAAAGGGTCGCCACGTGTGATGGCGACCCCAAGCATGCTGGCGATTTCAGAGGCCGACAGCGGTTGCGACGTCTCGTAGAACCGCGGATCGATCACAGCCCCCGCCTTCCTGGTCTCGACTTACTGTCCGCCGCCGGCGGGCGGCGCAGCAGGAGCAGCCGGGCGTTGCGGCAGCAGCGGCTTCAGCGCTTCAAGCGTCGGCACGGTCGCATCGAGACGCGCAATCACCTGCGCCGAGATATCGACGGAGTCCTTGTTGTAGAGCGCCGAGCCATAGCTGAGCACCACATCAGCGCCAACCTGCTTGGCGACCGCATCGATGGCCGGCACCAGCGCGTAGTTGAAGCGAACAGCGTTCGCGGTGCGCTGCTGTTCCACGCCCTGGTCGAGCGCGGACGATTTCTGCACCAGCTCGTTATACTTCTTGTTCAGGTTCTCGACGCGCGTCTTGAGCGTCGCGTTGGCCTGGATCGCTTCCGGGGTCAACGACTGGATCTGCGGCTGCAGGGCTGCGCGCTCCGTGTCGGCTTCGGTCTTCAGCGTCTTGAGGCCCAGCTGCTCGACAGCCTGCTGCGCATCCGCCGTGAGCTGCTGGTTCATAGCCTTGCCCAGTTTGCTTTCGACCATCACCCGGGACTCGTTGACGATGTAGACTTTCGTCTGGGCCATGGCGGCGCCGGCCATGCTGGTGGCTCCAGCGAAGAGTGCGGCGGCAAGCACGATGTTTCGGAGTTTCATGACACTAATACCCTAGAACCTGGTGTTGGTAGCAAACCGGAAGCTTTCGGTCCGGTCGTACTCTTCGCTCGCAATGATATGCGAGAAGTCGAAACGAATGGGCCCGAAAGGCGAGTCCCAGCCGATACTCACGCCCGCGCTGGCCCGCAAGCTGGCGCTGTCGTCCACCAAGCGGACGCGCAGCGGATCATTCGGGTCCGGCTGTCCGCTCCGCTCGCGGTCACGCTCGTCGAGAAGGCCCACCGTGCCGGCCTCGAAGAAGAACGCGCCATCGAGCCCGAATTCATCTGGAACATACGGCAGCGGGAAGGAAAGTTCCAAGGAGGCAATCGCATATGCCTTGCCGCCCAGCGCATTGCCTGGCGTGACCGTCGGGTCCAACAGGTTTCCGTCGCCATCGCGCTGTGCAGTGACGTAAAGGAAGTTTCCCGCGCTATCTACCGCTTGGGTTCCATCGGTGTTGAGCTGCGGACGCGAGAACTCCGGCGGGGCCACACCCTGCGCCAGCGCGATCTGCTCGGTTGCATAGGCGTACTCGACCTCGCGCGGCCCAAGGCCCGCAACGTCGAAGCCGCGGAACGAGTTGCCGCCCTTGAAGAAGCGGTCGTTGATCCGCACACCCTCGTCGCCCCAGCTCTCGATCAGACCGGCCTCGAGCCGGGAGCGCAGCCGCCAGCCCGGCGCGAAGCCATGGTAGATCGACCCCTCGAACTCGTTGCGCAGGTAGTTCACGTCGCCGCCGAGCCCGGCAATGTCCTGGCTGAAATTGACGTCGAAACCACGCGTGGCTTCGATGTAGTCGTTCTTCCGGTTCATCGTGATCGTGTAGCCGAGCGACGACGTCAGCCGGTCGCCGCGCTGGTCGCACAGGGATGACTGGAAGATCGACACCGTCTGGCAGTTCGTCTTGCCCGAGTTCTGCAGCGGGTCCTCGCCCGGGAGCAGTTCGTCCAGCTGCAGGTTGTCGTTGCGCAGGCGATAGCGCAGGCCGAGCTGGTCCGTGTCGGACAAGGGCATCTGCAGTCGCCCGCCGGCGCCGATGATCGAGTTCTCGAAGCCCGCGATGTCGAAGAAGTCCGATTGCGTCACGAACACGTCGAGACCAACCGCCAGGTTGCGGTCCTGGAATTTCGGCTCCGTGAAGCGGAACTCCAGGTCCTGCTGGCGCGACGTCGTCTGGATGCGCGCCGACAGGTACTGGCCGCGTCCGCGGAAGTTGCGCTGCTGGGCCGAGGCCGAGAACAGGAACGCATCCTGTGACGAGAAGCCCGCCGAGAACGCGAGTTCGCCCGTGGCTTCCTCTTCGACCTTTACCTTCACGACGCTCCGGTCAGGTGCCGATCCCGGCTCGTCCGTGATGTCGACCGTGTCGGGATTGAAGAAGCCGAGCGACCGGATGCGGCTCTTCGCATTGTCGAGCTGCACCGGGTTGTACTGGTCGCCCTCGGCCACGCGAATCTCGCGGCGGATGACGCGGTCCAGCGTCTGCGTATTGCCCTGGATGTCGATGCGCTCGATGTAAACGCGCGCGCCTTCATCGACCTCGAACGTGATGCCGATCGTGTGGTTGACCGGATCGCGCACTTCGCGCGGACGGATCTGCACGTTGGCGTAACCCGCGATGCCCGCAGCGAATGTCAGCGAGTCGATCGCGTCCTGGATGCTCTTCGAACGGAACTGGTCGCCCTGCTTCATGGGCAGGAACAGTGCGAGACGCTCGCCTGACAGCTTCTCCAGCTCGGTCTGCACCTTCAGCTCGCCGAACGTGTACTTCTGCCCCTCATCGACCGTGAAGGTCAGGTAGAAGTCGCGCCGGTTCGGCGTCAGCTCGGCCACCGACGAGATCACCCGAAAATCGGCGTAGCCTTCGTTCGTGTAGAACTCTGTGAGCTGCGAGCGGTCGAACTCGACCTGGCCCGGGTTGTAGTTGTCCGCCTGTTCAAAGAACCGCCACCAGCGCGACTGGCGCGTGGTGATCTCGCGGCGCAGCCTGTCGTCCGGATAGGCCTCGTTACCAATGAAGTTGATCGAGCTCACGCCTGTCGTCGGGCCTTCGTCGATCACGAAGATCAGGTCGGCGCGGTTCTGCGGCAGCACCTTGTACTGCGGCGTCACCGTCGCCGCAAAACGCCCGGCGCGACGATAGACTTCGAGAATGCGCTGTACGTCCTGTTCGACCCTGGACAGCGTGAATGTCTGCCGCGGCTCGGCCTCGGTCTCTTCCTCGAGGCGCTCGGTTGTGACCGCATTGTTCCCCTCGAACATGATGCGGTTGATGATCGGGTTCTCGAGCACGCGGATGACAAGGTCCGTCCCGCGCGTCTCGATCTGGATGTCCGCGAACAGCCCGGTCGCGCCAAGCGCACGCACTGAGAGGCCAATCCGTTCCTCGTCAAAAGGGTCGCCCGGCCGCACCAGCAGGTACGACTGGACCGTCCGCGACTCGATACGCTGGTTACCCTCGACCAGGATCCGGCCAATGATCTGCTGCGTGGGTTGCGCCGGAGGCTGGGCGGGCGGTTGCGCCGGCGGCTGTCCAGGCTGCTGAGCCCACGCCGTCTGAGCGCCCACAATGGCGCCAGCCGATGCAGTCAGCGCCAAAGCGCATGCAAACCATGACCGCATCTAAAACCCTCGTACGACTACTAACCACCACTATACGGCCCAGCACCAGACGAACTGTCTGCCGCAGTCCCGTCCGTCTGCGTCCGTCCTAGTGCGAGACAGGCACACAGCTCAAGCCTCCCCCGCACCCGGCCCCCCGGCCTGTCCCCTAGGCTGGGCCCGGGAAGAAGCCCGATATCAACCGCCCGATGTCTTGCCAGGTCACCAGCAAGGCGAAAACGACGAGACTTACCAGCCCGAATGTCAGCCCCGCATTCTGGGCCTTCTCGGGCAGAGCCTTGCCTGTCAGCGCCTCGGCCAGCGTCATCACTACCGCGCCCCCATCCAGAACCGGAATCGGTAGCAGGTTGAAGAAGCCAATGCCGATGGAAAGCAGCGCCGCCAGATGAAAATACATCCAGAACAGCTGCATTACCTTGGCGCCGAGGTCGATATCCTCCTGGTTCATGGTCATTTCAGTCACCCCGCCCGTAAGGTGAAGGATGCCGACAGGCCCTGACAGCTTCTCGATGCCTTCCTTGCCCGTAATAAGGCGGCGCAACACATTGATCGTCTGGCCGATGGATTCAGCCGTCCGCTGCAGCCCATAGCCCACGGCCTCGACCGGATTGAGGTTGCGGATCGACGTATCGCGATGGCCAAGGTCGAGGCCGATGCGGCCGACCTTCTGCTTCATGCGCATACCGCTATCGACCAGCTCCTGCTCGACCGGCGTGGCCAGCAGCGCCACCGTCTCCTCGCCACGAAGCACGCGATAGCTGACCGCTTCCCCGGCGCTCAGCTGTGTCGCCATGATGATGTCCTGCGCGGTCTCGACAGGCCGCCCGCCCGCTTCGATGACGACGTCGCCCGCCTTGAACCCGGCTCTGTCGGCTGCCTCGCCAGCAATCACGCCGCGTACGAACACTTCCTGCGCCTGCGGCACGCCCTGAACGCCGCCGATCACCGCAAAGGCTGCGATCGCGAACAGGAAGTTCGCAAATGGACCGCCCAGCGACACGGCGATCCGCTGCCAGGGGTTCAGAAGGTTGTAGGGCTTGCCCACGAGAATCTGGTTGTCATAGAACGTGGTCGGCTTGCCCTCGACCGCGCCCCTGGGGCGGGTCGCCCGCCCGACTTCGGCGAGGCGCGCCGCCTCTTCCTCGGTCTCGGCCGTCTGGGGCAGTTCCTGCTTCAGGTCCTGCGCGAGCTGTACTTCGCCCACGAATTTCACGAACCCGCCGAGCGGGATCCAGTTCAGGCGCCAGCGCGTCCCGCGTCCATCCCGCTTCTCGACAATTGGATTGCCGAAACCGATCGCAAAGGATTCCACCGCTGCGCCGAACATGCGGCCCACCCAGTAGTGGCCAAGTTCATGAACGGTGATGACGACCGAAATGATGAGCAGGAATACCGGCGCGTAGCTCAGAACCCAGATGATGACATCCATCAGCGCGCGTCCTTCAAGGTCAGGTACTCCAGGCGATCACGCCGCGAGGCGGAGCATTTCGACAGTGCGAGCTCGCGCCCACCGGTCGATCGCATAAACATCTTCGAACCGGGCAGGTTCGTCGCGGGCAGTCGTGTTTGCGAGAAACTCTTCAAGCACCTGCCCTGACACCTCGGAAATCGTCAAGAATCCAATACGTCGCTGCAAGAAGGCAGCCACTGCGACCTCGTTCGCTCCGTTCAGCACGATCGGCGCACCGCCCCCAGCGGAAACCGCACCCCTGGCAAGCGTTAACGCTGGGAAGCGCTCGGCATCCGGAGGAAGGAAATCCAGCCTTCCGATCTTGGCGAGATCAAGGCGCTCAAGCCCCGGCAGGGGCATCCGCCGCGGCCAGGACAGTGCGTAGGAGATCGGCGTCCGCATGTCCGGCAGGCCTAGCTGGGCGAGCACCGACCCGTCATCATAGGCCACGAGGCTATGGATAATCGACTGTGGGTGGATCAGGACGTCGATTCGGCTCTCGGGAACGTCGAACAGATAGGCCGCCTCGATCAGCTCCAGCCCCTTGTTCATCATGGTGGCGCTGTCGACGGATATCTTGGCCCCCATGTCCCAGTTGGGGTGGGCGCAGGCCTTCTCCGGGGTCGCCGCCGCCATCTCCTGCATGCTGGCTGACCGGAACGGCCCACCCGACGCTGTCAGGATCAGCTTCTCGACCCGCTCCGGCCGGTCGAGCACCTGGAAGATTGCGTTGTGCTCACTGTCGATCGGCAGAAGTCGCGCTCCGCTCTGCCGCGCCTCATCCCGCAGCAGCTTGCCCGCGCAGACCATGCTCTCCTTGTTGGCCAGGGCGATGCTCGCTCCCTGCCGCACAGCCGCCAGCGTCGCGGCCAAGCCAGCGATCCCCACGATGCCGGCCACCACCACATCCGCCTTGCGCGCGCCCGCCTCGGCGATGGCGGCGTCACCCGCAGCCGCCTCCACGCCCGACCCCGCCAGCGCGCTCTTCAGCTCGGCATAGCAGGCCTCATCCGCAACGACTGCAATCTCCGCCCGCACCTTCTTCGCCGCGGCCGCCAGCGCAGCGACGTTGCGGTTCGCAGTGAGCGCCACAACGGAGAAATCCGGCGACCCCTCTCCGCCCGACGCAATCACGTCGAGGGCCGAGACACCGATCGACCCCGATGCGCCAAGCACGGATACGCGAACAGTGTTGGTCATTGCGCCCCCGCAGAAGAAAGCGACGGCGCCAGCGCGGGCAGGAACCTCACGATCAACGCCGCCGCGACCGTGGCCGCCATCAGCCCGTCAAGCCGGTCAAGCACGCCGCCATGCCCCGGCAAGAAGCCGGACGTATCCTTGACCCCGTAGAGCCGCTTGAACCGGGACTCCAGCAGGTCGCCCAGCTGCGCCACGATCGACAGCGCCAGCCCGAATAGCAGCCAGTGTGCAAAGTCCCCGCCTCCGGCCCGCGCCACAGCCGCGCCCGCAAGCCCCGCGCAAACCAGCGCGCCGATAGCCCCCGTCCACGTCTTGTTCGGGCTGTCCTTCGGGCTCAGCAGCGGGCCGCCAAACCCCCGCCCAGCGAAGTACGCACCGACATCCGTCGTCACCACGATCGCCAGGATAGCCAGCAGCAGCAGATGCCCGTTCGGCGTCATCTCCCTGATCCACACGAAGCACCCGAACGGCAGGCTCGTATAGATCGCCCCAAACGCCATCGAGCTGATCGACCCCTTGCCAATGTGCGCCAGCCCGCTCGCCACCGCGCATCCAACCAGCGCAGCCAGCGCCACAGCCTCGATCCCGCGCGTCGCCAGCAGCACGGCCGCCGCAGCCGTCAGCCCCAGCGTGGTGTACTGCGCCCAGCGCACCCACCCAGTCTCCGCCTGCGAGGCCATGCGCGTCCATTCGAACGCCGCCACAACGCCGCACGCCGTCGTAGCCGCCAGCAACCAGTATCCTCCGGCCCACACCGCCCAGACGCCCAGCGGCGCGAGCACGGCTGCGCTGACGACGCGGAGAATGATCTCGCGCCGTCCGCCGCCCTTCGGACCGCCCTCAGGCGCCGAGGCCGCCAAACCGTCTGTCGCGACGTCTGAACGCATCAATCGCCTTCTCGAGGCTCTCCTTCGTGAAATCCGGCCATAGCTGGTTGATGAACATCAGCTCGGCATAAGCCCCGCTCCAGAGCAGGAAGTTGCTGAGCCGCACTTCTCCGCTCGTCCGAATGACAAGATCCGGATCAGGCGAGTCCGCCGACCAGATCATCCGCGAGATCATCGCCTCGTCGATCTCGCTCGGCTGCAGCTTGCCCGCCGCAATCATCCGGCCCATCTCGCGCATCGCTGCAACCAGCTCGCCGCGCCCGCCATAGTTGAACGCGATGTTCAGCGTCAGCCGCGTATTGTCACGCGTCGTGTGAACCGCATCGTCAATCAGCTCGAGCAGGTCTTCGCTCAACCCTTCGCGCGACCCGATGATCCTGATCCGCACGCCATCCTTGTGCAGCCGCGCCAGGTCCCGCTTCACGAACATACGCAGAAGATCGAACAGCGCGTCGATCTCCGTCTGCGGGCGGTTCCAGTTCTCCGTTGAGAACGCATATACGCTTAGATGCCCGAGCCCCAGATCGCGCGCCGCCTCAACCGCAAGCCTCAGCGCATCCACACCCGCCTTGTGGCCCATCGCCCGCGGCCAGCCCCGCGCCTTCGCCCACCTGCCATTGCCATCCATGATGATGGCAACGTGCTTCGGCGGCGGCCGCAAGGTCGCCACGTCAGCATCGGCGGATGATGGCTTGGGCTCGCTCACACCTGCATGATCTCTTCGGCCTTGTGCTTCAGCAGGTCGTCGATCAGCTTGATGTGCGTATCCGTCACCTTCTGCACGTCGTTCGAGCGGCCCTTGGCCTGGTCCTCGCTCATCCCGCCGGCTTTCTCGATGCGCTTGATCAGTTCCATTCCGTCACGCCGCACATTGCGCACAGCCACACGCGCGCTCTCTGCGAACTGCCCCGCCAGCTTCTGCAGCTCCTTGCGCCGCTCCTCGCTCAGCGGCGGGATCGGGATGCGCAGCGTTTGACCGTCGGTGATCGGGTTCAGCCCCAGCGGCGCCTCGCGGATCGCGCGATCAACGGCGCCGACCACGCTCTTGTCCCACACGCTCACGCTCAGCATGCGCGCATCCGACGCCGACACCGACGCCACCTGGTTGATCGGCGTCGGCGTGCCATACGCCACCACCACGATCGTATCGAGCAGGTGGATCGAGGCGCGCCCCGTGCGCAGCCCGCTGAATTCCGTCTTCAGCGACGCGATCGCGCCGTCCATGCGCTTTTCGATAACCTTGAGGTCGAAGGTCTCGGGCATCGTTTCCCTCTCCTATTTCTTCTTGCCGCTGATCACTGTCGACACGCCCTGCCCCGTCAGAACGTTCTTCAGGCCGCCGCGGTCGCGGATGCGGAACACCACGATCGGAATCTTGTTTTCCTTGAGCAGGCTGATGGCGGTCGCATCCATCACCTTCAGCTCCTTCGAAAGCACTTCCATGTAGTCGAGCGTGTCGAACCGCGTCGCGTCCGCATCGACCTTGGGGTCCGACGTGTAGACGCCATCGACCTGCGTGCCCTTCAACATCGCATCGCAATTCATCTCTGCCGCGCGCAGGGCCGCTCCCGTATCCGTGGTGAAGAACGGATTGCCCGTGCCCGCCGCGAAGATCACGACGCGGCCCTTCTCCATGTGCCGGACCGCACGGCGGCGAATGAACGGCTCGCAGATCGACATCATCGTGATGCCCGACTGCACCCGCGTCGGGACGCCGAGGCTCTCCAGGGAATTCTGCATCACCAGTGCGTTCATTACGGTCGCCAGCATGCCCATGTGGTCGGCCTGCGCGCGCTCCATGCCCGCATCCACGCCCCACTTGCCGCGCCAGATATTGCCGCCGCCGATCACAAGACAGATCTGGCAGCCCAGCTCGATCGCGCCCTTGATCTCTTCGGCGTACTTCGTCACCGCCGGAACATCGATGCCGTAGCCCTGCTCTCCCATGAGGGCCTCGCCTGATATCTTCAGGAGCACCCGTTTGTACTTTAGATCAGCGTGGTCGGTCATCTTGCCTGCTCCACCGCCCTTTTGTGTGGACGGCCCGGACGCATGACACGCCGGGCCGCCAGACTCTACCCGCGAATACGCGGATTCCGCAAAGGCTTTACGCTTATCGTCCACCCATGGACGCAACTTCCGCAGCGAAGTCGTCCTTGGGCTTGTCGATGCCTTCGCCCACTTCGTAGCGGATGAAGCCCTTCAGCTTCACAGGCGTGCCGAATTCCTTGGCGTGTTTCTCGATGAAGCCGCCGACGGTCACGTCAGGGTCCATCACGAAAGCCTGCTCGATCAGCACTGATTCCTGATAGAACTTGCGGATCCGGCCCTCGACCATCTTCTCGATGACGTTGGCTGGCTTGCCCGACTCGGCCGCTTGGGCCGTCAGGATCTGCTTTTCCTTCTCGACCACGGCCGGATCGAGTTCCGCCGTCGTCGCGGCCAGCGGCTTCGCAGATGCAACGTGCATCGCAACCTTGCGGCCGAGGTCCATCAGGCGCGCCTTGTCGGCGGTCGATTCGAGCGCGACCAGCACGCCGATCTTGCCCATGCCCTCAGCGGCCACGTTGTGCAGGTAGGACGCGACAACGCCATCGCTGACCGACATCGCATCCGCGCGGCGCAGCGTCATGTTCTCGCCGATCTTGGCCACAAGACCGACCAGCATCTCGCCGATCGTGTTGCCTTGCGACGACTTGGAATGCAGCGCCTTGGCAGCATCGCCGCCATTCGCCAGCGCCGCGCCCGCGACTTCGCGCACAGCAGCCTGGAACTCGGCGTTCTTGCCGACGAAGTCGGTTTCGGAGTTCACTTCGACCAGGGCCGCGGACGTGCCGCTAGAGGCGAGGCCGACCAGGCCCTCGGCCGCGATGCGGTCGGCCTTCTTGGCGGCTTTGAGAATGCCCTTCTCACGCAGCCAGTCGGAAGCCATCTCGATGTCTCCGTTGTTTTCGACGAGCGCCTTCTTGGCGTCCATCATGCCTGCGCCGGTCTTGTCGCGCAGCTGTTTCACGAGCGCGGCGCTGATCTCAGCCATGTCATGTCTCCTGAGTTCATCCCTGCGTCCACGCGGTTCGAACACCGTGCTCCGCAGGCTGGTTCAAACTGTCCGTCGCAAGCGGAGCATGCCGGCGTACTGTGTCGCCGGCATGTCCGGGATTGCGTTACTGCGCGTCGGCGGTCGCCGTCACTGCCAGCGCCGGTTCGCTGACTTCGGCGCGTGCGCCAAGGTCTTCGCCCGAGGCCATCGACGAATCCGACATGCCGTCGAGAACGGCGTCGGCGATGAGGTTGCAGTAGAGCTGGATGGCGCGCGCGGCGTCGTCATTGCCCGGGATCGGGAAATCGACTTCCTGCGGGTCGCAGTTGGTGTCGATGATCGCGACAACCGGGATGCCCAGCTTGCGGGCCTCCTTGACGGCGATCGATTCCTTGTTGGTGTCGATCACGAACATCAGGTCCGGCAGGCCGCCCATGTTGCGGATGCCGCCCAGCACGCGCTGCAGTTTGGCCTGCTCGCGCTGGAGACCCAGAAGTTCCTTCTTCGTGAGGCCGGTCTCGCCGCCAGCCTGCAGCATGTCGTCCAGATCGCGCAGGCGCTTGATCGAGTTCGAGACCGTCGCCCAGTTGGTCAGCGTGCCGCCGAGCCAGCGATCGTTCATGAAATACTGCGCGCAGCGGCCAGCGGCCTCCGCGATCGCGTCAGCGGCCTGGCGCTTCGTGCCGACGAACAGCACGCGCCCGCCCTTGGCGGCCGTCTCGCGAACCTTCACCAGCGCCTGATGCAACAGCGGCACGGACTGGGAGAGGTCGATGATATGGATGCCGGACCGTTCGCCGAAGATGAACCCCTGCATTTTGGGGTTCCAGCGGTGAACCTGGTGTCCGAAGTGTGCGCCAGCTTCAAGCAATTGACGCATGGAAAAGTCGGGAAGTGCCAATGTAGTCTCCTGATCCGGTTGGCCGCCGCGGACAGAACAGGCTTGCGCCCGCACCGGAATGGGTCCGCGTGTCGGAATGGCGCGGGTTATACCCGTATTTCCAGCCCCGGCAAGCTCTGCGGGATGCCGTGATCGCCGGCGCCGGGCCTATCGCCCCAGACCCCCACATGCCCGCCCCTTGAAAGGGGGT
Organism: Hyphomonadaceae bacterium; assembly: GCA_040398465.1. Taxonomy (GTDB): domain Bacteria; phylum Pseudomonadota; class Alphaproteobacteria; order Caulobacterales; family Hyphomonadaceae; genus UBA7672. Next base: position 156,586 of record JBBAUA010000002.1, on the reverse strand, counting down.
AGACCGGTGGGGGTCTTGTCTCGGCGCGCCCTGACCTCGCCAAAATCGGCCCATTCCGGACGTACCATTCTGGTCGGGTATCAAGCAAATTCAACGGTCTAGGCCACCCACCCCGGCCGATTCCAGACCTGTGCGTCCCCCACCTCCGGACCTGTCGTAGAATGCCTCCATCCATCCCGCATGGAGGGCGGCTGATCACTGTTCAACGCCGCGGGATGGATGCAGGCGAGCGTGAAGAGCCTCTCGCGAAATGGTCCAACCGACCACGACACGAGAAGCTTACCGGGGACTGGTCCTGAACAGACCGGCCCGCACGCCGGCAGCTTAATGGCGCCAAGCGCATGAAACAGAGCCGTCGTGCGCGCGCTGCCGCACAACACTCAGCCGGGGACGCGGGATCCGCGAACCTCTTGTCTACCGGTAGTTCCGCCACAGGCGTCGCCAGACAACGCGGGCCATCCCGCGTCCCCGGGCCCTCCACGTGTTTGGAGACCCAAAACGACAGCATCACAGGCGGTTCACACCGGCCTGAACGGGGACGCGTGTCGGGCCCCTAGGCTGCCGCCGGCCTTACCTGATTGACCCCCGGCACCGACTTGAACGCCTGCATCGCCACGAAATCGACCGGGTACTTTCCCTCCAGCGCAATCGTCACCACCCGATCCCCCTCAACAGGAATCTCCAGATGGATCGCCCCCAGCGCATTCTGCGACGGCGACTTCTTCAGCCCCTCCGCCACGCTGGCAATCCGTCCCAGCGGCGCATCCGGCGCCAGCCGCACCAGCAGCGTCTCGTGCGCGCCGATCGAGGCCTTGCTCAACTCTTTCACGCTGTCCATCGAGAAGCGAAGCTCCTCTTCCACCTTCCGTACACGGACCATCACCAGAACCCGTCCACCAACCTCCAGTGAATCGCGCGAGCTCTGCAGCAAGTCATCATTCACGAACAACTCATACTCGCCCGAAGGATCAGACAGCGTGACAATCGCGAACTTGCCCCCGGCCTTCGCCGGCTTCTCGACCCGCGCCCGGATCACGCCGATCATCGTCAGCATGTTCCGCTCACGCCCCACGATCTCGCGCTCCGCCGCCAGCGTCACACGCGACCGCATCGTGCCCAGCAGGTCGTCCAGCGGATGTCCCGACAGGAAGAACCCGACGCTCGCCAGCTCATTGTCGAGTCGATCGGACTCGCCCCACGCCGGCGCATCCGGCAGGCGCATTGCCTGCTTCGGCTGATCGCCGAACAGGCTGACCTGATTGGAACTGCGATCCTGCTCTGCCGCCGCTGCAAGCGCAGATAGCACGGGCGCCGAAGCAAACGCCCTCGCCCGGTTCGGCTCGATGGGCGTGAACGCCCCCGCCTTCGCCAGCGCCTCGAAACACCGCCGGTTCACCAATCGCGGATCAACCCGCTCGGCAAAACCCTGCAGGTCCTTGAACGGCCCCGCCTGCCGCGCCACCTCCACCGAAAGCATCGCCGGCTTGCCGACACCCTTGATGGCGCCAAGAGCATACCGGACGCTTTCGTTCTCGACCGTGAAGTCGGCGCAGGAATGGTTGATGTCCGGCGGCAGCACCGGCACCGCCATCCGCCGCGCTTCCTGGAAGAACACGGCCAGCTTGTCGGTATTGCCCGCGTCGAGGCTCATCGATGCGGCAAGGAATTCGACCGGGTGGTTCGCCTTGAGCCACGCCGTCTGGTAGGTGAGCAGCGCGTACGGCGCTGAATGGGATTTGTTGAAGCCGTAGTCCGCGAACTTGGCGCAGGCTTCGAACGTCATGTCGGCATCGGACTCCTTGATGCCCTTCTTCAGCGCGCCTTCCATGAAACGCACGCGCTGCTTGTCCATCTCCGACCGGATCTTCTTGCCCATCGCGCGACGCAGCAGGTCGGCCTCGCCAAACGAATAATCCGCCATGTCCCGCGCGACCTGCATCACCTGCTCCTGGTAGGTGATGATCCCGAACGTCGGCTCAAGAATCGGCTTCAACCAAGGCGTCAGCGTCTCGGTGTAGTACGTCGTCTCTTCGAGACCTTTCTTGCGGTTACAGTAAGTCGGAATATTCGCCATCGGTCCCGGCCGATAGAGCGCCACAAGAACGATCAGGTCCTCGAACCTGTCCGGCACCATGTCGACCAGCGCCCGCCGCATGCCCTGGCTTTCAACCTGGAACACGCCGACCACATCGCCCTTCTGAAGCATCTCGTAAGTCTTCGCGTCATCCAGCGGCAACCGCGCCAGATCAACCGTTACGCCCTTGTCCGCGATCATCTTGATCGCCCGGTCGATCACGGTCAGCGTTTTCAGTCCAAGAAAGTCAAACTTCACGAGGCCGGCGGCTTCCGCCCACTTCATGTTGAACTGGCTGGCCGGAATGTCCGACCGCGGATCGCGATAGAGCCCGACCAGATCAACCAGCGGCCGATCGCCGATCACGATGCCCGCCGCGTGCGTCGACGCGTTCCGATACAGGCCTTCAAGCTGCTGCGCTGTCTCGAACAGGTGCGCTACTTCCTCCTCGGCCTCGATCGCCTCGTCGAGCTTCGGCTCCATCTCCCGCGCTTCCGCCAGCGTCGGCGGCTTGGCCGGGTTGAACGGCACCAGCTTCGCAAGCTTATCCACCTGATGGAAAGGCAGCTGCAGCACACGCCCCACATCGCGCAGCACGGCCCGCGCCTGCAGCGTGCCGAACGTGATGATCTGCGACACGCGATCGGCGCCATAGCGCTGGCGCACATACTCGATCACCTCGCCCCGCCGCTCCTGGCAGAAGTCGATGTCGAAGTCGGGCATCGACACCCGCTCCGGATTGAGGAAGCGCTCGAACAGCAGGCCGAACCGGATCGGATCGAGGTCGGTGATCGTGAGCACCCACGCGACCAGCGAACCGGCGCCCGAGCCGCGGCCCGGCCCGACAGGAATATCATGCGCCTTCGCCCACTTGATGAAGTCCGCAACGATAAGAAAATAGCCCGGAAAACCCATCCGCTCGATGATACCCAGCTCATAGGCCAGCCGATCCTCGTAGACCGTCACCTCCGCCGCAGGCTGCACAATCATCAGCCGCGCCTTGAGCCCTGCCTTCGCCTGCAGCCTGAGTTCCGCAGCCTCATCGCGCCCGCGCCCTGTATCAAACGGCGGCAGGATCGGCTTGTGCTTGGTCGGCCTGAACGCACAGCGCTTGGCGATCTCGACCGTCGACTCCAGCGCCTCCGGCAGATCCGAAAAGGCAGCCATCATCTCCGCAGGTGACTTGAGATACTGCTGCGGCGACACGCGCGGCCGGTCGGCCTGGCTCACATAGGCCGAGTTCGCGATGCACATCAGCACGTCGTGCACCTGATGCTGCCTAGGCTTGGCAAAACGAACATCGTTCGTCGCGACCAGAGGCAGACCAAGCTCATAAGCCAGGTCGACCAGCACGCCCTCGGCCGCAGCCTCCTCCTGGATTCCGTGCCGCTGCAACTCCACATAGAGCCGGTCGCCGAACACTTCGTGCAACTCCTGCAACCGTGCGCGAACTTCGGGGACCTTGCCAGCCGCCGCTCGCTTGTTCAGCAATCCTCCGCCGCCACCCGTCAGGCAGATCAGCCCTTCGGCATGCTCGATCAACGTCGCCAGCGACACCTGGTTGTCGTTGCCCGCAGGCGTCAGGAACGAAGCCGTCGAGAGTTTCATCAGGTTGCGATAGCCCGCCTCGTTCTGGGCAATCAGCGCCAGGGCGCCCGTCTCGCCCGACACGCCGGGTTCGAGGATCGACAGCGTCAGTCCGGTGATTGACTGTACGCCCTGCTCCGTCAGCGCATCGGCCAGCTCGAGCGCCGCAAAAAGGTTGGTGTCGGTTACGGCGACGGCAGGAACAGCATTGGCCGCCGCCCACTTCGCCAGATCCTTCGGACGGATCATGCTCTGCAGCAGCGACAGCGCCGTCCGCACGCGCAGGTGGATGAAACGTGGTGCTTCTGCCGTCATGTCGGGCCTCGGTCAGTCCGGCCGGACCTGAACCTAGTCGGCTCTCGCCGGCGCTGGCTCAAGTCTGCCGTCGTGGAGCGTCAGGACTCGGTCCATCACGCTGGTCAGCTCCACGTTATGGGTCGCGACGAGGACCGCCACCCCTTCCTGCTTCGCAATCTCGAAAAGGTTCTGGAAAACCACCCGGGATGTGTTCGGATCGAGGTTCCCCGTCGGTTCGTCAGCAATCAGCACCTTCGGACGGTTGGCCAGCGAGCGGGCAATCGCCACACGCTGCTGTTCGCCGCCGGAAAGCTGCCCAGGACGGTGGTGATCGCGCTCGACCAGCCCCATCTGACGCAACAGCTCCTGCCCACGCTGGCGCGCCTTACCGCGCGACATGCCGTTGATCATCAGCGGCGCCGCCACATTGTCGACCGCGTTCAGCTCGGGAAGCAGGTGGTGGAACTGGTAGACGAACCCCAGCTGCATGCGGCGCGCCATGGTGCGGGCGTCGTCCGACATCGTCAGCGCGTTCTTGCCGTTGAACAGCACCTCGCCGCTGTCCGGCTTTTCCAGTAGGCCCGCCACGTGCAGCAGCGTGGATTTTCCGGAGCCAGAAGGACCGATCAGGCCGGTCATCTCGCCGGGACGCAGGTCGAGATTGATGCCGCGCAGCACGTGCAGGATCTTGTCGCCAGACTTATACTGGCGTTCAACGTTTTTCAGTGACAGCACGGGCTGCACGGGCGAAGACGCGTCCATCATCATTCGAACCTGAGCGCTTCAACCGGATTGAGCCGCGCCGCCCACAGAGAGGGAATGACCGACATCAGCAGCGTCACGACAAACGCCGCGCCCCCAACACTCGCCACCTCGGCCCATTCCAGCTTCGCCGGAAGCGCATCGAGCTGGTAGATGTCCGCCGGGAACAGTTCGGTGCCGGTGATAGCCTCGAGGAAGTGCTGGATCGGCGCGATGTAGATCGCACACAGCACGCCCAGCAGCACGCCAGTCCCGACGCCCGCCATGCCAAGTACCGTGCCGGACATCATGAAGATGCGCACGACGCCGGCGCGCGTGGCCCCGATCGTCCGCAGGATCGCAATGTCCCGCGCCTTGTTCTTCACAAGCATCAGAACGCCCGTGATGATGTTCAGAGCGGTGATCACGACAACGATGAACAGGATCAGCCGCATCACATTGCGCTCGACCACCAGCGCGGTCACATAGGTGCCGTTGCGCTGGATCCAGCTCTGCATCGTGTACGGCTCTTCGGTTTCCAGCTTCCGGACGAAATCGTCGGCCGCATCTGGATCAGTCAGACGTAGTCCGAGCAGTGGATAGCCTTCGCCATAGCCGAACAGCAGCTTCGATGCCTCGATCGGGATGAAGACCACCCCCCGGTCATATCGCTCGTTGCCGACATGGAAGATCGCCGAGATCGTGTAGGTCTTCTTCCGCGGCGCCGTTCCGAGGACCGTACGTGCGCCGTTCGACTGCGTGATGGTCACCTTGTCGCCGACGCTGACGCCGAGCTGGTAGGCAAACGCGCTGCCCATCACCATATCCTGTGACATGGCGCCTTCATCGCCAAAGCGTTCGAGCGACCCCTGCCCCAGAGTCATCCGCGGCGCGGGCTCGCCCGGATTTTCGCGCATGCGCTGGCCGGCCGCGATGCTGTCGGCGATGAGGTGATTTTTCCTAAGGTCCTCCGGGCGGATCCCCCGCACCTGCACGGCGTCACTCCGGCCATATGCGGACAGGAGCCCGAGCCCTTCATGCAATGGCTCGACGTTCTCGACGCCCGGACGCTGTCGCAGCTTGGCCATCAACTCTTCCGTCGTGCTCAGCGGCACGTCGCGCGTATCGATGAATACGTGCGGCTCGAAGCCCACAATCTTGGAGATAAGCTCAAGCCGAAAGCCGTTCATGATCGACATGGTGAGGATCAGGGCCCACACGCCGAGCGTGATGCCGACCACCGATACGACCGAGATAAAGGCCAGACCGCCATGCTCGCGTTTGGCTCCGAGATAGCGCAGCGCCAGCATGCGCTCGAAGGGGCCGAACGGTCGTTCGATTACGCGCTGATCCTTGACCGTGCTCATTGGGCTCACGCCTTCCGGCTGGCGAGGTAGCGGTTCAGGGCGGCTTGCAGCGTCAGTTCCTCGCTGCTGCCGGCCTTGCGGTTGCGATACTCGACCACGCCCGCCTTCACGCCCTTGGGCCCGACCACGATCAGGTCCGGCACTCCGATCAGCTCCATCGTCGAAAACTTCGCTCCCGGCCGATCCGCCGTGTCATCGTACAGCACGTCGACGCCGGCTGCCTGCAGCTGCTCGTAGGCGCTCTCGCAGACCCTGGTCACATCAGCATCGTCCGCTCGCAGGCTGACCACGGCCACCTCGAAGGGCGCAACGGCTGCCGGCCAGATCACGCCCTTGTCGTCATGGCTTGCCTCGATGATCGCGCCGACCAAGCGCGACACACCGATGCCATAGGAGCCCATCTCGGCAGGGATCGTCTTGCCGTCTGCGGTTGCGATCTCGGCCTTCATCGGCGCCGAATACTTTGTGCCGAAATAGAAGATATGCCCCACCTCGATGCCGCGCGCCGACAACCGACGCTCTGCCGGAACATCAGCCTCGAACTTCGCCGCGTCGTGCATCTCCTCGGTAGCCGCATACAGCCTCGTGCGCTTCTCGACCTCAGGCAGCAGGTCCTGCTGGAAATCGAGATCGGCGCCCGGCGGCGGCATGTCGACCAGCGCGCTGTCACAGAACACAGCGCTCTCACCCGTCTCCGCGAGCACGATGAATTCGTGGCTTAGGTCGCCGCCGATCGGGCCCGTGTCGGCGCGCATCGGCACGGCCTTCAGGCCCATCCGGCTGAAGGTGTTCAGGTAAGCGCAGAACATCCGGTAGTAGGCCTGCCGCGCCGCTTCGGGAGTCGCGTCGAACGAATAGGCATCCTTCATCAGGAATTCGCGACCACGCATCACGCCGAAACGCGGGCGCACCTCGTCCCTGAACTTCCACTGGATGTGATAGAGGTTGAGCGGCAGCTGCTTATACGAGCGCACATACGTCCGGAAGATGTCCGTGATCATCTCCTCGTTTGTCGGCCCATAGAGCATCTCGCGCTCATGGCGGTCGGTGATGCGAAGCATCTCCTTGCCGTAGGCGTCGTAACGGCCGGATTCGCGCCACAGGTCGGCCGACTGGATCGTTGGCATCAGAAGCTCGACAGCCCCCGCGCGCTCCTGTTCCTCGCGAACAATCTTCTCGATCTTGTGCAGCACCCGCATGCCCAGCGGCAGCCAGGAATAGATGCCAGCGCCGTTCTGCTTGATCATGCCTGCCCGCAGCATCAGCTGGTGCGAGACGATCTGCGCATCGGCAGGCGCTTCCTTGAGCACAGGCAGGAAATACCGGGAAAGGCGCATTGATGGTCCTGAAAGGCGTGCAGACGATGTCAGGCTGATAGCCGCCCCTACGTGCCCGCGCAATGAGGCCAGACTTGGCCCCAAGCCTGAGCCTGCCGCTAGGAACGTTCAGCCATGAAATCCAGCCAGTGCATATGGAGCGCCAGCCAGAGAAGGAAAGTTACCAGCGCCGCCCCGCCCGTCGCAATGGCGATCTTCCACCGCCAGCGCACGGCCACTGGAGCGCCGCCCTCCGTCCCGGGAATCACCGAGCCGGCCTCGTGCTGGCTGCGGGTGCCGGCCGACAGCGTCGGCAGGAAGATCACCCACCACGACATGAAGAACACGACGAAGGCTTCAAATATCCCCATGGACCTAGTGGTGACCTTTCGGCGTTTCCATCAGCTCGATCAATACGCCGTCCGAGTCCTTTGGATGTATGAAGATCACCAGCGTGCCATGCGCCCCGATCCGCGGCTCGCCAAGAACCTTGGCGCCCTTGGATTCCATGTCGGCCTTCGCCACATGAATGTCAGGCACCTCGAAGCAGACATGATGCTGACCGCCTTTCGGGTTCTTCTCCAGGAAGTTGATGATCGGGGATTTCTCCCCCAGCGGCTCGATGATCTCAAGCTGCGTGTTCGGCAGGTTGACGAAGCCAACCCGCACGCCCTGCGCCGGCATGTCGAAGGGCTGCACGAACTCTGTAGCGCCGTAGAGTTTGCGATAGGTCTCGAAGGCCTTCTCGATCGACGGCACGGCGATACCGATATGGTTGAGGCGACCGATGGTCATGGCGTCCAGTCTCCGGCTCTAGATCCTGTGTATCGTGACATCGACAAGCGGGCGCTTGCCGAAATGCTGTTCAGCGGCGCGGCGCACGGCCCGCGTCAGCGCCTTCTCGATCTTCTCATCATCGCCGAAGTCGCCGCGCTTCAGCTGCTCCATCGCAGTCTCGGCCGCCTCATCAAGCGGCTCCAGCGACTCGTCCGCCGGCCGTCCATCAGCTTCCGAGAAGCCACGCGCCACGATGATCGGTCCATCCTCGACGCGCCCCCTGGCGATGACGACGCTGACAGCAAGATGGCCGTTATACGCCATCTTCTTCCGCTCCCACATGCCGCCCGCCTTGTCCGACGTCAGCACTTCGCCATCGACGTGGAGGCGACCGGCGGGAACCTGATCGATCACCTCGACAGGCCCGGGCGCGAGGCGAATGATATCGCCATTGTCCGGCGTGATTGCTTCCGGCACCTGCAGCGACCGCGCAAACCGGGCATGCTCCATCAGGTGACGGCGTTCGCCATGCACCGGCACCGCGATCTTCGGCTTCGCCCACAGATACATCCGCCGCAGCTCGTCCCGGCACGGATGGCCCGAGACATGGATGTCGAACTGGCGATCCGTCACCAGCTTGATGTTGCGCTCCGCCAGCATGTTCTGGATCGCAGCGATCGACCGCTCATTCCCCGGTATGACGCGTGAGGAAAAGATGACCGTGTCGTCCGCGCCAAGCTTGGCCGAGGGATGATCTCCGCGCGCAAGACGCGCCAGCGCAGCGTTCGTCTCGCCCTGGCTACCGGTGCAGAGATACAGGATGTTCTCGTGCGGCAGGTAAGCCGCCTCATCCGCCGTGATGAACTTGAAACCCTGCAGCAAGCCGACAGATTGCGCCGCGCCAACCACGCGGATCATTGAACGTCCGAGCAGACACACCGACCGATTGTTCGCCCGCGCCGCTTCGCATGCCGACTGAACCCGCGCCACGTTCGAGGCAAACGCCGTGATCGCAACGCGCCCCGTTTGTTCGGCCACAGCACGACGCAAAGCCTCGCGCGCCATGCCTTCGGAGCCGGCCTCGCCCTCCTCGAACACGTTGGTCGAGTCGCACACCATCGCAAGAATACCCTCGCGACCCAGCTCCTCGATCTTCGCCTGGTCGAAGTCCTCGCCGATGATCGGATCCGGATCGATCTTCCAGTCGCCCGTATGCAGCACCATCCCGAGCGGTGTGCGGATCGCAAGGCCGTTCGGCTCAGGGATCGAATGCGTCAGCGTGATCAGCTCAACCTCGAACGGCCCGAACTGCCGCTTCTCGCGCAGGTCCATGATGTGGACCTTTGCCTCGCGGTCGAGCCCGCGCTCCTTCAGCTTCTCGTTCACAAGATATGCCGTAAACGGCGTCGCATAGATCGGCGCGCGCAGCTTCGGCCACAGCCACGCAATCGCGCCGATATGGTCCTCGTGCGCGTGCGTCAGGATTATCGCCTCGATGTCCTCGGCGAAGCCTTCGAGATAGACCGGGTCCGGCATGATAAGATCGACGCCGGGCGTCGTGTCGTCGCCGAAGGTCACGCCCACATCGACGATGATCCAGCGCCGGTTGTCGGGCGGGCCATAGGCGTAGGCGTTCAGGTTCATCCCGATTTCGCGACAGCCGCCGAGGGGCGCGAAGATAAGCTCCGCGTCCTTCATTTCAGCTCGGTCGCGGCGTTGGTTATGTTGCGATCGTAAAGGATGCGCAGCCCCTTGATGGTTATGTCGCCGTCAAAATGATCGATGTTCTGCGCTGCGCCCTCGAACAGGGACGCGACGCCGCCGGTAGCGATGACGGTCATGGGTTGCCCATACTCGGCCTTGACGCGTTCGACCAGCCCGTCAATCAGGTCGATATAGCCCCAGAACACACCGGATTGCATGGCAGCCACTGTGTCGCGGCCAATCACATGGTCCGGCTTCTGGATCGCCACCCGCGGCAGTTTGGCCGCCGCCTCGTGCAGGGCTTTCATCGACAGGTTGATCCCCGGAGCGATGATGCCCCCCTCGAACGAGCCATCCGCCCCCACCACATCGAACGTGGTCGCCGTGCCGCTGTCGATCACGATCAGCGGCTTGTCCGGGTACGATCCATGGGCGCCCACCGCGTTCACAAGGCGGTCGGCCCCCACTTCGCTTGGCTTCGGAATGTTCACCTTGACGCCCAAGGTGACATTCTCGCCGATCACGAACGGTTCGACATTGAGATAGCGCCGCGCGAAGTTCCGCTGGTTGAACAGCGACTGCGGCACCACGGTCGAGATGATGCAGTCGTCGATCATCGACAGGCTGAGGCCGTTGATCTCCATCAGCGTGCTCAGCCACACGGCGTAATCGTCCGCCGTCTTGGTCATGTCGGTCGATGAACGCCACTGCGCCCGCCACGACTCCCCGTCATGGACCGCAAAGAGCGTGTTCGTGTTGCCCGTGTCGATCGCCAGCAGCATGCTGCCATCCCTTGCGGCTCAAGGCCCTGGAGTACCAGCTAGCTCAATAGCGAGATTTCGCCCGCGCGAACATGGGTGACCGACCCGTCCGCCAATCGCACGATCAACGCGCCGTCCTCGGCCAGCCCTGCCATCTCGCCGCTGAGGCCGTTAACCTCAATGTGGCGACCAAGATAGGCCGCACTGGATAGCCATTCAGCCCGCGTCGGCTCGAAGCCCTCGCTCAGAAGGCCAAATAGCCGCGCGCGGAACGACACATCCAGCGCAACCAGCAGCTTCGCCGCTGTCATGCCTTCACCTCCCGGCAGATTATTCAGGCATTCCGTGGGACGATCCGCCCGTTCCGGCGCAATTTCCACATTCACGCCGAACCCGGCCGCCATCCAGAGCCTGCCGTACAGCGTGCCCGTCTCGATGAGAATGCCCGCCAGCTTCGCAGGCCCGCTCAGCACATCATTCGGCCATTTGAGACCCAGGCTTCCCGCATGCACGCCAAGGAGGCGCGCTGCGTCGATCACGGCAAGCCCGGCAGCGAACGGCGCCAGAGTCGCCTCGGTAGCAGCACGCGGATAGGGCAGCAGCGCCGTTGCAAACAGGTTCCCACGCGGAGACGACCACTGCCGGCCCAGCCTGCCCCGCCCCGCCGTCTGCGCTTGGGTGACAAGCCAGCACGGCCCGACATCGCCAGCAGCCGCTCGCCGACGCGCTTCCTCGTTGGTGGAATCGATCTCGTCAAACCGTATGACGGGCCACGGGCTCGAAAGCAGCTCCGCCGGCACCGGCCTAGCCGACGACAGCGAGAGCAGCGGCGTTCAGCAGGAACTGGATGCCGATCGTCAGGATGGGGAACACGAGCAAAGTCGAGATCGCGACGATGGCAGCAACCGACACGTCCGTACGATCCATCGGCTCGCCCGCAGGCTTCATGAACATCGCCCACACCAGCCGCAGATAGTAGCCCAGCGACACCACGCTCGCGAGCGCGCCGACCAGCACCAGCCACAGCATGCCGGACTCGATACCCGCAGTGAACACCTGCAGCTTGCCCCAGAACCCTGCTGCCGGCGGAATGCCCGCCACCGAGAAGATGAGCACCAGCAAGCCAAGCGCGACGGCTGGCTTCGTCTTCACCAGCCCGTTGAGATCCGCCACCGTATCGATCGCCTTGCCGCCCCGGCGCAGCGCAAGCACGCCTGCGAACATGCCAAGCGTCGCGATGACGTACAGCGTCATGTAGACCAGCACTGCTGCTGAGCCCATGTCCGCACCCGCCGCGATGGCGATCAGAGCAAAGCCGACATTCGAGATCGAGGAATATGCGAGGATCCGCTTGATGCTGTTCTGCGTCAGCGCGCCGAAGGCGCCAATCAGCATCGACAGCGCCGAGATGATCGCAATGATCATCTGCCAGGAGTCGATGTGCGGCCCGAACGCCACGAACATGACGTTGGCGAGCAGCGCCACGGCCGCAATCTTGGGCGCCGTCGAGAAGAACGCCACCACGGCGGAAGGCGCGCCTTCGTACACGTCCGGCGTCCAGATGTGGAACGGCGCCGCCGATGCCTTGAACGACAGGCCGCAGATCAGGAAGACGAGACCGAAGATCAGCCCCACCGACGTCGGCGCCGATGCAATGACCTCAAACCCGGTGCCGCCGGAGAAACCATAGACCAGCGCCGATCCATACAGCAGCAGCCCCGACGCCAGAGCGCCGAGCACGAAGTATTTGAGGCCCGCTTCCGCCGACATCAAACTGTCGCGCCGGAACGCCGCCAGCACGTAGGACGAGAGGCTCAGCGTCTCGATGCCGACATACAGCGTCATCAGGTCGTTCGCCGACAGCATCATGCCGGCGCCCAGCGAGCCAAACGTGATCAGCAGCGGATACTCGTAGCGCTCCATCTGCGCCGACTTCAGGAAGCCGCCCGACATGAACAGCGCGAGCGAGGCCATCGCATACGTCACGCCCTTGGCGAACAGCGTGAACAGCGTCACGCGATACAGCCCGTTAGGTGAAAGCTCCGCGCTGGCGAAAGCCGAGATGGCCTCCCCACGTCCAAACTGCACGAACGCGGCTACGGACGCCGTCGCCAGCGCAATCGCCGCCAGGAGCCGCAGCAAGCCGGAAATCCTGTCGCCGCCAATGGCGCCAAGAAGCAGCGCCGAGAGACCGAACGCGACGAGGATCGTCTCCGGCAGGGCGTTTGTGATGTCAGCGAGGAAATTCATGACCTGCCCCTACCGCCCGATCATTCGCAGGACTTCCATGGTCGAACCTTCCGTGAGGTCGAACACGATGCCCGGGAAGACGCCGAGGCCCAGCGCGCTGATGGCCAGAAGGCCGAGAATGAAGAACTCCAAACCGGTAACGTCTTTGATGTCGAACAGCTTCTCGTTCGTCATCTCGCCAAACACGGTCCGGCGATAAAGCGTCAGCATGTAGACCGCCGATAAGATGACGCCGAGCGCCGCACCCGCCGCCGCCCATGTGGACGCCTGGAAAGCGCCAACCATGGTCAGGATCTCGCCGACGAACCCGCTCGTTCCCGGCAGGCCGACGTTCGCCATCGAGAAAAGCATGAACAGCGCCGCATAGACCGGCATGCGATGCACGAGACCGCCATAGAAGGAAATCTCACGCGTGTGCATCCGGTCATAGATCACGCCGACGCAGAAGAACAGCGCGCCCGAGATCACGCCATGGCTGATCATCTGGAAGATCGCGCCCTGAATGCCCGCCTCGTTGAACGAGAAGATCCCCAGCGTCACGAAGCCCATGTGCGCTACCGATGAGTAGGCGACGAGCTTCTTGATGTCCGTCTGCCGAAACGCGACCAGCGACGCGTAAACGATCGCAATGACGCTTAGCGCGAACATCAGCGGCTGGAACACCATCGACGCTTCGGGGAACATCGGCAGCGAGAACCGCAGGAAGCCATACCCGCCCATCTTCAGCAGCACGGCCGCCAGCACCACCGAGCCAGCCGTAGGCGCCTCGACGTGCGCATCGGGCAGCCACGTGTGCACCGGCCACATTGGCAGCTTCACCGCGAACGACGCGAAGAACGCCAGCCACAGCCATGTCTGCACCTCAGGCGGGAACAACAACGCCCCGGTTTCCGGATGCAGCCCCTCCTGCAGCACGACTACATCTGTCGTGCCTGCGACGATGGACATGTAGACCAGCGCGGCCAGCAGCAGCAGCGAGCCGAGCAGCGTGTAGAGGAAGAACTTGAACGCCGCGTACAACCTGTTCTTGCCGCCCCACACCCCGATGATCAGGAACATCGGGATCAGGCCGCCCTCGAAGAACACGTAGAACAGCACGAGGTCGAGCGCACAGAACACGCCGATCATCAGCGTCTCAAGCAGCAGGAAGGCGATCATGTATTCCGCCAGCCGCTCCTTGATCGACGTAATCGACTGCAGGATGCACAGCGGCATCAGCGCCGTCGTCAGCACGACCAGCGAGATCGCGAGACCGTCAACGCCCAGCTTGTAGGACGAACCGCCAAACCACGGCGCCGAGTCGACCAGCTGATAGCCCACGACATTCGGATTGAACTGGCTCAGCGCCACGAGCGACGCGGCCAGCGTCACCAGCGACGCAAAAATGGAAATGCCCTTCGACGCACCCGATGCCATGTCGGCGCCGCCCACGACGCGCAGGCCCATGATCAGCATGGCGCCGGCAAGCGGCAGGAAAGTCGTCAGCGTGAGGATCATCGGCCCGGTCATGCCTCAGCGCCCCTGCGAAAAGAGGACGAAGGCCACGAAGATCACGGCCGAAAGTAGAACCACGAGTGCGTAGTGGAAAATGTAACCCGTGTGCAGCTTCGACAACCCGCCCGCGCCTGCTTTCGCAACGCCGGTCACGCCATCCGGCCCCATCCCGTCGATGATCTTCTTGTCGCCGACCTTCCAGAACAGGTCGCCCAGCGCCGCCGTCCCTTTGACGAAGACGAAATTGTAGATCTCGTCGAAATACCATTTGTGCGACAGGAACGAATGCATCGGCCCGCCATTCGCCGCCATCCGGCGTGGTACGCCCGGCGCCATCAGGTAGAAGATGATCGCACCGATGAGGCCGGTCATCGTCACCACAAATGGGGCCCAGACGACCCACAGTGGCAGCTCATGATGCTCTTCGGCATGCTCGGCCGCGCCGGCGGCCGCCGCATGCTCGCCATCGGCCGGCGCTGCGTGAGCCTCCTCCGCGGCGGGAGCATGATCTGCTGTGGCGCCGTGTTTTTCAGTCGCGGCGCCATATGGATGGATGCCATTCGGGCCATAGAGCGGATCCGCCTCGCGAACGATTGCGCCCTGCCAGAACGCGTCGGCCTTCGACGTCAGGAACTGCGGCTTGAACACGAAGCCCGCAAACACCGCTCCTACCGCCAGCAGCAGCAGCGGAACCAGCATGATCCAGGGGGACTCGTGCGCCGGCGCGCGGCCGTCCTTCAGCGCCGCGTGCGCGTGGTCGTGGCCATGCCCATGATCGTCAGCATGGGCGTGATCGTCATGATGCGCATGCGGGTTCGGACGATAGCGTCCCTCGAACGTCATGAACATCAGACGCCACGAGTAGAAGCTCGTCAGAAGGGCGGCCGCGATGCTGCACCAGAAGGCGAACGGACCGAATGCATCCGTCGAGGCGTAGGCGCTCTCGATGATCGCGTCCTTCGAGAAGAAGCCGGCAAAGCCGAATTCTGTGCCGGGGATACCGAACCCGATCAGCGCCAACGTGCCGATCAGCATCATCGCCCAGGTGAACATCATCGGCTGCCTAACGCCGCCCATGAAGCGCATGTCCTGCTCGTGGTGCATACCGTGGATGACCGAGCCTGCGCCGAGGAACAGAAGCGCCTTGAAGAAGGCGTGCGTGAAGAGGTGGAACATCGCCGCGCCATAGGCGCCCACGCCGGCGGCGAAGAACATGTAGCCCAGCTGCGAACAGGTCGAATACGCGACCACGCGCTTGATGTCGTTCTGCGCGAGGCCAACCGTCGCCGCAAAGAGGCAGGTCACCGCCCCAACGACCGTGATCATGCTGGAGGCGACGTCCGCCACCGCATAGAGCGGCGAGGCGCGGCAGACGAGGAACACGCCCGCCGTTACCATCGTCGCTGCGTGGATCAGCGCGGATACCGGCGTCGGGCCTTCCATCGCGTCCGGCAGCCAGGTGTGCAGGAAGAACTGCGCCGACTTGCCCATGGCGCCGATGAACAGGAGGATACCGGCCATCTCCAGGCCCCAGACATGCACGCCCAGGAAGTCGAACGTCACCTCCTGGATAGGCATGGCCGCAGCCTGCCCGATCACCTGCACTGGCGCATTGTTCGCGATGACGGCGAACACCGTGTCGAACTTGATCGACGAGAATTCCGTGATGCCGAACTGCGCGTAGTCCACGCCCGCCACCGGGTGCACCATCAGCACAAGCGCCATGATCCCGAGCGCAAAGCCGAAGTCACCCACGCGGTTGACCACGAAAGCCTTGATGGCCGCACTGTTCGCTGACGGCTTCTTGTACCAGAATCCGATCAAAAGGTAGGACGCCAGTCCGACGCCTTCCCAGCCGAAGAACAGCTGGATGAAGTTGTCGGCCGTCACCAGCATCAGCATCGCGAAGGTGAACAGCGACAGGTAGGCGAAGAAGCGCGCGCGATGCGGGTCCTCGCTCATGTAGCCGATCGAATAGGTGTGAACGAGCGCCGAGACGCTTGTCACCACGAACATCATTGTCACGGAAAGCGCATCGATCCGGATCGCCCAGTCGGCGATGAACGTGTCGACGTCGAACCAGCGCGACAACACGATCGTCACCGCGCCGCCGGACTGCCCGCCCAGCGACCACGCGAAAAATTGCCACGTCGCCAGCACGGCCGCCGAAATCACGATCGTCGTCGTGACCGCCATGGCGCCCCGGTCGCCCAGGAAACGCTGGCCGAGGCCTGACACCGCGGCGGCGACGCCCGGCGCTAGCACGATGAAGATTGCCGCGATTTCCTGGAAGGTCACGTCTCTGCTCCCCTAACCGCGCAGCACGTTGACATCTTCCACCGCGATCTCGCCGCGGTTGCGGAAGTAGACGACCAGAATGGCAAGACCCACAGCCGCCTCGGCGGCCGCAACAGTCAGCACGATCATCGCAAACACCTGTCCCATGATCGTGCCATTGAACACGGAGAAGGCGACCAGGTTGATGTTCACCGACAGCAGGATCAGTTCGATCGACATCAGGATGACGATGATGTTCTTGCGGTTCACGAAGATGCCGAACACGCCAATCGTGAACAGTGCGGCGGAGACCGCCAGGTAGTGACCGAGGGTAAGCTCCACGCCCGCCATGACTACAATCCCTGTCCCGGACGAACGTCCTTGAGCTCGACAGCATCCTTGCGTTTCCGCCCGGTCTGCTCGGCAATGTTCTGGCGCTTGACGCTCGGCCGCGACCGCAGGGTGAGCACGATGGCGCCCATCATGGCGACCAGCAGCACGATGCCCGACATCTGGAACAGCAGCAGGTAATCCGTGTAGAGCACGCGCGACAGCGCCTCGGCATTCGTCGGCGCACCCGGGCTCGCATTGAACGTCTCGCCGCCGCCGAACGTCGCCGCAGCCGCGACAATCCCGATCTCCGCCAGTAGTGCGAGCGCCACCATCGCCCCAACCACAAGGTAATTCTGGAAGCCCTGCTTCAGCGCCACGAAGTCGATGTCCAGCATCATGACCACGAACAGGAACAGCACCGCGACCGCGCCGACATAGACGACGACCAACAGCATCGCGAGGAATTCCGCGCCGATTAGCACCAGCAATCCCGCCGACGTGAAGAACGCCAGGATCAGCCAGAGCACCGAGTGCACCGGGTTACGAGCCGCGACGACAAAGAGTGCGGAAAGCACCACAATCGTCGAGAGGATGTAGAAAGCGATCAGCGCCACGGCCTGCCTTCCCTCTTCCTAGGTTCCAACTAACGCGCCCCGGACGGGGCAGGTGAAAAGTCCCGAAAAGTCCGACTCGCCCCCGCAAGCCGCGCCCTTCTATCGATAGCGAGCGTCCAGTTCCAGATTGCGCGCGATCTCGCGTTCCCAGCGGTCGCCGTTCTCCAGAAGTCGTTCCTTGTCGTAGTAGAGTTCCTCGCGCGTTTCGGTCGCGAACTCGAAATTCGGCCCCTCGACGATGGCGTCCACCGGGCAGGCTTCCTGACAGAAGCCGCAATAGATGCACTTCACCATGTCGATGTCGTAGCGCGTCGTGCGGCGCGACCCGTCTTCGCGCGGCTCGGCCTCGATCGTGATCGCCTGCGCCGGGCAGATCGCCTCGCACAGCTTGCACGCGATGCAACGCTCTTCGCCGTTCGGATAGCGGCGCAGCGCATGCTCGCCGCGGAAGCGCGGGCTCAGCGGCCCCTTTTCGAAAGGATAGTTCACAGTCGCCTTGCGCGTGAAGAACTGGCGCATGGCGAGGAAGAACGCCCCAATGAAGTCCGTCAGGAGTGCGCCGCGAATGGCCTGGCCGATCGACATGGCTTACCTCGCCCCGCTGCGATATTCGGGCCAGCTGATGCGACCGTCATTGTTTGCGTCCACGCCCATCGGCAGCGTCACCGCCGCCAGCTCCGGCGCTTCCAGGTATCCGCTCTTGTCCGCGTCCAGGGCATCGAAGTCCGGCCGCCCCTGCGCGTTCATGAAGGTCGCGTAGCCGCCGATCAACACCACGGCCACGAGTGACGTCGGCAGGAAGATCTTCCAGCCCAGCCGCATCAGCTGGTCATAGCGATAACGCGGCACGATCGCCTTCACCATCGCGAACAGGAAGAAGAAGAACGTCACCTTGAACATGAACACGAACAGCCCGCCGAGGCTGAGCAGCCAGTCGGGCAGGTTCTCTGTTCCCGGAATCGGGATCGGCATGTGCCAGCCGCCGAAGAACAGGATCGTCAGCATCGCGCACATCAGCACGATGGAGACGTATTCCCCGATCATGAACATCAGATACGGCGAGGACGAATATTCGACCTGGTAGCCCGCCACCAGTTCCGACTCCGCTTCCGGCAGATCGAACGGAGGGCGGTTCGTCTCGGCCAGCGCCGAGATGAAGAAGATGACGAACATCGGGAACATGACGAAGATCGTCGGGAAGGCGAAGGCGTGCCAGTTCCAGATGCCGCCGTCCTGGTTCGCCACCACATCGCTGAGGTTCAGCGAGCCGACCAGCAACAGCACGGTGACGATCACGAAGCCGATCGACACCTCGTACGACACCATCTGCGCCGCAGAGCGAAGCCCGCCAAGGAACGGATACTTGGAGTTCGACGCCCAGCCACCCATGATGATGCCGTAGACGCCTAGCGACGAGATCGCGAACAGGTACAGCACGCCGACATTGAGATCGGCCACTACCCAGCCCGGCGCCACCGGAATGACGGCCCAGCCAACCAGCGCCAGCGTCAGCGTGATGATCGGCGCCAGCAGAAACACCGTCTTGTTGGCGCCCGCCGGAATCACGATCTCTTTGAGGATGAACTTCAGCAGGTCCGCGAACGACTGCAGCAGGCCAAACGGCCCCACCACGTTCGGACCCTTGCGCATCTGCACGGCCGCCCAGACCTTGCGGTCGAACAGCAGCAGGAAGGCGATGCACACCAGCATGATCAGCACGAGTGCAAGAATCTGCGCCACCGCGAGCAGGATCGCGATCACCCAGTCATTGCCACCGATCTCAAGGAGCTTTTCCATGCTTGCTCCTACTCCGCCGCAACGGCGGGGCTGACGCCCGCAACGAGTTCGGCGCACTCCGCCATGGTGCGCGACGCGCGCGCGATCGGGTTGGTCAGGTGGAAGGCGCGGATCGGCGTGGTGAACGCCGCCGAATTCATCTGCCCGGCTGAGCCATAGGGCGGCGCAATCGACTCGCTATGACGTCCCGGCGCATAGTCGAGGCCCAGGAAGGTCGGATGATCCCTGCCCAGCTTCTCGCGAAGCTGCGCCAGAGAGTCATACGGTAGCGTCTTGCCGACATAGGCCGATAGCGCCCGTACAATCGCCCAGTCCTCGCGCGCATCGCCCTTCGGCGCCACGGCGCGCTGCGTCCGCTGCACGCGCCCCTCGGTATTCACATAAGTCGCCGACTTCTCGGTATAGGCCGCCGCGGGCAGGATCACGTCCGCCCGGTGAGCGCCATTGTCGCCATGACTGCCTATATAGATGACGTTCGCCTTGCCGAGTTTCGACGTATCGATCTCGTCCGCGCCCAGCAGCAAAACAGTCTTGATCTCGCCCGACTGCGCGCTCGCGATGATCCCGGCCACATCCTTGCCACCGCTCGACGGCAGGAAGCCCAGGTCTAGCCCGCCCACACGCGTTGCAGCCGTGTGAAGCACGTTGAAGCCGTTCCAGTCGTCCTGGAACGCGCCGACAGCATTCGCGAGTGAAGACACTGCGTGCAACACCGCGCCGCCATCGCCGCGCATGAAAGCGCCCTGCCCCACGATGATAAGCGGTCGCTTGGCCTTCGAAAGCGCCTCGAAAACGGGATGTCCGCCCTTGATCTCGCCCAGCGAGTCCGGACCAGCGCCGACATACTGGTAGTCGAACGTCAGGTCGACGCGCTCTCCAACGACCGCCACCGGAACCATGCGCAGCCACGCCCGACGGAGACGCGCGTTAAGCACAGCCGCTTCCTTGCGCGGGTTCACGCCAATCAGCAGGATCGCGTCCGCCTCATCCACGCCCATCAGCGTTGAGTTGAACAGATAGCTCTCGCGCGGCAGCTTCGACCCGTCGGCCGCAAGCCCAAGCTTCACGCCATCCTGCCGGCAGTCGATCGACTTGACGCCGAGCGAATTCGCCAGATCAAGCGTCGCCTTCATGCTCTCGGCGTCCGCCAGATCGCCGGCGATAACGCCGATCTGATCCGCAGGCGCCTGCATCATCACGGCAGCCGCGCGGAGCGCCTCGTCCCAGGTCGCGGCCTTCAGCGCGCCGTTCTCGCGCACATAAGGCTTGTCGAGTCGCTGGCGGCCAAGGCCGTCCCACACGAAGCGCGTCTTGTCCGAGATCCACTCCTCGTTGACCTCTTCATTGATGCGCGGAAGAATTCGCATCACGGTCGGCCCACGCGCATCCACACGGATCGCAGACCCGAGCGCATCCATCACGTCGATACTCTCGGTCTTGCGCAGCTCCCACGGACGCGCATTGAACGCATACGGTTTCGACGTCAGCGCGCCCACCGGGCACAAGTCGATCACATTGCCCGACAGCTCGGATGTCAGCGACTTCTCGAGATAGGTCGTGATCTCGGCATCCTCGCCGCGATTGGCGAGACCGATCTCGTCCACGCCCGCTACTTCCGATGCAAAGCGAACGCAACGCGTGCACTGGATGCACCGCGTCATGATCGTCTTGACCAGCGGACCCATGTACTTGTCGTCGACCGCGCGCTTGTTCTCGGAATAACGCGAGGCGGCGCGGCCATAGCCCATCGCCTGGTCCTGCAGGTCGCACTCGCCGCCCTGGTCGCAGATCGGGCAATCCAACGGGTGATTGATCAGCAGGAATTCCATCACACCATTGCGCGCCTTGATGGCGCGTGGCGACTTGGTCGAAATCTCGTGCGGCGTGCCGTCCTTCTTGGGCGCCATGTCGCCCACCGTCTGCGCGCATGACGCGATCGGCTTCGGCGCCCCGACCCAGTCGACCAGGCACATCCGGCAATTGCCGGCGATCGACAGCCGCTCGTGATAGCAGAAGCGCGGAATCTCCGCGCCCGCCAGCTCGCACGCCTGCAGCAGCGTATACGTCTTCGGCGCATCCACTTCGACGCCATCGACCAGCAGTTTGACGGTGTCGGTCATGCCCTCACTCCGCCGCCGTCAGCGTCACGCCCTGCACATGCGGCCGGCCCTGACGATAATTGGTGATGCGGTCTTCGATTTCCTGTCGGAAATGACGGATCAAGCCCTGAATCGGCCACGCAGCGGCATCGCCCAGCGCGCAGATCGTGTGACCCTCAACCTGAGACGCCACATCCAGCAGCGTGTCGATCTCCGACGTTTCCGCCTCGCCCTTCACCATCCGCTCCAGCACGCGCCACATCCAGCCCGTACCTTCGCGGCACGGCGTGCACTGGCCACAGCTCTCGTGCTTGTAGAAGTAGGCGATGCGCGCAATCGCCCGAACGAGGTCCGTCGACTTGTCCATCACGATAACGGCCGCCGTGCCGAGGCCCGACTTCACATCGCGCAGCGCGTCGAAATCCATCAGCACGGTGTCGCAGATTTCCTTCGGGATCATCGGGACAGACGATCCGCCCGGAATGATCGCTTTCAGGTTGCCCCAGCCGCCGCGCACGCCGCCGCAATGCTCTTCGATCAGCGTCCGAAGCGGGATCGACATCTCTTCTTCGACATTGCATGGCCGCTCGACATGGCCGGAGATGCAGAAGACTTTGGTGCCAGTGTTGTTCGGCCGTCCGAAGCCCGCGAACCATCCCGCGCCACGCCGCAGGATCGTCGGGGCCACCGCAATAGACTCCACATTGTTCACCGTTGTGGGGCAGCCATAGAGACCCGCATTCGCCGGGAAAGGCGGCTTCAGCCGCGGCTGGCCCTTCTTGCCCTCAAGGCTCTCCAGCAGCGCCGTCTCTTCGCCGCAGATGTAAGCGCCCGCGCCATGGTGCGCGTAGATGTCGAAATCATAGCCCGACCCGCAGGCATTCTTGCCGACAAGACCCGCAGCGTAAGCTTCCGCGATCGCCTTCTCGAGGACCTCGCGCTCGTAAATGTATTCCCCGCGCAGGTAGATGTAGCAGGCCTTCGCACGCATCGCGAAAGACGCGATCAGGCAGCCCTCGATCAGCAGGTGCGGATCGTGGCGCATGATGTCCCGGTCCTTGCAGGTGCCCGGTTCGGATTCATCCGCGTTGACGACGAGATAGTGCGGACGGTCTTTCACGACCTTCGGCATGAAGGTCCATTTGAGGCCGGTCGGGAATCCCGCGCCGCCGCGCCCACGCAAGCCGGACGCCTTGATCTGATCGCAGATCCACTCCGGGCCGAACTGCATCAGCTCCTTCGTGGAATTCCACGCGCCACGCTTCCTGGCCTCTTCCAGCCGCCAGTCATGGCGCCCGTACAGGTTGGTGAAGATACGATCCTTATCAAGAAGCACGGTCTTGCTCCCTGGCTTCCCGCACAAGTTTGATGATCGCGGGAAGGCTGAAGCCGAGCCCGGCGAGAACGCCCGCTGCGATCCACACCCAGCTGCCCGTCAGCGCCCACGCCAGCAGGCCCGCCACAAAGCACAGCATCTCCAGGATGCCGGCCCGCAGCAGCTCCGCCTTCATCGCCTTGCTGGGTATGTAGTCCGTCATCGCGCCCCTCATGTCTGCGCCGGCTCTGGCGGCTTCGGAGCATTCGGAATGGCCGCCAGCGGCTTAGCGCGCGATCCATCAAACAGTGTGTCATCCGTCAGCGACGTCGCCGGCCCCTCGGGCGCGCTCGTCTGCCGCTTCACATACGTCCCCGGCGCCGGCTCCCTGCCTGCCGCGAAATCATCGATGATCTTTTCCAGCGTCTCGATCGTCAGGTCTTCGTAGTAGTAGTCGTTGATCTGGATCATCGGCGCGTTCACGCACGCGCCGAGGCACTCCACCTCAACCCACGAGAATTTGCCGCTCCCCGACACATGGCCCTTCGGCCCGATCTTGCGCTCGCAGAAATCCTTCAGCCGCTCCGCCCCGCGCAGCATGCACGGGGTCGTGCCGCAGACCTGAAAGTGATACTTGCCCACGGGCTCGAGGTTGAACATCGTGTAGAACGTCGCAACCTCGTAGACGCGGATGTAGTTCATCCCCAGCCGGTCCGCGACCGCCCGCAGCGCAGGCTCTGACAGCCAACCCGCATTCTGCTTCTGTGTAATCCACAACGCCGGGATCACGGCCGATGCGCGCCGCTCGGACGGGTATTTCTGTTCCCACCACGTGATCTGCTCGTCGGTCTCTTTCGAGAACGCGAACGGCGCATGGTGTGAGGGGTCATGAAAACGGCGGTGGCTCATCGGTCGACCTCCCCGAACACGATGTCGAGCGAACCCAGCACAGCCGACACGTCCGCCAGCATGTGGCCGCGGCACAGATGGTCCATCGCGTGCAGATGGGCAAAGCCCGGCGCCTTGATCTTCAGGCGGTACGGACGGTTGCCGCCATCGGTCACCAGATAGACTCCGAACTCGCCCTTCGGCGCCTCGACGCACGCATAGACTTCGCCCGCAGGCACGTGGAAGCCCTCGGTATAGAGCTTGAAGTGATGGATCAGCGCTTCCATCGACGTCTTCATCTCGGCGCGCCGCGGCGGCGCATACTTGGAGAACTCGGGCAGCACGGGGCCGACCGGCATCTTTTCGATGCACTGCTTGATGATCCTGATGCTCTCGCGCATCTCCTCGATGCGGCAGAGATAGCGGTCCCAGCAATCGCCGTTCTTGCCGACGGGAATCTTGAAATCAAGTTCGGAGTAGACTTCATATGGCTCGGCGCGACGCAGGTCCCAGGCCAGGCCGGACCCGCGCACCATCACGCCGGAGAAGCCCCACTGCAGTGCGTCCTCGACCGACACGACGCCGATATCGACGTTGCGCTGCTTGAAGATGCGGTTCTCGGTGACCAGCGTCTCGAGATCGTCCATAAACTTCAGGAACGGATCACAGAATTTGTGGATGTCCTCCACCAGCTCCGGCGGCAGGTCCTGGTGAACGCCGCCCGGCCGGAAATACGCCGCGTGCATCCGCGATCCGGACGCTCGCTCGTAGAACACCATCAGCTTTTCGCGCTCTTCGAAGCCCCACAGCGGCGGCGTGAGCGCGCCGACGTCCAGCGCCTGCGTCGTCACGTTCAGAATGTGCGAGAGCAGCCGGCCGATTTCCGAATAGATCACGCGGATGAAACTCGCCCGGCGCGGAACCTCGATGCCCGCCAGCTTCTCGATGGCGAGGCAGTAGGCATGCTCCTGGTTCATCGGCGCGACATAGTCGAGCCGGTCGAAATACGGCAGCGCCTGAAGGAACGTCTTGTACTCGATGAGTTTCTCGGTGCCGCGATGCAGCAGCCCGATATGCGGATCGACCCGATCAACGATCTCGCCATCAAGATCCAGCACGAGGCGCAACACGCCGTGCGCCGCCGGATGCTGAGGCCCGAAATTGATCGTGAACTTCCGGTCGTCCATATCTTCGATGACCGACGACTTGGAGCGATCGATGTGCTGCTGGTCAGCCATGACTATTTCTGGCCTCCCACTTTCTCATCGCCCGGGATCACGGCCTGCATGCCCTCCCAGGGGCTCAGGAAGTCAAAGTTCCGGTATTCCTGAACCAGCTTCACCGGCTCATTGATCACGCGCTTCTGCGCCTCGTCGTAGCGAACCTGCACGCGACCGGAGAGCGGGAAGTCCTTGCGCAGCGGGTAACCCTCGAACCCATAGTCGGTGAGGATGCGGCGCAGGTCCGGGTGACCCGAGAAGATCACGCCATACATGTCGAATGTCTCGCGCTCATACCAGTTGGCGACAGGAAAAACCGCAGTCGCGCTGGGTACAGGCGTCGCCTCGTCCGTGCGCACCTTCAAGCGGATGCGCTGGTTTAGCCGCATCGACAGCAGGTGGTAGACGATCTCGAATCGCTCCGGGTCCGTGGGATAGTCAGCGCCGCACAGGTCCACCAGCGTCTCGAACCGGCACTGGCTGTCCTCGCGCAGGAACTCAAGGAACTTCACGATCCCGTCGCGGTCGACCAGCACGGTCAGCTCGCCCGCCGAAACCACCATCGACTTGATCGACTTCTGCGTCGCCTGCAGATGCGTCCGCAGTTCAGCAAGCATAGCTGGCCGGGAAGGAAGGGCGCTCATCGTTCGATGCTCCCCTCACGCCGAATCTTCTTCTGCAGCTGCAGCAGCCCGTAGATCAGCGCCTCAGCGGTCGGCGGGCAGCCAGGGATATAGATGTCCACCGGAACGATCCGGTCACACCCGCGCACCACGGCGTATGAGTAATGGTAATACCCCCCGCCATTCGCGCAGGATCCCATCGAGATCACGTAGCGTGGTTCCGGCATCTGGTCGTAGACCTTGCGAAGCGCGGGAGCCATCTTGTTGGTCAGTGTGCCGGCAACGATCATCACGTCCGACTGGCGCGGCGAGGCGCGCGGCGCAGCCCCAAACCGCTCCATGTCGTAACGCGGCATCGACGCCTGCATCATCTCGACGGCGCAGCACGCCAGCCCGAACGTCATCCACATCAGCGAGCCCGTGCGCGCCCACGTGATCAGGTCGTCCGCCGCCGCGACGATGAAGCCCTTGTCCGCCAGCTCGTCCGAAAGCCCCTGAAAATAGGGGTCGGTCGCCTTCACGAGCGCAGTCGATGAAGCTGCTTTCGGCTCAGCCATCACTGCCACTCCAGCGCGCCACGGCGCCACTCATAAACGAACCCGACCGTCAGGACGCCGAGAAAGCCCATCATCGACCAGAACGCCGGAATATTGCCCTCGGCCACCTGGAACACCCACGGGAACAGGAACGCCACTTCGAGGTCAAAGATGATGAAGAGGATCGAGACGAGGTAGAACCGCACGTCGAACTTCATGCGCGCGTCATCGAACGCGTTGAACCCGCACTCATACGCCGACAGTTTTTCCGGATCGGGCTTTCGCGGCGCCATCAGTGTCGAAGCCACGAGAAACAGACAGCTCAGCACGACGGCGACCGCGAGGAAAATCACGACCGGCAGATACTCGATGACGAGTGTCTCCACGCCTTGCATTTGAGCCCTCGGTTCTATTTTCGTGGACGGCCTAGTCCGCTTTGACCCTAGAGGCAATAGAGCCGCCCGGCGTCGTCCCCAGTATTGGGTGAGCCGCGACTTTTCGGCCTTGTTTCCGGGCGTTGCATGCATCGTCGCGCTGCGATGGAACGTCGCAACACCGCCATCACACGATGGGTTGGGCCCTGTCCCTGACCCACTGCGAGAACAGCCATTTGCGGCCGCGAGTCACCGGCATGCCGGCGTGCAGCGTCATCGAGTCCGGCAGGCGGTCGCTGGTCCTCACATTGAGGAACAGCATTGAGTCGCCCGGCTTGCCCCTGTGCTTCCAGTCGATCTTGGGGAAGGCGGTTTCGCCGCCCTCATAGTCGTCGTTCAGCCAGGTCAGACGGGCGCCAATCCGCTGGCCCATCGTGTTCAGTGCATGCTGGAAGGCGGGCTCGCCGGGGGCGAAGAAATCGAAGTGGGCCTTGTACTCCTGCCCCACCTCATACCTCAGCACATGCGGCGCTTCCTGCTGCAGGACCTTGAGCCCGGACGCCAGTTCCAGCCGCTTCTGCGTCATCACCAGCACTGCGTCCGTATCCGACGGCCCGAACCCGGCGACGAGCCCCGTGCGGATCGGATCCACGGCGCCCTTCCCAGTCGCGCAATCCCCGATCCTGGCTGGTCCAAGCCGCGAATCCCCTCTTTGGACCAGCCAACGACACATTGCAGGTGTCGCCAGGCCTTCAATCAAGGCGATTGCGGGCGACTCGTGAACTCTGGTCAGCGAGGGAGCCGAAGCAGGTCCTTGATCTCGATGGACCGCGCCAGCGGCAGCCAGGCACCCTCAACATGTGCCGCTACGGCCCCGGGCCAGCACCTTGATCCGGTCCTGCGCGGGGGCATGACCCATGTCCGCGGCCTTCACCAGCGAGCCGATCGCCTCGTTCCAGTTTGCCTGTCGGTTGATCCCGTGCGCCGCCAGCGCCGCGAGGCGTTCGGCCGCCGCCGCGCTTCCTGCGGCCACGGCGCCTCGGAACATGGTGAAGGCCGCGACGGGGTTAGGCGGCCTGGCACCAGCCCCAATCAGCACGCGATTGATCTCGGCCAAGCACGGGCCTGGCGGCAGAGCACTGACTTGATTGTATTTTTCGGGCGACGCACTCATGCGAAGCGACTTTCCGATACCTGGCGCGAGTGACGGGGCTCGAACCCGCGACCTCCGGCGTGACAGGCCGGCACTCTAACCAACTGAGCTACACCCGCGTACCGCAGGTATCGAAGGAAGGAGCGTTTATGCGTGGTCGCCGTGCCGGTCAAGCGCAATCGGGGATTCCACCGCCCGTTAACGAGCGCCCATCGCCTGGTTCAGCACCAGCTTGTCGCCTTCACGGACGAAGCCGATGTCCCCAAGCGCCTTTGCCGCCGCTGGCGTCGCGTTCGCGACGGTGGCGGTCAGTTCCATGTCCAGATGCTGGCTGATGCTCAGGATCGCCAGCACATCCTCCCCCGTCGCCGCCTTGCCGCCCGCCTGCACCTGCATGTGCCCGCCCTCACACGTCACCGGCCCGCGCAGCTCCGGCCCGACCCATCCCTGGATATTCAACTTGGTCAGCGCATCAGTCCAGACCTCGCCGGAGGCCATCTCGCAGAGGCTGTCGACGAAAGTCACCTCGCTGATCGCCAGCGTGAAACGCCCGTCAGACCGCGCCAGCGCCGCCGGCATGCCCGGCACCAGCGCCGTGTTGCCCTCCAGCTTGAGATCCTTCACCTCCAGCCCGCCGTTCGTGAACCCGTAAGCAAGGTTTGCCGTACCTGCAAAACCCTCACGCGTGAAACCCAGCGCACCCGCCGCCTTCCCGCCCAGCAGCGACATCAGGTCGGTCTTCACGGCGAGGTCGCCGATGAACTGGCTGCCGAACGCCACTTGCGTCAGCTTGCCGTCCCACATGCTGCCGGACGCGGTTTTGAAATTGAAATCGGGGAATCGGCTCGCCGCCATGTCAGCCGCCACCGACATCGGGACCAGCGCCGCGCCGCCAGCGAGCGCAGCGACAAGCCCGACGACAGCGATGATGAAGACCCGCATGCACGTCCCCTGAGACTGCTCCCCGAACGCGCAATCTACCGGCCGCGTGTCAGGCGCGCCAGAGCGCCCCTACAGCAGCCCTTCGGCCCGCTTTGCGCCGTCATTGCCCGAGAAGATCAGCGTCCGCGTCCGCTGCGCCAGTCGCACGTTCACGAGGTTGGTCTGCCCCTCGAACACATCCCGCAGGATGCCGTTCACGATCGACAGACCCTTCGGCGGCGCCGCCAGCCTGCACTCCTGGTAGACAAGGATGGCCTCGCCCTCCATCTCGGCGCCCAGCGGCTGCAATGCGATGACCTTGGCGCCGTCCGTCAGCGTGAACTGCTTCTCGATGTAGAGCATCAGCTGCGCCTGGTTCTTCACCTGCGTGATGTCCACCGCTTGCACGCCCGTCGTCGCCGCCAGCGTCAGCTCGGCGTCATGCGCATGTATGCGGTGCGTGACTTCCAGCATCGACGACGCGGCATTCCACATCACCGTCGTCAGCACTGTCTGCGCACGATGCGCAAGCGCCTCGGGCGCGAGCGCCATCGTCGCCACGCATGCGCCGCCGGTCAGCAGCGCCATCCTGCGCGTGATCCCGACCGGCAGCTTCACCCGTGTCTCCTCAGTTGCTCGGCGCGATCGGCGCCGCAGGGCTCGCAGGCTGCGCCTGCTTCGCCTTCAGCTCCACCAGCGCATCCGCCATCTGGTTGCGCATACCGCTCTGGTTGGAGCGATAGACATCCAGCCGGCTCGGCGTGTTCTGCTGCGGGAAGCCGTTGTTCGACCGCACCGCGTCAGCAATCTGATGCCGCGCATCCAGCTCGATCGAGACCACCTTCTTCGTCTCGTAGAACATCTTCGAGACCTTCTCCGAGTTCACGCGCCAGATCTCGGCCGGGATCATTACATCCTTCGTCGTCCCATCCTCAAACGTTAAACGCAGCGGCAGCGGCGAGACCAGCCCGCCCCGGTTCTCGAAATCCACGAAGTAGACATACGGGTTCTCTCGCAGCGCCCGCTCGAACGCCGACTTCTCGGGCTCCTTCAGGCCGTCCAGGAAGTTCGCGTAATCGTTCCGATCCTTGTTGTTGGACTGGAACTCGTCGTTCTGCGTGTAGAAGTCCGCGGCATCCGGATGCGCCTGCATGTAGGTCGTCTGACCCGCCGCACGGTTCTCCTGCACCGTCACCGGCTCCGGCCGCGTCGCCTCGCGATATTCGCGCTGCAGCTGGCCTTCCACATCGGGATTCTTCGTCGAGAGCCGATACTCACGCATGCCCGTCAGCGCGATATCGACGTGATCCGTCGTGTAGAACCAGCCGCGCCAGAACCAGTCGAGATCGACGGCCGAGGCATCCTCCATCGTCCGGAAGAAGTCTGAAGGCGTCGGCCGCTTGAACTTCCAGCGCTGCGAATACTGCTTGAACGCAAAATCGAACAACTCACGCCCCATCACCGTCTCGCGCAGCACCGTCAGCGCCGCCGCCGGCTTGTTGTAGGCATTGTTGCCGAACTGAATCACCGACTCCGAGTTCGTCATGATCGGAACCTGATCCTCCGACATCATGTAGGCGCCGATCTCATCCAGCGAGTTCGGGTTGTTGAGAAGGACCGGGAACTTCTCGTCCCAGCGCAGCTCCGTCATCCACTCGAGGAACGAGTTGATGCCCTCATCCATCCAGGTCCACTGACGCTCGTCCGAGTTGACGATCATCGGGAAGTAATTGTGCCCCACCTCGTGGATCACCACGCCGATCAGGCCATTGCGCGCCTGCCGCGTATAGGTCTTCACGCCCGTCTTCTCGTCCTTCACCGGCCGGTAGCCGTTGAACGAGATCATCGGATACTCCATCCCGCCGCCCAGCCACGTGTTAACCGAGATGGCAGTCGGATAGGGGTACGGGAAGGAGAACTCCGAATAGACGTCGATCGTATGCGCCACCGCCCGCGTCGAGTATTGCGACCAGAGCGGGTCAGCCTCGGTCGGGAAGAAGGACTGCGCCAGAACGTCCTCGCCCTCGTCCTGGTCAACGCCCATCGCATCCCAGATGAACTTGCGGCTCGAGGCCCACGCGAAATCGCGAACATTCCCGGCCTTCCAGCGCCACGTCTTGCTCGCTGTCGTGCCTTCCTTCTCGTTCGCAATAGCCTCGTCCGGCGTCACAACATACATCGGCGCATCATACTTCCGGCGCGCCTGCGCCAGCCTGCTGCGCTGCTCGGCAGTGAGCACATCATTGGGGTTCTGTAGAACGCCCGTCGCCGTCAGGATGTGATCCGCCGGCACGGTGATCGCGACATCGTAATTTCCGAACTCAAGCGTGAACTCGCCCTGCCCCAGGAACTGCTTGTGCTGCCACCCCGTGTAATCCGTGTAAGCCACCAGCCGCGGAAACCATTGTGCCTGGAAGAACAGATAGGTGTCCGTGTCGCGGAAATACTCGTAGCCCGACCGCCCCCCGAACAGCCCGTTGTCCACGATGTTGAACGCCCATGCGAGCTTCAGCGTCGTCGTCTGCCCCGGCGCCAGGGCGCGCGGCAGGTCGACCCGCATCATCGTGTCGTTCACGATGTAGCGCAGCGCCCCATTGCCGCCGTCGGTCACCGACTGGATCTCGAACCCGTGCGGCGTCTCGGCATAAGACTGCATCTGCCGCAACTGGCCGATCGACACCGAATCCCCCGCCGGCCCCGGCGTGCTCTGCCGCAGCATCCGCCGCGCCGCAGAGTCCTGCTTGAAGATGTTCTGGTCCAGCTGCAGCCAGATATAGTTCAGCGCGTGCGGCGAGTTGTTGCGATAGGTGATCGTCCCCGTCGCCGTAATCCGCTTGCGCGTCTCATCCAGCGTGGCGTTGATCTGGTAGTCGGCCTGCTGCTGCCAGTATGATTCGCCCGGCGCCCCAGAAGCCGTCCGGTAGGTGTTCGGCGTCGGCAGGTCGACTTCCAGCTGCCTGAACTTGTCTTCGAACTTGCCCTTGGTCTGCTTGTTGGCGTCAGCCATCGCAGGCCCGGCCGCCAGAAATACCGCAGCCAAAGCCGCCGCCCACGCCAGTTTCATCCACAGCTCCCGGAAAAGTCTTCTCCGGTTTTACCGATAAGCGATGAGTTGTCACCGCGACGCTAAGACAAGCCGCAGACTCTCTCCCCGCGCGAGCCAGGCAGGAAAAGGAAAGGCCGGCTTCTTTCGAAGCCGGCCCAGTTGCACAGGAACAGAACCGTCAGGAACCATCGAGGGACATCAAGGCGTCCCGGCGGTGTGTGCTTGGTGTAGGTGAGTGAGTCTGAACGCGGATTGAGGCGCTTGTTGTCCGCAATTCAGGTGAAACAAATACCGGCAAGGTACTGGTTTCACGCCATATTTGGGACTGAATTGCTGGATAACAAGCCGCTCCCTCAGCCTTGGGCGACTGCCCCGGCCTTCATGAACGCCTCCCGCCGGTCGGCCGCGATACCCCAGCTTTCCAGCACCTCGGTCGAATGTTTGCCCGCCATCGCCGGTGCGCCATTAACCGCTCCCGCAGTACGCGAAAACCGCGGCGCAGCGTTGGGCTGGACGACGCCGAACGACTCCACAAAAGTTTTCCGCTCTGCGTTATGCGGATGCTTCGCCGCCTCATCCATGCTCAGCACAGGCGCAACGCAGGCGTCCGTCCCGTCGAAAACCTTCATCCACTCATCGCGCGTCTTCGTCTTCACGACGTCCGCAATGCGCTGCGAGAACTCCGGCCACTTCGCGCGATCCATGTACATGCCGAACGTATCCGCCGGCAGGCCGAGACCCTTCACCAGCTCCGCGTGGAATTGCGGTTCGATTGATCCCACCGCCAGCCACTTCCCGTCGGCGCATGTGTATGTGTCGTAGAAATGCGCCCCGCCATCGAGAAGGTTTGAATCCCGCTCGGCGCTCCACATCCCCACTGCCTTCATGTTGAAGAACATCGTCATCAGCGACGCCGCGCCATCAATCATCGCGCAGTCCACCACCTGACCCTTGCCCGATGACTTCGCCTCGATGATCCCCGCGAGCAGTCCAAACGCGAGATACAACGCCCCGCCGCCGAAATCGCCGACGAGATTCAACGGCGGCGCTGGCGGTTCATCCTTCCGCCCCATCGTGTGCAACGCCCCGGTCAGCGCGATATAGTCGATGTCGTGCCCGGCCATCTGCGACCACGGTCCCGTCTGCCCCCATCCCGTCATGCGCCCATAGACCAGCCGCGGATTGCGCTTCAGCGCCACATCCGGCCCAACACCCAGCCGCTCCATCACGCCCGGCCGGAATCCCTCGAGCAATCCATCCGCCTTCTCGATCAGGCTCAGCGCGGCCTCGACGCCTTCCGGCTTCTTCAGATCAACCGCAATCGATCGCTTGCCCCGGTTGGCCAGGTCGGGATGCCCCCGTCCCGCACTCTCCGCCCGATCAATCCGCACGACATCCGCGCCAAGATCTGCCAGCAACATCCCGCAGAACGGCCCCGGCCCGATCCCCGCGAACTCCACGATCTTCACGCCAACCAGCGGCCCAGACGCCATCACGCTTCTCCATTGCACGGATCACGAAAGGCGCTGCTTGCCCGGCGCGTCAAGTCTGTCGTGGGGTAACTCTGAACATCAGCGCGGCAGGCACGGCAATTGATCGGAAGGCGGCTTCGGGCAATCCTGAAGTGGTCGCCGCACATGGAAATCGCATATGAAGACGACCGAACGCACAATCGCCAACTGGCAACGCATTTACGCCATGAGCTTTGCGAGCGTTTATCCTATGTACGTCGCCAAAGCCGAGAAGAAGGGCCGCACCAAAGCCGAAGTCGATGCAGCCATCCGCTGGCTCACCGGCTACACGCAGAAGGGTCTCGACGCGCAGATCGCGAATAAGACGACATTCGAAGGGTTCTTCGCCAAGGCGCCAAAGCTCAATCCCGCGCGCGACCAGATCACCGGCCTCATCTGCGGCGTCCGCGTCGAAGAGATCAAAGAGCCGCTGATGCAGAACATCCGCTCTCTCGACAAGCTGATCGACGAGATCGCGAAGGGCCGCGCGATGGAGAAGATTCTTCGCGTGCCGGCCTGAGATTAATTCGACGACTGCACCCTCGCACACGCTTGCCGGCGGCCGGGGTTGCGCATCATACAGTCTGTGGGGGAAATCGGCAGTCGGCCGGCAGGCGAACTGGGGATGACGACAATGACAACCGCAGCACTTGACGTCCCGACGACCGATGATCGCCGCTTCTTCCGTAATCTCATTTCGGTTATGGCCATTGTCCTGGTCGCGGGATTCGTCACGCAACTTGCGCTCGGCCGCTCGAGCTTTTCTGCGCCGCCCATTGTGCACGCCCACGCAATCATCTTCATGGGATGGGTCGGCATTACCGTGACGCAGGCCTGGCTGGTCTCAGGCGGAAACCTTGCTCTTCACCGCAGGCTCGGGTTCGTCGCAGTCGCCTGGTCGATCGGCTTGCTGATCCTCGGCCCACTTGTGACGATCGCCACCATTCAAACCGCGCGGACGCCGTTCTTCTTCCAGCCGCAGCACTTCCTCATCGCAAACCCGATGACCCTGGTAGGTTTCGTCGCGCTGTTCTCGGCAGCCATCATCATGCGTCGCAACTTCGACTGGCATTCACGCCTTCATATCGGGGCGTTCGTGATGCTGATGGGCCCCGGATTCGGCAGGCTTCTTCCCATGCCGTTCCTTCCACCTTACGCCTTCGAAACCGCCGGGCTTGTCGCGCTAATCTTTCCGGTCGTCGGCATGCTGCGCGACTGGCGCGTGCATGGTAAACCGCACGCCGCCTGGTTCTGGGGTATCGGCGTACTGCTTGCGACAACCCTGCTAGCGCGGGTCATCGGCTTCTCGCCGGTCGGAGAAGCGATCTACACGGCAGTCACAGCAGGCAGCAGCGTGGCCGGTACAGATGGACTGGCATTTCCAGCGCCGCCGCCGGGAGCGATCTAGGAAAGAGGTGATCGCCCCGCCTCACCCCAGCGTCTGCGCGTCGTCCACCAGCACATCCGACCCCGTCACGAACTTCGCATTGTCCGAGCACAGGAACAGCAGCGCCTCATCCAGGCTTCCCGCGTCCATGACCCGTCGGCGTGGCGACTTGCCAATCATCTTCGCCCCGCCCTCGCCATTGAGCCATTCTTCGGTCAGCTCCGTGGCGACATAGCCCGGCGACAGCGCATTCACATTGATGCCATACCGCGCCCACTCCCGCGCCAGCGACCTCGTAAGGTGTGCACACGCCGCCTTGGAGGCGTTGTACGCCGACACATTCGGCACCACGATCCGCCCCGCCATCGACGCGATATTGACGATCCGCCCGCGCGCCGACTTTTCCGGCCCCGCATGAATGAGCCGCCGCGCCGCTTCCCGCGCGACGCACCACACCGACGTCACGTTGAGGTCCATGACTTTCCGGAAGTCGGCAATGTCCTGCGTCACCGCATTGTTGACGTGGGTCATCCCGGCATTGTTCACGACGGTGTCGACCAAACCGAACTTCGCCTCGGCCGCATTGAACATGGCGATCACCTGCGCCTCGTCCGTCACATCGCACTGGACCGCAAATGCGTTGGCGCCGATCTCCTTCACGACGTCCTCAAGCCGGTCCTTGCGCCGCGCCGCGACCACGACCTTCGCGCCTTGTGCGGCCAATACCTGCGCAAAGCGCGTGCCGAGACCAGAGGAAGCTCCCGTAACCAGCGCTACACGTCCCGTAACCCGACCCGTCATCCCAAACTCCCTACAACAGCCCGCTCATATCCCGCAGCAGGCTCTTCACGCCCGCCAGCCTGCCCGCCGCATCCGGCCAGGTTCCGCCCAGCACAAGCTTCATGTCCGGCCGCAACTTCAGGTGGTTCGGCCGTTTCTGCACATACGCGATCAGCTTGCCCCCATCCAGCGGAGCATTGTCGCGGAAGGCCAGTAGCGCGCCCTTCGGCCCGGCAGACACTTTCGCCACACCCAACCGCTTGCAAAGGATCTTCACCGCCGTGATCTCCAGCAGCTGCTTGGTCTCGTCCGGCAGCGGCCCAAACCGGTCGATCAGCTCCGCTGCAAATGCCTCGCGATCCGCCTCATCCGTTAGGTCCGCAAGCCGCCGGTACAGCGACAACCGCGTCGCGAGGTCCTCCACATAACCTTCCGGTATCAGCACCGCCGCGCCAATATCGATCTGGGGCGACCACTCGTCCGCCACCTCATG
The DNA here is from genome assembly GCA_040398465.1 of Hyphomonadaceae bacterium. Classification (GTDB taxonomy): domain Bacteria; phylum Pseudomonadota; class Alphaproteobacteria; order Caulobacterales; family Hyphomonadaceae; genus UBA7672. Next base: position 120,851 of record JBBAUA010000002.1, on the reverse strand, counting down.
CGTATCCAGGCTCTCGCCCGACCGCAGCGCCTTCACCGCATCCTCCAGCATCTGCTGATACAGCTCGACGCCCACCTCACGGATATGGCCCGACTGTTCGTCGCCTAGCAGGTTCCCGCCACCGCGCATGTCGAGATCGTGGCTCGCCAGCATGAAGCCCGCGCCAAGACTATCCAGCGACTGCAACACCTTCAGCCGCTTCTCTGCGCCCTCGGTCAGCTTCTCATCGTCCGGCGTCGTCAGATACGCATAGGCCCGCAGCTTCGCGCGCCCCACGCGTCCACGCAGCTGGTACAACTGCGCCAATCCGAACATGTCCGCACGATGCACAATCAGCGTGTTCGCCCGGGGAATATCGATGCCTGACTCCACAATAGTGGTCGACAGCAACACATCCGCCTTCCCGTCATAGAACCCGGCCATGACATCCTCGAGGTCCGTCACCGCCATCTGCCCATGCGCAGTCAGGAACGATACCTCCGGAACCTGCTCGCGCAGATACCGCTCAAGGAACGGCAGGTCCGCCACCTTCGGCGCTACGAAGTAAGACTGCCCGCCGCGATACCGCTCGCGCAGCAGCGCCTCGCGGACGGTCACCGGATCGAACTCCACCACATACGTCCGCACCGCCAGGCGATCGATCGGCGGCGTCGCAATGATCGACAGGTCGCGAATGCCCGTCAGCGCCATCTGCAGCGTGCGCGGAATCGGCGTCGCCGACAGCGTCAGCACATGCACGTCCGCCTTCATTTCCTTCAGCCGCTCCTTGTGCTTTACGCCAAAGCGCTGCTCCTCGTCGACAACGATCATGCCCAGCCGCTTGAAATCGATCCCCTTGCCCAGCAGCGCATGCGTGCCCACCACGACATCGCACTCGCCCGAGTTGATCTCCTCCTTCGTCTGCGCCGCCTCCTTAGACGTCACGAAGCGCGACAGGTGCCGCACCTTGATAGGCCAGCCTGCAAACCGCTCCGAGAATGTCTGGAAATGTTGCCGCGACAGGAGCGTCGTCGGCGCCACCACAGCCACCTGCATGCCCGACATCGCCACGAGGAAAGCTGCCCGCAACGCCACTTCCGTCTTGCCGAAGCCAACGTCGCCACAGATCAGGCGATCCATCGGCTTGCCCGATGTCAGGTCCTTGATCACATCCTCGATGGCCGAAAGCTGGTCATCCGTCTCCTCGTAGGGGAAGCGCGCCGCGAACTCCCGGAACACGCCATCGGCTGAATCCGTCTTCGGCGCCGTCTTCAGCTCGCGCTCGGCGGCGAGCCTGATCAGCTCGTCCGCCATGTCCATGATCTTCTTCTTGGCCCGCGCCTTGCGCGACTGCCAACCGGCGCCGCCCAGCTTGTCGAGCGCGCCCTCGCCGCTCTCAGCGCCATAGCGCGAGATCAGCTCCACGTTCTCCACCGGCAGAAGGATCTTGTCCCCACCCGCATAGACCAGCTCGAGGCAGTCGTGTGGCGCCTGGTTCACCGTGACAGTCTTCAGACCCTCATACCGCCCCACGCCATGCTCGACGTGCACGATGAGATCGCCCTGGGACATCGCAGCCGCTTCGGCGATCACCGCCGCCGACGACTTTCGCTTCCGAGGTCGCGCCAGCTTGTCGCCCAGCATGTCCTGCTCGGAGATGATGACGAGGTCATCGTCCTCGAACCCCGTCTCAACCGCGATCTCCGCAACCGCCACCTCTCCCTTGGCCACCTCGGGCCAGGACTTCACCGACTTCGCATTCGGAATGCCGTGGTCATCGAGAATGCCAACCAGCCTGCTCGCCGAGCCCACGCTCCACGCCGCGACAATCACCTTCTTGTTCGCCGCTTGCCGCTCGCGGATGTGACGTACGACCGCATCGAACAGGTTCGCGTTCGGATCAGCCCGCTCCAGGACGAAGCTCCGCCCCGGCTTTGCGCGCCCGACCAGCCCCTCGATCTGCCCCGCCGCCTGCTCCGGCGCATTCTGCGTCGTGAACGATACGGTAGCCCGTGCATTCAGCGCATCGCCCAGCTCCGCCGGCGTCAGATACAACCGCTCCGGCGGCAACACATGCTGCGTCAGCCCGCCCGCTTTCGCCGAACTCCGCCGTACTTCGAAATATTCTTCCGCCTGCGCGATCCGCTCGCTCGCCGCCTCCGCCGTCTGCGGATCAAGCCCGATCAGCGCTTTCTCGCCGACATAGTCGAACACCGTCTCCAGCTGCTCGTAGAACAGCGGCAGCCACTGCTCCACGCCCTGCCGGCGAATGCGCTCCCGCGCCGCCTCGTATGTCGGGTCGCCCCCGGGCGAGCCAAACGCCGCCAGGAAACTCTTCCGCAACAGCGAAAGCGCCTCGTCCGAGAAATCAATCTCGCTCACCGGCGCAAGCACGATCTCCTTAAGCTCCACCGTCGAGCGCTGCGTCTCCGGATCGAAATACTTCGCCCCCTCCAGCTCGTCGCCAAAGAAGTCGAGCCGCACCGGCTCCGGCATGCCCGCCGCAAAGATGTCGACGATGCCCCCGCGCGTCGAATACTCGCCCTGCTCGCGCACGGTCGACGCGCGGCTGTAGCCATTGATGTCGAGATACGCCCGAACCTTGTCCGTCGGCACACTATCGCCCACGCGCGCCACAAACCCGGCCAGCCCCATATGAGACCGCGGCGGCACGCGCTGCACCGCGCTCGATGCCGTCGTCACCACCAGCGCCGGCGGCGACCCCACATTCCGGCTCGCCAGCCGCGCCAGCGCCGCACACCGCTGCGCCGCCACGCCGGGCGACGGGCTGACCCGGTCATACGGCAGGCAGTCCCACGCCGGCAGGTTGATCACTTCCAGCAGCGGCGCAAAGAACCGCGCCGCCGCCGCCGCCATGAACGCATGCCGGTCATCCCGCGCGATGTAGAGCGACGCCCCGCCCCGCTTCTGCGCCGCCTCCGCCATGAGACGCACGTCCGCGATGAACGGCGTCTCATAGACCCGTACCGGCTTCTTCTGGCTGGCCAGAGCGTCCCAGACGCGCATCAGAACTCACTCACAAAATAGATCATTCACCCGGACGCCTCGATGAGCGTCAGGCCGGCAACGTCGTTCCAAATTTCCGCGACGCCGATGCGCGCCGCTTCACTTATCTAGGCGGGGCATATCGGAATGAAAGTAGCAGGTCGAGCACTTCCGACCTCAGCGCCGCATCCGGGTCGCTCCGCCCCATGATCCAGTCGAGAACGTTCTGGTCCGGGATATCCAGAACCGCTTCAAACTCCTGCAACTGGCGCTCGTCGAACCGCGCCAGATGCGCGTCCGTGAATTGCTGCATGTAGAGATCCAGCTCCCGCATCCCCCGCCGGTCCGCCCGGAACTTCAGCTTGCGCCGCCATGTGTCGAGATCGCTCATCCGCGCTCTCTAGACCCCGCAGCCCGTGAACACCAGAAGCTCTAGAACCTGCGCTCGCCCGTCACCGTCTCCCACCACAGGCGAAAATCGCCCATCAGGCTGAAGCCGGGATACTTGAACGTCGCCGGCCGGTTCTTCTCGAAGAAGAAATGCCCCACCCAGGCAAATCCATACCCGATGAACGGGATAGCCACGAGCCAGCGCCAATCGAGAAACCACACCGACGCAAACAGGCACAGCACCACAATGCTCGTGCCGATCACGTGCAGCCGACGGCTGACCACGTTCACATGCTCGCTCAGATAGAACGGATAGAAGTCCCGGAAGGTACGATAGCGATCGGACATGTTGCGATGATCACCCCGCCGCGCAGCGACCGCAAGCCGTCAGGCCGCCGCGGGCGCCGTCCTCCCGCGAACCCACTGGCCATGCAGCACGAACAGCACAATCGCTAACACCAGCTCGATCCCCGCCCCCGCCGCCGCCGACACGATCGGCGCCACCGCAAGATAACCTGTCGCCATCCCGACTCCCGCAAGCGCAAAGCCCAGTACCCAATAAATCTTCATCCCGTACATCACCGCGAAGGTGAGATACCGCCCGCCAATGATCAGCAGCACAGCGGGGAAGAACCATTCGATCATCTGCATCTGCGCGGCAAAGGCGAGCGGAAAGCAGAGCAGCATCCAGACTGTGTTCGCCGTCGCAAGGGATGCCAGCGGATTGCCCTTGGAGTGAGTCGCCCGGCCGCCCAGTATCTTGCCGATCACCACTCCCACCGGAAAGATGAACATCCCGCCGAAGAACAATACCCACACCGCCTGCTGCGGCGACAGCAGCACGACTGACGCCGCCGCCGCACTCCACGCCAGCGACGACGCCAGCACCCCGGGCGCGCCGCTATGGTAGCCATCGCGCATGTCGTCCTGTGCGTCCTGGATCCGTGTCACGCCGCATCCCCCGCAATCGTTGCAATAGCCTCGTGTCGCCCGAGCCGAGGCATACTGCAAGATCGGTTTTGCGGGGCTAGGGCGTCACATCCCGAAGCTGCAGCGTCAGGTATTCGCGCGGCGCCACGTAAGCGTTCAGGACCTTGAAATTGAGCGCCAGCTTCGCCGGATCGGGCACATTCTTCATCAGGAGAGTGAAGGTTGACCCGGACTTCACCGTGAAAACGTGCCCCTCGTCATAGGCGTCGTTTGGCCCCAGATTCTCGATGATGTAGTCGACGGGGCTGTCGTTGATGATGCTCACGCCCTGCACGGTCGAACGCGGCACGGCCTCGCCTATTTCCATCTTGAGCGTCGCGCGCACCACCGCTTCGACGTTTGCCTTCTTCCCGATCAGGTTGTCGTTGTAGACCGCAACCGTGTCGCCCGCCCGCAATGCGGCCTTCACGCCGGCCTCCGTCTCCGAGCGAGTCAGCACCAGCGTCGCCGTCCGGTGCCCGCCATTGGCGAGATCATAGTCCCAATCGATCAGGCCGTGGATGTCGGACGTGCCAAGAATCGTCAGGTTATTGTCCAGCGCGATCCTGAACGCCTCGTCCGACATGTCAGCGCCATTGGCCACCTCGATACCATGCAGCAGGCCCTGCTTGATGAAATCGGCATGCACCGGATCCATCGTCGCGATCCCGTTCGGCGTTTGCGACGTCCAGTAGGGATGGTTCCAGAAGGTGAACCCGCCCTGCGAATTCGCCGTCTTCAACTGCTCGCGCGCGGCATCCACCGGATTGAGCCCCGCCTTGGGCAGCATCGCATTGGCGTCAGTGATGAAGACGGCGTTCATGTGGCCGGGCTGGATCGCCAGCTTGGTGATCTCCGACCCGTTGACGACCAGCAAAGGCGCCCTGTTCGCGCCAGTGGCGTCCGGCTTCACGATCGCAGCCTGGCTCGCGATCGCGAAAGAGCGGTTGCGATCGGGGTGCGGAATGTCGGCCGCCTTCGGCTGGTATTCGAGATGCTCGGACACGGCCAGCGCGAACAACCCATCGCGCTTGGCTTCCTCGACGCGCACGTCCGGCCACACGGATCCATCCGAGAACACGCTGTGGGTGTGCAGGTCGACCGCCAGCACCGAGCGCCCGTCCGGCAACTTCGGAAACTCGATCCGCCGCGCTGTCGCGACGCTGTCGGTGTCATGCGCAACCGCCGGCGCGGGGGCCAGCACGCCAAGAACCAGAAGCGACACCACAATCCTGCGCATGAAACCCTCCATCACTGTGCGCCATGCATGCCTCGTCTGCATTACAGTTGCGTGACGCTGTTCAGCGCGGCGGCCGCGCCTGCGCGTAAAGCCCGGCAATCGTCCCGCGCAGCGCCGCGTCCAGATCGTCCGCGATCATCCCGGGCCCCGTGCGCAACCCGGCATCGCCATGCATCCACACGCCCGCGCAAGCCGCATCGAACACACCCAACCCCTGCGCCAGCAGCCCGCCGATGATCCCCGCCAGCACATCGCCAGACCCAGCGGTCGCCAGGAACGGCGTCGCATGCGTGCTCACCACCGCCCGTCCATCCGGGGCCGCGATCACCGTGTCCGATCCCTTCAGCACAACCACCGCGCCAACCCGCTTCGCTGCCGCCCGCGTCGCCTCGATCTTGCTCGCCGACTGCTCGCGCAGCCCCGGAAACAGCCGGTCGAACTCGCCCGTATGCGGTGTCATCACAGCGGGCGCCTCGAGCAAACCTCCGAGCGTCTCCACATCCCCGGCGAACACCGTGATCGCGTCGGCATCCAGCACCAGCGTCCGGTCCGCCTTCGCCAGCGCCTCCACATTCGCCCGCGTCGCTTCGGTCACGCCCGCCGCCGGACCGATCACGACCGCCTGCATATCCTCGGTCAGCGCCAGCAGCGCGTGCACATCCGCAAAGCTGCTCACCAGTTGCGCCGTCACCGACGAGGCCACAACCATCAGCGCAGAGGGAGGGCACAAGAGTCGTGTCGTGCCCGCGCCGACCCTCAGCCCCGCCTGTCCCGCCAGTCGCGCCGCACCCGTAGAACTGATCGGCCCCGTCACCACGCCCAGCCTTCCGCGCTTGTGCTTGTGCCCGCTCGCCTCGGGCCACGGATAGCGACCAAGCCACAGCCCAGGCCCGTTCTGGTGCAGCACGCCGCCGCCGGCCGTCTCGACAAAATCCGAGAACCCGATCTCCGCCGCGATCACCTCACCACACAACTCCATCGCCGGCTGCAATACATGCGCCGGCTTCTTGCAGCAGAACGTCACCGTCACATCCGCGCGTACTGCGGGACCAGCAACCACGCCCGTGTCCCCCACCACGCCTGACGGCACATCGATCGCCACCACGCGCGCGCCGGACGCATTCACCTGCTCCACCGCAAACGCCGCCTCGCCTTGCAATGGCCGCGACAAACCAGCGCCGAACAGCCCATCCAGCACCACATCGCCCGCCTCGATCCGCATATCTTCCAGCGGCTGCCGAGGTCCCGTCAACGCATTCAGCGCCTGCTGCCCCTCATCCGTCCGCTCCCCGGCAGGCGCCATATCGAATACCCAGACGTTCCGCCCGAGATCGCGTAGCCGCTGTGCAGCCACGAACGCATCGCCGCCATTATTGCCCGGCCCCGCCAGCACGATCGCGCGTCTGTCCGGAAACTCCGCATGCAAGACATCCGCACACGCCTGCCCGGCCTTCTGCATCAGCGCCCACAGCGAAACACCGCGCTCGACTGCCAGCCGCTCGGCGGCGCGAACCTGCTCGCAGGTGAAGATTGCTGTGCTCATGGATTGAAATGTAATGCGTTGCGGCCAAGTCGCGAGCCTTTTCTTTGGACGTCTTCGCGCTTGCACGGCCCGAAGGCGCCGGTAGGGTCCAACTCTCTTTCCGGTACGGGGATTCCATTGGCTGATGCAGCGCTAGCCGCCGAGACGCCGAAGCTCGCGCGCTCCCTGCGCACGCGGCATATCGCGATGATCTCCATCGGCGGCATCATCGGCGCTGGCCTGTTCGTCAACTCGATCAACGCCATCGCCGCCATCGGCCCCGCTGTCATCGTCAGCTACATCCTCACCGGGCTGATCGTGCTGTTCGTGATGCGCATGCTCGGCGAGATGGCCATGGCCTATCCCGACACAGGCGCCTTCACCGAATTCCCGCGCCTTGCCATGGGCAACCTCGCGGGCTTCACTTCCGGATGGCTCTACTGGTATTTCTGGGTGATCGTCGTCGCCTTCGAAGCAATCGCCGGCGCAAGCATCATCAAGCCCTGGCTACCCGACATCCCCACCTGGGTCACCGGCCTCGTCCTCACCGTCTTGCTCACCGCCTCCAACCTCCTCTCCACCCGCAATTTCGGCGAGTTCGAGTTCTGGTTCTCGTCCATCAAGGTCGCCGCGATCATCGCCTTCATCGTCATCGCGCTCAGCTACGCGCTCGGCGTGAACCCAACCGGCGGCATGACGTTCAGCAACTGGACGAACGATGGCGGCTTCGCGCCCATGGGCTGGCTGCCCGTCGTCGCTGGCGTCACCTCGCTGATCTTCACCCTCGTCGGCGCGGAGATCGCCACGGTCGCCGCAGCCGAAGCACACGAAGGCGAGAAGACAATCGCCAACCTCACCACCGTGCTGATCTTCCGCATCCTGCTCTTCTACGTCGTCTCGATCGCCTTGATCGTCGCCGTCGTCCCCTGGCGCGAGATCGCGGAACAGGCCGCCGTCCAGCGGATGTCCCCGTTCACCATGGCCTTGGACAAGGTCGGCATCCCCGGCGCCGGCCTCGCCATGGACGTCATCGTCCTTGTCGCCGTTCTGTCCTGTCTGAACTCGGGCATCTACGTCGCCTCGCGCATCATGTTCACCCTCGCCGGACGCGGCGACGCCCCGCGCTGGATCGTGCAGGTCGACAAGCGCGGCGTCCCCTCCCGCGCAATCCTTATCGGCGCCGCCATCGCGCTCGCAGCCGTCGCGCTAGAAGCCTTCTTCCCGAAAGACCTGTTCGGCTTCCTCATCAGCGCCTCAGGCGCCCTGATGATCTTCGTCTACATGCCGGTAGTCATCTCCCACCTCATCCTCCGCCCGAAGACACCGCCTGAGCAGCTGAAACTGAAGACCTGGCTCTACCCCTGGAGCGGATACATCGTCCTCGCCGCGATGGCCGCCGTCCTCATCGCCATGTCCCTCCAGCCCGGCAGCCGCTACGAACTCATCGCCTCGACAACGTGCCTCGTCGTCGTGGTCATCGCCTACTTCGTCTTCCGGAAGCGCCATCGCACGATCAGTAAGCGTTGAGCGAGACCCCCATCTGTCTTGCTCTGAAAGTGGGAGCACAGGAGGGGGACCGGTTCCCCACGCAGCGTTTCGTGATCGAACCGCTACGTCACCACGGTCGCCGCCTCTGCACCAAGCTCCACCACGCGAAGCTTCCCGCCCACGCGCGACAGCCTGGTGATCGACGCATGCCCCGGTTTGAACACCACGACGCGGTCATCCCCGGTCAGCAATCCCACCACCACATTGATCGCGATGAAGTGCGAAAACGCCGCCGTTTCGTCAGGCAGCTTCTCCACCGCTGCAAGCACGCTTTGTCTCCAGGCCTGCAGTTCATCCCCGGCCGAAGCCCACGTACCCGTCATGACGCCCTGCAGCCACGCCGCGCGATCAGCGGCGCCCGGCGGGGTGATGATCTCTCCCACCCCCGTCTCAATCCGGGCATGGGTTTCCATCAGCTTCTCGAACTGCGCCGCGGTCTCCCGGCTGCGCGCCAGCGGCGAGGTGACGGCCCATTTTGCCCCCGCGCTGGCAAGGGTCTCTGCTGCAGCGAAAGCCTGCCGCGTCCCGAGCTCGGTCAGGCCGGGATTCGGATGTGCGCCCCAGCTTCCAGCCGGTTCGCCATGTCGGATCAGGTAGATCATGTCGCAGAAAGGTCCGTGATCATTGGGGATTCAGCTGCATAACATGGAGCGTTCCCGGGCGCCTCTGTGGATAAGACAAGAGCGCGGCGCCCAATATCGCGCCAGCACCGCACGCTTTTCAGGCGCCTCCAGCCTTGACGCACGATCTTCAGGCGCCCTCCCTACTCCCCTCCCCCGCCATCGTGCATGAGCGGGGACGTTTTCCGAAGCCGTAGCGGCGCCCCGTCGAGATGGGGATCAAAGGGGACACCGCATGAAGAAGATCGAAGCGATCATAAAGCCCTTCAAGCTAGATGAGGTGAAGGAAGCCCTTCACGGTGTCGGCCTCCAGGGCATGACAGTCATCGAGGCCAAGGGCTTCGGCCGTCAGCGCGGCCACACCGAACTCTATCGCGGCGCCGAATACATCGTGGACTTCCTGCCCAAGCTGAAGATCGAAGTCGTCGTCTCCGACGGGCAACTTGAAGCAGCCCTCGGCGCCATCACGAAGTCGGCACACACTGGCAAGATCGGCGACGGGAAGATATTCGTCTCCGAAATCACCGAGGTCATCCGCATCCGCACCGGCGAGACGGGCGACCAGGCGATCTGATTTTCTGAGCGACAACTTCAAAAATGGATCGGCCCCTCCTGGATACTCAGGAGGGCCGGGGTGAAACGGAGGGACTAGGTGTCCGACCAAATCTTCAAGACCATCAAGGAAAAAGACGTCCAGTACGTCGACCTGCGCTTCACCGACATTCGCGGTAAGATGCAGCACGTCACCTTCGACCTCTCGATGGTCGACAAGGATCTGTTCGTCGACGGCACGATGTTCGACGGCTCCTCGATCGCGGGCTGGAAGGCGATCAACGAGTCCGACATGCTTCTGATGCCGGACCCGTCCTCGGCGCGCATCGACCCGTTCTTCCAGAACACGACGCTCGCCATCATGTGCGACATTCTCAATCCGAACGACAACACCGCCTACAACCGCGACCCACGGATGATGGCGAAGAAGGCGGAGAACTTCCTGAAATCCTCGGGCATCGGCGACACCGCCTTCTTCGGCCCGGAAGCCGAGTTCTTCGTGTTCGACGACGTGCGCTGGAACACGGACCCCAACAACACGGGCTATTCGTTCGACGACCGCGAGCTGCCGTACAACACCGGCAAGCAGTATGAAGGCGGCAACATGGGCCACCGCCCGGGTCCGAAAGGCGGCTACTTCCCCGTGCCCCCGATCGACTCGCTGCAGGACATGCGCTCGGAAATGCTGACGCTGATGGCCGAACTCGGCCTCCAGCCGGAAAAGCACCACCACGAGGTCGCCCCCGCGCAGCACGAGCTCGGCATGAAGTTCAACACGTTGGTCCAGATGGCCGACAACATGCAGCTCTACAAATACATCGTGCACAACGTCGCGCACTCTTACGGCAAGACCGCCACCTTCATGCCGAAGCCCTACTACAAGGACAACGGCTCGGGCATGCACGTCCACCAGTCGATCTGGCGCGACGGCAAGCCGCTCTTCGCCGGCGACAAATACGCCGACCTCTCGCAGGAATGCCTCTGGTACATCGGCGGCATCATCAAGCACGCGAAGGCGATCAACGCCTTCTCGAACGCCACCACCAACTCCTACAAGCGCCTCGTCCCGGGCTATGAGGCACCCGTCCTGCTGGCCTACTCGGCCCGCAACCGTTCGGCCTCGGTCCGTATTCCATGGACCCCGAACCCGAAGGGCAAGCGCATCGAGGTCCGCTTCCCGGACCCCGCCTCGAACCCCTACCTCACCTTCACCGCCCTGATGATGGCCGGCCTCGACGGCATCGCGAAGAAGATCGATCCGGGCCCGTCGATGGACAAGGATCTCTACGCCCTTCCGCCGGAAGAGCTGAAGAACATCCCGACCGTCTGCGGCTCGCTGCGCGAAGCCCTCAAGAGCCTCGACGGCGACCGCGACTTCCTCAAGGCCGGCGGCGTGATGGACGACGACTTCATCGACTCGTACATCGACCTCAAGATGGAAGACGTGATGCGCGTGGACATGCACCCGCACCCGGTCGAATTCGACATGTACTACAAGTACTGATCCCGACGTCGATCAGTCAGACTTGCCGGGGGGCAAAGGTGGCGCTGGGGGGACCTGGCGCCACTTTCTTTTTCGGGCCGGCGCGGCGAACGGCGCGATGTCGGCTCAATACGGCGGCGGGGCCACGACCCCGCCCGCATCATCATGCGCGGTCGCAAAATCCACATTCCACCCGCACGCCTCGAACAGCCCCGCGCAAACCCGCGCCGCCTCCGCGACAGTTTCCACATCCACAAAGCATGTCGGCCGCTCCTCGAAGTCCGCATGCCACGCACACACCCGCACCTTGCCAGCCGGCGCGACGATCAACCCCGCAGGCGTCCGGTCGAACGTCAGGCCATGCGTCGCGATGAGCGGGTCCTGCACCCACCCGATCCATCGCTCGCGATAGCTTGCGAGATCCGCGGTCACGCCCACGCCATCACAGCAGCACCGCCGATGGCCGGATCAGTGAAGCCATCGGCTCCTGTCTCGTGCCGCCCGGCAAACCTGCGCAGCCAGGTTGGATCCGCGGCTCTTCGAACCGTGAAGTCATACCAGCCGTGCGTGACCGCGAGGTTCCACGCATGGGCGCGGTGCGCAGCATTCTCACGACGTCCCTTCGGGCGGTACGTCCACCCGGCCAGCGTACCCGGATAGCCTTCCGAAATGACACTCAGCGCGTCGCCATCCGCGACACCGCGGACGCTCAGCTCGACCTCGGGCTTGCCCTCGACAAATCGCGCTTCCACCGCGGTCGCGTTCTTACCGCCTGCGCCAGCATAGCGCCTGTAGAATCCATTGGGCCCGAAGACGGCGAGGTCATAAGGCCCGACAGCCCACTCGCCGACAAGTCCGGTCAGCGGGCTCACCGTGTAACGCCGTGGCGGCGCGGCGGGATCGCGCAAGTCATGGACGTGGAACACCACGCCCGCCTCGCCTGTGTTGATGAAATGGAACGCCGGCCGGTCCACGGTCACTTCTACAATCCTGAACCGATAAGGCAGAGCCCGAGACGGCTTCACCCCGCTTGCCTGCATCGGCGCAGTGACAGTTCCCGGCGTCGGCGGCGTCGTGCGCTTAGGCAGCGCCGCGGCTTTTGCCGACAACTCGCCCGTTACCGGCAACGCCGCCACCACCGCATTCGGCGTCTTGAAATCGAAACAGCTCGTAAGGTCGCCGCACACCGCGCGGCGCCACGCCGAGATGTTTGGCTCCATCACGCCAAACCGCGTCTCGAGAAAGCGGATCACCGACGTATGGTCGAACACTTCCGAATTCACGAACCCGCCACGCGAGAAGGGCGAGACCACATACATCGGCACGCGCGGGCCCAGCCCGTAAGGCCGCCCCATCAGGTCATCGCGCTCCGCCTTCGTCTCGCTCTCGACCCGCACCGTGTGATACTCGCCCGCCGTGTCCACGGTCGATCCACCGAGCATCCGGCCGTCCGCATCTTTCGAAGGCGGCGCAGGCGGCGGCACATGATCGAAGAAGCCGTCATTCTCATCGAAGTTGATCAAGAGTACCGTCTTCGCCCACACCTCGGGATTGCTGGTAAGCGCATCCAGAACGCGTGCGACATAGTCCGCCCCCTGCGCCGGGCTCGACGGCCCCGGATGCTCGCTGTCCGCCGCGGGCGAGATCACCCACGACACCTGCGGCAAAGTCCCCCCCTTCACATCGCTGAGCAGCACATCGAGATGCTGCGTCGCCAGACCCTTCGCCGCCAGCGCCGGATTGCCTGTCCCCGCCAGGCTATCGCGATACGCCTTGAAGCCGACCAGCGGATTGTCGCCAAAATTGTCCGCCATGTCCTCGTAGATCTTCCAGCTTATCCCCGCCGCCTCCAGCCGCTCGGGATAGGTCGTCCACGTATAGGGCGTCTTAGCTTCAGGCTGCTTGTCCGGCAGCGTGTCGTGCGAGTTGGAGATCGAAGGCCCGCCGCGCGTCCCCGCGCCGTCATTCGTGCCGGTCCACAGGAACAGCCGGTTGGTATTCGTGCCGCCGGGGAACGAGCAGTGATACGCATCGCAGATCGTGAACGCATTCGCGAGCGCCCACTGGAACGGAATGTCCGCCTGCTCGTAATGGCCCATCGCATGCGGATGCTTCTGGTCCGGCCAGTTGGTCATCCGGCCGTGGTCCCAGGCATACTGCGCATCCGCCCACGAATGCGGCGTGCCCTCCACCCGCATGTGCGCGAATGTCTGCTGCGTGTTGAGCGGAAAGGGCGCGATCACCGGCGGCGCAGTCTTGGTGTGCCCCTGCGCCCACACCGTGCGCCCGCCCGGCAGTGGAACCGGAAACCGGTCCCCGAATCCGCGCACGCCATTCATCGTCCCGAAGTAGTGATCGAACGACCGGTTCTCCTGCATCAGGATCACCACGTGCTCGACGTCCTGGATCGTCCCCGTCACCGACTTCGCTTCAATCGCCCACGCATTCTGGATAGCCGCCGGCAGAGCCAGCGAAGCCGCGCCAAGAGCCAGAAGTCTGCGTCGATCAATCTGTGTCATGGCGGGCACGCTATCGCTTCCCCGTGACATGGTCATGTCCTTCTCAGCACGAACCGGCTTTCCGTTTGGGAAAGCCTCGTTAGGGTCAGCCGATGCGAGTCTTCCTCTCCCTTCTTGCCACCCTTGCCCTGACCGCCTGCGCCTCCCTCTCGGACCGCGCCCGCGATCAGCTGGACGCACCCGGCCTCGAAGGCACGCGCTGGGGCCTCGTCGTCACCACGCTCGACGGCCGCGAACTGATCGCCATCAATCCCGACCAGCGCTTCCTTCCCGGCTCGAACACAAAACTCTTCACCGTCGCCGCCGCCTTCCACACGCTCGGCGACATGTCGCAGCCAGACCCCGCGCGCGGCACATCCCTCCGCCTCATCACCGCCGAAGGCGCCCCGCCCACGCTCTTCCTCGTCGGCGCCGGCGACGCCACGCTGATCGACGCGCTGGATTGCGAACGTAACTGTCTCTCGACCCTCGCCGACGCCGTGCTCTCCAACGGCATCACCGAAGTCGAAACCATCGTCGCCGACGAGACGCTCTATTCGCGCGAACCCTGGCCGCCGGGCTGGAGCCTCGATGACATCGTCACCCGCTCGGGCGAGCCCGTTTCCGCGCTCACCGTCAACAGCAACGAAGTGACGCTCGTCGTCGCACCCGGCCCGCAGAACGGCGCGCAGGGCGAGATCGCCTATCGCGCTCCGCCCGAACTCTACGACATCGACAACCACGTCGACACCATCGCCGCGGATTCCGAACTCGAAACCCTCATCCTCGCCGAGCGCATCCCCGGCGACACCGCCATCCGCGTCTACGGCCGCATCAAGGCAGGCGCCCCGCCGCTCACGCTTCCCGTCGCCGTGCACGATCCCGCCTGGGCTGCCGCCATGCGCCTGTCCGCCCTGCTCGAAGCACGCGGCGTCGCCGTCACCGACGGCATCGAGGCGCGCTACCGCCCGCTGAAACTCTTCGACACCAGCGCAACCGAATTCACCTCGCCCCGCCCCGGTGTCGAGATCGCGCGCCTCGTCCCCGCGCCTCTCATCGACAACGTCACCTTCCTCAACAAGCAGAGCCAGAACCTCCACGCCGAACTCCTGCTCCGCCGCGTCGGCCTCACAACGGGGGACGGATCGCGCGAAGCCGGCCTCGCCGCAGTCGAGACCATGCTCGCCGACATCGCCATCCCGCGCTGGTCGTGGGACCTGTTCGATGGCTCCGGCATGTCCGTCTACAACCGCGTTACGCCGCGCACCGTCGCCACGCTCCTGAGCTGGACCACGCAACAGCCGTGGAGCGACGCCTTCCGCGCGACCCTGCCCATCGGCGGTGTCGATGGCACCGTGCGCCGCCGCTTCACCGGCACATCGCTCGAAGGACGCATCTTCGCCAAGACCGGCACGCTGATGGGCACATCCGCCCTCGCCGGCTTCATGCTCACGAAGAGCGGCCAGACCCTCATCTTCTCCGCCTTCGCCAACGAGCGCCCCTCCACCGCGGAGCCAGCCATCGCAGCGCTCGATTCGACACTGGTTACCATTTCGGAAATGAACTGAGACCAATCGCTGCGTTTGAATCGAGCCAACCGAAAACCCATCGTGGTAAACGGTCGGCATGATCATCTTCCGCCCCTTCATGGCCGCCTTGGCCGCGCTCATCATGACGGCCTGCGCCTCGATGCCGACGCCATCGAGCTCACAGGTCGCCGACGCGTGTTCACTGCTGAGGGACAACCGCCAGTGGCACGAAGCCCTGCGCGACACCGCCCGCAACTGGGGCGCGCCGATGGGCCTGCAGCTCGCCATCATCAAGCAGGAAAGCAGCTTCAAGCACGACGCCCGCCCCCCGCGTGGCGAGCGGCAATGGTTCGGCCTCGTTGAAGGCGACTACATCTCCTCCGCCCATGGCTACAGCCAGGCGCTCGACTCCACCTGGGAAATGTACAAGGCCGCCACCGGCAAATGGGGCGCAAGCCGCAACAGCTTCCGCGACTCGAGCGACTTCATCGGCTGGTACTTCTCAAGCACCGGCAAGCGCACTGGCCTCGGCCAGTACGACTACAAGGCGCACTACCTCGCCTACCACGAAGGCGCCGGAGGCTATCTCAAGGGCGCCTGGAAATCCAAACGCTGGCTCATCGACACCGCATCCCGCGTCGCCAGTCAGGCCGCCCAGTACGAACAACAGATCGCCCGCTGCGACGCGCTGAAGCCCAAATTCCTGGGGTTGTTCTAGCGACCGGAACCAGCCGATTCTGGACAAAGCTTGTCGCGGCCGATCCAAACAATCTCAACAACTTGCGTGGATCAATCCAGCCGATTCCAGACCTGTGCGTCTCCCTCCTCCGGACCTCTGACATATTGCCTGCATACATCCCGCACGGGGGGCGGCTGATCACTGTTCAACGGCGCGGGATGGATGCAGGCGAGCGTGAAAGGCCTCTCGAGCTAACGACTCGATGAGTTCCACCGGGGACCTGTCCAGAACAGGCAGGCCCGCACGCCGGCAGCTAAATGGCGCCAAGCGGATGAAACAGGGCCGCCGTGCGCGCGCTGCCGCACGACACACTGCCGGGGACGCGGGATCCGCAAACCTTTTTCTGCCGGTAGCTCCGCCACCAGCGGAGACGCCAACCACGCGGGGCATCCCACGTCCCCGGGCCCTCCATCTGTTCGGAGACCCAGGGCGACAGCATCCCGGATGGCCCGCGCCAGTCCGAATGTGAACTTGCGTCAAACCAGACCCAAATGGCCCCCAACCCTTGTGGATCGCCTGTCACGAGAGCCACGTAGAGGCTCCTGGCCAAACACGCGACAATGGTTTGTTAATCGCGATAACTGCCCCCTCGGCAGGCTTCGGCGTAGCTCCTATACCGACCTCCCACCCGCACTGATTCGGCGCGCAGGACCCACATGGCGAAGACCAACCACGCTAAGCTGTTCGGCGGAGACAAGCCCGACTCGTCCAGCTATTCCGCGAAGGACATCGAAGTCCTCGAGGGCCTCGAACCCGTCCGCAAACGCCCCGGCATGTATATCGGCGGCACGGACGAGCGCGCCTATCACCACCTCTTCGCCGAAGTCCTAGACAACGCCATCGACGAAGCCGTCGCCGGCCACGCCAGCCGCATCGACGTCACGCTCAGCGCCGACGGATACCTCTCCGTGCGCGACGACGGCCGCGGCATCCCGATCGGCATCCACCCGAAATTCAAGAACAAGACCGCCCTCGAAGTGATCATGACGATGCTGCACTCGGGCGGCAAATTCTCGAACAAGGCCTATGAGACCGCCGGCGGCCTGCACGGCGTCGGCATCTCCGTCGTCAACGCGCTCTCCGACGTCGTCGAGGTGGAAATCGCCATCGACAGGAAACTCCACCGGCAGACCTACTCACGCGGGCACCCCACCTCGAAACTGAAAGAGGTCGGCGCCGCCCCGAACCGCCGCGGCACGCAGATCAAATTCCATCCCGACCCGCAGATCTTCGGCGACAAGCTCCACTTTCGCCCCTCGCGCCTGTTCGCGATGGCGCGCTCGAAAGCCTACCTCTCGCGCGCCGCCGAAATCCGTTGGAGCTGCGACCCAACACTGATCAAGGACGGCGACACCACGCCGGCCGAAGCAGTTCTCTCCTATCCCAACGGCCTCGCCGACATGATGAAGGAGCTGACGACCGAGGCGAAGACAGTCCTGCCCGAAGCCTTCACCGGCCGGGTCGAAGTCAACGGCGGCGGCGCCGTCGAATGGGCCGTCGTGTGGTCCGTCAACGGCTTCGGCGAGGCCGATGGCTTCTCGCGCACCTACTGCAACACCATCCCCACGCCTGAAGGCGGCACGCACGAAGCCGGCATGCGCTCTGCGCTCACCAAGGGCCTGCGCGCCTATGGCGAGATGGTCGGCAACAAGAAGACCGGCCTCGTCACCGCAGACGACATGCTCGGCACAGCTGGCGCGCTCCTCTCCGTCTTCATCCGCAATCCGGAGTTCGTAGGCCAGACGAAAGAGAAGCTCTCAACGCAAGACGCCTTCCGCATCACCGAAAACGCGATGCGCGACCGCTTCGACCACTGGCTCACCGCGTCCACCGCCAACGCCAATCGCCTGCTGGAATGGGCGATCGGCCAGGCCGAAGACCGCATGCGCAAGCGGAAGGACAAGGAAGTCGCCCGCCAGTCCGCCACGCGCAAGCTCCGCCTGCCCGGCAAACTCGCCGACTGCTCGGACGGTTCAGCCCAAGGCACCGAACTTTTCATTGTCGAAGGCGACTCGGCCGGTGGGTCCGCGAAGCAGGCGCGCGACCGCGCCACACAGGCCGTGCTCCCGCTGCGCGGTAAGATCCTCAACGTCGCCAGCGCCGGCGACGAGAAGCTCTCGGGCAACAAGGAATTATCCGACCTCGCCACCGCCCTCGGCACCGGCCTCGCCCACCGCTTCCGCGTCGAGGATCTTCGCTACGAACGCATCATCATCATGACCGACGCCGACGTCGACGGCGCCCACATCGCGTCGCTGCTGATCACGTTCTTCTTCCGCCAGACCCCCGGCCTCATCGAAAGCGGCCGCCTCTTCCTCGCCATGCCGCCGCTCTATCGCATCAGCCATGGCAGCAAGTCGGCCTACGCCCGCGACGACGCCCACAAGGACGAACTCCTCGCGACAGAGTTCAAGGGCAAGAAGCCCGACATCGGCCGCTTCAAGGGCCTCGGCGAGATGATGCCGGCGCAGCTGAAAGAGACGACGATGAACCACAAGACGCGCACCCTCGCGCGCGTCGCCCTGCCCAAGTCGATCAAGTCGGTCGAAGACCTCGTCGAAACCCTGATGGGCAAGAAGCCGGAACTCCGCTTCAAGTTTATCCAGGACAACGCGAAGTTCATCGACGAGCTGGATGTGTAGATCGCTTGACCGAAGAGGGCCCATCTGGCGCGTTATCGACAACACGGCCGAGAGTGCGGCGCTCGCCAGGCTGGATGAAGTGAAGCCTGCCACTGCGTAAGGAGTTGGCGCCAGCGCGCTCCTGTGCACATGAAGGGCGCCATGAGCGACACCGAACAGCGTGACGATACGGCGACCGATGGCGTGGGCGACTGGGCCGGCAACCCTTACGCCTCCCGCATGGTCGAATACACGCCCTACGCGGTGGCGCTGGGAATGAAGTTCATGTCCTCGTCGGCCGGCCGCGGCGAAATACTCCTGCCCTGGCGCGAGGACCTGGTCGGACAGGACGGCACCGACATACTTGCCCCCGGCGCGCTGACGGCCCTGATCGACCACACTTGCGGCCTCGCCATCATGGCCGGGCTCGGCTTCGAGGCGGCGCCGGCAACGCTCGACCTGCGCATCGACCACATGCGCCCCGCCGCCCCGCGCGCGTCGGTCACTTGCTCGGCGCATGTGTACCGCGCGACACGCACCATCGCCTTCCTGCGCGCAGAAGCGTGGGATGTATCGCCTGATGATCCCGTTGCCGCCGCACAGGCCGCCTTCACACTCAATCGCCGGAGCGTGAAATGACTGCCGCGATTGAGCTCGACGACATCCTTAACAGCTCGCCCTTCGCCCGATTCCTCGCGATTGCAGCGCAAGCTGACGAACGCGGCGTCCTCGCGACGATGCCGGTGCGCGACCAGCTCGTCGGCAATGTGATGCTCCCCGCCCTGCATGGCGGGTGCGTCGCGTCCTTCCTCGAAATCGCCTGCCTCCTGCAAGTGGCGCATGAAGCCGGCACCACCGCGCCTGCCCGCGCGATCAATATCAGCGTGGAATATCTCCGGCCCGCGCGCCGCGAGACGACCTACGCACGCGCAAAGATTCGTCGTCTCGGAAAGCGCGTCGCCGTAGTCCACGCCGAGGCATGGCAGCAGGACGAGAGCAAGCCGGTCTGCCTCCTGCAAAGCCATCTGAGATTGCCGGCCGGACTGACCGCGGAGTAGCGGCATTCGAATTGCGCACTTGAAATCGACGGGCCCCGCTACAACCTGCTCGGGGCGCTGGCGCCAACTTGGCCGGTCTTTGGCTGGTTCGTCTCAATCAGCTTTCTTCCACAGCCGTGGCCGCCACACACCAACAACCACATTGACCAGCGACAGCACCATGATAGCGGTCAGCGCGCCCCACTCATTAGCGATCGCATCCGCCAGCGCCTTCTGCTGGGCCTCGCCTGCGGCGATCTTGGCGGAAATGCTCGCAGCCGAACTTGCCTTGGAGCCGATGATGCCGAGCGTGGCCTCGAACGTGCTGAGACCGAGCAGCGCCTTGAGCCATGCCCATCGCGTCTCCCGGAAAGGCGGATGGACTACCATCGACAGCAGGCCCGACATCAGCGCAATCGCCAGCGAGGGAAGCAGCAGGTAGTTGCACAGCGCCGCTATGGACGCTCGCGCGTTCGAATAGGCCGCTGCCGTGTCCTGGGGCGCCGCAACGAGAATAATGATATACCCCATCAACGCGCCGATCAGTCCACACGAGGCAAGCGTGTGGAGGATTTTCGTCGCTTTGCGCATGAAGTTGGAAGGCGTGGCGGCCTCCTATGCCTTGCTGGCCGAAGCACTCGGTCGCGACGCCATACGGTCGAACCAGGCAGCGACGTTCGTGTTGTCCCGATTGATCGGCTGGCCAACCGTCGCGCCGAAGTCGAGCGCGCAGAACAGCAGTATGTCGGCCAGCGTGCAGCTGTCGCTCGCGATGAAGTCACGCCCGCCGATCAACCCGTCGAGCCAGGTGATTTTCTCCTGCGCGATCAGCTTGAGGTCCGCCGCGGCCTGCGGCAGAAGCCGCATCCGGTCCTTGAACAGCCCGTAGCCTTCCGCCGCGCGGAAGCCGGTCAGCATCGGCTCGACGATGTAGAGATCAACGCGGCGCGTCCACATGCGGGTCATCGCCCGCTCCTCGGCATTGGCGCCGATCAGCGGCGGGCTTGGATGCTTTTCCTCAAGGTATTCGCAGATCGCCGTTATCTCTGCGAGATACCGGCCATCATCGAGTTCAAGCGTCGGCATCTGCGCGCCCGGATTACGCGCGACATGGGCGGGCTGGCGGTTTTCCCCGGCCATCAGGTCGACCGTCATCCGCGGCATATCGATGCCTTTCTCCGCCATGAACATTTTCACGACGCGCGGATTGGGACCAATCGAGTCGTAGAGTTTCATGACATACTCCGCGCCAGCAGCATTGCTGCCAGAGTTTCAGCACATCATTCGGCGGGTTGCACCACTGTCGTTGCGGCAGGCCGCTTCATCCCGAACCCCGCTGCGCGCCACTGCGCCATCAGCTCGGCCTGCCTGCGCTTGTCTACAAACAGGAAGTTGGCCGGCAAGCCGACGCGAAGACTGGCATCGCACGGCGGTGATCCGGGGATGGGCGTCCTGTTGAGGTGCTTGCCCAAACCCTTGACCACCATGCGGTCTATCGCGCTGAGAGCATACTTCGGTCCCAGGCCAAGCTTCTCACGGACGACCGGCGGCAACAGCGACACCGACGCCCGCCCTAGGGCGCGGCTCAGATACTTCGGCGTGTCCGGCGCGGCCTGTCCCGACTGGATGATCGCGAGAAATTCCTCGTTGATCGGATGCGGCTCGAAGCGATGCGCCAGCCGGTTCATCATCTCGAAGAACTCCGCGGTCGACATCGGCGAATGCTGCACGCCATACAGCTTCGCGCCCGGCGCCGCCTCGGCGTAGTAGAGTGACTTGTCGGCTTCAGACACGTGTTCGACAAACGTGTCGTAGGCCGTGAGGAACCCATAGGCCGCTGTTGCGCTGACCCAGTCGAGCAGATCGACGTCGAGCGCGCGATAAGCCTCACCCTTCGGCGTCGTCCCGCTCACGCGCGAATGCATGTTGGTGACGCCCTGGATCACGCGCTCGGCCGCGCGCTTCGGACCATAGACGCCAACCATCGCCGCAACGCCGGTGCGCTTGGAGCGGCCGATCGGGTCCTGCTTGTAGATCGAGTGATCCCACACGCCCGAGCGTATGCGCGCATCCGCAAACTCGAGCAGCACCGCCGCCACACCGCCGACGGCCATGGCGACCGGATTCTTGTAGACCTTCCAGTGCATTGAGTCTGGATCAAGACCCGATGGCTCACCCGGCGGATTCCTGAAGTCGACCTTCCAGCCAAGATACGTTTCGGGTTGCTTCATGGCCTCACCCTGGGGCGCCCAAAGCCCCTTGCTTGCGACTAATCCTTGCACGCGACCGGTCCCACAGTTTGACACGCACGAAAGGCTGCGGCGAGCCGCAAACGTGACGAGCCCGAGTATTGTTTTCGACAAGTTGCGTGGGCTTCGGATTGTTTGTTGCGAAACCCATCCCGGGCCAGCTCTCGCCTTTCGCGTGTGTGCGGTTTGACGCGCGACGCGAGGCTGTGCAGACATTGCCCTAGCGAAATCAGCGGGGCGCGGAATGCATCTCTGGAAGTTACTGCCACTTGTCGCGCTTGCCGCCACGGCCTGCGCCACCACGACAGCTCCAACCGAAGCGCCTGAAGCCGCGGCGGCATCGAGCCAACCGGTCAAGCCGCTGGCGACGCGAGTGGCCTACTCGAAGGACCCCTATCCATCCACCTACAAGCCGCTGCCCGCTGAAGACGTCTTCATCCGCAACGCCACCGTGTTCGACGGCCTCGGCGGCATGATCGAGCGCGGCGCGGTTCTGATTCAGGGCGGCAAGATTTCCGCCATTGGTTCCGAAGCTGCGATGACCCTGCCCGCCGGCGTGAAGACGATCGACGCTGCGGGCAAGTGGGTAACCCCTGGCATCATCGACATCCATTCCCACCTCGGCGCTTATCCCTCTCCCGGCATCGAGGCGCATCAGGACGGCAATGAAGCGTCCGGACCCGTAACGGCGGAAGTCTGGGTCGAGCATTCGATCTGGCCGCATGATCCCGGTTTCACCCGCGCCATGGCGGGTGGCGTCACGGCGATGCAGGTCCTGCCCGGCTCTGCCAACCTGTTCGGCGGCCGCGGCGTGATCATCAAGAACGTGCCCGGACGGACGGCGCAGGACATGAAGTTCCCGGGCGCGCCCTACACGCTCAAGATGGCGTGCGGCGAAAACCCGAAGCGCGTCTACGGCTATGGCAGCGGCCGTTTCCCTGGCGGGACGCCCTTCACGCGGATGGGCAATGTCGCCGGCTATCGCGATGCGTGGCAGAGGGCGACCGAGTACAAGCGCAAGTGGGACAAGTACGACGCCGACTTCGACGCGTGGGAGAGAAGGGCGAAGTCGCCAGCGCCTGCTGACGGCGAAAAGAAGGACGACCCGAAGGACCCGCCGGGCGCGCCGGATCGCAACCTCGAACTCGACACGCTGATGGGCGTGCTCGACGGCGAGATCCTCGTCCAGCATCACTGCTACCGCGCCGACGAAATGGCTCAGGTGATCGATCTGTCGAAGGAATTCGGCTACAAGGTCTCGGCCTTCCACCACGGCGTCGAAGCCTACAAGATTGCCGACATGCTCGGCGCCAACGGCATCTGCGGCGCGCTGTGGGCCGACTGGTGGGGCTTCAAGGCGGAAGCCTATGACGGCATCCGCGAAAACATCCCGCTTGTTCACAAGGCCCAGAATGGCTGCGCTATCGTCCACTCCGACGACGCCTACGGCATCCAGCGACTGAACCAGGAAGCGGCGAAGGCGCTCGCCGACGGGAACAAGGCGGGCCTGAAAATCTCGAAGCCCGAAGCCTGGACGTGGCTGTCGCGCAACCCGGCCAAGGCGCTTGGCATCCTCGACAAGACCGGCACGCTCGAGCCTGGCAAGAACGCAGATGTCGTTATCTGGAGCGGCGACCCGTTCAGCAGCTACACCCGCGCAGATCTCGTGTTCGTGGACGGCGCCGTGACGTGGGACCGTGCCAACGTCGACAGCCAGCCGGTGGTCGATTTTGAGCTCGGCCAACCCGGCGAAGG
This sequence comes from Hyphomonadaceae bacterium, assembly GCA_040398465.1. Classification (GTDB taxonomy): domain Bacteria; phylum Pseudomonadota; class Alphaproteobacteria; order Caulobacterales; family Hyphomonadaceae; genus UBA7672. The sequence goes on along the minus strand of JBBAUA010000002.1, from coordinate 97,114 downwards.
AGACGTGAAATGATCCGCAAGCTCCTCCTCGCCGCGACTCTGCTCGCCTCCGCGCCAGCCGCATTCGCCCAGCAGGTCGCCATCACCGGCGCCCGCGTTGTGACCAACACGACGCAAGGCGTCATCGAGAACGGCACGGTCGTCATCAACAATGGCCGCATCGTCTCCGTTGGAACGGGCGCGGCCCCCTCGGGCGCGACCGTCATCGATGCGAAAGGCAAATGGGTGACGCCCGGCCTGTTCGCGGCCTTCTCCCGTGTCGGCCTCGCCGAGATCCCATCGGAAGACCCGGCCAACGATATCTCTGCCGGGAACAGCAAGTTTCAGGCATCGCTCCACGCCGCCGACTCGTTCAACCCGGACGACACGGCCATCGACGTCAGCCGCATCGAGGGCTTCACCCGCGCCGCCATCGTTGGCTCGCCCGGCGAGGGCCTGTTCGGCGGCTACGCTGCGATCGTCGACTTCACCGGCTCCTTCAACAGCATCGACACCCGCGAAGCTTTCATGCTGGCCGAACTGGGCGAAGGCGGCGCCTCGGCAGCAGGCGGCTCGCGTGCAGCCGCGTGGCACTGGCTCCTCACGGCCATCGACGACGCCAAGGCCTATCCGCGCGGCTTCGAGGATGATGGCGAGGGCGACCTGCTGATCCGCAAGGAAGCCATGGCGCTCAAGCCGGTTGTCGAAGGCCGCGTGCCGCTGATGGTCGAGGTGCATCGCGCCGCCGACATCCTGCAGCTCCTCACGCTTCGCCAGCGCGAACCCCGGATCAAGCTGATCATCCTCGGCGCCACCGAAGGCTGGCGCGTCGCGGACCAGATCGCGTCAGCGAACGTGCCCGTGATCGTCAACCCGCTGGCCAACCTGCCGGACCGTTTCGAAATCCTGGCCGCCACCCTAGAGAATGCCGGGCGCTTGTCGGCGGCGGGCGTGACGGTCGCAATCGCCGATCCCGGCCAGGCGAGCCACAACACCCGCCTGATCCAGCAGCTTGCTGGCAATGCCGTGGCCAACGGCATGCCCTGGGAGGCTGCCTTCAAGGCGATCACCAGCGTTCCCGCGACCATGTACGGCCGCGCCGACCTCGGCGTGCTCCGGACGGGCGCGACGGCCGACGTCGTGATCTGGGACGGCGACCCGCTGGAACTGATGTCCAGCCCTGACGCGGTCTATATCGACGGCGTCGCGACCCCCATGGAATCCCGCCAGACCAAGCTGCGCGACCGTTACATGCAGGTGAACGAGGCCAAGCCGCAGGCTTACGAGCGGCAGTAGCCAACCGCGCCGCTTATCAATCCTTCACGGAATCGTGGCATAGGGCGTTCAACAGGCTGCGGGATTGACTTGGGAACCGGGGGGCCTATTGCTCCCGCAGTCCCCGAAAAGCGTGCATTTCGCTCGTGGCCCGGCCTTTCGAGCCCCAGAAGACCAACCTGATGACGTTTGACGAGCTCGGTCTCGACCCCCGTATCCTGGCAGCCGTGACCGGCGCTGGATACACGACCCCCACCCCGATCCAGGAGCAGGGGATCCCCGCCGTCCTGGGCGGACGCGACATTACGGGCATCGCCCAGACCGGCACCGGCAAGACCGCCGCCTTCGTGCTCCCCATGATCCACAAGCTGGGCCAAGGCCGCGCCAAGGCCCGCATGCCCCGCTCGCTGATCCTTGAACCGACACGCGAACTCGCCGCCCAGGTGGCCGAGCAGTTCGAGAAATACGGCGCGGGTTACAAGCTGAACATGGCTCTGCTGATCGGCGGCGTCTCGTTCGGCGACCAGGAGAAGAAACTCTCCGCCGGCGTTGACGTGCTGATCGCCACGCCCGGCCGCCTGATGGACCATTTCGAGCGCGGCGGCCTGCTGATGACCGGCGTGCAGATGCTGGTAATTGACGAAGCGGACCGGATGCTCGACATGGGGTTCATCCCGGACATCGAGAAAATCTGCACGCTGCTGCCAAAGACGCGCCAGACCCTCCTCTTCTCGGCAACCATGCCGCCGGAGATCACGCGTCTCGCAAAGCAGTTCCAGAAGGACCCGGTGCGGATCGAAGTCTCGAAGCCCGCCACCACGGCCTCTACCATCAAGCAGTACGTCACGCACTGCCCGTCAAACGAAGACACCGTAAAGCGCGCGGTCCTGCGGTCGATCATCAAGGCCCGCTCGACTGACCAGGGCATCGTGTTCTGCAACCGGAAGACCGAAGTGGACATCGTCGCCAAGTCGCTGGCCAGCCATGGCTTCGATGCCGCCCCCATCCACGGCGACCTTCCGCAGAGCCAGCGTACCGCCACGCTCGATCGCTTCCGCAACAAGGAACTGAAGCTGCTGGTGGCATCCGACGTCGCAGCGCGCGGCCTCGACATTCCGGAAGTCAGCCAGGTCTTCAACTACGCTCCGCCGCCGAATTCCGACGACTACGTGCACCGCATCGGCCGCACAGGCCGCGCCGGCCGGTCGGGCGAGAGTTTCACCATCGTCTCTCCCGGCGATACGCGCCTGTGGGACGCCGTTGCGAAACGCATCGCCAAGGATGTGGAACCCTATGTGCCGGAGGGCATGGAAGACGCCGTCGGCGAAGCCCGCAGCCGTGGCCCCGCTACCGGCCGGGACCGGTTCGACCGCAAGCGCGGCCGGGGTGGTCGCGGGCGCGGCGAAGATCGGGAAGAACGGCCCAGAGCTGCGCCCGAGCCTACCGCTGCTGCAGTCGCCGCTGAGCCACTCGCCATTCCGGAAGTCCCGGTCGACGCTTTCGAGACAGTCGCAGAGGCTCCTGCGCGCACCGAAGATCGCAACCAGCCGGAACGCTCCGGCCGACGCGACCGCAAGCGCGGCCGTGACCGTGACCGTGACAGCCGGCCACGCGAGGGCGGCGGCCAGCCGAATCGGGAGGCCAGCCGCAATCGTCACGGCGAGCGCCAGCCTGGCGAGGGCCAGGGCGGCGACGACAACTTCAAGGGCATGGGCGACCACGTCCCGGCATTCCTGCTCAGAACCCTCGGAAAACGCCAGGACGCCTAGGCGTTCTGGTAAATACTTTCCGAACGCGAGAACCGCATCTTAGGCAATCCGTAACGGCTTTAGTTCAAAAATCCGGGTGGAGACTGCGTGGGACGCGCAGCCTCCCCAAGGATTTGCTCGACATGCTCAACAGCCAACTCACCGGCCCTGAAGGTGCGCTGCTCGGACACCGCACGATCGACGAGATTGGCCGACAATTACTCGCCGTCAGCCCACAGAACTACGAGGTCTGGCTCACCTACCTGACCCATTCCTCCCCCGACCTCCGGCAGGCCGTCGACAAGCTTATCGCCAGCGGCAGGCCGATCACCGCCGACGACATGGAGCAGATCTACGAGCGCTTTTTCTCGACCACGCACCTGTCCACTCAGGTCATGGAAACCGGCACGCGGATCGCGCACGAGATCGCGGACGCACTGGACGCACTCAAGAGAGCCGGCGCCACGACCGAGCGCTACGGCGCGACCCTGAATGTCGCGGCAGACTCGCTGCAGAATTCGACGATTGATGGCGATGCGCTGAAGCGCCTGATCAATGTGCTCGCCTCGGCCACTACGGAAATGTCGAAACAGAATTCGAGCCTCTCCCACAAGCTGGCACAGTCGAGCCAGGAGATGGAGAAGCTTCGCACGTCGCTGCGCCAGGCCCGCGCCGAGGCGCTCACCGATGCGCTCACCGGCATCGCAAACCGCAAGCTGTTCGACGAGACGCTGCGCCTCCGCAAGGAAGAGGCGGACGCAGAGAAATCAGACCTCGCACTGCTGCTGGGCGATATCGACCATTTCAAGTCGTTCAACGACACATGGGGCCACCAGACCGGCGACCAGGTGATCCGCTTTGTCGCGTCGGCGCTCACCAAATTCGCCCTGCCCGATCATCTCGTCGCGCGCTATGGCGGCGAGGAATTCGCCATGATCATGCCGCGCACCTCGCTCAAGGACGCCGGGCGTATCGCCGACCAGATCCGCACAGCCATCGAGGCCAAACGTCTGGTTCGCCGCTCGACCAATGAAACGATCGGAGCCGTCACGGTCTCCTTCGGCGCCGCCATCTACGCGCCCGGCGACACGGTCGGGACGCTGATCACCCGCGCGGACGAATGCCTCTACATGTCCAAGCGCAGCGGACGGAACCGGGTGACGCTGGAAAGCCAGATGCCGCCGGTCCAGACGAGTTCAGCTGCCTAGAACGGACCCAACTTGCTGTCCGAAACGCGGCGCGCGCGCCTGCGGTCGATCATATCAGCGATCGCCTTTCGCACCGGTCTGTCATACAGCAAATCCGCGGCGATCGCGGCCGCGCACGCAAGGGCGAGGAACGGCAGCATGATCAGCCGGTAGGACATGTCCGGATTCAACTCGCCGAGCACATGTCCAAAATGGAGTATCGGCGTGTGGATTGCGTAGAGCGCATAGGACGCTCCGCCGGCGAGCAGGAACATGCGGAGGAGCCGAGGCGACGAAGGCTCGCTCTGCGTGCCCGCGAGGATCAACAGCGGGAACAGCACGATCACGCAGACGCTGTCGTAAAGCCAGCGCACCTCGACTGGCTTGGGGATCAGAAGCAGCGCCGCGGTTATGACCAGCAGGATCGACCAATGTATCCGGGGCAGAGTGATCCGGTGGCGCAGCCGGCTGAGCAACACGCCGGCGCTGAAGGAGAACCCCACACGAGCAACGCCGCCGAGATAGTCGGACATCAGAAATCCCGTCTCAAGCGTGCCGAGGGTATAGGTGATCCCGATGATCGCCAGCCCGCAAGCTGCGGCCACTGCCCCCACCACCCGCAGCGACAGCCACGCGAACGCAACCGCGAATACGATGTTGATCTGTATCTCGAGGATCAGCGACCAGTACGGACCATTCAGCGGGACGATCAAAGCCGTCGGGGCGAGGTCCGGATACGGCAGAAACAACAGCCCGCAGATGAACTGCAGCGCCACAACCCCGAGGGGGCTGCGTCCAAAGCCAAACGCGATCTCGATCAGCGCGACAGCCAGCCCAAGCACGAGCCCCAGCGCAAAAAGCGGATAAAGTCGTAGCAGCCGCCGGCCAATGAATTCCTTGGCCGCCATGCCGCTCGCAAGCCTCGCGTCGTAGGCGTGCGCAATCACGAACCCGCTCAGGACAAAGAAGAAGTCGACAGCAAGATACGGACTCTGCGGATTGTTGTTCAGGATCCCTGCGTGGAATGCAGCGACGGCAAAAGCGGCAACGCCACGCATCGCATCGCATCGCATCGAGTGTGTGCAGCTTCCCCGCTGCAGCGACACGCGTCACGGGAGCTGGTTCGGGGCGCCCTGTCCGGTCCACTGGCGTGCTGGTATGCATTGTCGCGTTCCGCAAACTACCAGCCGAGACGCCCGGAGGATGCCGAGGAGAGTCTCAACTCTGCTTTGGGCGTTGTCCGGCGGATCGGCGGCCGGAATAGCCACCCGGAATTTCACCGGGTCCTTGCGTATCAAACAGCCTAGATCACGCGCGCCAACGCCGACAAGCATTCTATTGACGTCCGTAAGCGGAATGTCTGGCTTTTTCGCGTACCAGCATCATTTAGGGCGCCGTCCCGGTCAAACTGAAGTCAGCCTTCGCACGCTGCGCGAATTGCAGGCCGGCGTTCCAATCGATCGCCAGGCGCAGCCACTCACTTGTGGCGCTTCGCTGGCTTGTCTGCCGCCTCCGCCGACCGAGAACCCTTGCGCGGCGCAATAGCCTTTTTCCCCGCGGGCCGGGCCTCGCGCAACGTCTTTCGCTAGATCGCAGCCGCATGAGCCCGCTTCCCGATCGCGATCGCCTCATCGGGGTCATCTGCGGCCGTTTCCGGAAGGCGCCAGTAGCCCATGTCACGCACGGCCCCATCGCGCCTCATGGAGTAAACTCAGGGAACAGAGCCCTGCGGCTGCAGGTCTGCCTGCAGCGCATCGTCGACACGAACATAGATCACGTCATCGTCGAGCAGCGCGAACATCACGCCATCGCGGAAAAGCCCCGCGCCGCCGAACATCCGGCGCGCCTCGACCCGGCCCACGCCGGCAAGCAGTTCGAGCGCGTAGTCTGTGAAGACCGACGAAAGCGGCATCGTGATCGGGGTATCAATCGATGAAGTCAGGCAGATCGCGCCGAAGAAGGGGCAGTACAAACGCCGCCAGCCCGACAATGAGATGGAGCACGCCGGCAATTACAAGACCGTAGTAGACCCATGTCGGCACCCCCTGATCTGAGATCAGCAAATCGAGGCGCGCGCCTGCAAGGATCAACGCCGCCGCCGTAGCTATGAGCGCTGTAACCGCCATTTGCCCGAGACCGGCCACGATCCGTTTGCGGCCGCGCTTATTGTTCCAGACGCGGCTGAACCGGGTTGGGATAGCTGCCACCCCTGCAAGCGCAACCACCGCTAGTGCAGGACCAAGAACCCCCGAAAAGGCAATTCTCAGGGGGGCGCCAAGGCCGTCGACGATTCCAACATTGTAGCTGGCCAACGTGATGACGGCGGACACCGCGGCCACCAAGCTTACCACCTGAGCAATAGCCACCCCGGTGATGTCTTCACCACCATACTGGAAATCGGCGTCTGATAACTCGATCATCTACCCCACCAAGGACAATGAACGAGACTACTCCGCAGCCTGCGCGGGAACGATCGTCACGCTCTCGCCGCAGCCGCACGCATCGGTCTGATTCGGATTGCGGAAGGTGAATTTGGAATGCATGGGCGAGACTTCGTAATCGACCACCGAGCCGAGCAGGAACAGCACAGCCTTGGCGTCGATCACGATCGACACGCCATTGTCGTCCACGCGCTCGTCAGTCGTGCTGACGGCGTCGACGAACTCCATCGTGTATTCCATGCCCGCGCAGCCGGCGTTTTTCACGCCAACACGCAGGAAGCCACCGCCCTTGTCAGACAGCACTTCTCGGACGCGCGCGGCGGCGGCGTCTGAGAGGGTCACAACCTTGGGGCGGGGGCGTCTGGCCATTGTTCCTATGTGGTTACCACGAAACCCGCTTACAACATGTTGAGGGCGAGACGGGCCTCGTCGCTCATCCGCGACGGGTCCCAGGGCGGTTCGAACACGATCGTCGCCTTGGCAGATTTAACACCTTCCACCTTGCGGGCGGCGTCCTCCACCCACCCGGGCATTTCGCCTGCCACCGGGCATGCAGGGGCCGTCAGCGTCATTTCAACGTCGACGTGCCGGTCGTCGTTTATGTCGACTTTGTATATCAGGCCCAGCTCGTAGATATCGACCGGGATTTCCGGGTCGTAGACCTTCTTGAGTTCCTGGATCAGCTCGTCCGTGATCCGGTCCAGCTCTTCCTGGGGAATGGCCGACGGCTTCTCCTCGCCCCCCTCCTTTTTCAAGGAGCCGTCCGGGGCGGCGTCAGCGATCTGGTGCGTCAGGTCGTCAGCCATGTGCTCTCTATGACAGCATAAGTCGGGCCTTGGAAAGCGCCTCCACGAACGTGTCGACCTCCTCGACCGTGTTGTAGAGGGCGAAGCTCGCCCGGGCGGTTGCCCCTACTCCAAGATGGGACATCAGCGGCTGGGCGCAATGATGGCCCGCGCGAATCGCCACCCCCTGCCGGTCGAGTATCTGGGCAAGGTCGTGGGGGTGGGCGCCCTGGATGGAAAAGGCCAGAACCGGGCCTTTTCCAAGGGCAGTCCCGTGGATCGTCAGGCCGTTAACACCGCTCAAAGCCTCGGTAGCGCGCGCCAGAAGGGTCTGCTTGTGGGCATGGATCGCCTGCCGGTCCTGCGCTTGCAGCCAGCCTATGGCCGCGCCCAGGCCGATCGCCTCGACGATGGGCGGCGTACCGGCTTCGAAACGGTGGGGGGCGGAATTATAGGTTACAACATCGCGACCCACGGTTTCGATCATCTCGCCCCCGCCCTCGAACGGCGGCAGCGCCTCAAGCCTCTCCCGCTTGCCATACAGGAAGCCGATGCCTGTGGGGCCGTAAAGCTTGTGACCCGTGCCCACATAGAAATCGACGTCTAGATCGCGCACGTCGACGCTTAGGTTAACGACGGCCTGGCAACCATCGAGCAGAACCTGCGCGCCAGCTGCGTGCGCCATGGCGATCGCAGCTTTCACATCGGGGACGGTGCCAAGCACGTTCGACATATGCGTCAGTGCAAGCACGCGGGTCTTGGGGCCGAGCTGCCTTGCGAGGCTGTCCATGTCGAGCGACCCGTCCGGAAGCGTGTCGACCCAGTTCAGCACCGCACCCTTGCGCTCGCGCAGGAAGTGCCACGGCACGATGTTGGAGTGGTGCTCCATGATCGAGAGCACAATCTCGTCGCCAGGCTTGATGCTCGCGCCGATCCCCGCCGCGACGATGTTGACGGCTTCGGTGCCGCCCTTGGTGAACACGATCTCTTCGGAAGACGCGGCATTGAGCAGAGCGCGCACGGCTTCGCGCGCAGCTTCATAAGCCTGCGTCGTCTCATTTGCGAGCGTGTGCAGTCCGCGATGAACGTTCGCGTAGCTGTGGCGCATCGCGCCCGCCATCGCATCAATAACCACGTCCGGCTTTTGCGCCGACGCGGCGTTGTCGAAATAGACCAGCGGCTTGCCGTGAACTGTCCGGCCAAGGATGGGGAACTGCTTGCGGACAGCGTGGACGTCGAATGTCATGACGCGACCCCCAGCCACGCATCGATCCGCGCTTCGATCTCGGCGCAAAGCGCCTCATCCATCCAGTCCGGTAGAGCCTCCAGCAGGAAGGCCCGCGTGATCATCGCGCGTGCATCGACGTCGGGGATTCCCCGTTGCCGCAGGTAGAACACCGCATCCTCGTCGATCTGCCCCGCGGTGTTGCCGTGCGCGCAGGCGACGTCGTCGGCGTAGATTTCCAGCTCGGGCTTGGCGAAAACCTCGGCCCCCTCCTCCAGCAGCAACGCGTTGTGCGCCATCTCGGCGTCGGTTTTCTGACCGGCGCGCTCGACCAGGAACTTGCCCTGAAACACCGCGCGCCCGCCCTTGCGCGCCGCGCCGCGCACGAGCTGCCGCGTATGGACGCCGGGGCCCGCATGCGCCACGCGGGTGGTCAGATCGACATGACGGTTTGCGGCGGCCAGATAGACCGCATTCAATTCGACTTTGGCGGCCTCGGCGGCCGTGACCGATGTCTCGATGCGCGCTAGCCGTGAGCCCTCAGCGAGCACGAACTGCCGGAGCGTTGCGCCTGCGCCCAGCTTCACAACCACTTCGTTGAGGACGATTGCCGCGTCGCGTTCGCCCACTGGCGCCGCATTCTCCTGCACGATGATGCGATGTAACGTAGCGCCCGGCTCGACCTCGATTTGCGCATACGTAGGAAGGAAGGGCCGCAACCGCGAGCCTGACACGCCGATACGCTCGACCATCGTCACTGTCGCGCCCGCTTTGACTGTGACGCTGCCATACTGGCCGGCATCGCCCTCGGTGATCCGGCTCTCGAATGTCTCGCCAGGCGCCTCGACGATCAGCGCGCTCGGGCCGTAACCGTCGCCCAGCATCTCGGCCAATGCTGCGATCGGCCCTTCGGCCGGCATCGCGCCTGTGCCGATCAGCACCGCTTCCTGGTTGGTCATGGCCGTGCGCAGGTCGGACCATTTCCAGGCTTCGGTGCGACGGGATGGCAGGTCGGCGAGGTCCATCAGTCGACCTTCAGGAACTGGTCATAGCCGGACTTCTCCAGCTCAAGCGCTAGGTCCGGCCCGCCGGATTTCACGATGCGTCCTGCAGAGAGAATGTGGACGCGGTCCGGTTTGATGTAGTCGAGCAGGCGCTGGTAGTGCGTGATCACGAGCATGCCACGACCCGCGCCGCGCAATGCATTGACGCCCTCGGCCACCACTTTCAACGCGTCGATGTCCAGCCCGCTGTCGGTCTCGTCGAGGATCATGAAGCGCGGCTCAAGCATCAGCATCTGGTATATCTCAAGCCGCTTTTTCTCGCCTCCCGAGAAGCCGACATTGAGCGGCCGCTTCAGCATCTCCGGGTCGATCCGCAGCTTCGCCGCCGCCAGCTTTGACAGCTTCAGGAAATCTGGCGCCGAGACTTCCGGCTCGCCGCGCGCCTTGCGCTGCGAATTCATCGCCGCCCGCACGAACGTCATGACCGGGACGCCGGCGATCTCGAGCGGATACTGGAAGGACAGGAACAGACCCTTCGCAGCGCGGGCCTCAGGTTCAAGCGACAGCAGATCTTCGCCACCAAACTTGGCCGAGCCGCTGGTCACGTCATAGCCGTGCTTGCCGGTCAGGACATAGGACAGCGTCGACTTGCCGGAGCCGTTAGGCCCCATGATCGCATGCACTTCGCCAGCGGGCACGGAGAGTGAAAGACCCTTCAGGATCTCCCGCGACGGCCCGTCCTCGGGAACCACGCGTGCGTGAAGGTTATTCAGTTCCAGCATGACTTGCCTGCAAACGCGGAACGTCACACGTCCCGGACCCTCTAGATAGGCCCGGCGCCCCGCCTGTACGAGGTTTCCGGCCCAACTGGCTGGGTGTTTCCAGCCCCCGCGCCGAAATGTCCAGTGCTGTCGCCTAAGGTGTCGTCGCAGCCGGGGCCACAGCGGCGTCTGGCACAGGCGCCATGTCCTTGATTAACGCCTGGACGGGGGCTTCTGCACAGAACTGCGCTTGTGCGGCCTCTGCGGTCAGCCCTGACGCCGCCAGTTGCTCGTCCGCCTCGATCCCGCATTCCACGCCAGTGATCTTTTCCGGCTCGCCCTGGGCTGTCACGCGCGCCGTCACGCCTTGCTGGAGTGTCTCACCGGCCAACTTGTAGAACGTCACGTAGTACTCAGCGGCGCTAGACCGGCCCTGCACCGCAAGGTAGCCGCTGTCGGTCTTTTCGATCTCGACGCCGCTGGGTTCGCCCACGCGCGCGAACTTGCCTTCGGTCAGCTGCTTCCAGAACGCCCAGGTCGTGTTTACATTGCCGGTCTCGAGCGGGATCAGGATGTCCACCATCCCGTCCTTGTCGACGTCTTCCAGCATTGGCCCATTGAATGTGTTACCCATCCGCTCCTCGATCGTCTGGAGCGTTGCGTCGCCCGCAGCGACGACTTGAACCGTGACCTTTGTGGAGTCGTCCTCGGCCGGCGTATAGCGCGCCTCGATCGCCATGCCGGATTGATCGGGCAGCATCATCCGGCAGTCCGGGTGCTTCCAACCATCCGCACCTGCATCCTCCGCTTCGACCGCGGCGCACTCCGGCAGTGGCATCCGCTTGGCGTTCGCGCCCGCCTCTTCCGTCGGCGCAGGCGAACAGGCCGCTAGGCCGAGAGCCGTCGCGCAGATTGCAGGGTGAAGTCTCATGCAGGATCCCCTCGTGATCCGCCGGGAATAATGCAGATGACCGCAGGGCGCCAGCTTACGCTGCCGTAATCAATCAGATCGCCACCGCGAGATAAATGTGCAGATCGGTCTTCACCTTGGCCGGGTCGTCGTCCCAGTCGCCGTAGACTTCCAGCGACATCGGCGCCCGCCTCAGCTTTCGGGCCTTCATCTCGTCATGAATCCGGCCGTACGTCGCCGGCATCGACGCGTAGTCGCCCCAGTGCGGCGCCGTAATGACGCGGCCGCCCGGAACATGGACTGCTTTCACGTCAGGGTCGCCGCCGCCAGGATCACGGTCCAGCACGCCGATCAACAGCGTCGCTCCCTCGCGGGTTTCGTTCTGGTAGAGAATGAAGTTATGCCCATGCCCGGGGTTCAGCGCGCCTGGCCCGTACAGCCGGTCAAAGGTCCGGCGGATAGCAGACCCGACATCCGCCCAGCGCACGAACGCTTCGATGCCCGCACCTGCGTGTGGCTTGAGGTCGATGATGTGCACGTGGTTCACCTCGGCCTAGCCCACACTCCCCTCAAGGCTCACCTCAAGCAGCTTCTGCGCTTCCACCGCGAATTCCATCGGCAGTTTCTGCAGAACATCCCGGACGAAGCCATTCACCAGCAGCGCAACCGCCTGTTCCTCGCCGATGCCGCGCTGGCGGGCGTAGAAGAGCTGATCATCGGAGAGTTTTGTCGTTGTCGCTTCATGCTCAAGCTGCGCGTCGCCGCGGCGGTTCTCGACATAAGGGATGGTGTGTGCGCCGCAATTCTGGCCGATCAGAAGGCTGTCGCACTGCGTGAAATTGCGCGCCTTCGCGGCCTTGCCATGGATCGAGACCAATCCACGATACGTGTTGTTCGACTTGCCCGCCGAAATCCCCTTCGAGATGATCCGCGACTTCGTGTTCTTGCCGAGGTGGATCATCTTGGTGCCGGTGTCCGCCTGCTGGCGTCCGTTGGTCACCGCTATGGAATAGAACTCGCCCTGACTATCATCGCCGCGCAGCACGCAGCTCGGATACTTCCAGGTGATCGCCGATCCGGTCTCGACCTGCGTCCACGAGATCCGCGAGCGCGCACCGCGGCAGTCGCCGCGCTTGGTCACGAAGTTGTAGACCCCGCCCTTGCCTTCGGCGTCGCCGGGCCACCAGTTCTGCACGGTCGAGTATTTGATCTCCGCATCAGCCAGGGCGACCAGTTCAACCACCGCCGCATGCAGCTGGTTCTCGTCGCGCATCGGCGCCGTGCAGCCTTCAAGATAGGAAACGTAGCCGCCTTCATCGACGATGATGAGCGTGCGCTCGAACTGCCCGGTGCCCTTGGCATTCATGCGGAAGTACGTCGACAGCTCCATCGGGCATCGCACGCCCTTCGGCACATAGACAAACGTCCCGTCCGAAAACACCGCGGAGTTCAGCGTCGCGAAGAAGTTGTCGGTCACGGGAACGACGCTTCCGAGATATTGCTTGATCAGGTCAGGGTACTCCCGGATGGCCTCCGAGATGGACATGAAGATCACGCCGGCCTTCATCAGCTCGGCGCGGAAGGTCGTTGCGACGCTTACGCTGTCGAACACCGCATCCACAGCCACACGCGGCGTCTCGCGCGCGGCGGCGGCAGTCTCCATCGCACCTTCGACACCGAGCAGGACCTCCTGCTCCTTCAGCGGAATGCCGAGCTTCGTATAGGTGTCGAGAATTTCCTGCGGCACATCCGCGATTGACTTGTACTTCGCGCCGCCCTTGGGCTCGGCGTAGTAATGCGCGTCCTGGTAGTCGATCTTCGGATAATGGACCATCGCCCAGGTCGGCTCGTCCATTTCCTTCCAGCGCCGGAAGGCCTCAAGACGCCACTGCAGCATCCACTCCGGCTCTTCCTTCTTGGCTGAGATGTAGCGGACGGTGTCCTCGCTCAGCCCCCTGGGGGCGAGTTCCATCTCGATGTCGGTGACGAAGCCCTCGACATACTTGTCGGACTCAAGCGCCCGTGCGGCGTCCACCGTCCCGCGATCGATGCTGTCCTTAACGAGGTCGCGACCGTCGCTCATGCCTGCTCCGCGAGAACATAAATCGAAGCAATACGCGGCGTCGGCGCGAGGTCCACAGTTACTGGCACGCGCCGGTAGCCCGGTCCTTCAAATTCATCGAGCCGTTCCCAATAAGTCGGCAGGTCGTCAGATTCAAACACTTGCACTTCGACAACCGGACCTTCCGGGTCCAGCACCAAGCCTGGATAGCCGAGCGCCGCGCCCCATCCCTTCGGCGCCAGGCGGCCGCGTACGGCGACGAGCCTCCACCTACCAGCGATCATCGCGATCTGCCCATGATTCTCCTTGCCCGGAGCGAGCGTGCCGTAGACCGCAAGCGCGGTACTCGCCTCACTGCTCGCTGCGTCAGGCATTTGCGTCGGCATTCGAATTCACCAGTTGCGGACGCGCCCGTGCGGCCATCTTGATCCAGGCCTCAGCCAGAGCCTCAAATTCACTCGGGGCCGAGTTCCAGCCGAAGCTCGCCCGAACGGACGATCGAGCGGCGGTATCGCTGAGCCCCATGGCGGTCAACACGCGGCTGGGCTTCACCTTACCCGACGAGCAAGCCGATCCAGCAGACAGCGCGAAGCCAGCGAGGTCGAGACCCATTATCTGGGTCTCCGACGCCAGACCTTCAACGCCAAGGCACGAAACACCCGCAACCCGCGGCGCTGCGCCGCCATGAACCTGCAATGTCGGTGCAACGGTCTTCAGCCGCGCCTCCATGCGGTCGCGGTGCAGCGCAAGGGGGCGATATTGGGCAATCCCGTTGATCGCCGCATCGGCAGCGGCGCCAAACCCGGCAATCCCGGCCACATTCTCGGTTCCGGCACGACGCCCGAACTCCTGCCCGCCTCCGGTCTGGACCGCGCGGAACGGTGCACCCGGCTTGACGTAGAACGCGCCCACGCCCTGCGGTCCGCCCATCTTGTGTGCGGACAGCGACAGATAGTCGACATCGAGGTCGATGATAGAAACCTCGATCTTGCCGAGCGCCTGGATCGCGTCGCAATGGATCAGCCCGCCCGCCGCGTGCACGATCTCCGCAGCCTCCGCGACCGGCTGGATCACACCGGTTTCGTTGTTGACTAGCATCAGCGACACCAGCGGCCGGTATCCCTGGCCCATCAGCTTCGCAGTCGCATGACGGAGCCAGTCCAGTTCTACGACGCCGTCAGGCCGCGTCGGCCAAGCCTCATTGCCCGTTACCAAGCTGCTCACCGCATCATGTTCGATTGCCGAGGCGACCAGGACTGCATTTCCATTCGCCTGCAGCGCGCCCCGCAGTGGCGATCCCACCGCCTCCGTCCCACCACTCGTGAAGGTAATGTCATCGCGACATGCACCGATGGAGGCCGCCACAGTCTCGCGCGCGCCCTCGACCAGCGCCCGAACCCGGCGACCCTCGGCATGGACTGACGATGGATTGCCCGCCAGGTCCAGCGCAATCGCGATCGCCGCCTTCGCCTCGGGGCGAAGGGGCGCTGTCGCGTTGTAATCTGCATAGATCCGGCGCGCGGGCATCATACCCGGCTTCTACGCCAATTCGGCTCAGGCCGACAGGCTTTGCCGAACCTCGGCTGCGTCCAGCGCGAACGCACGCTTGTACGAGCCGGACAGCAGGTCGGCGAGGGTCACCCGTTCGAGGAACCGCTCGATATGGGCATCGAGCGCATCCCACAGCCCCGCGGCGGGGCCTTCGGACCAGTCACGGGCGCCATTTTCGGTGCTGGCGCCCGGGTCATCGACCGCTTGGAACACCTGTCCGACCGTTATTTCACCCGCCGGGCGCTGCAGCCTGTAGCCGCCACCCGGGCCACGGGAGGCAGCAACGAGCCCGGCCCGTCGCAACATCGCGAACAGTTGCTCAAGATAGGAGAGCGAAATCCGCTGTCTCACGGCGACGTCGGCAAGCGAAACCGGCTTGGCGCCAGCGTTTCCAGCCACGTCCAGAACTGCCACAACCGCGTATCGGCCCTTGGAACTCATGCGCATGCTTGCACCTGATTTGGTGGGGCCGGTGATACGGCCTCGGCGATGTTACGTTGCGCCAACGCGTGCGGATCACACGAAATACTTGAAACCCGGACCCGAAATAGTGTTTGTCGGCCACCTCGGGCGCACCACTTCCCTCATCGGCGTCCGATTAAAAAATCGTGAGCAAGTCATGGGCGAACTGATCATCTCGGGTCCAGCAGGGCGGATCGAGGCCCGCTATGCGCAGGCCCCGGGCGAGAATCCGCCGATTGCACTGATTCTGCACCCCCATCCGAAGGCTGGCGGCACGATGCAGGATCCAGTCACGATCACGCTTTTCGAGATGTTTGCCGCTCATGGCTTCTCCACCATGCGCTTCAACTTCCGCGGCGTCGGCCGCAGCCAGGGACAGTTCGACGCAGGAGTGGCCGAACTGTCGGATGCGGCTTACGTGCTCGATCACCTCGAGGCGCTGAACGAAGCTCCGAGCCAGTGCTGGGTCGCGGGCTCCTCGTTCGGAGCCTACATCTGCCTGCAGCTTCTGATGCGCCGCCCGGAGATCGACGGCTTTGTCGCCGTGGCCCCGCCGGCCAATCACTACGACCTGTCCTTCCTCGCGCCGTGCCCTGCTTCGGGCATCATCATCTCCGGAGACAAGGATGTGGTCGCCCCGCCGCAGGACATCGACCGCTCGCTGACGAAGGTGCGCGTCCAGAAGGGCGAGGTGATCGAACGCGCCACCGTCACCGGCGCCAATCACTTCTTCCAGGGCAAGCTGGACGACATGGAGAAGACGGCGTCCGCCTATCTCAAGAAGCGCATGAAGGCGTTCGAGAAGGCGCAGAAGGAAGCCGCCGAGGCCAAGGCTATCAAGGACGCAGCCAAGCTGCCGCCGCCGAAGCCGGCCTGACGCCGTGGCGCTCGACAACCCGAACACAGTGGACGCTGTCGGCATCGATCCGGAATCCGGTCACGCCGTTCTCGTTATCCAGGACCAGATGGACTGGAGCGATCCGGCCGCGCACTTCCGCGCGCTACAGAAGAAGATCAGCAGCTACGTGGCCTTCATCCAGAACGGACAGCTTGAGGTCACCGCAATTCACGCGAAGGGCCGGCCGCCTCGCATTGGCATCGTGATGCTGTTCGAGCCGCCTGCGTCGGCCGTCGCTATTCTGGCGGGCGTTGGAGATGAACTTGCGAAGGTCGGTATCGACTTTGGCTACGGACCACTGCCGGAAGGCTACAACCGCGCGAACTGAGCTTGCAGCGACCAGGTGCGTCGGGCATTTCTCGATCCCATGACCGAGACACCAGAACCCTTCTTCCATCGCGAGGGCGACACCTACACGCCAACGCTCAGAGCCAATGGCTGGTGGCGGCCAACAGGCAATCTTCATGCGCGTGTGATGATCGGCCTGTTCGCGCACGTCATCGAGCAGCAGTACGGCGAACCGGACCTCCAGCCAGCGAGGCTAACTGCGGACCTCTATCGCTTGCCGGATCTCGCCCCGATAAACGTTACCACGCGCATCATCAGGCAGGGCGGACGGATCAAGGTGATAGAGGCGGAGTTGTTCAGTGGCGGCGTATCCTCAGCGCTCGCGTCCTGTCAGCTTCTCCGTCGTTCGCAGCAGCCTGAAGCTTCTGTCTGGTCGCAGCCCGGCTGGGACGCTGCGCCGCCGGATCAGGTGCCGCCTCCGTCAAAGCCGTTCACCGACAAGTGGGAGATGCGCCCCATCCTGCCGCCCGGTGTCAGTGTTGCGAACGACCTTCGCGCCCCAGGACCGCGCCGCACATGGCTGCGCGAAGTGCGCCCGCTGGTGAGCGGTGAGGCCTACACGCCTTTCAGCCGCGTCGCGACCGGCGTCGACTATACGAGCCCAATCGCCAACGGCTCGGAAACCGGCCTCGACTTCATCAATTCCGATGTGACGTTCTACCTCCACCGCCAACCCGTCGGCGAATGGATTGGCTACGAAGTCGCCGACCACCAGAGCGCCGCAGGCATCGCGCTCGGCCATTGCAGGCTGCACGATGTTCAGGGACCGATCGGTTTCTCGTCCTGCGCGGCGCTGGCGCAGAACCGGCGATAGCCAAGCCCGTCCGCCAGATTCTTGTGCCCCGCATGGTGAACATCGCTCATGCGACGGAGGGGCGGAGGCATCAATGCGGTCGGCTTGAGCGCCAGGCCCACTCATTGATGCTTGGCGGCAGGCTGGCTGTGATGCAGAGGCTCAAGCATATCGCCACCCGCAAAACTTGACGGTTTGCTCCACGCCAGACTATCTAGGCCCCATGTCGCACCGCACCACCCTCTCCGCGTATTACTACCGCACGCTGAATTAAGCGGGCGGTGCGAACATGCATGCCGCCCATACCGGCGGCATACTGAGATGGCCTCCGGTCTGACAGACCCTTAGGAGCCTTCTCGTGACCCTCGACGCATCAGCCCAATCGTCCGCCTTCCTTCAGGAAATGATCGGGCGCGGCCATGTCTACCAGATCACCGACGAGAAGGGTCTCGATGCTTACGCTGCCTCGGGCGTGCCCTGCGGCTATATCGGCTTCGACGCCACGGCGAAGTCGCTTCATGTCGGCAGCCTTGTCCAGATCATGAACCTGCGTCGCCTCCAGCAGGCCGGCGGCAAACCTGTCGTTCTGATGGGCGGAGGGACGACCAAGATCGGAGATCCCACCGACAAGGAGAAGTCGCGTCCGATCCTGACGACCGAAGAGATCGCCTCCAACATGGACGGCATCAGGAAGAACTTCGAACCGTTCCTGAAGTTTGGCAATGGCCCCACCGACGCCATCATGGTCGACAACGCCGACTGGCTCGACCAGATCAAGTGGATCGAATTCCTCCGCGACTACGGCAAGCACTTCACGATCAACAAGATGATCGCACAGGAAACCGTGCGCCGCCGCCTCGACAACGAGGAGCCATACACCTTCCTTGAGTTCAACTACATGCTGCTGCAGGCCTACGATTTCATGGAGCTGGCCCGCCGTTTAGACTGCCGCATCCAGATGGGCGGATCGGACCAGTGGGGCAACATCGTCAACGGCATCGACCTCACACGGCGCATCATCGACAAGCAGGTCTTCGGCGTCACCACGCCGCTGATCACCACCGCAAGCGGCGGCAAGATGGGCAAAACGGCCGAAGGCGCAGTCTGGCTGAACGCCGACATGCGCAGCCCGTATGACTACTGGCAATTCTGGCGCAACACGGAAGATGCGGACGTCGCGCGCTTCATGCGGCTGTTCACGGATCTTCCCGAGTCGGAAATCAGCGAGTACGCCAAGGCGCAGGGCGCACAGATCAACGACGCCAAGAAGCGCCTTGCAGATGTCGCGACCGCTATGCTGCACGGCGAGGAGGAAGCCGCGAAGGCCGCCGCCGCCGCCGAAGCCGTCTTCAAGGGCGGAGGCAACGCCGAAGGCATGCCCACGTTCGAGGTCGAGCGCAGCAAGCTGGCCGCCGGCTATCCGATCACCGATGCGCTGATCGCTGCCGGCCTTGTCGACTCGAAGGGGGACGCCAAACGCCAGATCGCAGGCAATGCCGTGAAGCTGAACGGCGATCCGGTAACGGACGACAAATACGCCATAAAGGAGGCCGCGCTCGACGCAGACGGTACGGCGCGCCTCTCCGTCGGCAAGAAGCGACATGCGCGCCTGAAAGCCCTCTGACGCAGCTGCGAAGCGATCTCGCCGGCATTCAGCGAGGTTTCCGACACCACGTTGGCGTCTTTCCGCCTTTCGTTGCCTCACGAAACCGGTCTAGTCTCCCCGATAGAAATGTCGGGGAGACAACGCCATGAGCATCCGCACCATTCTGGCCGCCTCATGCACGGTCGTTGCGCTGCAATCCGCCCTGCCCGCCTTCGCTCAGGACAGGGCGCTCGCAATCACGATCTACGCGGATGATCTCGCCCTCGTGCAGGACAAGCGCCCGGTCGAGGTGACAGGCGGCCGCCAGCGCATCGAATTCGCGGGCGTCTCCGCCCAGATCCGGCCCGAGACGGTCTCACTCTCCGCCAACGGCGTGACCATCGTCGAGCAGAACTTCGACTTCGATCTGCTGACTCCCGCAAAGCTGATGGAAAAAGCCGTCGGCAGCGTCGTCACCATCGTCCGCGTCAATCCCGCCACTGGCCAGGAAATCCGCGAACAGGCCGAAGTTCTCGCCACCAACAATGGCGTTGTGTTGAAGATCGGCGAGCGCATCGAGGTGTTGCGCGATGATGGCCTGCCCGTCCGCGTGATTTTCGACAAGGTGCCCGAAAATTTGCGCTCAAAGCCCACCCTGTCAGTGACCGTTGACGGCGATCGCCGGGGCACGCGCCCGGCAACGCTCAGCTATCTCACATCCGGCCTCGGCTGGCGCGCCGACTATGTCGCGCTCTTTGACGACGCCAGCTCCAAGATCGACGTGCAGGGCTGGGTAACGCTCACCAACTCCAGCGGCACCACGTACGACAATGCCGACACCACGCTCGTCGCAGGCTCCCCGCTCCGCGCAGGCGGTGGCTACAATGACCAGCGGTACGGACGGCCACAGCGCCCGCAGCTTGTCACAGCCGGCACGGAAACAGGTGACCGCGAGCGTCTTGGTGACTTCTACCTCTATCCGCTCGCCGAGCGCACCACGATCGCCAACATGCAGACCAAGCAGGTCAGTTTCCTTGACGTGCACGGCGTGCCGGCCAAGCATGGCTATGAATTTCGCAACTACTGGATGGGCACTCAGGAAGAACCGCAGAGCGCCAGGACAGTCTACCGCTTCGCAACCGGCTCGGCCGACGGCCTTGGCGACCAACTCCCTGCAGGCGTTCTACGCTTCTACATGCGCGACAAGCAGGGCGACCCGCAATTCATTGGCGAGAGCACGATCGACCACACGCCGATGGGCTCAACCCTCTCCGTCTCCACCGGCGACGCGTTCGACGTAAAGGTGAAACCCGTCGTCGAGAAACGCGAACGACTTTCGTCACGCCGCTGGCGGACGACGATGAATTACACCCTCTCCAACGCCAGCCCGCGCGCCGTCACGGTTGCGCTGCAGCAGGATGGGTTATGGGGCGACACCCGCATCCAGAGCGAAACGATGCGTTCGACGCGGCCCAACGCGGACATGGCCGAATGGCAGGTCAACGTGCCGGCCAACGGCACAGCTGAGCTGACTGTCGTCTTCGACTCCAGCTATTGAGGCGCACGCCCATGCGCATCGCGCATCCCAGGCGGATCTTGCTTGCGGCGTTTGCCGTGCTGTCGGCGCCAATCGCCGCGCATGCGCAGGACCTCACTGCTTCGGCGCCTGTTGACGTCTCCGTCACAGTCTACCGCGACCCGTTCCGTAGCGAAGGCGGCTTCGACCTCGACAACCTCAACGGCTTCGCCCTCATCACGGAAACCCGTCGCGTCGTGCTCACGCCCGGTCAGCACCGCCTGCGCTTCGAAGGGGTGGCCGATGGCATCGAGCCGGCATCCGCCATCGTCACCGGCCTTCCCTCTGGCGTCATCGAAAAGAACCGCGACGCCGCCCTGCTCAGCCCCGCTGCTCTGGTCGATGCAGCTGAGGCCCAGCAGGGCCGCGTACTGCTGAGCCGCACTGCGCCCAACGGGATCACGACACGCCGCGAAGGCGTGATCCGCTCCGGCGCCGAAGGCGGCGTCGTGTTCGAAACACCTGATGGCGTCGAGGCCTTACGCTGTTCCGGCCTGGCAGAGACCGTCACCTTCGAGTCGACCCGCACCGGCCTGTCGGCCCAGCCAACCCTTTCTGTTCTCACACGCGTAAACCAGCGCATCGAAGCGACGGTGCAGCTGTCTTATCTCGCGCGCGGGTTCGACTGGGCGGCCGACTACGTCGTCAGCCTGTCGCCCGATGGCCGCAAACTCGATGTCGGAGGCTGGATCACGCTTGCCAACGGCAACGGCACGGGCTTTCCCAACGCCCGCGTCCAGATCGTCGCCGGGCGCCTCAACCGCGACAGCGGCGAGATCGAACCGATCGACTTCGGCCGCCCCATCCTCGCCCGCTGCTGGCCCCGTGGATCGACCAGCGACTCGCCGGATCCACTCTACATCGAACGCGCCTATCCGCTCGGCTTCGAACCCGGTCGCTATTCCAGTCGGGATTACATGGCGATGCCAGCGCCGCCGGCAGCTATGGCGATGGCGGAATCGAAGATGGATGACGTTGTCGTGACCGGCGCACGGCGCGCAGAACAGGAAGATCTCGGCGACCTCAAGCTCTACCGCGTGCCCGACCGGTCTACGGTCGCGAGCCGACAAGCCAAGCAGGTCCGCCTGCTCGACAGTCTCGCAGTCCCGATTTCGCGCGTTTACGACTCCGACCTCTACCCAAACAACACGATTGAGTTCCAGCCAATGGAGGTCATCCTCCGCACGCAGAACGACACGGCCAGCAATCTTGGCATTCCGCTGCCCTCCGGTCGTGTCTCCGTGTTCGAGACGGCTGGCAGCGGGACGGCGTCACGTCGCCTGCTCGCCGGCGAAACCAACCTGCGCGATCTCGCAGTGAACGAGGAGACCGAGTTCCTCCTGTCCGGCGGCGCTGCCGTCCAGATCCGCCAGACCACCGAGAGCCGCCAGCGCCCCGATGCGCCGCCGCCCGGCGTCAAAGGCCAGACCATCCGCACCGGCGCACGTTTCAACATGATCGACCTTGTCGAGATCACCAACGCCCACCCCTTCCCCATCCAGGCTGAGGTGAGTGTCTACCTTGCGGACAACGAGGAGCTCGTCCGCGCCGATCGCGATCCAGAGCGGAAGAACGGCCGGCCAATCTTCCGCGTCACGGTACCTGCAAATGAGAGCCTCGAGTTCCGCTACCAGACTGCGGAGTACAATTAGGGTTCACCGGCTGGCGCAGTGACGCTCGGCGCCGCACACACGGAGAAGTCGCGATGTCATTCGGTTACGGCGATGTGTTTGACGCAGTCGCAGACGCCGTCCAGCCGGATGACCCCGCCATTTTCTGTGACGGCGACCGATATACCTGGGGCCAGTTTACCGCCGCCAGCAACGCACTCGCCCGATCCTTCATCGCCGCCGGCTTGAAACCCGGCGCGAAGGTCGCGCAATACATGCGCAACAGCGCGAGTTATCCGCTCGTCTTCGTCGCCGCGATGAAGGCCCGTCTCGCGCCCGTGAATGTAAACTATCGGTACGGCCCCGACGAACTCGCCTACCTGATCGACAACAGCGACGCTGAGATTGTCGTCTTTGACGCCGACTACGCGGACAACGCCCGCGCCCTCAAGCCGCGAATGCCCGGCGTCAAGCTGTGGGTCAGCGCTGGCGCGCGCACCAACGGATTCGATTTTCTCGACGACCTCGCCACCGGCGATGGCTCCAGGCTCGACATCCGCCGTTCGCCCGATGACATGTTCCTGCTCTACACCGGCGGCACCACCGGCATGCCAAAAGGCGTGATGTGGCCGGGCAATGTCTGGTGGGATGTCCTGAGCCCTGGCCGCGCAGCGCAACTCGGGCTCGAACCGCCAGCCACGCTCGAAGCCCTGCAGGCTCAGATCTGCCGCAACGAAGGTCGCATGCCCGTCTACGTCGCCCCGCCCTTGATGCATGGCACGGGCATGTTCACCGGCTTCGGCGCGCTCTCCAAGGGCGCCCCCATCGTCATCACGCGGTCGGCGCGTTTCGATGCACCCTCAGCGCTTGACGCAATGACAAACCACCAGACCGGCGGAATGGCCATCGTGGGCGACGCCTTCGCCAAGCCCCTGCTCGACGCGCTGCGCGCCGAACCGGGCCGCTACAATGTCCGCGGCATGCGCACCATCACATCCAGCGGCATGATGTGGAGCCCCGAGACGAAGAAGGGCCTGTTCGAGTTCATGCCGGACGTCATCCTGTACGACAGCTTCGGCGCCTCGGAAGCGACCGGGCTGGGCGCATCGATCACCACGCGTGACATGAAGGTGGATGAGGCTCGCTTCGACGCGCCGAACACGATCGTCGTGCGGCCGGGCGACTTCACGCCAATCCCGCCCGGCTCGGATGAAGTCGGCCTCGTCGCCAAATGGGGCAATCTTCCACTCGGCTATTACAAGGATCCCGAAAAGACTGCCCGCACCTATGTCGAAATCAACAGCGTCCGTCATCTGCTATCCGGCGATCACGCCATGGTCGAGGCGGACGGACGCATCAAGCTGCTCGGCCGCGGCAGCCACTGCATCAACTCCGGCGGCGAGAAGATCTATCCAGAGGAAGTCGAGGAGAGCCTGAAGTCCCATCCCGACGTGGTCGATGCGCTTGTCTTCGGCATGCCGGACGAACGCTTCGGACAGTCGGTCGCGGCCGTCGTATCACTTGAGCCCGGCATGCAGACATCGCGTGAGGATTTGATCGGCCACGTCCGCAACCGGTTGAGCCACTACAAGGCGCCGCGCAAGCTGCACATCGTTGCCACCGTCCCCCGCGCACCAAACGGTAAGCCGGACTATCCCTTGGCCAGGGAGTTGTTCGCGGCCGCCTTTGCCTGAGGACTACGCGCGCTCCAAACCATCCGCGTCGCCGCCATCAACGTGACGACGCCCAGCCCCTGATGCATGAGGGAAAGGTCCACGGGCGCAGCGTTGATCAGCGTCACGATGCCCAGCACCGCCTGCATCGCGGCCAACCCGCCGAACAACGGAAACAGCGACCAGTGCTGCGCCCGGAAACGCCAGGCGCACCACAGCGCAATTCCAAGAAGCGCATACGCCGTCAGGCGATGGAAGAACTGCGCCGTCGCCGGATTCTCGAACAGGTTCCGCCAGACTGGATCAAGCGCCCACATCGTCTCGGGCACAACCTCGCCGGCCATCAGCGGCCAATCGGTAAAGCCCCGTCCCGCATCCAGCCCGGCCACCAGCGCCCCCAGCGCCATCTGCAGAACTGTCACCGCAAGGATCGCAACAGCCCAGCCCTTGGCGTTGACGGGTGTTTCGCGCCGCTCCGCCCCTAACTCCAGCCACAGCCAGAAGCAGTAAGCGATGATCAGTAGCGCCAAGGAGAAGTGCGTCATCAGACGGTAGGGCGCGACCGAGGTCAGCTCGGTGTTTACGCCCGACGCCACCATCCACCATCCGATCAGCCCCTGCAGGCCGCCCAGAACGAAAAGAACGACCAGGTGCGGCATCAACTTCCGCGAGACACGTCCGGTCAGCCAGAAGAATAGGAACGGCACGGCGAACGCGACGCCGATGACGCGGCCCAGCTGCCGGTGTCCCCACTCCCACCAGTAGATGGCCTTGAAACCCTCAAGCCCCATGTCCGGATTCACGACGTGGAATTGCGCCGTCATCGTCTGATACTTGGCAAAGGCTTCCTGCCAGTCCGCGTCCGACAGCGGCGGGATCGCGCCCAGCAGCGGCTGCCATTCCGTAATCGACAGCCCTGAATCCGTCAGCCGGGTCGCCCCGCCAACGAGGATCATCAGGTAAACCATGCCGGCAATCAGAAGCAGCCAGGCGCGTACCAGCCCGACGCCCTTCGCCAGTGCCCTAGGACTCACACCTGCGGATAACGCGACAGCCTCGCTCATTGCGCGCTTATCCTACCTGTGACAACGGAAGGCCAGCGGAGAGAAAGCCGCAGGAGGCGCCACATGCGCAAGCTGGTCGGGTCACTGGTGATCGTCGCCTGGATGGTGGCCTATATCGCCGTCGCCGCGGTGATCGGGGATCGCATCGCATCAGAGCATTGGGCCTGGAAGCTTCTGTACTTCCCCATTGCCGGCCTCGCCTGGGTGCTTCCCCTGCGGCCATTGCTGCGCTGGATTCACGCCAAAGATGGCCCGCGCGAAAGCCCCGACGTCTAGTCAAACCCACATCGAAAACGGGGCGATCCCGAAGGACCGCCCCGCAATCTTCGCCGCCACAACGTTCGGGCGGCTCCGTTGGATCAATATGCCTAGAACGGCGCCAGCGCGGAGCCGAGACCCGTGAAGGCCTTGCCCGAGCGGTCAGCCGCCTTGAGCGTCGTGTCGCCGAAGTTCCAGCGCAGCGTCACGCCGAGAACGTCGGCTTCGCCGCCGTTCGCGTCGCTGTCAATGCGGGTGTAGCCGGCGCCGACCGAGTACGGCGTGCCGTCGAAGCGGTATTCAAAGCCAGCGCCGATCGCGACGAAGTCGGTCTCATTGCCCAGCGCGTCGACACGGCCAACTCCAACGCCAAGGTCGAAGCGCAGGTTATCGCCGGAGAAGATGCTGTACTTGCCGTTGGCGCCGTACCCTTCGACATCGACATCGTTGTCCGACGCGAAGTTCAGGTTGAAGGCGAGGGTCGAGGATTCGAAGAACTGAGCGTATTCGAAGCCCGTCGACAGAACCGTGCTGCCTTCGGTGTCGGCAGCGCCGACGAACACGCCCCAGGCGCTGTTCGCGCCGCGATTGATGAGGTGACCTTCAAGGGCGCCGACGCCGTTGGTATCATCGGTTTCGGTGAAGTCGCCTTCCACGATTACGGCCCAGGGTGCGCCCGTGTCGAAGATGGCTTCGCCGTCGATTCCGTAGGAATCGAAGTCGCCAGTATCGGATTCGGCGCGCGCATAGTTGACGCCGACGCTGCCAGTCTGGGCGAATGCAGCGCCCGAGACCATGGAAAGTCCCGCCAGAACCGTGGCGGTTACGGCTATCGTTTTCATCGTTCTTCCTGACCAATTGGAAACGGGCGAGATCCCCCGCGGATACAGACCTATCAGCCTGCAATGGGATTCGTCTGTCGCAAAAGAGCCACACGAGACCTCGCCTTGGTCGCTTGCCGAGCGATTCACCCCGTAAACGAGGGGTTAATTCACTGTAGAGTGCGCGGAAAACCGTCTTGGTGGGCGTGTGTTCCGCATTATCGCCAAACCGCGTGGGGGCGTTTCCAAGGCAATTGACGCTGCGAAAAGCCGCATCGCGGTCGGCGCGCTTTTCCCGGCCCGCTGTCTCTCCAGCGCTACAGAGCGCGCGCGATAGCGCCCCGCAATTCCGCGCTTCCCGGCTCGACCTTGGACTTGAAAGCGGCCACGGGCGCCCCGGTGTTGTCGGTCAGCAGCTTGTGGAAATTCCACGCCGGGTGGGCCGCCTTGCCGAGCCGCTCCCGCATCCACTTGAAGTATGGATGCGCATGGCCGCCCTTCACGTGGATCTTCTCCGTCATCGGAAAGGTGACGGAATAGGTAACCGCGCAGAACGCAGCGATCTCGGTTTCCTTCGCCGGCTCCTGCCAGAGGAACTGGTTGCACGGAACGCCGAGCACCGTGAGCCCGCGCGGATGCATCTCCTGATAAAGCGCCTGCAGTCCCGCATACTGAGGCGTGAACCCACACTTCGACGCCACGTTCACGACCAGCAATGCCTGCCCTTCGAACTTCTTCAGCGGCAGCGGCTCGCCATTGAGGCCCGTGAACGAGAAATCGAATGCAGTTGTCATTCAGTAGGGCTTTCCATCAACGAGTGTCGTGCCGCCCAGCTCTTCGATGCTGACCTGCACCCAGCGACTGTTCCGCATCT
The DNA here is from genome assembly GCA_040398465.1 of Hyphomonadaceae bacterium. Taxonomy (GTDB): domain Bacteria; phylum Pseudomonadota; class Alphaproteobacteria; order Caulobacterales; family Hyphomonadaceae; genus UBA7672. The sequence goes on along the minus strand of JBBAUA010000002.1, from coordinate 70,224 downwards.
CCCACGCTTCGATATGCTTTTGCGTCGTGACGATGTTGAACTCCGTCACACCGTCCTTGCCCAGCATCTGGCGGTCCCAGCGCTGATCCGTGGTCGCTGTCGCGCACGTCCCGTCACACCCGACTTCAAGGCGAGTGACATTGATCTCCAGCAGGTTCGTCCGTGTGAGGATGTCCCACACCTGCAGCTGCTTGGCTTTCAATGCGCCCCAGTCAGTGACTGAGCCATCGTCCTCGAGGATACGCAGGTCTCGAGGTACGCCTTCCATGTAGCGGTCGATGTCTTCAGCGGTCGTCGCCTCGATCCCATACTGGATTTCGTCGCGTACTGCTTCGAGTACGGCTGCGCGTTGCTCGAGTCCCTCGATATCCATCAACAGCAGCGCAAGACTGAACATCTCGCCCTCCCTAAAGCGCCGCCTCGACGGCCTGGCGGATCTCAGGCGCGGTCGGCTCTGTGCGCGGGCCGAACGCCATGATGGGCTGGCCGTCCTTGCCAACCAGCAGCTTGTGAAAATTCCACAGCGGGTCGGCCGGCTCGCCCAGCTCCTGCTTCATCCACTTGTAGAAGGGATGGGCCGTGTCGCCCTTCACGTCCGTTTTCTCCGTGAGCGGAAAATCCACCCCGAACGTCGTCGAACAGAACGATGCGATCTCGTCGTTCGTCCCAGGCTCCTGACCCATGAACTGGTTCGACGGCACGCCGAGCACGACAAGCCCCTTGTCTTTGAGGTCGTGATACAGCGATACCAGTCCCTCATACTGCGGCGTCAGCCCGCACTTCGACGCCACATTCACGACCAGCACCGGATGCCCTTTGAACTGGCTCAGCGGCAAAGCCTTGCCGTCGATCGCAGTGAAGCTGAAATCATGAGCAGTTGTCATTTGTCGGCCTTCCATTTCATCTGGAACTCGATCTCTTCGCCGTCGCTTCCGCGCTCGTGCTCGATGTTGAATACGGCCCGCGCGGGCGCATGGATGCGCTCTCCAGCGACCTGGATCACGAACGGCTCGCCCGCCTCGATGCTATCGGCGAACCGCCGTATCTTTGCGACGAACTGCGCTCGGGTGTAGCTTTTCTCGACATCACGCTGCGGTTTGCGGGCCATTGGACCTCCTTAGTTGTCGGACAAAGCTAGGTGGGCGGCTCGTACTCTACAACAGGTGATGGCTTCGTTGGCTTGCGAACGACTCCATTCGCCTTGTCCCACTGTCGACCTTCCTCAATCAGCCGGTCCGTATTCGTCCGTATCGCTTTGCCCAGCCGTTCCACCATCTCATCCTTGCCCAGCCCGGGCGGGATCGGATCAAGAAACTCGATCACGGCCGGGCCCGGAAACTTCGCATAGTCCTGCTCCTGCCAGCGGAGGCCAAGACTGGTCGCCACCGGCACCACCGGCCATTGCGAGGTCTCCTGCATGTGCCACACGCCGGCGCGGATGCGCTTGTGCTCGCCAACCTTGGTGAGATGCCCCTCGGGATAGATCAGCACGATGCGCTTTTCTTCCGCCGCCTTTGCAAAGCTCGCCGCCAGATCCTTGCGCGCTTCCGGACCGCCGCAATTGTCGATCACGATCGCGCCCAGCTTCTCGAGTACCTTCGGCACCAGCGGGAATCGCTCGAGGTGGTCACCCGTTACGAAAGCCACGTCGTCAAACTGGATGTACATCAGGAAGCCGTCGCCATAGCTCGAATGCTTTGGCGCGAGAATGAACGGCGCAGGTGGCAATCGTTCGAGCCCCCGCACGTCAGGCACGATGCCGACCAGCTTCATGAGCCCGACCACGCGATGCGTATAGCGCTTCACCGCCCAACGCACGCCCCCGCGCCCCGGCACAAGCGCCAGCAGGGCAGCCATGAACACGTAGAGGATCGACACCCACCAGAAGCCAACCGCAAAGAAAAACGCGCGCATGCACCCCCCCTTTGGTTGAAGGCCCGGCTCGCACCAGAGCCAGCGCAGGTCAACGCCTTCAGGTCGATGGGTTGAGCTTGTCCTGAGTCCTCAGCTCGAAATCGCTCGCATCATGCCGCTCGTGCAGCTGGCTCTCCGGCGTCCCGAACGTGCGGTTGACCATCCGTCCTCGCTTCACCGCGGCGCGCCCGGCAATCTGCTCCGTCCAGCGGATGACGTTCTTGTACTCATGCACAGCGAGGAACTCGCCAGCGTTGTAGAGAACACCCTTCACCAGCGCGCCATACCACGGCCAGACAGACATGTCGGCAATCGTGTAGTTACTGCCGGCAAGATACTCGCTCTCGCCCAACCTTCGATCCAGCACATCCAGCTGCCGCTTCACTTCCATCGCATAGCGGTCGATCGGGTATTCCCACTTCTCGGGCGCATACGCGTAAAAATGTCCAAAGCCGCCGCCGAGAAACGGTGCAGAGCCCATCTGCCAGAACAGCCAGTTCAGGGTCTCCGTTCGCGCTGCGCGATCGGTCGGCAGAAACGCACCGAACTTCTCCGCAAGGTACACAAGGATCGAACCGGACTCGAACACCCGCACCGGCTTTGGTTCGCCATGATCAACCATCACCGGAATCTTCGAGTTCGGGTTGATGTCCACATACCCGCTCGAGAACTGCTCACCCTTGCCGATGTTTATCAGCCAGGCATCATAATCGGCACCCGCATGACCAAGCGCCAGCAGCTCTTCGAGCATCACCGTCACTTTCACGCCGTTGGGCGTGCCCAGCGAGTAAAGCTGGATCGGATGCTTGCCGATTGCGAGCACCTTTTCGTGCGTCGGCCCCGCGATCGGCCGGTTGATGTTGGCGAAGCGCCCGCCGCTTTCCTTGTTCCAGGTCCAGACCTGCGGGGGGGCGTAGGCAGCGGAATCGGTCATTCACTGTTCCTTCGGCGACAGACTGATGTGCGATACGACACGCAGCGAGACAAGGCGCCTGCTCAATACTGGCTCTTTACTGCGCCTGCAGATCAGGAAAGGCTGCCGTCAGGATCGGGAGTTTTCGATGCGACTGATGCTTTCGCTTTCCGCATTGGCCCTGACGGGCTGCACCAGCGCACCCGCCGTCCACGATCACTGGATCCAGGGCGTCACCTACGCCCCGATCGCCAATGCAACCGGCATGAACGCCGCCTTTGTGCTGGGCGGGCCGACCCAACCCGGGCTCTACACGATTCGCGTCCACATCACCGACGGCGCGCTGATGCCGCCACACAGCCATCCCGACGACCGCATGATCACCGTCCTCTCCGGCGTTCTGCACTACGGCTTCGGCACGACAGCAGACCCCAGAGCGACCAGAATCTATCCGGCGGGAAGCGTGTTCGTCGCCAAGGCCAACGACCCCCACTACGCCATCGGCAAGGGCGAGGCCGTCTACCAGGAATCCGGCATGGCGCCGACCGGGACGAAGTGGGTTGCGAACTAGCCTTCGTGCAGTCCGCGCAGTCCATACTTCGTCACTTCCGGATGATCTTCCCGAACCGCAAACAGGATGTCCGACTCCGCAAATAGGATGAGGCGGCCAATCATCTCGCCGTCACGACTGCAATCAAACGCGAAGCCCGCGGTCGAAATGTAAGGCTTCGTCATTTCTATCCGCACAGGCCGAGACAGTCGCGCACCCAGTGCCCATTCCGCATCTGGTTCCTGTACGATGCGCCATGCAGCACAAGTCTCGCGCCAGGCATTCGGTTCTTGCTCGCGCAGATGCCCCGCCGACAGTTCAAGAGCCGTTCCCTCAGCAATCCGGAGATCGCTGGCGCCGGTAGCGCCAACCATCACGCGGAAGATCGCAGCTCCGCACTGCCCGTGAAACTCCAGCTCCAGATCGACTTCTTCTTTGCAGAGCATCGGTGCAAAGCCCGCCCGTCGCACCTCGCGCAAGTTACCCGCTCCGCACAAGGCTCGCGCGCCCTCCCACGGGTCGAGATCCACGCTCACGACTACGCAACCCGTTCCGCTACCATCGCATCCGCATCCTCATGCGCGCGCGACTGCCGGCTCCACAGATCCGCATACAGGCCGCCACGATCGAGCAGCTCGCGATGCGTGCCCCGCTCCACAATCTTGCCAGCGTCCAGCACGATGATCTCGTCCGCCCCCGCCACCGTCGATAGCCGGTGCGCAACCATCAGCGTCGTGCGCCCCTTGGCCGCCTCGTCCAGTGCGCCCTGAACCTCCTGCTCTGTCGCTGAGTCCAACGCGCTCGTCGCCTCGTCCAGCACAAGTATCGCCGGATTCTTCAGGATGGCGCGCGCAATGCCCACGCGCTGCCGTTCGCCGCCGGACAGCTTCACGCCTCGCTCGCCGACCCGCGTATCCCACCCATTCGGGAGCCGGTCGATAAACTCGATCAGCTGCGCTCGCGTAGCAGCTTCGCGCAGCTCCCCTTCGCTGGCGTCAGGCCTGCCATAGAGCACGTTCTCCTTCATCGAGGCGTTGAACAGCACCACGTCCTGCGGCACCAGCCCGATGGCGTCGCGTAGCGATTTCTGCTGCATCCCACGCACATCCTGCCCATCCACCAGCACGCGTCCGCCCTTGGTGTCGTAGAACCGGAACAGCAGCTTCAGCAGCGTCGACTTGCCCGAACCAGACGGGCCCACCACCGCCAGCTTGGTCCCCGCGGGCACGGTGAACGACACGCCATCGATCCCAGCCGAGCGCGCATCATGCGTGAAGCTCACGCCCTCGAACCGCACCTCGCCGCCCTTGACCACCAGCGGCTTAGCATCCGGCGCGTCCTGCACATCGGGCTTCATGTTGAGCAATCCATAAAGCTTCTCGAGATCGATCGCGCCCTGCTTGATCTCGCGGAAGGCCCAGCCCAGCACCGACAACGGCCGGTAAAGGTTGCTCATGATCAGCACCACCGCCGCCATGTCGCCCGCCTGCACCTGCCCGTTGAACGTCGCCAGCGCCGTGATCCCCGCCACTGCGGTCAGGCCCAGCGCCATGATGATATCCTGCCCCGCATTCAGCAGGGCGAGCGAACGCGACACATCCACCATGTTGCGGTTGTAGGTCCGCATCGCCGCATCGTAGCGCTCCGTCTCCCGCGTCTCCGCCGCGAACGCCTTCACCGTCTCGAAATTGGTAAGGCTGTCCACCGCCAGCGCGCGCAGCTCTGTATCCGCCGAATTCAGCTTTCGCCGCTGTTCCGCGCGCCATCCCGTCAGTACGCCGGTAAACACCGCATAGAGCGCCACAGTAACAACCGCGATCACCGCAGCGATCCAGCTGTACCGTGTCGTCAGCACATAAGCCGCCAGCGCCAGTTCGATCAGTGTGGGCCCAATGTTGAAAGCGAGAAAGCGGATCAGGTAATCGAGCGCCGCAACCCCCCGGTCGATCACACGGTTCAACGCCCCCGTTCGCCGCGTCTGGTGAAACGCAAGCGACAGCCCCTGCGCATGGCCATACGCCTCCACCGCCACCAGCCGCTGCGCATCCTGGCTCACAGGCGCAAACAATGCATCGCGCAGATAAGGCAGGTTCGCCGACAACAGGCGCGCGCCCGTCCACCAGGCCAGCAGCAGGATAACCGCCGCCATCGCGGCATCCGGCCCGGTCATCTCGTTGATGGCGTCGCCGAAGAATACCGGCGCGTAAACCGCAAATACTTTCGAGGCCAACGTCAGCAGCAGCGCCAGCACCATAACCGGCCGCCACCGCCTCAACTCCGGCCGCGACATGATCTTGCTGATCCGCGCCAGGGACACCCCAATCCCGGCATCCCCCGACTCGATCGCATCGACGTCCGTAGGGGAAGAACCGTGAGCATGTCTGGCCATGGGCAGACAGATAGGCGCGGCCTGCCGGAAACGCCAGAGTTCCCGCGCCGCCCTCCTGCCGCCCCTTTGTCAGCATGCACAAAGCGCCGAAGAACGGCCGCAGTCGCCCCGTCTTCCCCCCCGCCGCGAACCGTCGCATCTAAGGCGTTGAAGAAAAGCGAGAACAAGAATGTCCGGAATTTCGTCCGTCACGGTCTATTGCGGCTCCGCCCCGGGATCCGACCCCAGCTACATCAAGCTTGCCCAGAAGCTCGGGAAGGCCATTGCGGCCCGCGGCTGGCGCACCGTCTATGGCGGCGGCAATGTCGGCCTGATGGGCGCGGTCGCCACCTCCGCACGCGACGCCGGCGGCAAGGTACTCGGCGTCATGCCGCATTTCCTGCGCGAGCTGGAGGGTGTGCTCGACGGCATCGAGAACCGCTACACCGACAACATGCACCAGCGGAAACAGGCCCTGCTCGACGAGGCCGATGGCCTCATCGTGCTGCCCGGCGGCATCGGCACGCTGGAAGAAGCCGTCGAAACACTCAGCTGGGCCAAGCTGTCGCTGCACAGCAAGCCGATGGCCTTCCTGTCGGAGAACAACTACTGGCGTCCCTACTTCACGCTTGTCGATCACATGATCGACGGCGGATTCCTGCCTGAAAGCTTCCGGCAGCTCATGGCTGACACCTCGTCACCCGAAGCGGCGCTGGAGGCGCTTCACCAGCGCGCCATCGTGCTGGGCTGACCGCTACGCCGCCGTCGCACTTCCATCGATGATCTGGCGGATCGCCTGCTCGAACACGCGAGGTGGCTGGCCGCCCTGGATCATCCAGCGCTGGTTGAAGATCACTGAGGGCACCGCATTGATGCCACGGTTGCGCCAGACATCTTCTTCAGCGCGGACCTCCTTCGTGTAGGCGCCCGACTCCAGGACTTCCTTTGCCTTGGCCGCATCAAGGCCGGCAACCTTCGCCGCGCCGACAAGAACGTCATGATCGCTCGTCGACTTCTGCTCGGTGAAGTTTGCGGCAAACAGCGCTTCCTTCAATTCAAGCTGACGCCCCTCGATCCCCGCCCAGTAAAGCAGTCGGTGAGCATCGAACGTGTTCCAGATGCGGCTCTCCGAACTGTAGTTGAAATCGAAGCCAAGCGCCTCACCATGCTCGCGGATGGCGTTGCGGGATGCCGCTGAACGCTCAGGATTGGCGCCGTATTTCCGCGCGACATGCTGCGCCGTGTTCTCGCCCTGCGGCGGCATGTCCGGGTTCAGTTCGAACGGTTGGAAATGGATCTCGGCCTCGACCTTGTCGCCCACGGCGTCCAGGGCCTTCATCAGCGACCGCAAACCGACGACGCACCACGGGCACGCCACGTCTGAAACAAAATCGATGCGCAGCGGCATGGCCATGGCTGATCTCCTTTGTCCCAATGTAACGCCGCGACCGCCCTTGCGCCACTGTCGCCGCAGGCGCGATAATCCCCTTGGGAGAAAAGCCATGGCGACACGCGCATTCGACACCAAGCTGGAAACCATCGGCCAGGTGCTGGCCGGGCCGTGGCGCGCCCCGGTGAACATGCTGCTCGAGCAAAGCTACGACAACCACGTCTCGCTGCACGACGATGCCATGGCCCAGAAACTGGGTTTCAAGGCCGGCCCAATCGAGGGGCCCACGCACTACAGCCAGTTTGTTCCCCTGGCCGAAGCGATCTGGGGCCAGCGGTTCCTCACTGAGGGCTGCCTCTCTGCCCACTACCGCAACATGGTCATGGAAGGAGAGGAGGTCCGCGCCTTCATCGAGCGTGAGCCGGGCGAGGATCACGCGACGATCTGGGCCAGCAAGAAGGATGGAACCGAAGTCCTGCGCGGCACCGCGTCCGCCGGATCCCACGCGCCGCCAACAGCGCTCGACCTGCGCCTCAACGAACTGTCGCCCTTGCAGCAACCCGTGATCCTGCGCGATCTCAAGGTCGGACACCGCACATCCCGCACCCGCATCCGCATGGATGCCGACCAGCACATGGGCGACCTCTACCCATTCTCGCTGAACCAGAAGCTCGCGAAAATCACTGAGCCCTCGCCCTGGTACTCCGGCGAGGACAATCCGTGGGGCCGCCCCATCATCCCCTGGGAGATGGTGAGCGTGCTCGTGCAGTACGTCGCGCGTGAGGATCGCCTGCCCATCAAGGGACCGGCCGTGGGCCTGTTCGCAGACCAGGAAATCCGCATGATGGATGGCCCGCTGTTTGTCGGCGAGGACTACGAGATCGAGCGCGAAATCGTCGCCCTCAGCGGCAGCCGGCGGACAGAATCCTACTGGACGCGGACGTCAGTCTATCGGCCAGGCGGATCGAAGGTCATAGCCAGCATGCTGCTGAACCAGGCAACGCTGAAGGATTCCTACGCGCCCTATGCCGAGGAACTCGCGACGCTTTATCCCGCCTGAAGGCCGCACCTGCCGAAAGCCAATTGCGAAACAAATTTCGCGGTTAGGCCTTCTTGGAGCAGGTGATTGCGCCAGAGGACGGTCAGGCGGGCATCGTTCCCGCCCTGGGTGGGGAAGTCGAAAGTCGCTTCCCGAGGCACAAGCAGTGCTTGCACAACCAGTTAAGCCCCAACTTGCCGCAAATCTTGCCGCAGGTTGGGCTATTCCATTGAAATTCTGTGCCTAGCTGGTAGGCGCTCAGTCTCACCGACGACAAGACGAGTTAACGCGCATGGAAATGGGTCTTCCCCCCGCACAGGGTCTCTACGATCCCCGGAATGAGCACGATGCCTGTGGCGTCGGCTTCATCGCCAACGTGAAGGGCAAGAAGTCCAATGCCATCGTGGCGCAGGGCCTCCAGATCCTTGTGAACCTCGACCATCGCGGCGCCGTGGGCGCGGACCCCCTTCTGGGCGACGGCGCGGGTATTCTCATCCAGATTCCGGACAAGCTGTTCTGTGAATGGGCCCGAGAGGCCGGGGTCGAGCTGCCCCAGCCGGGGCACTACGCCGTTGCCATGTGCTTCCTGCCTCAGGATCAGGCGGCGCGCGAATTCGCGATGAACCAGTTCGCCAACTACCTCGCCAAGGCGAAGCAGAAGCTGCTCGGCTGGCGCGACGTGCCCACCAACACCAAGGGCATCGGCAAGGCGGTGATCGCCTCGATGCCGGTGATCAAGCAGGCCATCATCGCCAAGGGCTCACCCGCGATGACCCAGGATGCGTTCGAGAGGAAGCTGCTCGCCATCCGGAAGGAGACGCAGAACCCGCTCGCGGAGATCGCGAAGAAGAAAAACCTGCCGGGGCTTGCCGAATTCTACATGCCGTCACTGTCGACGCGCACGATCGTCTACAAGGGCCTGCTACTCGCAGGCCAGGTCGGCACCTTTTACAAGGACCTTACTAACCCGCTGTGCGAGAGCGCGCTGGCGCTGGTCCACCAACGCTTCTCCACCAACACCTTCCCGAGCTGGAAGCTGGCGCACCCCTACCGCTTCATCGCGCACAATGGCGAGATCAACACGGTGCGCGGCAACGTGAACTGGATGTACGCCCGCCGGCGCTCGATGGAGAGCCCGCTGCTCGGGGCCGACCTCGATAAGATGTGGCCGCTGATCCCGCACGGACAGTCGGACACGGCCTGCCTCGATAACGCGCTGGAACTGCTCGTCGCTGGCGGCTATCCGCTGAGCCACGCCATGATGATGCTAATCCCCGAAGCATGGGCCGGGCATCAGGACATGGACCCGGCGCGCCGCGCCTTCTACGAATACCACGCAGCCCTGATGGAGCCGTGGGACGGTCCGGCCGCGATCGCCTTCACCGACGGCCGCCAGATCGGCGCGACGCTGGATCGCAACGGACTGCGCCCTGCCCGCTTCATCGTGACCGACGACGATCATGTCGTGCTGGCGTCGGAATCCGGCGTGCTGCCGATCCCCGACGAGAAGATCGTCCGGAAATGGCGCCTGCAGCCCGGCAAGATGCTTCTGATCGACCTCGAAGAAGGACGCATTATCGAGGACGAGGAGGTGAAGGCCAGCATCGCGGGCAAGCACCCCTATGACGAGTGGCTGCACGAGATGCAGTTCAAGCTGACCGACCTTGCCGACCCGGAACAGGACCCGGACGCGGCGCCACTGCAGAACACGAATGTCAGCCTGCTCGATCGCCAGCAGGCCTTCGGCTACACACAGGAAGACGTGCAGTTCTTCCTTGAGCCTATGGCGCAACTCGGCGACGATCCCATCGGCTCGATGGGCACGGACACGCCGATCGCCGTGCTGAGCCGCAAGCCGAAACTGCTCTATAACTACTTCAAGCAGAACTTCGCCCAGGTCACCAATCCGCCGATCGATCCGATCCGCGAGGAGCTGGTGATGTCGCTCGTCTCCATGATCGGACCGCGCCCGAACCTGCTCGGCCTTGCTGCTGGCACGCACAAGCGCCTGGAAGTCTCACAGCCTGTGCTGACGAACGCTGACCTCGACAAGATCCGCTCGATCTCGGAACTCGTGGACGGCGCATTCCGCACTGCCACGATCGACATCACCTGGGACGCCATCGAAGGCGCAGCCGGCCTCAAGGCAGCCATCGAACGCATCCGGCTGGAGGCGACCGAGCATGTGCTGCAGGACATCAACATCCTGATCCTGTCGGATCGCGCCGTGTCGGCCGAGCGCATTCCCGTGCCTGCCCTGCTGGCGCTCTCGGCGGTGCACCACAAGCTGATCCGCCAGGGCTTGCGTATGCAGGTCGGGCTCGTCGTCGAGACAGGCGAGGCGCGCGAAGTGCACCACTTCTGCACGCTCGCAGGCTACGGAGCCGAGGCAGTCAACCCTTATCTCGCCTTCGAAACGCTCGAACAGATTCGCCAGCGCGAAGGCATCCAGCTCACCGCGAAGGAGGTGAAGAAGAACTACATCAAGGCCATCGGCAAAGGCATTCTGAAAGTGATGTCCAAGATGGGCATCTCCACCTACCAGTCCTACTGCGGCGCGCAGATCTTCGACGGCGTCGGCCTGTCGACCGAACTGATCCAGGAATACTTCACCGGCACGGCGACCACGATCGAGGGCGTCGGGCTCAACGAGATCGGCGAAGAAGCCGTGAAACGTCATGCCGCAGCCTTCGGGGATGATCCCGTCTACAGGGACCTGCTCGATGTCGGCGGCGACTATGCCTACCGCATCCGCGGCGAGGATCATGCGTGGACCCCGGACTCCGTCGCCAAGCTTCAGCACGCCGTGCGCGGCAATGTGTCTGAAGATTACAAGGCCTTCGCGCAGTCTATCAACGAACAGAACGAGCGCCTGCTGACCATCCGCGGCCTTATGCAGCTTAAGTTCGTGGACAAGGAAATCCCGATCGATCAGGTCGAACCCGCGGCCGACATCGTGAAGCGTTTCGCCACCGGCGCGATGAGCTTCGGCTCGATCAGCCGCGAGGCGCACACAACGCTCGCGATCGCGATGAACCGTATCGGCGGCCGATCCAACACGGGCGAAGGCGGCGAAGAGCCGGACCGTTTCGTGCGAATGAAGAACGGCGACTCGATGCGCTCGGCCATCAAGCAGGTCGCATCAGGGCGCTTCGGCGTCACGACCGAATACCTCGTCAATGCCGACGATATCCAGATCAAGATGGCGCAGGGCGCCAAGCCCGGCGAAGGCGGACAGCTGCCGGGGCACAAGGTCGACAAGAACATCGCCAAGGTGCGCCACTCCACGCCCGGAGTTGGCCTCATCTCGCCGCCGCCCCACCACGACATCTATTCGATCGAAGATCTTGCGCAGCTGATCCACGACCTCAAGAACGTGAACCCCGTCGCGCGCATCTCCGTGAAGCTGGTGTCAGAGGTTGGCGTCGGCACAGTCGCGGCAGGCGTCTCTAAGGCGCGCGCTGACCATGTGACGATATCAGGCTATGAGGGCGGCACAGGCGCCTCGCCGCTCACCTCGCTGACGCATGCCGGCAGCCCGTGGGAAATCGGCCTCGCCGAAACGCAACAGACCCTCGTACTCAATGAACTCCGCGGACGCATCGCCGTGCAGGTCGACGGCGGCCTGCGCACAGGTCGCGACGTGGCGATCGGCGCGCTCCTCGGCGCGGACGAGTTCGGCTTCTCGACGGCCCCGCTGATCGCGGCCGGCTGCATCATGATGCGCAAGTGCCACCTCAATACCTGCCCAGTCGGCGTCGCCACTCAGGACCCCGTGCTGCGCGCCCGCTTCACCGGCGCACCAGAGCACGTAATCAACTACTTCTTCTTCGTCGCAGAAGAAGTCCGCCACATCATGGCCAAGCTCGGCTTCCGCAAGTTCGAGGAGATGGTCGGCCGGGTAGATCTGATCGACATGCGCCATGCGCTCGACCACTGGAAAGCCAAGGGCGTGGATCTTTCGAAGATCCTCTACCAACCGCCCGCCAAGGCCGGCGTCGCCGTCAAACACGCCTCGACACAGGACCACGGCCTCGACGGCGCACTGGACCACAAGTTGATCAAAGCTGCCAAGCCTGCGCTCGGGAAGACGCCCCAGCCGGTCCAGATCACCGAGACGATCAACAATGTGAACCGCACCGTCGGCGCGATGCTTTCCGGCGAAGTTGCGCGGAAGTTCGGCCACGCCGGCCTGCCTGAGGACACGATCCAGATCGCGCTCACGGGCACGGCGGGCCAGAGCTTCGGCGCCTTCCTCGCACGCGGCGTCACGCTGAACCTTGTGGGCGATGCAAACGACTATGTTGGTAAGGGCCTCTCCGGCGGCCGCGTCGTCGTGCGCCAGCCGGACGGCGCGAAACGCGAGCCGACGGAGAACATAATCGTCGGCAACACAGTCCTCTACGGCGCCATCGCGGGCGAGGCCTACTTCGAAGGCGTCGCGGGCGAACGTTTCGCCGTTCGCAACTCGGGCGCGGTCGCCGTCGTCGAAGGCTGCGGCGACCATGGCTGCGAGTACATGACAGGCGGCGTGGTCGTGGTCCTAGGCGATACCGGACGCAACTTCGCGGCCGGCATGTCGGGCGGCGTTGCCTATGTCTACGACCCGAAGAAGAGCTTCGTAAGCCGGTGCAATCCGTCGATGGTGAAGCTGGAAACGGTGAAACCTGCGGAGGGCGGTCCCGACGCTGACGCGCCGCTGCAACGTGCGCCGTCAGCCGAAAGCAGCGGGATGGGGGACATGCTGGCCTTCGACGCCGAACGCCTCCGTATCGTCGTCGAGCGCCACCTCCTGCACACCGGCAGCGCCCGCGCCCGCGAGCTGCTGGACAATTGGGACGTCGCGCTGGGCAATTTCGTGAAGGTCATGCCGATCGACTATGCCCGCGCGCTGGCGGACATGAAGGCGGCAAGCCAGGCCACAGTGGCGGCAGAGTAAAGTCAGGGGAGCATCATCATGGGCAAGCCCACAGGCTTCCTCGAATACGAGAAGAAAGAACGCGCCTACGAAAAGCCGGAGGCGCGCAAGAAGAACTACGCGGAATTCCTGAAGCGCATGGACAATGCGGAGATCCGCATCCAGGCCGCGCGCTGCATGGATTGCGGCATTCCGTTCTGCCAAGGCACAGGCTCAGTCGCGCCGGGCACACCAGGCTGCCCGGTCAACAACCAGATCCCCGACTGGAACAATCTCGTCCTGCGCGATCACTGGAAAACCGCGCTCGAGAACCTGCACTCCACCAACAACTTCCCCGAGTTCACCGGCCGCGTCTGCCCGGCCCCGTGCGAAGCATCGTGCGTCCTGAACATCAACGAGAACCCCGTCTCGATCAAAACCATCGAGTGCGAGATCATCGATCGTGGTTGGGATGAAGGCTGGATCAAGCCCCAGTCCGCACCGCGTGGATCAGGCAAACGCGTCGCGGTCGTCGGCTCCGGCCCTGCCGGTCTGGCATGCGCCCAACAGCTCGCGCGAGCGGGACATTCCCCAACCGTGTTCGAAAAATCGGACCGCATCGGCGGCCTGCTCCGCTATGGTATCCCCGACTTCAAGATGGAGAAGAAACACATCGACCTACGCATGCGCCAGATGGAGGGCGAAGGCGTCATCTTCCGCCCGCGCATGCACGTCGGCATCGACGTGTCGGTGCAGCGTCTGCTGGACGACTACCAGGTCATCGTGCTGGCCGGCGGCGCCGAGAAGCCCCGCGACCTGCCCGTCCCCGGTCGCGAACTCGACGGCGTTCACTACGCGATGGATTTCCTCACGCAGCAGAACAAGCGCGTGGCCGGCGACGACGAGAACACCGCGGCGCCCGGCGGCACGATCACGGCGACAGGCAAGCACGTCATTGTCATCGGCGGCGGCGACACCGGATCAGACTGCATCGGGACATCGAACCGCCACGGCGCAGCCAGCGTCACGCAGCTGGAGATCATGCCCCGCCCGCCTGCTCACGAGAACAAGGCTCTGACATGGCCCGACTGGCCGCTGAAGCTGCGCACCTCCTCAAGCCACGAGGAAGGCGCCGAGCGCGACTGGTCGGTCATCACCAAGCGCGCCATCGGCGACGGCGGCACGGTGAAGGCCCTCGTCTGCGCCCGCGTCGAATGGGTGAAGGGCGCCCGCGGCATGGAGATGCAGGAAGTCGCCGGCTCCGAATTCGAGTTGAAAGCTGACCTCGTCCTGCTCGCCATGGGTTTCACCGGCCCCATCGCGCCCGGCCTGCTCGACCAGTCGAAAGCCGTGCTCGACCCGCGCGGCAACGTCGCCGCCAGCACCGACGACTACAAGACCAGCGCCGACCGCATCTTCGCCTGCGGCGACATGCGGCGCGGACAGTCGCTGGTCGTGTGGGCGATCCGCGAGGGCCGCCAGTGTGCACGGTCCGTCGACGAGTATCTGATGGGCGTCAGCAACCTGCCTCGCTAGGAGACAGGCCGCTTTATTCCGGCGTTCCGCAAGGTGAGATGGGCGTCGATTTGACGTTCGCTCGCCCCGGCTCCAGTTTGCCTCGAACTTCACGCGAGGCTAACTGATGAAATCGCCCATCTGCGAGATGCTCGGCATCGACTTCCCGCTGCTCGCCTTCAGCCACTGCCGCGATGTGGTTGCGGCCGTCTCGCGCGCCGGCGGCATGGGCGTGTTCGGCGCGGTCAACCTGCCGCCAGCTCGTCTGCGCGACGAACTCACATGGATCGATGGGCATTGCGGCGGCAAGCCCTACGGCGTGGACCTGATCGTGCCCAACTCCATGGAGGGTAAGACCGAAGCATTCAGCGGCGAGGCGCTTCTTGCTGCCGTGCCGCAAGCGCACAAGGATTTCGCGAGCGGGATCCTCACGTCTCACGGCGTCGAGCCCGGCAATCTGGACGATGATCGCAAGCGCAGCGTCGGATTTGCCCGCAACATGCGCGCCGACGGCGCCGCCAGCGCGCTCGAGGTCGCGTTCCAGTTTCCGATCCGCCTGATCGCAAACGCGCTGGGCGTGCCGCCGCGCGAGATGCTGGAGATGGGCAAGCGCCACGGCGTACCTGTCGCCGCCCTCGTCGGCGCCAAGGAGCATGCCGTCGCGCAGGTGCAGGCCGGCGTCGATATCCTCGTCGTCGCCGGCGGCGAAGCAGGCGGCCATTGCGGCGAGGTCTCCACCATGGTGCTGATCCCGGAAGTGCACCGCGCCGTGCAGGCGATGGGCGCGACAACGCCCATCCTCGCCGCCGGCGGCATAACAACGGGAACACAGATGGCCGCCGCCATGTCGATGGGCGCAGCCGGCGCATGGTGCGGCTCTGTCTGGCTGACCACGACGGAGGCCGAGACCAGCGAAACCATCAAGCAGAAGATGCTTGCCGCCACATCGCGCGATACCGTCCGCTCGCGCTCGCGCACGGGAAAGCCATCGCGCCAGCTCCGCTCACCCTGGACCGATGCGTGGGAACGCGAAGACGCCCCCTCGCCGCTTGGCATGCCGCTCCAGAGCTTCGTTTCAGAGCCCGCCCTTCGGCGGGTCAACGCCCTCGCCGAGGCGGGCCACGAAGGCGCGAAACAGCTGGCAACCTACTGGGTCGGCCAGGGCGTCGGCCTGATGAACCAGTCGATGTCCTGCGGCCAGGTCGTCCAGCAGTTCCGAGAGGAGTTTCTCGAAGCGCGCGAACGGCTGATCGCGCTGCTGGACGAGGGCTGAACCGGGGATTTGCGCTCAGGCGCGACCTCCCCTATATGCCGCGCCTTGGTCCGGTGTGCGTTGCGCCACCCCCATGAAGGACGACGCAGATGCTCCGCATCCAGGAACTCAAGCTGCCGCTCGATCACCCCGAGCCCGCGCTGAGACAGGCGATCCTCAAGCGCCTTGGCGTCTCCGATCAGAACCTCGTCTCATTCACCGTGTTCAAGCGCGCCTACGACGCCCGCAAGACCTCAGCGATCCAGCTCATCTACACGATCGACGCCGACGTGAAGGACGAGCCTTCCGTCCTCAAGCGTCTTTCCAGGGACAAGCAGATCGTCCCCACGCCGGACCTCGATTATCGCCCGCCGCTACAGGCGCAATCGGGCGCAAAACGCCCTGTCGTCGTCGGCATGGGCCCATGCGGTCTCTTCGCAGGCCTTTTGCTCGCGGAAATGGGATTCAACCCGATCATCCTCGAACGCGGAAAGATCGTCCGCGAGCGCACCGTCGATACGTTCAAGTTCTGGCGCAAGGGCGTACTTAACCCCGGCTCGAACGCCCAGTTCGGCGAAGGCGGCGCAGGCACATTCTCCGACGGCAAGCTCTACTCGCAGATCAAGGACCCGCGCCATCTCGGTCGCAAGGTCCTGACCGAGTTCGTCGAAGCCGGCGCGCCGGACGAGATTCTCTATGTCTCCAAGCCGCACATCGGCACCTTCCGCCTCGTCTCGATGATCGAGCACATGCGCGGCAAGATCGAAAGGCTCGGCGGCGAGATCCGGTTCGAACATCAGGTGACCGACATCCTCCTACACGAGCGCCACGGCGAGAAACAAGTCGCCGGCGTCGTGCTCGCAAACGGCGAAGCGATCGAGACCGACCATCTCGTCATGGCTCTCGGCCACTCCGCCCGCGACACGTTTGAGATGCTTCACGGGCGCGGCGTCTTCTTCGAGGCGAAGCCTTTCTCGATCGGCGTCCGGATCGAGCATCCGCAATCCATCATCGACTGCGCACGCTTCGGCCCCAGCGCCGGCCACCCGATCCTCGGCGCCGCCGATTACAAGCTTGCCCACCATGCCAGCAATGGCCGCAGCGTCTACTCCTTCTGCATGTGTCCCGGCGGAACGGTCGTGGCGGCGGCCTCCGAGGACGGACGCCTCGTCACCAACGGCATGAGCCAGTATTCGCGACACGAACGCAACGCCAATGCTGGCATCGTTGTCGGCGTCACACCGGAAGACTTCCCTGAAGACGCCCGCGCCAATCCGCTGGCCGGGATCGCCTTCCAGCGCCACTGGGAGGAAAAGGCCTACGTCGCCGGCGGCGCATCGTGGTTCGCCCCCTGCCAGCTCGTCGGCGACTTCCTGAAGAACCAGCCGTCCACAGCGCTTGGCTCGGTGATCCCATCCTACAAGCCCGGCGTCACGCCGACCGACCTCAACCTCTGCCTGCCGGAATATGCGACAACTGCCATGCGCGAGGCGCTTCAGGCTTTCGGTCGCCAGATACAGGGCTTCTCGATGGATGAAGCCGTCATGACCGGCGTTGAAACGCGCACATCCAGCCCCGTGCGAATGACACGCGGGGCAGACTTCCAGTCATTGAATGTGAAGGGGCTGTACCCCTCGGGCGAGGGCGCAGGCTATGCGGGCGGGATTCTCTCTGCCGCCGTCGATGGCATCAAGGTGGCGGAAGCGCTGGCTCTGGCGACTGTGGGACGCGAGGCGGCCTGACGCACAAACGCCAGCCGGCATGTCTGCCAACTGGCGCAATGCGCTACACGAGAGCCGAAGGCCTACTCGTCGTTTCTGTTTCGCAGCATGATCACGGCCGCGACCACGGCCCCCACCGCCGCGCCGATTGCCAGCGTCCGCAGCGGATGCTCGCGCACTTCGCGAACGACGAATTTCGCAGCCTTCCGGCCGCCCTTCGCTGCGCCTTCGGCGAATTCGCCAGCGAATTCCTGTGCGCCGCCGAGGGCGCGCTTCGCACGTTCCGTAAGTTCCGACATATCGCCCGCCACTCTTCCGGCCAGGTCCTCGACCGAGTTCCTGTAATCTGTTTCCGTCCGACGTCCTGCCATTTCAGTTCTCCACTTCCGACCCGAAACGCTCCGGGTACTGAATTGGTTCCACCGATCTGGCGTCCACCGACGAGTTCAGAATAACCTCAAGCCATGCCCACTGCCCAGCAGCAACTGGACGGCTTTCTGAAAAAGTATTCGCCCGAGATGGAAAAACTCGGGCGCGCCGCGATTGCGCACCTCAGGAAACGCCTGCCGGGTGCATTCTGTCTGGTCTACGACAATTACAATGCCCTTGCCGTCGGCTTCGGGCCAGAGGCGAAGGCCTCGACACTGCCAATCTCGATCGCGCTTTACCCGCGTTGGGCGACCTTGTTCCTGATGTTCGGCGCCACCCTGGACGACCCGGAAGGCCTGCTCGAAGGCAAGGGGCCGCGTATCCGTTCGGTGCGTCTGGACGGGCTGGGCATGCTGAAGTCCGAGGCGATTGATACGCTTGTCGCTGCGGCCGTCGTGCAGGCGGGATGGAAGCTGGACCCCAAGGCCAAGGGCGAGTTGATCATGCAGTCGGTCTCCGCGAAGCAGCGCCCTCGTCGGCCCTGAACACTGCGCCGCGTAAGACGCCGTCGCCCGTCGACACGCATAACCTCAGGGTTATCATCACTATATGGCTGTGGATGGGCCGCGATGACGCCGACACAACGCCTCGACGCCACCTTTGCCGCGCTGGCTGATCCCACGCGCCGCGCAATCCTTGCGCGCCTTGCACGAGGCGAGGCGTCGGTTGCTGAGCTCACCGAACCCTTCGCGATGAGCCAGCCGGCGATTTCCAAGCACCTCAAGGTTCTCGAGAATGCCGGTCTAATCATCACCACGGAGTCAGGCCAGCGCCGGCCCCGCAGGATCGAAGCAGCGCCGCTGGCCGAGGCCAATGCCTGGCTCGAAAGCTATCGCCTGCTCCGGGGCGCCGGTACAGCGCCCTCGACGAACTGCTCGGCCACATGCAGGCCGCCCCACCGAAATCGAAACGCAAGGGCCAGTAATCCGGCGACGACAGACTTAAGAAAGGAAACGCCCTGGTGAGGACTCTGGAAAAGGCAAAGGTCTCGCTGCCAAGCGACACCGAGGTACGTGTCACGCGTGACTTCGCTGCGCCCCGACAGCTGGTATGGGACGCCCACACCAAACCCGAACTGGTCAGGCGCTGGATGCTAGGCCCGCCAGGCTGGTCGATGCCCGTGTGCGAGATGGATGTCCGGCCGGGCGGCAAGTATCGCTGGCGCTGGCGGTCGGAGGACGAGGGAAAGGAGTTCGGCTTCTTCGGCGAATCCCACGAAGTCGACGCCCCGGCCCGCATGATCCACGAGGAAAACTACGACCCCGGCGACATCGGCGTCGCGATGGACACCAGCAATCCGGCGATCATCCGCACCTCCTTCAGCGAAAAGGCCGGCGTTACCTCACTGGAAATGGTGATGAAATTCGCCAGCAAGGAAATCCGCGACGCCGCCGTCTCCACAGGCATGACCGACGGCATGGAAATGGGCTACGAGCGGCTCGACATGCTCCTTGGCGGCGAGGCGAGCAACTGAACCGGCCGCCTCGACAGAATGTTAAGGCGAGTGGCTTAATGTTTCCCGTCCATTGACGCCCGGCGGGCGCAAGCCCGGGAACCACATGACGGCCTACGCACTCCTTACGCCTGGCGACCCCGCACCGTCCGTCATGCAGCGCAATTCGAGCGGCGAGCGCTATAACCTTGATCTTGCTGCGGGTCGCTCGCTGGCGTTGTGCTTCTTCCGCGCCAGCACCACGCCCCACGCCGCCGCCGTCCTCGCCGCCGTGAAGCAGCGCCGCGACCTCTTCAACGACTCCCACGCCGCATTCTTTGGCGTCACGACCGACCGCGAGGACGAGGCGCAGAAGCGTCTCACAACGATCGTGCCGGGCTATCGCTTCTTCTGGGACTACGACAACAAGATCGCCCGCGCCTACGGCGTCGCGCCGTTCGACGGCAGCAAGGGCATCTATTTCGGCAAGTGGGTGATCATCAACCCGATGATGCGCGTAACCGCCGTCATCCCCTTCCGCGAAGACAAAGGCGACATCGCCGAAGCGCTGGATCATCTCGCCAGAATTCCTCGCGCCGGCCGCATCGCCGGCATGGATACCAACGCGCCAGTGATCGTCCTCGACAACGTCTTCGATCAGGACACATGCCAGCAACTCATTGCCGGCTTCGAGTCTGAGGGCCGCGACCTCTCCGGCGTGATGCGCGAAATCGATGGCCGCACCCGTCTGGTCCTCGACGACGCGCAGAAGCGACGGCGCGACTATCTCCTCACGGACGAAACCGAGCGCAAGACCATCACCGCGCACATCCGTCGCCGCATCGTTCCGGAGATCGCGAAGATCCATCAGTTCGCAGTGACGCGCATCGAGCGCTACCTCGTTGCCTGCTACGCCGCAGAGGATGAAGCGCATTTCCGTCCCCATCGCGACAACACCACAAAAGGCACGGCGCACCGGCGCTTCGCGGTTTCGATCAACCTCAACGAGGATTTCGACGGCGGCGAAGTGGTGTTTCCAGAGTACGGCGCCCGCGGCTTCCGTCCGTCGGCAGGCGGCGCGGTCATCTTCTCATGCTCGCTCCTCCACGCCGTGACGCAGGTCACACGCGGACGGCGCTACGCCTTCCTGCCCTTCCTCTACGACGACGCGGCGGCGCAAATTCGCGAGCAGAACAAGCAGTTCGTCGAGGACGCCTAGGCCGACGCCTGCTCCAGGCGCGCCCGCGCCTTCTCCGCGCCGATCAGCAGCAGCATGCGATCCATCTCGGGCCCATGCTCCTGATCCGTCAGCACGCGGCGCAGCGGCTGGAACAGGCCCTTGCCCTTGCGGCCCGTCTTGGCCTTCACAGCGTCAACCCACGTTTTCCATGTCCCGAGCGTCACGTCGCCGGCTGGAAACAGTGTCGCCGCCTCACCGACAAACGCCTTGTCATCGGCGTCCAGGTCGGGGCCCGTCAGCCCGCCGCCGTAGACGACGGCCAACCACAGCGCAGCATCCGGCACGCCCTTCAGGTTGCCGCGCACCACATCCCAGAAATCAGGCGTCGCCAGATCCCCATAGGCCAGCACCGACAGCCGCGGCTTCACCATCCCGAAGTTCATCGCATGCACGATCTGCGCGTTCAGCCCGTTGAGTTCGTTCTCGTCGAAGCGCGCCGGCGCGCGGCCCATCTTCGCGAACGAAAACTCCAGCGCCAGTTGCTGCAGGCTTTCGCGCGCCTCCACCGGATCGGACGTGCCGATCTTCGACAACAGCGACAGCAACGCCAGCGGCTCATACCCCTCATTGCGCAACTGCTCGGCCGACAGCGAGCCGAGCCGCTTCGACAGCCCCTGCCCGTCCGCGCCGATCAGCAGCGGCATGTGCGCCATCTCCGGCGGCTTCGCGCCGAGCGCGAGAAAGATCTCGATCTGCGCGCCCGAATTAGTGACGTGATCCTCGCCGCGGATGACGTGAGTGATCTCCGCATCGATATCGTCGACCACGGACGGCATGGTGTAGAGAAACGAACCATCCTCGCGGATCAGCACCGGGTCCGACACGGAGGACGTATCGATCGACTGTTGCCCACGCACGAGATCATTCCACTCCGCACGCCCGCCCGACAGCTTGAAGCGCCAGTGCGGTTTCCGCCCCTCGGCTTCCAGCGCCTTGCGTTGCTCGTCCGTCAGCTCCAGCGAGGCGCGGTCATACACCGGTGGCTTGCCGCGGCTCATCGCGATCTTCTTGCGGCGCTCAAGCTCGTCCGCCGATTCATAGCAGGGATAGAGCAGGCCCTTGGCCTTAAGCTCTTCCGCCGCCGCGGCGTAGCGCTCGAATTTTTCCGATTGCTTGAACGTCTCGTCCCACGTCATGCCCAGCCAGGTGAGATCACGCCGGATGCCGTCCTCATTCTCCTTGGTGGACCGCTCCAGGTCCGTGTCGTCGATGCGCAGCACGAACGTCCCGCCCTGGCCCTTCGCGAAGAGCCAGTTCACCAGCGCTGTTCGGATGTTACCGACGTGCAGCTTGCCAGTGGGCGAAGGCGCAAAGCGGACTTTGACGGTCATGTGTGGCGTTTCCGGGTTGCGGAGGGAGTGGCCGATGCATGTACCCATCCGGCCCGGCTTGGCAAGCTGACGCGGCTATTCGGGCTCCCCGCCAACAGCGGAAGCATACGGCCCAACGCAAACGGGCCCGCCGTCGCCGGCAGGCCCGCTGATGCACGTCACATCGTCTCGCCTAGTGGGGCAGCTGGGCCTCGCCGGGCTTCGTGCCGCCCGGTCCCAGCTGGGCGCGATAGGCGGCCTCTTCGGCCTCGCTCCACTGGATTGGCGTCAGCGGCCGCGTCAGCGCCCGCGCCAGCACCTGCTCGATTGTCGCGACCGGCACGATGGTGAGGCCGGACTTCACGTTCTCGGGCAGGTCGACGAGATCTTTCTCGTTCTCCTCCGGGATCAGCACCGTCTTGATGCCGCCACGCAGGGCCGCGAGCAGTTTCTCCTTCAGTCCGCCAATCGGCAGAACCCGGCCGCGCAGCGTGATCTCGCCCGTCATGGCGATATCCTTGCGGATCGGATTGCCGGTCAGCAGGGACGCAATCGCCGTCGTCATGGCGATACCCGCCGACGGGCCATCCTTGGGCGTCGCGCCGTCGGGCACGTGCACGTGGATGTCCGTGTTGTCGAACACAGGCGGGCGGATACCCATCTGCACCGAGCGCGAACGAACGAGAGACTGCGCCGCCGAGATCGACTCCTTCATCACGTCGCGCAGGCTGCCGGTGACCGTCATGCGGCCGCGTCCGGGCATCTGCACGGCTTCGATGGTGAGCAGGTCGCCGCCGACTTCCGTCCACGCCAGGCCCGTCACGACGCCAACCTGATCCTCGCGATCCGCAACGCCGTAGCGGTACTTCCGCACGCCGGCGAACGTGCTGAGGTTCTCGGCCGTTACGGTAACCGTCGTGGCCTTCTTCAGCTCAATGTCACGAACCGCCTTGCGGGCGAGGCGCGCCATCTCACGCTCCAACGAACGCACGCCGCTCTCGCGGGTGTAGTAGCGGATAAGGTCGCGGATCGCGCCTTCTTCCACAACCAGTTCGCCTTCCTTGACGAGGTGGTTCTCGATCGTCTTCGGCAGAAGGTGCCGCTTGGCGATTTCGACCTTCTCGTCTTCCGTGTAGCCTTCAAGACGGATGATCTCCATCCGGTCAAGAAGCGGCTGAGGCATGTTCAGGGAATTGGCCGTCGTGATGAACATCGTATCCGAAAGGTCGTAGTCGACTTCCAGATAGTGGTCGTTGAACGTCACGTTCTGCTCAGGGTCCAGGACCTCAAGGAGCGCCGATGACGGATCGCCGCGATAGTCCTGGCCGAGCTTGTCGATCTCGTCGAGCAGGAACAGCGGGTTGCCGCTTTTGGCCTTCTTCATCGACTGGATGATGCGGCCCGGCATGGAGCCGATATAGGTCCGGCGGTGACCGCGGATCTCGGCCTCGTCACGCACGCCGCCGAGCGACACACGAACGAAGTCGCGGCCGGTCGCCTTCGCGATAGACTTGCCAAGCGAGGTCTTGCCGACGCCCGGAGGTCCAACGAGGCAGAGGATGGGTCCACGAACCTTGTCGCCCCGCGCCTGAACGGCGAGGTGCTCGAGGATGCGTTCCTTGACCTTCTCGAGGCCGTAGTGGTCGGCGTCGAGAATGTCCTGCGCCACCTGGAGATCGCGCACGACTTCCTTCTTGCGGCCCCAGGGCAGCGAGACCATCCAGTCGAGATAGTTGCGCACGACCGTGGACTCCGCCGACATCGGCGACATCTGACGCAGCTTCTTCACCTCGGCTTCTGCCTTGGCGCGCGCTTCATCGGACATAGGCGTCTTGGCGATCTTCTCTTCCAGCTCGCCGATCTCGTCGCGCTCGCCGCCGCCACTGTCGCCATCACCCAGCTCACGCTGGATCGCCTTCATCTGCTCGTTGAGATAGTACTCGCGCTGCGTCTTCTCCATCTGCCGCTTCACGCGGTTGCGGATCTTCCGCTCCATCTGGAGCATGCCAATTTCACCCTCCATGAGTGAAAAGACCTTCTCAAGGCGCTCGGTGACGTCGATGAGTTCGAGCAGCTGCTCCTTGTCCTCGAGCTTGATCGACAGCTGCGCCGCGACAGCATCTGCCAGGTGGCCGGGGTCGGTGATCGCACTGACGGTGCCAACGGTCTCGGACGGGATCTTGCGGTTGAGTTTCACATAGCCATCGAACTGCTCGATGACGGCGCGCATCAGTGCGGCGGACTCTTCCGAGTCAGCCTTCTTCTCGTCGAGGCGCGAGAACTCGGCGGCGTAATAGTCGCCCTTGTCGATCAGCTTCTCGAGCCGCGCGCGGTGCTTGCCCTCGACCAGCACCTTCACCGTGCCGTCCGGCAGCTTCAGCAGCTGCAGGATCGTGGCGACAACGCCGACATTGTAGAGATCTTCTTCGGCCGGGTCGTCGACGCCGGCTTCCTTCTGCGCGACGAGCAGGATTTCGCCGCCGCCTTTCTCGACTTCTTCAAGCGCTCGAACGGACTTGTCGCGTCCCACAAAGAGTGGGGCCACCATGCGCGGGAACACGACAATGTCGCGCAGGGGCAGGACGGGGAGGATCGTAGCCATGATACATTTCTCCTTACTTCGCCGCGGGCGCCTTCATGGAAGCGCGCCTGCGTGAGGAAGGCCGGGCCATGCAAAAAAAGATCGGACCGGACATTCACTTGAGGAACAAAGTGGCCCGTCAGGGCTCACTGTTCAACCCACGCATGTGACGCATGATATTGCACAGTTATTTGGCACGCAGGCGTCGATATACGCTGCGCAGGGCCCGGGTTCCCATTCCGGGCGGGCCAATCGAATCGTTGCGATAGAGCAGTGAGCCGGCGACGCCTACGAAGCCGTCGCCGTCGCCTGGCCGTCGGAACCGTGCACGTAGAGCGGCCGAGCACGACCTTCCACGACTTCGGCGTTGATCGCCACTTCCTCGACGCCGCGCAGGTTGGGCAGCTCGAACATGGTGTCGAGCAGGATGCCCTCCATGATCGAACGAAGGCCCCGCGCGCCGGTCTTCCGCTGGATGGCGCGGCGCGCCACGGCGGAGAGAGCGTCGTCGGTGAAGGTCAGCGTCACATTCTCCATCTCGAACAGGCGCTGGTACTGCTTCAGCAGCGCATTCTTCGGCTCGGTGAGGATCTGGATGAGCGCCGGCTCGTCCAGGTCTTCCAGCGTCGCGATGACCGGCAGGCGACCGATGAATTCCGGGATCAGGCCGAACTTCACCAGATCTTCCGGTTCGCACTCTTCGAGGATCTTGCCCGTGCGGCGATCTTCCGGCGCGATTACGTTGGCGCCGAAGCCGATCGACGTGCCGCGGCCGCGGTCCGAGATGACCTTGTCCAGACCAGAGAAGGCGCCGCCGCAGATGAACAGCATGTTCGTCGTGTCGACCTGCAGGAACTCCTGCTGCGGATGCTTGCGGCCGCCCTGCGGCGGAACGGATGCAACCGTGCCTTCCATGATCTTCAGCAAGGCCTGCTGCACGCCCTCGCCCGACACGTCGCGGGTGATCGAGGGATTGTCGGATTTGCGCGAAATCTTGTCGATCTCGTCGATGTAGACGATGCCGCGCTGCGCACGCTCGACGTTGTAGTCGGAAGCCTGCAGCAGCTTCAGGATGATGTTCTCGACGTCTTCACCGACATAACCAGCTTCGGTCAGCGTCGTGGCGTCGGCCATCGTGAACGGAACGTCGATGATACGCGCAAGCGTCTGCGCCAGCAGCGTCTTGCCGCAACCCGTCGGGCCGATCAGCAGGATGTTCGACTTCGCCAGTTCGACGTCGGAATTCTTGGCGGCGTGGTTGAGGCGCTTGTAGTGGTTATGCACGGCCACCGAGAGCACGCGCTTCGCCTTGGCCTGCCCGATGACATAGTCGTCCAGCACGTCGCAGATCTCGCGCGGCGTCGGCACGCCGTCGCGCGACTTCACGAGAGCCGTCTTCGACTCCTCGCGGATGATGTCCATGCAGAGTTCGACGCATTCATCACAGATGAAGACGGTCGGTCCCGCGATAAGCTTTTTCACTTCGTGCTGCGATTTTCCGCAAAACGAGCAGTACAGCGTGTTCTTGCTGTCGCCTGAAGCGCTCTTGTTCATAGACACCTCGGATCCGCCCCGAACACGTGTCCGAAAGCGTCAATGCTGCACGTTCAAGCCCCGAATCTTATATTTCAATCGTTTCAGATAGGTTCAAGGCACCCTATCGGATCATAGCAAGCAAGGCGCCGCAAGGAGACACAGTCAGCGCCGGCGGGCCGAATCTGCTGAAAAACAACGCTTAATCCGCAGGGGCAGCGCGTTTTTCGTAGACTTTATCCACGATTCCAAAGGCCTGAGCCTCGCTCGCGGTCATGAAACTATCCCGGTCCAGGGTCTTTTCGACGACCTCATAGGGCTGCCCGGTGTGCTTGACGTAGATCTCGTTGAGCCGCTTTTTGGTGGCCAGGATGTCCATGGCGTGCCGTTCGATGTCCGAGGCGACGCCACGGAACCCTCCCGAGGGCTGGTGCAGCAGGATGCGTGAATTGGGGGTTGCGAAGCGCATGCCCTTCTCGCCCGCCGTCATCAGCAGCGCGCCCATCGACGCGGCCATGCCGATGCAGGCCGTGGAAACGGGGCTGCGGATGTATTGCATGGTGTCATAGATCGCTAGGCCGGAGTGCACATACCCGCCCGGCGAGTTGATATACATGGCGATTTCCTTCTTGGGGTTCTCCGACTCCAGGAAGAGAAGCTGCGCAGTGATCAGGCTGGCGAGGCCATCATCGATCGGTCCCGTAACGAAAACGATCCGGTCCTTCAGCAGGCGCGAGAAGATGTCATAGGCGCGCTCGCCACGGCTGGATTGCTCCACGACCATGGGGACGAGATTCATCGCCATCGGGGGGGTGAAATCGTCCATTGCGAGGGTTCTTTCTAAGGCAGCCCCACAAGCCGGGGCCGGTGAGACTCAAATCACGGATTGGACTAACAATATCCGAACGCGGATGCCCGGGCGCAAGTCCCCCCACCCCCGTCCACAGCAATTCGTCAGTTAAACCAGGTATTGATAGCTGGATCGAAGAAAATGGGGGCGACTACTCGTCCCCGATTTCCTTCATCAGCACTTCGCGGCTAACCGCCTTGTCCGTCACGGTCGCCTTTTCGAGGATGTGGTCGACAACCTTCTCCTCGTAAATCGGCGCGCGCAGCTGGGCCATGGCGTTCTGGTTCTTGGTGTAGAACTCGATCACCTGCTTCTCCTGTCCCGGATAGCGCGAGGCTTCCTGACGCAGGGCGCGGACCAGCTCTTCATTGGTGATCTGCACGTCGGCGCGGCGGCCGATCTCGGCGAGCACCAGGCCAAGGCGCACGCGGCGCTCGGCGATCTTCTGGTATTCGGCGCGCAGCTCCTCGTCCGACTTGCTCTTGTCCTCTTCAGACAGGCGGCCTGCCTTCTTCTCGGCTTCGAACTGCGACCAGATCTGCTCGAACTCGGCCTTCACCATCAGCGGCGGCAGGTCGAAGGAATGGCGCTCGTCCAGCGCATCGAGAAGCACGCGCTTCACCTGCTGGCGCGTCGCAAAGCCCAGCTCGCCCGAAATCTGCGCCTTGATCGCGTCCTTCAGTGCGTCGAGCCCTTCGAGGCCCAGCGTCTTGGCGAACTCATCATTGATCTCGACGTCCTTAGGACCCTTCACTTCGTGAACCTTCACCTCGAAGAGCGCGTCTTTGCCCTTCAGGTTCTCGGCCTGGTACTCGTCCGGGAACTTGACGTTGACCTTCACATCCTCGCCGGCCGACGCGCCGATCAGCTGCTCCTCGAAGCCCGGAATGAACCGGCCCGAACCCAGCACCAGCGTATGGCCCTCGGCGGCGCCGCCATCGAACTTCTCGCCGTCGATCGAACCGACAAAGTCGATCACGACCGCGTCACCGTTCTCGGCCTTGCCCTCTTTGGTCTCGTAGGCCTTGTTGTTGTCAGCCAGCCGCTGCAGCGACTCCTGGACTTCCTCTTCCGGAATCTCGGCAACCATCCGCTCGATCGAGATGGTGGAGATATCCGTCGGTTCGAACTCCGGCATGATCTCAAGCGCGATCGAATAGTCGAGGTCAGCCTCACCATTGATCAGCTTTTCCTGGTCGGACGTCAGCTGGATCGACGGGCGCGAAGCCGGGCGCAGCGCCTTCTCGGCCAGGGCCTTGTCGGACGTCTCCTGGACAAGATCGTTCACCAGGTCGCCCATGATCGACTTGCCGTACATCTTCTTGATGTGCGCCGCCGGCACCTTGCCGGGACGGAAGCCCTTCAGGTTCATTTTCGGCTGGAGTTCGGTGATCTTGGCGTTGAATTTCGCGTTCAGATCGCCCTTCGGGATGGAAACGCGGAACTCCCGCGAAAGACCTTCCGATTTCGTCTCTGTGACGTTCATCGCGCGAACCCTGCCAGGCATAATGGTTGAGACCCGCCTGCGGCCATCGCCGGGCGGGAAAGGGGGTCGTCTTACACACCCCCGGAGGGCCTGTCCATGCGCGGATTCGGCCTGAACAGGCCGCTGCACCCTGCCTATGGTTTACAAGTCCGGACCTTCGTTCCGGCCCTGTCGGAAACCCAGGCGCCCGCACGTCCTTGCAACGAAACGGGCGCATATTCGGCCTTACAGATGGAACTCAGCTACCGGAGGCTCCCTTGAAGAACACCCTCACCACCTGCCTCTGGCTCAACGCCGAGGCCGAGGAGGCGCTGCAGCTCTACACCTCCCTCCTGCCTAATTCCCGCATGGGCGCCATCCAGCGCCACGCCGCCGACAGCTCGTTCGGCACGAAGAAGGGCGACGTTATGGCCGCCAGCGCAACGATCATGGGCCAGGACTTCATGGCGATAAACGGCGGCCCGATGTTCCCCCAGACCGAAGCCGTCTCCTTCCAGATCCACTGCGACACACAGGAAGAGGTCGACCACTACTGGGACAACCTCCTCGTCGGCGGCGGCAAGCCCAGCCAATGCGGCTGGCTGAAGGATCGCTTCGGCGTTTCCTGGCAGGTCATCCCCACCATCCTCGAACAGGTCATGGGCGGAGGCGACAACACCGCCCGCGAACGTGTCACAGCAGCCTTCATGAGCATGCAGAAACTCGACGTCGCCGCCCTCAAGGCCGCCGCCGCGGGCTGAGCGCCACCCACTGGCCTTTCCTCCCCAACCCAATTATCACCCGCCCTTGCTGCGCGCGGGTGTGGCGGAATTGGTAGACGCACTGGTTTTAGGTACCAGCGGGCAACCGTGGGGGTTCGAGTCCCTCCACCCGCACCAAGCCTCCCGGAAAGCGCAGACGCTGCCTCAGTCGGCGCCGAGTTTGGGGGAAAACCGTTGTTCGCGTTTGGGGGAAACTCAAAAAACTTCGGCCGCGATTTCAGCGACTTCCCCGAAAACTTTGGCGGAAACAGTGGCGCCAAATCCGCGGGGGAAGTTGCTGACTTATAATGCCCCGCATGACACGAGCACGAACCGCATCCTACGGAGTAGTGACCCCGCCGCCTCTCGATCGCTGGATCGATGCGGTGCTGATGCTTTTCGTGAGCCTCGTGCAAGGCGCCACGACAACGCTCCAGATGTGGCTGAGGATCAGACCGCGTGATTGGCACACGCAGTCCGAAACCTCCGCCCTGCCCCAGGCGACGTCCGGCGTTCATCTCCAGAAGAAAGCCCACTCCACCCACGGAGTCATTCGCGGCCTGGCGCCGACGATCTCCGTTGCTGATGCACCTCTGCAATGGAAGCGTAAAAGGTCCGCGTCCCCGGCGAAGGCCGGGGTCCAGTCCTGCGCACAGCGCAGACATCCACCAGCCGCGCCAAGTGCGCGCACACGCGAGTCGCGAGTCCTCCGCCAGCGCGGCATAGAATAGCGCCCGCCGAACCAGCGCACGCGCCCCAAACACACCAACCCCGCCGCCCGGCGGCTGGGATCGCGCCCGCGCGCCTATCCCCCAGCGATCTTCGGTATCAGCACGATCTCGCTGTCCGCGCCGATCTCTACTCCCAGCGCATCCTGGAAAATTTCTCCATCGATCGCCAGCGCCATCTGGTCCTCGACGAACTCCCCCAACCCAGGAAACCGCGCCTCCAGCTCGCGCATCAAGGCGCGCACCGTCCGCGCCTCAACCTCGAACGCGCTCACCCCGCAGGTAAAATCCGCAACCCGTCCGGAGATCGATGTAACCCGCGGCAACTACTTGGCCATCTCGGCCAGCACCTTGGCCGGCGACATCGGCAGCGACGTCATCCGCTTGCCCACAATCCGGCTCACCGCATTCGAGACCGCAGCCAGCGGCGGCACAATCGGAACTTCCCCAACACCCTTCGCCCCATACGGATGACGCGGGTTCGGCTTCGTCTCGATCAGGATCGTGTCGATCATCGGCAGGTCCGAGGCCACCGGCATCCGGTAATCCAGGAAGCCGGCATTCTCGAGCAGCCCGGACTTTCCGTACACATACTCCTCATTCAGCGCCCACCCGATTCCCTGCGCCGCGCCACCCTGAAGCTGCCCCTCGACATAAGCCGGATGGATCGCCCGCCCGACATCCTGCGCAGCCGTATACCGAACCACAGTCGTCCGCCCCGTCTCCGCATCGATCTCCAGATCGCACACATGCACGCCGAATCCAGCCGCTGCGCCCTGTGCATTCAACGACACCTCAGCCGCAATCGGCCCGCCCGTTTTCGCCGATTTTCCAGCGATCGCCTTCATCGACAGCGGCTTCACATCCTTCAAAGGATCCGTGCATGTCGCCACGCCATCCTTCCACTCAACCATCGCGACATCGCATTCCCATGTCTGCGCCGCACGACGCTTCAAGTCGGCGACAACTTTCTGCGCCGCCTCCACCACCGCCATCCCGGTCGCAAACGTGACCCGGCTCCCGCCCGTCGAACCGGAATATCCAATTGATGTCGTGTCCGCGACCGTGCACCGAACGCGCTCGATCGGCAGCCCAAGCGTCTCCGCCGCCATCATCGCCATCGACGCCCGCGACCCGCCGATATCGGGATTGCTCGACACCACCGTGACGCCGCCATCCTCGTCGACGTGGACGGCAGCCGAACTCTCGCCGCCGACATTGAACCAGAAACCCGCCGCCACGCCGCGCGCCTGACCCTTGCCAACCGGCGTCTGATAATGCGGCGACGCCTTGATCGCCTCCAGCGTCTCGACCAGCGCGGAGTATCGCACCGTCGCGCCATAAACCGTCTTCGCGCCATCACGCACAGCGTTCAACAAACGCAGGTCGATCGGATCCATGTCCAGCTTCATCGCCAGATCATCGATCGCGCTCTCGACCGCAAACGCCGCCATAGGCGCCCCCGGCGCCCGATAGGCCGCAACCTTCGGCCGGTTGCTGACGACGTCATACCCCGTCAGCGCCAACGCCTCGACATCGTAACAGGCAAACGCGGTCATCATGCCAAGATTCACCGGCGATCCCTGGAACGCGCCCGCCTGATACCTCAGCGTCATCTCTGCGCCGGTAATCTTGCCAGCCTTCGTCGCCGCCAGCCGCACATCCATCACGGCGCCCGATGTCGGCCCGCTCGCGAGAAACACTTCCTCGCGCGACATCACGATCTTCACCGGCCGCCCGCACTTGCGCGACAACGCCAGCGCCACAGGCTCCAGATACACTGTCGTCTTGCCGCCGAACCCGCCGCCGATCTCAGCCGGGGTCACCTTGATGTCCGACAGCGGCATGTTGAGAATTTTCGCCACCATCGCGCGGACAAGGAACTGCCCCTGGCTCGAACACCAGATCGTGCTCTGCCCATCCGCGCCCCACGAGGCCACGCACGCATGCGGCTCGACATAGCCCTGGTGCACAGCCGCGGTTTCGTACCGCCCCTCGACAATCACGTCCGCAGACTTGAAAGCGGCCGCAACATCCCCACGTCCCATCAAATGCTTAGCGGCGACGTTGGACGCCTTGCCCGGCTTAGGCGTAACGCCCTTCGTGAACATGTCGTCGTGCAGCACCGGCGCATCCGCCGCCATCGCCGCCTCGACATCGATCACATGCGGCAACACCTCGTAGGTGACCTCGATCAGGTCCAGCGCCTCAGCCGCGATCTCCGGCTGCGTCGCGGCCACAGCCGCCACCGCATGGCCCTGATAAAGCACCTTGCCACGCGCCAGACAGTTGGCGGCGACTTCCTTCATCGCTGCATGGCTCTCGCCCGCCTCGACTTCGCCTGCCGCGCCCGCATCGAAGTCCGCACTCGTGACGATTGCCTTCACGCCTGGCAGTTTCTCCGCCGCACTCGTGTCGATCGAAACGATCCGCGCATGTGCATGCGGACTGCGCTTGATCCGCCCCACCAGCATGCCCGGCAAGTGAAAGTCCGCGCCGAACTGCGCCCGGCCGGTCACCTTGTCCACGCCATCGGGCCTGATCGGCCGTTGGCCGACGACCTTCAGATTCACGCCGCCCTGATTGCCATCGCTCATCTCGGCTTCTCCGCCTGACGCAGGTCCGCCGCTGCATCCATCACGGCGCGCACAACCTTGTCGTAACCGGTACACCTGCACATATTCCCGGCCAGCCAGTACCGCACCTCCGTCTCCGTCGGATCCGGATTGCGATCCAGCAGCGCCTTCGACGCCATCAGCAGACCCGGCGTGCAGAACCCACACTGAAGCGCCGCCTGCTCGAGAAACTGATGCTGAAGCGGATGCAGATGCCCATTGTCAGCAAGCCCCTCGATCGTCTCGATCCGCGTCCCTTCAGCCTCGGGCGCGAGCATCAGGCAAGCGCACACCAGCCGGCCATCGACGATCACCGAGCACGCGCCACAATCGCCCGTGCCGCAACCTTCCTTGCTGCCCGTCAGCCGCAGCTCATCGCGCAGCGCATCCAGCAGCGACTGGCCGCCGCCGACGAGAAACTCCACCGGCTCGCCATTCACCGTCGCGTTTACAACCATCCGACTCATGCGTTGGCCCTGTCCCTGGCAATCAATGCCGCGCGCCTTGCAAGCACGCAGGCAACCTTCGTCCGGTATTCCGCCGTGCCGCGCTTGTCGCTGATCGGCCTGCAGGCCCCCGCAACAGCCGCCTCCATCGTTGCCAACGCCGCATCATCGAGCGTCGTTCCAACAAGCGCCGCACCCGCTGCTTCCACCAGCAGGCACGTCGGCGCCACGGCGCCCACGCTCACACGTGCAGCGGTGCAAACGCCCCCCGCATCCAGCGTCAGGCTAACGCCGACGCCAACAACCGCGATGTCCATCTCAGTCCGTGGGATAAGCCGCAGATACGCATCGCTCGACCGCGCCGTCCTTGCGGGCAACCTGAACGCCACCAATATCTCGTCGTCCGCCAGCGTCGTCTTGCCCGGCCCCGTTTGCACCTTCTCTACCGCCACCTCTCGCGAGCCACCCGGCCCCTCGATCACGCACACCGCGCCCGCCGCGATCAGCGCTGGAACACTATCCGCCGCTGGAGACGCGTTGCAGAGATTACCGCCAAGACTCGCCCGGCCCTGAACCTGTGTCGAGCCGATCAGGTTCGCCGCCTCGACCACGCCCGGCCACGCCGCCTTCAGCGCCTCATGCTCGCCTAACGTCGCGCCCGAGGTAGCGGCGCCGATCAAGAAACCGCCACCTTCGGAGCGAATCGCCATGAGTCCCGGTATGCGCTTGAGATCGATCACCACCTGCGGCTTCGTCCGCCCGCCACGCATCTGCACCAGAAGGTCCGTGCCGCCGGCCATCAGCCTCGCCGATCCCGCCGATGCGCGCAGCGCGCTTACGGCATCGGCAACACTTGCAGGCGCGAGATAATCGACACCACTCAAATTGCGCTCCAGTTCTGGCCGAGCGCACTATGTGAGCGAACGCTCAGTAGAGCAAGTAC
Source organism: Hyphomonadaceae bacterium (assembly GCA_040398465.1). Taxonomy (GTDB): domain Bacteria; phylum Pseudomonadota; class Alphaproteobacteria; order Caulobacterales; family Hyphomonadaceae; genus UBA7672. The sequence continues at coordinate 36,332 of JBBAUA010000002.1, read as the reverse complement.
GGCTTCCGTGCGGCGATCCAGGCCTGCTCATCTGGAATGGTGATCGCGTCCAGATCGGACGCCGTGCTGTCCGGATCGTCGACCCATTCGCGCAGCTGCTTGCCTCCATTGATCACGTCGATGGCCAGCTCGCCATTCGTGTACTCGTATTTGAAGTCGAGCCCACGCCAGAGGTCATACTGCGGATACAGCCTGCGGATCGCCTTGAAGCCCAGCGCCTGTAGGCGCCACGGCTTGAAGGCCTCGTGATCGTAGCTCGGATCTTCCGTATGGATCTGCACGCCATTGCACAGCTGTTTCATGTGCTTGTGGAACGTCGGCTCGAACCAGCAATCGCGCAGCCGGCAACCTTTCACCCATTCGGGCGCAAAGCTCTGCATCTCCGCAATCACGCGCTTGGCGTCGGTGTCCGGCGCGCCGAATAGTTCCAGCGGCCGCGTCGTCCCGCGCCCCTCGGACAGCGTCGCGCCCTCGATCATGACGGTCCCGGCATACGCCCGCGCCATCCAGAGGTTCGGCGCATTTGGGCTGGGGTTCACCCAGGTCCGCTCATGCAGGGGCCAGCCAAAGCCCGGACCTTCGTCCGGTTGATAGCCTTCCATCTCGATCACGCGATACTTCACATCGAGCTTGAAGTGATCGACGAACCACTTGCCCAACTCGCCAAGCGTCAGCCCATGCCGCATCGGTATCGGTCCGGCGCCGACAAAACTCTCCCACCCGTCGCGCAGCGTGAGTCCCTCCACCGGCCGCCCGATCGGGTTCGGCCGATCCAGCACCCAGACTTCCTTGCCATGCTCAGCCGCCGCCTCGATCACGTAGAGCAGCGTGGTGATGAATGTGTAGATTCGACACCCCACATCCTGCAGATCAACGAGCACAGTATCGAACGTGCTCATCATCTGGCCTGTAGGGCGGCGCCCTTCGCCATACAGGCTGAAAACCGGAATGCCGTGCAACGGATCGGTAAAATCCGGGCTCTCGATCATGTTGTCCTGCTTGTCGCCGCGCATGCCGTGCTGCGGCCCGAACGCCGCCGTCACGCGCACGTCGCCACACGCCGCCAGCGCATCCAGCGAATGCGTCAGGTCAGCCGTCACCGAAGCGGGATGCGCCACCAGCGCCACGCGCTTGCCCTTCAGCGGCGCACGCAGCGACGCGTCAGCAATCAGCCTGTCGATGCCAAACTTCATGGCCCCAGAACTTGGCATGTCTGTCCTCACTCCGGCGCTGGCAGGTCGATGACGAATCCTTCGGGCGCATGGAAGTCCGGATTCCCTTCCGGATGCTGAACAGCCCAGTAGGCTTTCCGCCCATCCGCTGCTTCGATCACCGTGCTGATCGCAGCGCGCAACGGCGCATCCGCCGGAGGCAGCCCTTCGACGCCCGAAAGATCCAGCTCTGCCTTCAGCACAAACTGTCGGCCGAACATCATCGTCCCTATCGGCGCTTCGCCGACTTGCACGATATTCCGCATGCCAGACCGCCGGCTGCGGAAACTGTAGGCCGCCCACTGCCCCGTCGGCGCGAAGTTGAATTCGACATAACCCGGCGCATCCGCCTTCAGGATGAAGATCTCGAAACAGGTATGCTTCCAGAGTTCATCCGCACGGCTAGGGTTTGACAGCTCGGGGATCAGCAGCGCCTCGAGCTCGCCGTTCAGCCGGTACACCAGTTCAAGCTTTCCACCGGACTTGCGGCGCGCCTCGGCCGCCAGCCCATCCACGGGAAGCCGCGGCGAATCGGAATGGGGCTGCAGCGCGTGACTCATGACCCGACCCTAGCGCCAGCCCAGCCTGCCGCCTACTGGCGAGACGCGATCAGCAGGTGCGCGATCAGGTCCCGTCGCTCATTGGCATCGCTCATCCCGTTCAGCCGCATGGATGTCCCGGGAACGAAACTGTCCGGCGATTGCAGCCACCGGTCCACCAGCTCGGGCGTCCAGCCGGATGCATCGAAAGCCTTCAACGCGGGCGAGAAATCATAGTCCGCAACCGTGGCCACACCCCGGTCAAACACGCCATTCAGATTGGGCCCAACCTTGTGACCCTTGTCCGCTGGCAGGAAGTGACAAGCCCCACACTTCTTGCCGAACAGCTCCTTGCCATTCGTCAGGTCCGCCGCAGTGTAAGGCGCTGGCAGGTCCGCCAACGTCGGGGCCGGGATAGCCGAACTCGTGGCGACAGGCGTCTCCCCGCCACAAGCCGCTAGCGCAAGCAGAACCGGAATCATGCAAACTACGCGCATTGCCTACCCGCCGCAAACAACTCTATCGCTAACCCGCTGCAGTCAGGACTCGCCAGCGGCATCGACGGCGCCACATCATCCGGAATGCCGGACCGCGCAAGGGAAAAAGCCATGAGCCTCTCAAGCTGGAAACAGGTCGAAGCCGAAGCCGCCCGCATCGCCGCCACCGAACTTCGCACCCTCGCGAACCGCGCCGATATGGCACCCTTCGTCTGGACCGCGCCGCACCTCGAAGTCGACGTCGCGAAGCAACCCATCGACGTAGGAGCCATGGCCGCGATGCAGGCTCTCGCTGCCGAGCGCAAGCTCGCGGACAAGATCACATCTCTTTTCGCCGCAGGCGTCGTCAACGCATCCGAAAGCCGCCCAGCCCTGCATTGGGCCCTGCGCGGCGGCGGCAAGGGCATCCCTGCCATCGAGGCGATGAACCGCGAAGCCGAAAAGGCCACCGCCTTCGCCAATCTCGCCCGCAAGGGCGGCCTCGGCTTTCCGCTAAAGACCATCCTGCACATCGGCATCGGCGGCTCCGACCTCGGCCCCCGCCTGATCTGGGACGCCTTGCGCGACTACAGCTCGACCGGCCCGGACATCCGCTTCGTCGCCAATGTCGACCCGGAAGACTTCCACGAAGCCACTGCTCACCTTGAGCCTGCGACCACGCTTGTCCTCGTCGTCTCGAAATCCTTCAAGACGCCGGAGACCGCCTCCAACGCCCAACTCGCGCGCGACTGGCTTGTCGAACACCTTGGCGAGAAACAGGCGAACGACCATCTGGCAGCTGTCTCCTCCGCCCCTGACAAGGCAAGGGCCTGGGGCGCGAGCGAGGATCGCATCTTCCCAATGGATGAAGCCGTCGGCGGGCGCTACTCCGTCTGGTCATCCGTCGGCCTGTCGCTGCAGATCGCTCTTGGCGCCGAACGCTGGACGAAATTCCTCGCCGGCGCCGCCGAGATGGACACCCACTTCCGCGACACGCCGCTCGCCCAGAACACGCCCGCCCGCCTCGCCATGATGGACGTATTCCTCCACACCGCGCTCGGCGTCTCGAACCGCACCGTACTCGCCTACGCCCACCGCCTCCGCAAACTGCCGGACTTCCTCCAGCAGCTTGAGATGGAATCCAACGGCAAAAGCGTAGCCGACGATGCCGGCGGCCTCGTCGGCCCGACCGCCCCGATGGTCTGGGGCTCGGTCGGCACGCTCGGCCAACACTCGTTTCACCAACTGCTTCATCAAGGCATGCGCCAGACTGCCATCGAATTCATCGCCAGCCGCGACGCCGGCGCCGGCGACTGGGCACGCGGCCGCGCACTCCTCGCCAACGCCTTCGCCCAAGCCGAAGGCCTCCTCGCCGGCCGCTCATCGGCTGAAGCCAGCAAGCAACTCGCAGATCAGGGCAAGACCGGCCCCAAAGCCGACGAACAGGCCCGCCACATGGAAATGCCCGGCAATCGTGGCTCCGCGACTCTCCTTCTCAATGCGCTTACGCCTGAGGCCGTCGGAGCCCTCATCGCCCTCTACGAGCACCGCACCTTCGCCGCCGGAACTCTCTGGGGCATCAACCCCTTCGACCAGTGGGGCGTTGAACGCGGCAAGGTGCTCGCCGAAGAGTTGGACAAAGCGCTGGCCGGCGGCGAGCCCGGCAAGCGCGATCCGTCCACGCTCCACCTGGTCCAGCGCACACGACGCTAGACATTCGCCCCCACAAGGCGGACTCTGCGGACCTTCCATGGGGATGGACGATGCGCCTTGCTCTACTGTCATGCCTCGCGCTTGCCGCATGCGCCGGCACGCCTGATACGCGTCCGATCAACCTGCCGCTCGCCGCCACACCATCGCCAAGAGCTGAGATCGACATCGCCGGCGATGGCGACGTCATCGCGCTCGCCCTGTCCGGCGGCGGCGCCCGCGCAGCCTCGTTCTCGCTCGGCGTGCTCCAGCAACTGCGTGACACGCGGGACTCCAATGGCGGCCGCCTGATCGACCGTGTGGCCCTCGTCACTGCCGTCTCCGGCGGCGCCATCACGGCTGCATGGTATGGCCAGCATGGCGCGGAAGGTCTCGACGGCCTCCGCGCCGCGGCCCTCGACAAGGACTGGCAGTCTCAACTCCATACGACCTGGGTGTCGCCCCAGAACTGGGAGCGTCTGATGCAGGGCGGCCTCAACGGGCCCGACAAGCTGTCGACATGGCTCGATAGGGAAGTCTTCAACGGCGCGAAGATGCGGGACATCAAGGCGCGCCCCCGCATCGTCATCAACGCAACCGACCTCTACAGCGGCGCGCCATTTGCCTTCGAGGCGCCCTGGTTCGACGCCATCTGCAGCGACCTCGATGCCGTGCGCCTGTCCGATGCAGTCGCCGCCTCGATGGCCGTGCCCGTCGCCTTCCGCCCTATCGTCGTTCGCACTTACGGCCGCGAATGCCCGCATGCACTCGCGCCCTGGGTCGCTGCCGCCGAAGCCAACCGCGCGGCGCCCATGCTTCTGCGCGAGACTGCGCGATCTTTCCGCTTCTTCCGCGACAGCCAGCGCATGGACTACATCCACCTGACCGATGGCGGCGTCGCCGATAACTTCGGCGTCTCATCCATCGTCACGCTCCGCGCCGCTTCCGGAACGCCGCATGGACCATTTACCGCCCGCGACGCGGTGAAGCTCAAGCGCTTCACCTTCTTCATCGTCAATGCAGAGCGGAACGCTGAAGGCGACTGGCCCAAACGTGAATCCGGCCCCGACGGCCCGCAACTCGTCGAAGCGCTCCTCGGCGTCTCCGTCAACGCACCCAAGCGCGCCGCCGCAGACGCCTTCGCTGGCGAGATGGAAAGATGGGAGCGCGATGTGATCGCCTGGCGCTGCAGCCTGACGCCTGAACGCGCCGCGGCCCTGGGCGCGCCTGAAAACTGGAAATGCACGGACGTCGATTTCCGACTCGACATGATCTCGTTCGCTGACGCATCCGATGAGCGCTTTCGCGACCTGGGCAAAGCGGCGACGGCTGTCAGCCTTCCGAAGGAAACCATCGATAGCCTGATCGCAGGCGGTCGCGAAGCTATCGCCCGCAATCCGGAAGTCCTGGCGCTGACGCGCTGACGGTCCCACCCGACTCACTCCGAACTCATCACCCGGACACGCGACTTCGCAGTCCGTCCCGCCTCATCAACAACGTGAAGCTCGTAGAACCCAGCCTGCCCCGGCCGCCACACGGCGTCCCCCGCCACATTGCGTCCCAGCGGCCGGCCATCGACGTACCAGACCAGCCGTCCATGCCCTTCGGCCGAGAGCACGTAGGAGGCATGTTCCGTATCTTTCCACACCTCCGCCCCGTCCGGCGGAAACATGATGTGCGGCGGAGCATTGTCCCGCTCGAACCGCGCCAGCGCATCCGGCGGAAGATGCTGTCCCGGCAGCTCCTCATGGAGGCTCGGTCCTGAGCTGCGCTTGGGCATGATCCGCGAGATCGTGTCGTAGACCTCGAACAATACCGGCAGCGCCGCATCACGGCCCGTCACGCCCGGCCGCGGCGCAGAGTCCGCGCGGCCGATCCAGACGACGACCGCATGACCATTGCCCACGCCCGCTGCCCAGGCATCGCGGAACCCATAAGACGTTCCCGTCTTCGCGGCGATCACCGGCGCTTCCTGCGTGAGCTGGGCTGGCATCCTGCCGCTCGGCGCGGGCGACGCGGCGAGAATATCGATGATCTGCTTGGCCGACTGCGCCGACATGATCTGCGTCGACGGTTTCTTCGACGTCTTCGCCGCCACGACGTCGGACTCCAGCCAGTTCAGCGGTAGCGCATGCCCCCTGTCGCCCAGCGCCGCATACAGCAGCGCCAGCTCGCGCACCGTCAGTCCGGCGCCACCCAGTGCGATTGCGAGGCCCGCATCCTCATCCGCCGACAAAGGCATCGACAGGTCCGCCCCCGCAAACGCGAGCGCCGCCGCAAACCGTTGCGCACCGACAGCATCCAGCGCCGACACGGCCGGAATGTTCAGCGAGTGCTGCAGCGCCTGCGCCACCGTGACATCGCCGCGGAACGAGCGATCGAAATTGTCCGGCCGGTAGCTAGCGAACCGCTTCGGCGAATCCGCGATCCGCGTGTCCGGGGCCGCTACGCCATCGTCAAAAGCCAGTCCATAGATGAACGGCTTCAGCGTCGATCCCGGGGAGCGCGGCCTGTCAGTGAGGTCGATCCACCCGCCCGCCGTCCCGCGATTGGCAGACCCTGCCGCCGCGCGCACTTCACGCTTGGCGATATCCACCACCATGATCGCAACCTGCACGCCCTCGCGCGCCGGTCCCGCCGCCCGCGTTGCCAGCGCCTCCACTTCCTTCTGCAGCGCCAGGTCGATGGTTGTACGGATATTGTCGGGCGACGACGCCCGCCGCAGCGCCTCCTCTGACGCATGCCAGGCGAGTTGGGGGAAGTCCCCACGCGTAGGCGCAGGATACTCCGCAGACTCCGCGGCAAGATCCTTCGCGAACACACCCTCATCCGCCAGCCGCATCAGAACGCGCTCCCGCGCCACGATCGCCGCCTTTGGTCGCAAGTCCGGCCGCCGGGCTTCCGGCGATTGCGGCAGCGCAATCAGCATCGCGATCTGGTCGGGTGACAGATTATCCGGCTCACGCCCGAAATACGCCCACGACGCCGCCCTCACGCCTTCGAGGTTGCCGCCATAAGGGGCCATGGTGAGGTAGAGTTCGAGAATCTCTTCCTTGTTCAGCCGCCGCTCGAGCTGCCACGCGCGAAACGCCTCGATCGCCTTCGACACGATATTGCGCGGCCGCGGCTCCATAAGACGCGCCGTCTGCATTGTGATCGTGGATCCGCCGGACACCACCTCGCCGGATGAAACCAGCGATCCCGCCGCGCGCCCCAGCGCGAGGACATCCACCCCGCCATGTCCCATGAAGCGCTTGTCCTCATAGGCCAGCAGCGCCTCGACGAAATCAGGATCGATCCCTTCGAGATGCGCCTTCATCCGCCACTTCCCGTCTTCTACCGGGAAGACGCGCATCACCGCGCCGCGGCGGTCAAGAACGACTCCCGAGACGATGTCCGCGCGATACAGCGGCGGCGGCAGCAACCAATCAACCAGCACCAGCGGCACGAGCACGTAGAGCACGACCAGCGCCGCACGCCGCCACCATTCCGGCGGCCACCACAGGCGGAAGCGCCACCCCTTGGGGGGCAGCGCCTTCCTTATCCTGTCAGTCCACGTCGTGCTCATGTCTGCCTGGCCTGCTCATGCCGAGCCGCCTGCTACCGCTTTGTCACCGTGATCGTCCGCGAGACAGTCCGCGCGAACGTTTCCGGCCGATACATGTCCTCGGCCACCACGCCCGGCATCGTGAACGTGCCGGGCGTAACGGCGCGCACCATGTAGGCCACCGTCTCGCGGCGCTGGTCGAACAGGTCGAACGACGCGATGAAGCGGTCGTCCCGCGCCTCCGCAATGTTCGGCGCCGCCAGCTCGCCAAGGAAGGCGTACGGGCCGGTAGCGCCCGCATCCTCCGGCCGCAGCACAGCCTCGATCTCGAAGCCCGCCGGCAGCAGATCGGCGATGATCAGCGGCGTGCGCCGCATCTCGGTCGCCGCCACCGTCAGCGCGACAATGATGCGGTCGCCCTGCCGGAACGTGTCGCCGTTGATGGCCTGTCCGCCCGGCGTCCACAGCTGCTTGTTCGCAAGCATGCCGTCGAACGCAGGCGCAGGCGCCGTCGCCGGAGATCCGCGCGAGACAGCCGTCACATACAACTGCCCCTGCCCGTTGTTGGTGAACACCGGCGGCCGCGCGACTTGCGTCTCGTTCATCCGGTAGACGCCGTTGCCGGATGCAGTGGCCTGCCCTTGCACGGCGACATTCACCGCAGACTGGCCGCCCGACAGCGCATTCGCCGCGAGCAGAAGGAACGCCTTCTCCTGCGTCGTCAGCCTGTCCGGTTCCGGCAGGTCCTGAGCCACGCGCTGAGCAAGACGCTGCACGAGCGTGGTCTGCTTGGCCTCCTGCGCCACGGACAACACGCCAGCCAGGTCACGACGCGGCGTCTGGTAGTAGTCGCCCGTGTTCGTATAACCTAGCGCCCGCTCCGCCGAGTCAAAGGCCGACTTCGCACGCGCATTGTCGCCGATCATGTAGAGCGCAGCGCCCAGTTGCGCCCGCGCGAGCGGGCTCTGGATCTGGTTCAGCCGGTCATCATGCAGGTAGCGAAGACGCGCACGATCCATGCGGCGGGCTTTAGCCAGCACATAGGACGCATACGCCACCGAGCGGTCCATCATCGCTTGCGCGGTGTCGTTGCTATAGCGGCTCTCATAGACTTCGAAGTCGTAGCCTGACGAGTAGCGCGACTCCCGGATCGCGAACTCCTCGAGGGAGTCATACGCCTTGTCGAGCGCCGCATCCGGAACCACGTAGCCAGCTGCCTTCGCGCGGAACAGGAAGTCCGTCGCATATGCGCCGAGCCACGGGCTGGAAAGTGCATCGCCCGTCCGCCACAGGCCGATGGCGCCATCAGCGCCCTGCCGGTTGAGCAGCGTGTTCACCGCCTCCTGCACCTGATTTCGCAGGTCCGCCGGGGTCTTGCGCCCGGCAAGCGCCGCCACCTGCGCCGCATAGAGCAGGGGCAGCGCACGGCTGGTGATCTGCTCGGTGCATCCATACGGATACTGCTCAAGCGAGTCGAACAGGGCCGCCGCGTCCATCGGGATGGGCGAGAACGATACCTGCAGATAGCTCGAGCCCGGCACGAAGGACGACAGCGAATTGGCCGCTGGCGAGAAATTCGCCCCCGGCTGAACCGTTGTCCGGATCACATTGCTCGCGGGCAGCCAAGCCGAACGCGTCTGGATCGGATAGCTGCGCGTGACCGCATAGCCGCCCGGTCCCGTCAGGTTGAACGAGATGTTCGAAATGCCTTCAGCGCCCGACGAGAAGGACGCGTCGCGATCCGTGCGCTGGCTCTTGGCGAGGTTCGCCGAGAGCGCTCCGGAAGTCGCACGCACGGGGCCCGTGGCTCGCAGCGCTGCGTTGTAGACGCCCGCCTCGCCTTCCACGTTGTCGAGCGTCAGCGTGCCCGTGGCTGTGTCTCCCGGTGCAAGGAAGCGCGGAAGCGCCAGCAGCGCAGGCACCTGGTCCCGCACGGTCACCGGTTTCGATGCCGATCCCACGCCCGAGTTGGACCATGCAACCGCCATCAACCGCAGTTCGCCGTTGAACGCCGGCACATCGAACGTCACCGACGCCTTGCCGCCATTCAGCTTCACCGGCGCAGACATCAGAACCACCGACTGCGTCGGCACCACCGTCAGTCCCGCCCCGCCGATCTGGTCGCCGCCCTGACGGATGTTTCCGGCAGCGCCCTGGTTGGGATCGAGCAGGCGGCCATAGTCATCGCGGAGCTCAACGCCCAGCCGCCGCTTGCCGAAGAAGTACTCGGCCGGATCCGGTGTCTGGAATCCGGTCAACAGCAGGATGCCCTCGTCCACCGCAGCAATCTGGACATAACCATTGTCGTTCGGGCCAGCCGCCGTGACGTTGACGGTCATCTTGTTGTTCGGCCGCTGAACCGCAGGCGCCGCGATATCCAGCTTGAACGTCCGCGGGGCCACATCCACTGCAACGTGAGCAACGCCCACCGCGCGGCGCGGTTTCGGCGTCTTTACCGCGTCACGCGGCGTGTAGACCGTCGCCATGACATAGACGCCCGCGCCCCACTCCTTGGTGACAGGAAGACGGATGTTCGCGCCTTCGTTGGCCTTCACGGACACCGTACGCGTAAGAATGACATTCTCTGACGCCACCACGATTTCAGCCTCACCCGAATAGGGTGGCATGATCGTAACGTTGAGATCGCCACCGATGGCCGGCAGCGCATCCGGAACCTGCACGCGCACACGGTCCGGCGCCTCAACGCCCTCCTGCGGCTGGCCGCCCCAACCCGACCAGAAGCCGTAAGAAGCTTCGCCGCCATTGGCCTCTTCGGTCAGGTAGATTTCGTAGTCGCCATAATCCAGCTGGCGCGTCTTGATCGTCCCGCGCCCACCTTCGGCCACTGCGATCCGGCCGCTCTCCAGTTCAACGACACGGCGCGACTGGCGCCACTGCCAGGCCCCGCCGCCTTCGCGATACCAGTCATACTTCCAGTCGATGCGGACCAGCCGCCAGTTGATGTTGGCGGATTTCATCGCTCCGGTGCGATCCACCGACACGACCTCGAACGAAGCCGTCTCACCCTCTTTGGACGAGCGGTCATCGAACGCAGGCTTGATGCCGACATAGCGAGCCTCCGGCCGGTAGGCGACGCGGACATCGTCCCGCACCGCGCGACCACCCGGCTCGATCGCCGCCATCACGGCGCGCAGCCGCAACGGACGCGACGAGTCCGCGTTCTCCGCTGCACGCGGATCGAGCGAGATCACGGCGCGACCTGCGGCATCCGTGTTCGCCGGAGCCAGATCAAAGGTCGATTCACGGAACTGCTCGTCATGACGGCCGAACGCAAAGCCCTTCAGATCCGGGAACGGGTTGGGGTCCGCCTCAACCCGCACGTTGCCCTCGACGGGCAAGTCGGCGCCGGGCGCGCCATAGAGGAAGCGCACATTTGCCGTGATCGGCCGCGCTTCGTCCGCACGCATCGGGCTCGCCGTATCCGCCGTCAGGTCCATCGCGATACGTTGCGGGACAAAATCCTCGACCGAGAAATTCTCGGATCCAACGACGCCAACGCCATCCACCTCGGTCGAAATCCGCCACGTGCCGCGCGCCGCCGAGTTCGGTACGGGGAAGGCATAGCTCACTCCGCCATTGTGCTCGCGCGCATCCTTGAAACGCAGCCGCCCGGCTTCGAGCCCGTTCGGCCCATAGACGACCACCGATCCCGCACGATTGCTCAGCGACACCGCCGAGGCATCGCGGATGAGCGACGTGATGTACGCCGTCTCGCCCGGCCGGTAGACGCCGCGCTCGGTATAGACAAATGCGTCCGCAGCCAGCGACGGCGCCCGACCGCCGACATCACGCTCGGTCAGATCGACCGGCGAGCGGTCGAGATCGAGGATCGCGAAATCGCCGTTCGGCGCATAGGCCATAAGCATGCGCGGCGCGAGATTGCCCTCGCCCTTCATGATAGGGCCGGAGAAGCTGACCCGCCCCGTGCTATCCGTATTGCCGCGCGCCAGAATCTCGTTGTTCCGCGCCACCAGCTCCAGCTTCACGCCAGACACGGATTTGGCCGTCTGCAAGGACCGCACGGTCGCCGACATACCGTCGACGCCCGAATAAGTCGTCAGCGCAAGGTCTGTGATCACCAGCCAGCGCTTGGCGCGCGCTGCCTCGTTGGGAATGTCACCCGATGCGTCGATCTGGTCGAGCTCGACGAAATAGGCGCCCGGCTGCAGCTTCGGGATCGCCTTGGCGATCGGGAAGACGGTCGTCTTCGCCGAGTTGGCTGATCCCGGCGTGTCGATCTCGCCGGTCCACAACTGTTCGGCCACGTCGTAAACTTCCGAGCCGTAGTCCATATAGCCCCAACCGCCGGCGCTATGCGAATAGCCCTGGGAAATGGTCTTGAAGGCCAGCGCCCGATCCGTGATTCGCGAAATGGTGACTTTCACCTTGTCGACGTTCACCGTCTCCAGCGCGAGGCCGTCTGCATCGATCCGCGGCAGGATCACGCCATCGCCCTTGAATCCGACATAGGCGGGCCGGTCGCCAAACGCGATCGCCACATCCTCGTCGAACGGCAGCGTGCGCCCATCGCCCGCCGGCAGACCCGAACGGATGCGGATCTCGCGATCGCCCCCAAATGTCAGGCCGCCGAGGCAAAGGTTTGATCCTTCGACCGACAGCGCGATCTCGGGTCCGTCACCCATGTCGACGTACGGCCGATAGTCCGTCTGCGGATTGAGACCGGCCGAAAAGCCCAGGCAGGCTTTCGGCTGGTCTCGCGTCACGTCGATCGTGTAGCGCAGGAATTCGAACTCGCCCGACCCGCCCGCGCGCGGAGCATTCGCCTGTCGTGTCTCAAGCTGTGGCCCCTGGTCCTCGCCAAGAACTGCCTTGGCGTCATTACCCCCGGCCGGCCCTCCGCATGCGGAAAGCGCAATGGCAGCAAGCACGCCCGCGGCTGCAACAGCCACGGCGCGCAATGATTTCGTGGACCCCACGTCGTCCCTCCTGAACCCCCAGCCACTTTTGAGTGTGCTGAATTTACCATAGCGTGCGCGCACCACTATGGAAGGCCACGCAAGGCACAAGCTGCTGAAAAACAGTGAGTTTGGTACGACTCCCCGCACGAAATGAGGCTCTGGGGGGCGTGGTGCCGGATGAGGGGATTGAACCCCCGACCTTCGGTTTACAAAACCGCTGCTCTACCGCTGAGCTAATCCGGCGAGGCTTCCCGTGAGAGAAGGCCGCGGAGGGGAATAGGCGCCTCCAGCCGCTCACGCAAGCCCGGCGCCGCCGACCGCAAAATACCCCCGGACTGCCACATTCCGCCCGGAGCCCGCCCCATCGGGAACTCGGAGGAACTTTCATCTCCGCAAGACCGTTACCGAACTGAAGGCTGGGCGCTGGGAGGCACACATGACCCGATTGACCGCAACGACCATAGGCGCCGCGATGATCGGTTTCTGCGGGTTCATCGCCGGCTCGGCGACCGCTCAGGCCACTTCCCCATGCCCGAGTCACGAGGCGGTGGTCTATTTCGCCCCGGACTCGGCCGTCCTGAACTCGCAGCAGAATTTCGCTGTCGTCAGCGTGGCCGAAGCCGCGCGCACCTGCGGCGCCAAGGGCGTCCTCATTCAGGCAAATGGCGATGGAGAACGCGCCCGGGCCGTCGCCACGGCCCTGAGCCAGCGAGGCGTCCAGGCCACGATCGTCGCGCAGCCCGCGCTTGGCCTGTCCGGCGACACCATGATCGCCCGCTCGATTACGCTGCGCGTCGCGACGCAAACCAGCACGAGCAGCTGAACCTCGCGGGCCGATTCGCCAGAAAGCTGGCCCTCCACGCCGTCCATGCTACAAGCCGCGCCAAGTCGGGCGGGAAGCGGGACAGAATGGACAAGAGAATTCTCGGCCGCATCTATAGTCGGCTGATTCACAAGTACTTCCTCAACGACATGTACCTTGACCTGCGCGTGCGGGCCAAGAAGGACACGGTCGATTACATAGAGGCCAATCTCAAGGACGCCATGCTGTGCCAGGGACGCAAGCCCCTGATCGAACTTTGCATGAAGCGGGAGAAGGAAGCGAAGCTCAACGGCCTCATCCTCGAGTTTGGCGTCGCTGGCGGAACGTCAACCCGCATCATCGCGAAGAACGCCGAACCTCGCACGGTCCACGGCTTCGACTCGTTCGAAGGACTTCCCGGCGACTGGTCGGGTACACACGAACAAAAAGGTCGGTACAGCCAGCACGGCAAGCTCCCCCGCGTGCCCAACAACGTTAAGATTCACAAGGGCTGGTTCGATCAGACGCTCCCCGGTTTCCTCGTAGCGAACCCCGGGCCGGTCAGCTTCGTCAACATCGATTGCGACGTCTACGACTCGACGATCTACGTCCTGGACCAACTCGCGGACCGTATGCGCGTGGGCACGCTGATCGTGTTCGACGAATACTACAATTACCCGAACTGGCGCGAGCACGAGTACAGGGCCTGGCAGGAATTCGTCGCGGCGCGGAAGATCAAGTACCGGTACACAGGCTTCTCGACGATGCGTTACCACGCGGCGGTGCAGATCACGGCGATCGGGTGAAGGTGGGGCGACCCATCAGCAGCGGAAGGTCCTCCGCACTGTTTGCGGCAGCTGGTAGTATGATTTCGGAGTGCTACGCTTCTGTCCCGGAGACCTCGCATGGTTTGGGACGCACAACCCCCCGCGATTTCGGCGCCTGTCATGCCGTGCGCAGACCTCAAGCCTCAGCGTATTTGGGTGGGCGCCGAACCCACCGTCCTGCGCTCTCCCGATTGCAGATGGATACTGGCCTATCGCTCAACCTCCGGATCGGCTTCGGCATCCCCCATCAAGGGGCCTCAGGTCGCCGAGATGGCGACCGTTGCGGACGCCGCCACAGGCAAGGTGGTCGCCACTTTCGAGATGTCCCGAAGCGCAAGCCTTCACTGGCTGGAGGATGGGACGCATCTGATCGTGAATTATAGCTCGGGCAGTGGATCGGCAGAGCCGCTGGTCATCCGGCTGCCGTCCGGTCCCGCCGCAACTCAGGCTGCCGCTCCGATCGATCTGAGCGAGGTCGTATTCGGTGACGTGCTGAATCGCATCGGCAAGTCTTCAGTGCAGGTCTACCATTTTTACGTATCCTTCACTGCCGACAAGGACGACCGTGTCCTGGTTTCGGCTCAGCCAGTCTACACCTTGCGAGGTGAAACCGGCCCTAGCGGGTCAGCCTGCCTGATCTACAGCATCGACAAGGCCACGTTTCGCGATGCACGTCTGATCGAACAGCTACCCGAGAATGCGCCCTGTCCGAATGGCCCTGCGGAATAGACTGATCATGCTAGCGGGCTGGCAATCTATGCCGGGCGGGGCTACATCGCGCGCATGGCACGTATCCTCATCACATCCGCCCTGCCCTACATCAACGGCGTCAAGCATCTCGGCAACCTTGCCGGCTCGATGCTCCCGGCGGATGTCTATGCGCGCTATTGCCGAGCCGCCGGGCACGAAGTGCTCTTCATCTGCGCCACCGACGAGCACGGCACGCCTGCAGAACTCGCCGCCATCGAGGCGGGCCAGAGCGTGGCCGACTACTGCGCCGAGCAGCACGACATCCAGAAAAATGTAGGCGCCGGCTTCCACCTCTCCTTCGACTGGTTCGGCCGCTCCTCCAACGAACCCAACCGCCGCCTGACGCAACACTTCGCCGACGTCCTTGAGGATAACGGCTTGATCGACGAGCGCACCTCGAAACAGGTCTACTCGGTCGACGACAAGCGCTTCCTGCCGGACCGCTACGTCGAAGGTACATGCCCCAATTGCGGCCACGAGAAAGCCCGCGGCGATCAATGCGACAACTGCGGAACACTTCTCGATCCGGTCGAACTGATCAACCCGTACTCGTCCGTCTCCGGCTCCCGCAATGTCGAGATCCGCGACACGCGCCATCTCTACCTGCTGCAGACGAAGATGCAGGACCAGGTCCGCGCCTTTGTCGATGCGCGCGCCGCCGACTGGCCCAATCTGACCACGTCCATCGCCTACAAATGGCTCGACGAAGGCCTGATCGACCGTTCGATCACGCGCGACCTTTCCTGGGGAGTGCCCGTCACGCGCAGGGGCCACCCGCGCCCCGGTTTCGAGAACAAGGTCTTTTACGTCTGGTTCGATGCGCCGATCGAATACATCGGCTCCACCGTCGAATGGGCTGAAGCAACGGGCGGCGACTGGGAACGCTGGTGGCGCACCGACAAGGGCGCGGACGAGGTCACCTATGTCGAGTTCATGGGCAAGGACAATGTCGCCTTCCACACCGTCAGCTTCCCCGTCACCATTCTCGGCTCAAAGGAGCCGTGGAAACTCGTCGACAAGCTGAAAGCGTTCAACTGGCTCAACTGGTATGGCGGCAAGTTCTCCACCAGCCAGAAGCGCGGCGTCTTCATGGACAAGGCACTGGAGCTGCTGCCCGGCGATTACTGGCGGTGGTATCTCACCGCCAACGCGCCGGAGAGTTCCGACACGGCCTTTACCTGGGAACACTTCAAGTCGACGGTGAACTCCGACCTCAACGACGTGCTCGGCAATTTCGTCAACCGCATCACGAAATACGCGGCCGCGAAATTCGATTCAAAAGCCCCGGAAGGCGGCGCGCCCGGCGAGCACGAAGCCTGGATGGCGAACGAACTCGCTACCCGCCTGCCCGCCCTCATCGCCCATTACGAGGCCATGGAATTCCGCAAGGCCGCCGCCGAAACCCGCGCCATCTGGGCCGCTGGGAACGAGTACATCACCAAGGCCGCGCCGTGGACGGCCTACAAGACGTCTGTCGATCAAGCCGCCGTCGGCATCCGCACCGGCCTCAACCTTGTCGCCCTGTTCGGCGTGATCGCCCAGCCGATTATCCCCGACACGGCGCGGAAGATTCTCGATGCCATCGGCGTGCCTGAAGGCAATCGTAGCCTCGACATGTCGAAGCTTGGAGCCAGCGGCTATTCCGCACTCCTCGACGCCCTTCCGCGCAGCATGACAATCGCCGTGCCGCCACAGCTCTTCACCAAGATCGAAGACGCGCACGTCGCCGACTGGACCCAGCGCTTCGGCGGCGGTTGATCGCGCACCGGACTGGGCGAAGACCGAACGGTTGCGTCAGGTCAACGGCCTGCCTTTTGTTTCCGGGAACAGGAACAGGCAAGTGACGATGCCGATGATTCCGAACACGACCGGGTACCAGAGGCCGGCGAAGACGTCTCCGGTCGCGGTGGCGATGGCGAAGGCGGTCATCGGCATGAATCCGCCGACCCAGCCGATGCCGATATGGTAGGGCACCGAGAGAGCCGTGTAGCGCACGCGCGTCGGGAAGAGTTCGACCAGGGCGGCGGCCATCGGGCCATAGAGCGCACAGGCGCCGACGACGAGAACGAGGAAGCCTCCGACTATAAGGGGCCAGTTGAAGTCGGCGGCCTGGGCCTGGAACTCGGCGGGCGTGGCGGGGGACTTGATCGGCGGCGGATAGCCGGCGGCTCTCAGGGCGGCGGCGAGACTTTCGTTGATGCCTTTGGCGTGTGCGTCGAGGGCCGTTTTTTCCAGGCCGACCGCATCGGTCACGGGCGTGCGCGCATCGGCATTATCCCCGATCTGGACCATGGCGGGTGAACCGGCGGGCTCATTCGAAATCGAAAAGCCGATGCCGGCATTGGTGAGATAGTAGCGGGCGATGTCGCAGCCGGTCTCGTATTTGCGGCCGCCGAGCAGGTCGAACTGGAAAGAGCAGGTCGCGGGGTCGGCGTGGATGACGACGGGCTGCTCGCGTTGCGCACTCAGCAGCGCCGGGTTGGCGCCGGCAGAGAAGGCCTGGAAGCAAGGGATCATCGCGACGACCGACAGCACCATGCCCATAATGAGCACGGGCTTGCGGCCGACGCGGTCCGATAACCAGCCGAAGAAGACGTAAAGCGGGATGGAGATGAGTGTCGCGCCCATCAGCAGCACGTTGGCCCAGATGCCTGGCAGCTTCATGAAGCGCTCGAGGAAGATCTGCGTGTAGGAGAACACGCACCACCAGATGGCGCCCTGAGCCATGAGGAAGGCGAAGATGGCGAGCAGGACGAGGCGCAGGTTTTCCCATTTGAGGAAGACCTCGGCGTAGGGCGCTTTCGAGATCGTACCCTCCTCCTTCATCTTGAGGAATTCGGGACTCTCGTGCAGGCGCAGGCGCATCCAGATCGAGATGCCGACGAGGATGGCGGAGGCGAGGAACGGAATGCGCCAGCCCCAGGCGAAGAACTGTTCCTCGCCCATGGCCGCGCGCGTGCCGACGACGACGGCGAGCGCGCCCATCAGGCCGAAGGCGGCGGAGGACTGAATCCATCCGGTGGATTCGCCGCGATGGTTGGGTGCGCAGTGCTCCGCGACATAGATGGCGGCGCCGCCGTATTCGCCGCCGACGGCCATGCCCTGCAGGATGCGCAGCAGGACGAGCATGATGGCGCTGAAACCCAGCAGCTCTTTATTGTCCGGCAGCAGACCGATGGCGAAGGTGGCGCCGCCCATGATGATGACAGTCGCGAGGAAGGCGCCCTTGCGGCCAAAGCGGTCGCCCATGCGGCCGAAGATCAGCGCGCCAAGCGGGCGGAACAGGAGGCCGGCAGCGAACACAGCGAGGGTGGCGAGCGTGGCATTGGCTTCGCCGATCTCGGCAGCGTTGAAGAATTTCGCCGCAAAGACGCTGGTGAGCGCGCCATAGACGAAGAAGTCGTACCACTCAAAGGCTGTGCCTGCGGCCGACGCCAGCACAACCGTGCGCAGCGGCGTCGTTGGCTTTGCAGCCGCCTCCGGCGTCGCCGATTCCATGCGTCTCTCCCTCGACCCGTATGTGGCCCCGCGCGGAAGACCTGCACTAGATCGCTGGGTTCCGCCAGAGGCCGCAAGCTCGTTGCAACTTCGTGCGTTGAGTTTCGCGTCTCAGGTGTTCTAGCCTCGTCTCTCGTCTAAGGATTCAGGGATCAGCGCTTTGAAACACGTATTCGCCATTACGGCCGCCATCATGCTGGCCGTTGCGCCGGTGGTGGCGCAGCAGGTGGGCAAACCGATCCGGTCGGAACCTCAGCCGGTTGCAGCGGCGCCCGCCCTGCCCGCGCTGCGGGATGTGGCGTATCCGGGAACGCTGACGCTGGAGGTGGACGCGACCGACCTCGACCGGCGGATCTTCGGCATCCGGCAGAAGGTGCCCGTGGCGAAGGCGGGTCCGCTGACGCTGATGTATGCGGAGTGGATCCCGGGAAACCATGCGCCGCGTGGGCCGATCTACAATTATGCGGGGTTGAAGATTTCGGCAAACGGGAAGCCGATCCCGTGGCGGCGCGATCCGGCGGATGTGTTTGCGTTTCATGTCGATGTACCGGCGGGCGTAAAGGCGCTGGATGTCGAGGCGCAGTTCCTCTCGCCGATCGAGTCGGCGCAGGGTCCGATCATGATGACGCCGGAGATGCTGCGGCTGAACTGGTACATCGGGGCGCTGTATCCGGCGGGACATTTCGCACGGAAGATCAGTTTCGATGTCAGCGTGAAGCTGCCGGCCGGTTGGGACTATGCGACGGCGCTCGAGACAGCGTCGAAGTCCGGCGACACGGTGAAGTTCAAGACGGCGTCGTGGGAGACGGTGATCGACTCGCCACTGTTTGCCGGCAAATACATGCGGAAATTCGATCTCGATCCGGGCGGGCGCTCGCGCGTGACGCTGAATGCGATGGGGGATGAGCCGGGACAGGTGAACCCGCCGGCGGAGGTGATCGAGGTTCATCGCAACCTGGTCAAGCAGGCCGACAAGCTGTTCGGCGCGAGGCATTTCGATCACTACGACTTCCTGCTGTCGGTGAGCGACAGGCTGGCCACATCAGGGATCGAGCACCAGCGCTCGAGCAATAATGGCGTGAACTCGCAATATTTCAGCGGATGGAATTCCGCGTTCGTCTCCAAGGACCTCCTGGCGCACGAATATGTGCATTCGTGGAACGGCAAGTATCGGCGGCCGGCGGACCTGTGGACGCCGTCATTCAACGTGCCGATGCGGGCGGGGTTGCTCTGGGTCTATGAGGGGCAGACGCAGTACTGGGGGCATGTGCTGGCGGCGCGATCGGGCTTCGTGACAAAGCAGCAGGCGCTGGACCTGATCGCGAACAATGCGGCGGTGTATGACACGCGCACAGGGCGGGAGTGGCGGCCGCTGGTGGACGCGACGATGGATCCCGTGATCGCGGCGCGGCGGTCCCTGCCCTGGCAGAACTGGCAGCGGAGCGAGGACTACTATTCCGAAGGCCAGCTCATCTGGATGGATGTGGACACCCTCATCCGCGAGAAGACGCAGAACAAGAAGTCGCTGGACGATTTCGCGAAGGCGTTCTTCGGCGTGAATGATGGCGACTGGGGGCAGCTGACCTATACGCGCGCGGATCTCGTGGCGACGCTGAACAAGATCATGCCGCATGACTGGGAGACGTTCTTCCGCAACCGCGTAGACGAGGTGGCGGTAAAGGCGCCGCTGGATGGGCTGGAGCGCGGCGGCTACCGCCTGGTCTATGGCGATGCGCCAAATGTCCAGTGGCGCGAAACCGAAGCGCGCACGCGCGCAGCGAACCTGCTCTACTCGATCGGGCTGTCCACCGACTCTTTGGGGAAGATCACGCTGATCCAGTGGGAGGGGCCGGCGTGGGAGGCGGGACTGAATACGTCGCTGACGATCACGGGCGTGAATGGTCAGACTTTCACGACCGACCGGCTGAAGGCGGCGGTGGCGGCGAGCAAGGACAAGCCAGTTGAGCTCCTTGTGAAGTCGGGCGAGGCGTTGAAGACGGTGAAGCTCGACTACAACGGCGGGCATCGCTATCCGCGGCTGGAGCGGATCGCTGGCAAGCCGGCGTACATCGATGACATCCTGGCGGCGCGGTAGCCGAGACCCTTACTTCGCCGCCGGCGGGAAGAACGCGCCGACCACTCCTGCGAACTGTACCGGGCTGGCGTAGCCCTCCGCTGAAACCGCCTGCACGCCGAAGAACCAGTCGTCGATCACGGTGTTTTCAAGCACGGTGGTGGTCGCCCCGGAGACGAGCTTGCTGTGTTGCCAGACCGGAGACGTGGTTTCGCGCCACCAGACGATATAGCTGGCGGCGCCTTCACTGGCGGCCCAGGTGACGGTGGTGTTGGCGGAGACGGCGCCGTCGATCTTTACCTCGCGCGGCGGGCGTGGGGCGGATGCGAGCGAGGCCATCGTCATGGCATTGAGCTTCGTCACACGCGCGAGATAGGGGAAGTCAACGCCCTCGATCGTGTCGCCGTAGACGATGCCGTTCTCGGTGCGCAGATCCTGGTGCTGGCGGTGATAGTGTTCGGCGGCTTCCGTCACGCGCACGGCGGGAAAACCAGCTTCGACCATCGGCACCTGGTCGCCGCCGCGGCTGAAGCGGTCGCGACGGTAGACCATGGAGACGTCGAAGCTGGGCAGATGGGCCTCGGCGATGGCGTCGACATAGCGCGCGAGATTGCGGGAGGGGGCGTCGACCTCGCCGCCGACAGAGCGGCGGGCGGCGGCGATGGCTTCGGACTCGTTGGAGCGCACGCCTTCGGAGAAGACGCGGACCCGGTCGTCGATGTGTGCGGCCATCCCGTGGCTGTTGCCGACAATGTCATTGTTGAGGACGGCGAGCACTTCCCAGCCTTGCGCCTTGGCATGCGCAGCCAGGATGCGGCCGCCATGCAGGCCCTGCTCCTCTCCGCTCAAGGCGGCAAACACGAGCGTCGCGCCGAACTTGCGCTTCGACAGAATTCGCGCAGCTTCCATAACGGCGGCGACGCCCGAAGCGTCGTCATTTGCACCGGGCGCATCTGCGGCAAAGTTCATTACGTCGGTGACGCGGCTGTCGAGGTGGCCCTGGATGATGATGACGCGGTTCGGGTCTCCTGTTCCACGCTGGATGGCGACGGCGTTGGCGACGACGGTGGGATTGGGCACGCGAGGCGGGGCCGTGACCGTGTCCTGCACCGTGATGACTTCGAGGCAGTTGCCGCAGTCGGAGCTCATCTTGCGGAACTCAGATTCAACCCAGCGGCGGGCGGCGCCGATGCCCCGTGTGTCGGAGACCTGGTCTGACAGCGTGTGGCGCGTGCCGAAGCTGACCATCTTCTCGATATAGCCGCGGAGGCTGGCCTCGCTGACGTCGGATGAGACCGAGGCGAGCGCGGACCGGACGGACGCGGTTGGCGACGGTGATGCGGGCGACTGCCCATCCGTTGCGCAGCCACCCAGCAAAAGCGTGGCAGCCGACAGATATCCCAGGACGGCTTTCATGTAGACCCTTCAGGTGAGCTTGCGCAGCGATGCTTGGCTGATGCTAGAACGGGTGACAAGTGTTGCGGCTAGGCTGTGGATAGAAATGACGAAGACGCGCGCCCTTTGCGGCATCGCGCTGCTTGCCGCCCTCGCCTTCAGCGGAGCTGTCGCCATGGCCCAGAAGCCCACACTCGATCCGGAGTCTTTCCTGCCGCCGCCGTTGCCGTGGAGCGGGGCGAGCGAGAAGCTTATCGCGCTGGCGAACGATCCGTGGATCACGCCTTCGGAAAAGACGGACCTGACCGCGACGCCCGACTATGAAGAAACGCTGGCCTTCCTGCAGCGCATGGATGCGCAATCGAAGCTGATGCGCATTGAGACGTTCGGCACAACGCCGCAGGGCCGACAGATGGCGGCGGTGATCCTGACCAAGGACGGCGCGAAACTGCAGGAGGCGAAGCCCGTGTTCCTCGTGCAGGCAGGCATCCATTCCGGCGAAATCGACGGGAAGGACGCAATGCTGATGTTGATCCGCGACATGCTGTTCAAGGGAAAGGACAGCCTACTCGACAAGGTCAATGTTGTATTCATCCCCGCCCTTAATGCAGATGGCCATCAACGATCCACGCCGCACAGCCGGCCGAACCAGCGCGGGCCTAAGGAGATGGGCTGGCGCAACACGGCTCAGAATCTCAACCTCAACCGCGACTTCATGAAGGCCGAGGCGCCGGAGATGCAGGCGCTGCTCGGCCTGATCGCGAAGTACGATCCGGACTTCTACATCGACCTGCACGTAACCGATGGCCTCGATTACCAGTACGACGTGACCTACTGGTTCGATGGGTGGGATGGGCTCTATGCAGACAGCCCCGCAATCGGGAAGTGGCTGAACGACGTCTATCGCCCGAGGGCGGACGCCGCGCTTAAGGCGAACGGGCACATTCCCGGCCCCATGATCTTCGTGCGCGACGAGGGCGACCTGCCACAAGGCGTCGACTTCATGGCGTTCGCGGCGCGCTTCTCTCATGCGTATGGCGACTTACGGCGCGTGCCCACCGTTCTGGTGGAGAACCATTCCCTGAAGCCATACCGACAGCGCGTGCTAGGCACGTATGTACTTCTCGAGCAGACGCTCAACACGCTGGCGCACGAGACAAAGTCGCTGAAGGCCGCCATCGCGACGGATCGCGCGGCGCGGCCGAATACGTTGGACGCAAACTGGAAAACGAAAGAGGACCCGGTGGGCACGCTCGCCTTCCTCAGCGTAGCCTCAGAGCAAACGGACTCGCCCGCGTCGGGGGGAAAAGTGTCGCGCTACCTCGGCCGGCCGGGGCCGGCAGTTCCGGTTCCGATCTACGGCTCGGAGCCATCACTGCAGCTCGATGTTGCAAAGGCCTACTGGGTGCCTTCGACCAAGCCCGATGTGATCGCCAAGTTGAAGCTGCACGGGATCAAGGTGGAGACAATCGCCGAGGCGAAGGCGGTCGATGTCGAGATGATCCGCCTCGACGGCTTTCGGAATGCCGGGCTGTCCGAGGGCCGCATGACCTATGCGCCGACAGGCATGACGAAGGAGCGGCGGACGGAGACGTATCCGCCCGGATCCGTCCGGGTATCGACCGACCAGCCGCTCGGCGCATTGGCTGCCTACCTGCTGGAGCCTGGCAGCGAGGACTCGTTCTTCGCGTGGGGGTTCTTCGCTGAGATTCTCTCGCGAGTTGAGTATATGGAGCCCTACGCCATCGCCCCGATGGCCGAGCAGATGTTGGCTGGCGATCCGCAGCTGAAGGCGGAGTTCGAGAAGCGGCTGGCTGAGGATGCGGCGTTTGCGGCGTCTCCCTTGCGCCGGCTACAATTTTTCTACGAGCGCAGCCCGTTCTACGATCAACGGTACCTGCTTTATCCGGTAGGCCGCGAGACCTGAGCAGCCTGTTCATGCGGCGTTGACCCGGCGGCTGGCAGGTCTAGTTCTGAGACGGATGGCGGAGCGAAACTGGAACGGCGATGCGTTGGGCACTGGCTGCATGTGTGGGACTTCTGGCAAGCGCTGCAGCGCTGGCGCAGCCCGGCGGCCGGTTGCAGGCGGAGCGTGAATCGGCGTTTGAGGCCGGGCTAATGCAACGCGCAGCTGCGCGAGACGCCCTGCATACGGGGCTGCGGGCAGGTCCGGCTGGCAACAATGCGCGCGGGCTGGCGCTGTCTGGCGGGGACGCCGCGGTGGTGGGCCTGGTTGTCAGTGGCCGCAAGTATGGCGTGTCGCTGGACGGAACCGGCGAGGTACTCATCAAGGATTTCGTCTTCACAGACAGGCAGGCCAAGGACATTTTCGGCGCCGGCCTGATCCTCGGCCAGAAGACGCCGACGCGCGGGCAGACCTGGCTGAGCAATGCCTGGATCGATCTCAAGGGCCGAGGGCCCATTCCCGACTACAAGGCCGCCAACAACGAGGCGATCAGTGTCGAGCAAGGCAATGGTCCGTTGAATGTGCGCCGCGCCCTCTTGATCGGCAGCGAGGAATCCGGGCTGGACAACAAGGGCGATGTGCGGATGGACGGCGTGTTCATCGCTTCGGGGCACAGGTCCATTCGCGTATGGGGCGGCGCGCGGTTGGTGATCGCGAACAGCATCGTGCTGGCCAATCGCGGACACACGGCCATCTGGTTCGGCGGAGAGGATGGCGAGGTGCGGTTCGAGTATTACAATTGCCTGTTCGGCGAGGTCGGCGACCGGTGGGAAGACCTGTCGCGGGACCCGCCGGAGTCGCTGGTCGAGCGCGCGGACGATGTCCCGCTGCGCATGCGGCGTTTGCAGAGCGATCCGTTCGACCGCGGTCGTAGCAGCTTCTGGACGCCGACCGAAGCGCCTGTGCCGCCAGGCTATCTGAAGGGCCGGCGCGAATGAGCGAGGGACGGCGGCGCATCGCTTTCGTGATCAACTCGCTCGGGCCGGGCGGCGCCGAGCGCGTGCTTACGACCGTGCTTGAGAATACGCCTCCGGACGCGTGGGATGTACATCTCGTGCTGCTTGACAAGGAAGAGGAGCACCGGACGCCACCTCCCTTCGTGACGGTACATCGGATGGATTGCGGCGGGCGTCTCACGCCCAGCATTTCCGGCCTCCGGCGGCTCCTGAAAGAGATTGCGCCGGAAATGGTGGTGAGCTTTCTCGTGCGCGCAAACGTTGCTGCGGTGATTGCAGCGCGGACGCTTGGCCTGCCCGTGGTGATCAGCGAGCGGGCGCAGCTGTCCACGCATCTCGAGGGCAAGCGGAAAGGCTGGCGCGTCTGGGCATCGAAGGCTGTCCCGCGGCTCACCTATCCGCGAGCCAACCATGTCATCGCGGTATCGGAAGGCGTGAAGCTCGACCTGATCGAGGAATTCGGCGTGCGGGCAGATCGCGTGACCAGCATCCCCAACCCGTACGACATGGACAGGATCCAGCGCGACGGACAGGCGGCGGCGGAAATCGCCCTGCCCCCACGCTTCATCGTGAGTGTCGGGCGACTGGTGGACTCGAAGGGGTTCGCCGACCTGATCGACGCGTACGCAATCGCTCGCCCGGCGATGCCGCTGGTGATCCTGGGCGACGGGCCGGAGCGCGAGGCGCTGGCGGCGAAGGTAGACTCGTACGGTCTCAAAGAGTGGGTGAAGTTCGGCGGCTATGTCCGCAATCCGTTTGCGGTGGTGAGCCGGGCTGACCTGTTTGTCACAGCGTCTCATTGTGAAGGCTTTCCCAACGCGCTAGCCGAAGCGATGGCGCTCGGCGTGCCAGTCGTGGCGACCGACTGTCCGTCAGGACCCGCCGAACTGCTCGATGAAGCGCAGGCGACTGGGGCGCGCGATGTCTATTCGGCGCGTCACGGCCTGATGGCGCCGGTGGGTCAGCCTACGGCGCTGGCGCGAGCGCTTGAGCAGATGAGCGATGAGCAGATGCGGCGCGAATATGGGCAACGCGCGCGACTTCGGATGGCGGCTTACGGGCTGGCTCCGATTACTGAGCGCTACTGGTCACTGATCGCTGCGGTTTGCGATAGCACCGGACGGCTCAGGACGGACGCGGCGCGCCCGCAGCCATCGGCCGCCGAGGCGCCCCAGCCGGCCGCATGATGATGTCGCGATGGCGGCGAGCAATCGCGTCCCAGTCATTCTCCTCAAGAATGTAGGCGCGTCGCGTGCAGCGATATGTCTCCGCATCCGCCAGCAGCTTTGAGGCAAGCGCGGTTACATCGCCCTTGGGATAGTAGCTGTTGGGATCCAGACCCAGTTCGAGATGTTCGGGGATGTCCGACACGAGGATCGGCGCGTCCGCAGCGACGGCTTCGAGCAGGACAAGCGGGAAGCCTTCGAGATAGGACGGGTGAACAAACAGACCCGCGTGCCGGTAAAGCAGCGCGCACTCTTTCGCCGTCCGCATGCCCGCGAAGACCACGCCTTCTGGCGCGTTGCGTTGCAGCTCGGCGGCGTATTCGTCGCTGCCCATCGAGCCTCCGACGACAAGAAGCTTCATGCCTGCAGGCCGCGCTTTTCCATAGGCAGCGACGAGATCGTGGAAGCCTTTGGTGGGATCGAGGCGGCCGACACAGAGGATGTAGGATTTTGGCGCGACGCCGAGCGCGTCAAGCAGTTCGGAGTCGTCTTCGGCAATCGCTGTCGGCGGCGGGGCGCCGTTGTGAATGGTAACGAACCGGTCGCGGCGTTCGGGATGTTCGCTCGCCATCCGGTTTTCGATGATGTGGCTGACGCAGATCATCTCCTCCGAGAAGCGCGCCATCATGCCTTCGCCGGCCTTCAGGAACCACTTGCCGAAGCGTCCCCATTTCGGACGGTCATAGTCGGTGGCGTGGTGCGTGCCGATGACGCGGAACCCAAGCAGGCGCGCCAAGGGCGCGAAGAAGCCCGGGCCAATGGCGTGGAGGTGGATCACTTCGGGGTGCAGAAACAGGCGCGCGTACAGGATTGCCAGCGGCGTGTGGACCAGGGTCTCAAGCGCCTTGCGTTTCGGCGCCCACAGCGACACCACACGAACCTTGCCGTGCGTGCCTGACTGGGCATAGCCGCTACGGCCGATGACCGTAATGTCGAGCTTGTCGTCCAGCTTGGCGAGGCGGGTGTAGAGGTTCTCGCAATGGGTCTCGATACCCCCCATCACGTCGGGAATGCCACGCAGGCCTATGGCGCAGATTTTCATGAGTTGCCTTCCAGCGATCCGGCGGGCGACTCGCCTTTTGCCTGGGCATAGCGGCGTTCACGGCGCATGCGCGCGAGCACTGCCGCCGGGTTGTCCGCCGTGGGGCGCGGTATGCCGACTGGCTGCAACCGATAGGGGCTCGGCGACGCAGATGTGACAGCCACCGTGTAGCCGCACAGCAGCCCGTAGAAGATCAGCCCCTCGATCAGCCAGAACGGCATGGTCGCCATGTTGAGCAGGATGAAGCCGATATGTGCAGCGAGAAGCTGCCCGCGCGTGGTCCAGTCCGGCGCGCGCAAGGACCGCACAATCATGGCCAGCCAGACGAGGACGATCAGCGCCGCGCCGACGAGACCGAACTCGAACAAGTACGATACCAGCGTGTTGTGGGCGTATAGACCAAACCGCTCAACCCACGAATCCGCGCCGTAGCCGAGCAGCAGGTGCTTTTCGTCGCCTGCGGCATACTCCTCGATGTATTGGTTCCAGAGATAGACACGGCCCGACAACAGCTTGCGTTCCGCCTCCGTGAACTGATCGGGCGACTTGATGATTGCACTGCCCTCTTCAGCGACAACACCGACATCCGACATACGGTCAGACATCAGCGCACTGCCCGCGACGGCGGCAGTCATCATCAGCAGGAGCCCGACAATGCTCACCGCGATTCGCCGGCCGGGCCGAAGGCCGTTGGCGACGCCGAACACAAAGAAGCCGAACACGATCGGAACCGCTGCGATCAGCGCAGTGCGGTAGTTCGCAAGAACCACCCCGACCAAGCACGCTCCGACCAGTGCGACGCAGGCCAGCACGTTCAGCCGGGGCGCCAGTGAGGCGACGGTGAGACAGGTGATCAAGACGACAGAGAACGCAGCCTCGTGATTGTACCCGCCAATGAAGCTGACCGACCCGTCACTCTCGGTCGCCTTGCCAACGTCAAGGACCACGGACATCGCCTGATAGACAAAGATCGGGGCAAACGCCCACAGCAGCAGACCAAAGATCCGCGCATCCCCGTCGCGCTTGATGCAATCGAGTGTCGCTAGAAGCACAACGGCCAAGAATCCCCATTTGAGGAGAGTCTCGATAGCAGGCATCAGCGCGGAATTCATCAGGCCGCTGGCCGCAATGGTGAGCATCAGCAGGATCAGGATCGGAAACCGGCCCATTTCGGGCAACTTTCGGAAGAGAACTATCCCACCGACGAGACAAACACCGAGAGAAGCCAAAGCATTGATGCTGACGCCCCCAACATTGATATATGTGAGCTCATGGTAGGCCTGCATCACGTATCGCAACCAGACGATCGCTATCAGCAAACGTCCCGATGCGTGCGGCGTTTTAAACGCAGCGCGCAACATGAACAGAAAAAGCACCGCCGTAGCGGGGTGAAGCGCCCAGCCCGGCAATGATCGCGATGCTTCTTCGGCCAGCATGCTTTCCTAGAGACCCTCAACCCGACCGTCGTCCAGCGTTCATGTTTGATGCGTATCAAGCAGCGCGGAGGCGAGGCTTGATATTGAGCGATGACAGGCAACTTCAACGGCATGTCGGATCGATTGGCAACCAACTCCGTGTACGGTGCCAGACAGTGTCTCTTGCACGATGAGTTTGGCGCGCGGTTAGGCGCCGCGCCAATTTAACGTGCTCTTGATGGAAGTACCGCTTGAAAGTGCTCAGGCTACGGAAGATCATGGAGAGGAAACATTGGTTGGAACTCTGCTCGCTCTAAATGACAGATCGATAGGGGCTGAGAATCCCCTTTCGCTGTCGTTGCGGTTTCGCCTTCAGCCAATCTGCGGACCGGGCGACCCATGACACAAACTGGCAATAACCTGACGACTCGGCGGCCCCCGCAGACGCTTGTTGCCGAACATTCGCAGCCGATGCCCTCCACACACGTCCACTACCCCGCGCCCGAGCGGGCAGCGGATACCAGCGACAAGCTTATCGCCGCCCTGATGCGTCAGAAACTTGTCATTGCAGGCGTTGCAGCCGTCGTGGCCGCCACCGGCATTGGGCTGACGCTCCGCGAGGCCCCGAAATATTCCGCAACCGCGCTCCTCATGCTTGATCCGAGCCCGGATCAGATCGTACCCGACCGGGTTGCTGCGTCCGGCAGGGCTGACGCAGGTGCCCTCGATTCCGAGATCGAAGCCATCAGGTCTCCCGTTCTGGTTACACGCCTCGCAAGCGAGTTGGCGCTTGATACCGATCCGGAATGGGCGAACCCCGCCAACGCTGGCGTTTCGGCAGACGCATCGCCCATGCTGGGTATCGGCGCGGGCGCGCCCGGCCGGGACACCGGATTTGAGCCCCCTGAGTCCGCCACCGGCGCGGTTCCTGCCCGCTATGGCCCCGCTGCGGCCGGTCCGCTCGCGGCCTCCGCCATGGGTCCGACGGTACGCGCGATTCCTGATGAGGTGACCGATGCGGTCGCTTCCGCTATCGACGTTCGGCGTCGTGGACTGAGCTATGTTGTTGAAGTTTCTGCGGTCTCTGAATCGCCGGCTCGCGCAGCCGAAATGGCGAATGGCCTCTCGTCGATCTACCTCTCGTCACTGGCGGAGGCGCGTGAAGCGGCATCCAGTGACGCAAACGGCTGGCTTGATGAGCGGCTAGAGGAACTCCGCAGGGAAGTTCAGGAAAAGACTGCAGCTGCGCAACAATATCGCGCCCAGCGCAACCTTCTGAGTGCGCAAGGGTCCAGCCTTGCTGAACAACAGATCGTGGAAATTCAAAGCGCCCTGATGGCGACGCGTTCTGAGTACGCTCAGCATCGGGCGCAATATGACCTTGTGGCCGGGATCGCTCGTTCAGGCGGGTCGCTGAATTCGATCGACATTCCCGATGAGACCATGCGGGACCTGCGATCCAAGGAAGCGACGCTCAGCCAGCGGATCGCCGACCTGCAGACGCGTTACGGCAAGGCGCACCCCACCCTGCTCCAGGCCTATGAAGAGAAACAGGCGCTCGATGAACGTATATCGAGCGAAATGCAGCGTTTGGCTGCATCCGCCAAGCTTCGCGCTGATTCAGTTGGCGCACGGCTCAACACGCAGCAGTCGCAGTTGAACAGCCTGACCGGAAAGCTTGTCAGCGACGATTTCGATGCGGTCCGGCTGGGCGCTCTCGACAGCGACGCGCATGCAGCGCGTGTCGTTTATGAAAGCTTCCTGCAACGCTCGCACGAAATCCAGAGCCAAGGCGCCCCTGCGGCGGTCAGTGCGCGGTTGCTGGCGCCGGCGCGTCCGCCCAGCGATCCGACATCCCCGCAGCTTCTGCTGAACGCCGCGTTGTCAATTGCGGCCGGCATCCTGCTCGGGCTGCTTGCCGGGATCATCGCGGAAAGATCGCGTCGATCGATCGACACTGCCGAAGAAGCCGAAGAAAAACTGGGCGTTCGGGCGCTTGTGACTGTCCCCGACCTGAGCAAGCGCGACCTGCAGCACATCCCCGAGCGTAACCGGTCGCCGACCGGATATATGCTCGCCAAGCGACTGTCGCAGTTCACGGAGTCTTTCCGCGTCCTGCAGACAGCCGTGATGCTCGCAAGCGCGCCGCACAAGAATGTCGTGGCCGTGACATCCGCCATGCCGGGCGATGGCAAGACGACACTGTCGCTCGGTTTGGCCCGCGTCGCCGGCATGGGCGGGATGCGCGCCATAATCGTCGACTGTGACGTCCGCATGAGGACGATCAACCGCCTGCTCGACATCGAGCCGGAGTTTGGCCTGCAGCAAGTGCTGTCTGGCGAGAAAGACTGGCGCGAGGTCGTGGGAACGGACACCGAGACCGGAGCGCACGTCCTTCCTGCTTCTGGCCTGACAACGAAGGACATTTTCAGCACCGGCGCCATGGAGCGCCTGATTGCGGAGCTGTCGCAGAACTACGAACTGGTCGTGCTCGACTGCGCGCCGATCTTTGCGGTGGCCGACACGCGCGTCGTGGCTTCGCTGGCGGACAATGTTGTTGTCGCGCTGCGCTCAGGCAAGACTCCCGCCCGCGCAGTGCGGGCGGCGATTGCGCAGCTTGGGCTGGCTGGCGCAAACGTCCTTGGCGTCGTGATCAACCGCGCCGACGTCCGTAAGGGCCGGAAGCGTTCGTTTTATGACGGGCTCTACTATTCGAAGGCCTTTTCAGGGTACTACACCCGCGAGGCTTGAGATCCGGCAATAAACTAGAAAGGGCCGGCGGTGTGGAGCCGCCGGCTTTTTCTTGTCTGTTTCCAGGATGTTGGGGATCAGAATGCCGAGCGGTCAGACAACAGCACGCGTACTGTTTTCACGACAATCTTCACATCCATCATCCACGACCAGTTGGTCACATACTGCAGGTCGTATTCGAGGCGCTGGACGATCTTGTCGTCCGTATCGGTCAGGCCACGTGCGCCGGACACCTGGGCGAGGCCGGTGATGCCTGGGCGAGCACGGTGACGGAAAGCGTAGCGGCGATCGACGTCGCCAAACTTCCTGTCGTGCGCGAGAGCGTGCGGGCGCGGACCAATGATCGACATATCGCCCTTGAGCACGTTGATGAGCTGAGGCAGTTCGTCGACGCTGTATTTGCGGAGGAAGCGCCCGAGCGCCGTCGTCCGGTCATCGCCATCCCTTGCCTGCGCAATTGACCGGCTTTCCTGTGTTTTCATGGTGCGAAACTTCAGGATGCGGAATGGCCTGCCCTCGAAGCCGCCGCGCCGCTGCTTGAAGAGGCCCGGACCGTGGCTGTCGATGCGAACAAGCGCCCAGATACCAAGCAGGGCCGGCGCGAGAATGATCAGCGCCCCGCTTGCGGCCACAATGTCAAACGCCCGCTTGGACACTCCGCCAATGACCTTGGCCGAGCGATGCAAGTCATCCGCACACCCGCGGCGCGCCTGAAGCGGCTGCGGACGAAAATCCGTTCGTTCGACGATGAAATCCGTAGACGCGGTAGCCGCGTCTGGGATCATTGCTTCCGGAGACCCGACGCCCATGACGAATAGCTCGCTCTAATCCGGATGGTTAACGCTTGCCTTCGCAGAGTGTTCCGTCTTGCGCCAGCTTTTTCTGACGCAGGAGTGCGTTCAATCTGATATGCGCCGGGTACGGACGAAAAATTGGCAGCGGTACTTTGCCGTTTCCGCTCTGCAACTAGATCAGGCTAGTGCGTACACGCAGTACCAGGGGACAGACGATGACATATTTCGTACGACGTATTTCATTTGCACTTATTGCGTTTGCAACACTGCTCGGCGGCGCTTGTGCGACGTCGGTCCTGCCGCCTGGCGCCGGTCTCGCCGAGCCCGGGGCGGTGCCCGACTATCTCCTCGGACCAGGTGACCGCGTTCGCGTGACTGTGTTTGGCGAACAGGAGCTGTCGGGCGAATTCCTGGTATCCAGCCGAGGCGCCGTGGCGATGCCCCTCATCGGTGAAGTACAGGCTGGCGGGACGACGCTGGAGGCCTTCACGAAGACAGTCGAGACGAAGCTTGTCGCAAGCGACATGGTGCGAGCGCCCAAGGTCAGCACCGATATCATCGCGTACAGACCGTTCTATATACTTGGCGAGGTGGCGACCCCCGGCCAGTATCCCTATGCGATCGGCATGACGGTGACCAAGGCGGTGGCGACGGCGGGCGGCTTCACCTACCGCGCGAATACCGGGACGGTATTCGTCACCCGTGAGGGAAGTACGCGTGAACAGGCCTTGCCGGTGACCGCATATACGTGGATCGGCCCAGGCGACACGATCCGTGTGGCCGAACGGACTTTCTAGCCCGCACACCGGGCGCTTCGCGCGCCCAGTGCCAGCGGCATAACACTTGAGCCGGTCCGCGTGGCCGGCGGAACGACGTCGATCATGTCCGGTCTGTTGCGCGAGCGTCCACCTGTCGTCTGCCTATGGGGCGGACACCGGCCTGCGCCAGATCTCGACACGCGCACAACACCATCCAACGCCGACAAGGGCGCCCGCGAACTGAAGGGGCGCGGTTACGATGTGCGTTCCGTGTCGCCCTGGACGCGCGGAAAGGCGCCAAGCGGCATCGCCAGGAAGCTCCAGTACGTCACCAGCATCGTCGACGTCCTGAAAGCCTCCCGGCCGGCCGACGCCGTGCTCTATACGGCTGACCTGCCATGGATACGCGTGCTGGCAGCAATGAAGCAGGCGGGACTTCTGCGGCGGCGGCTGGTGGTGCACTGGGGCGGGATCGACTTTGATCCGCAATCGCTTTCGAACAGCACATATCTGCGCAAGTACGACAAGCTGTTCGCCGCGATCGATGCGATCTGGCTCGCCAGCGAAAACGAGCGGCAGATCTGGTCGGAGGCCCTGCCCCATCACGCGGACAGGATGGCGTTCCATCCGATGTTCGTGGACATCGAATACTATCGCAAGATCATGCCGGCCACTCTGTCGCACGACGTCGTCGCCATCGGCAGCGATTCCCGGCGCGACTGGGAAATTCCGATCGGGCTCGCCGCCACCGGCCTGCGCGTCGCGATCGTCACCGAAGACCATGAGGTGCGCAGACGCATCAACGCGCTGCCGCCTGCCGTGCAGTCGAACGTCACCCTGGCGTTCCGATCGGGCTTCCAGCAGTCGGCGCGCATTGCGGCGGCTGGCAAATGCCTGCTGGTAGCGACGACTCCGAACTTCCGTTTTTCCGGATCGACCACGCTCGCTGTGGCGATCGCGCTGGGGCGGCCGCTGGTGATCGACGATCCGTTCGACCTGCCTGCCTATGGCGTGCAGCCAGGCGTCCATTGCGAGAGCTTCGTCCGGGGCGACCTGGCATCGGCACAGGCGGCGGTGCGCAGGATAGTTTCAAGCCCGGATCATGCGCGGGCCCTCGCCAATGCGCTCGCTGACAGGCGCGACCGGGTCGACATCGAGGCCTATGTCGATCGTCTGGAGGCCAGCTTCCGGCCCGGATGGAGCGCAAGCCACACATCCCGGCCCGCGGCGGGGATGATTGCAGACTCGCCCGGCGCGGCCCCTGCATGGCCCTGAAGCGTTTCAGTATAGACCTCGCCTCGCTGTCCGCCGGCCGGATCGTTCAGACTGTCGCGGCCTTCCTGGCGTTGCCGATCGTCGCGCGGCTGCTGGGGCCGCATGAGTACGGCCTCGTCGCCGTGGCGATGAGCTTCGTGATGTGTACGATCTACATGGCCGATGCAGGCATGGGCCAGTCGCTGGTGCGCACGCCGGCATCCGAACGCACCACATGGTCGAGCGCGTTCTGGATGATCTCCAGCTTTGGCGGATTGCTGAGCTTGGCTCTGGTCGGCATCTCGTTTGCTGCGCCGCTGGTATTTGGAGAGCCCCGGTTGCAGGGACTGCTGCTGGGGCTGGCGGTTGTTCCACTGATTGTCTCCGCCATCGCCGCGCCCACGGCCGACTTGCAGCAACGCCAGAAGTTTCGCGAACTGGCCGGCATAGAGGGCGTCTCGGCGCTGACAGGTCTTGGCGTCGCGATCACGCTGGCGTTTCAGGGCGCTGGCGCCTGGGCGCTCGTGATGCAGCAGGTGGCGTTCTGGGTGATGAAGGCGGCGCTGATCGTCTGGCGCACCCGGTTCAGGCCGACGCTGGAGTTCTCGACCTCGAACCTTGCCGAACACAGCCGCTTTGCGCGCGACACGCTTGGCGCGACCCTGCTCTACTTCTTTGGTCGGCAGCTCGATCCGCTGGTTCTCGGTCGCATCCTCGGCGCGGCGCCAACCGGGCTCTATTCCTTCGCGACGCGCGTGATGAACCTGCCGCACCAACTGGTTGCAAGCCCGGTACAGAACGCTTTGTTCGTCCGCATGGTCGAACTGCGCGATGACAAGGCGGCGCTGCGGGATCTGCTGCTGATCCTGACGACCGCGGTCGCCCTTCTGGTGTTTCCGGCTGTCGCCACGCTGGCGGCGGCTAGCCCGGCCTACTTTGCGTTCCTGCTATCGACCGAATGGCTTCAGGCAGCGCCGGTGTTCGCCGTGCTGGCGCCCGTGGCGGCGGTCCAGACGATCCTGGTGCCGGCCAATGCCCTGCTCTTGGCGACGGGGCGCACGGACGTACGCCTACGGCAGACATTCGAGATGGCTGTGCTGTGGGTGATCCTGCTCCCGCTTTCGGCGCCGTTCGGTCTGCTCGCGGTGGCGGGAGCTTTCACGGTGGTGAACCTGCTCTACCTGCCCCGTTCACTTGCGCTCACCTTGCCTGAGGTGGATCTCAGGATATGGAGCTTCCTGAGCATCCTGACGCCAGCAGCTGTGGCGGCGCTGGGGATTTGCGCTAGCCATGCCTTGCTTCGCGCCTATGTCCACATGAGCGACGTGCAGGAGATACTTGCCTCGCTGGGGGAGTTGGCCATTGCTTATGCCGTTCTGCTGATCGCCTGCCGGGGACAGCTGGCAGGACAGATCAAGACCCTGCGGGCGCTCATGATGCGGTCGACGGCGGCGACCTAGAAGGAATTTGACTGGATCATGACGATCAAGGTTTCCACGATCATCGTCTCCTACAACCGGCTGGACCTCCTCCACCGCGCGATCCAGAGCGCGTTGGCTCAGACGCTGAAGGACTGCGAAGTGATCGTCGCCGACAATTGCTCGTCGTTCGACGCGCACAAGGAGCTCGCCGGCTATGGCGAGGCCGTCCGCGTCATCCGGACGGAGCGCAATGGCGGCTGCGGCTATGCCCGCAATGTGGCAGTGCGAGAAGCCCGGGGCGAGTTCGTGGCCTTCCTCGACGATGATGATCACTGGAAGCCGGAAAAGCTGGAGCGCCAGTACGCGACAATCGGTGAGCAGCCGATGACGACGTGCGGCCAGCAGTTCATCCCTGAAACCGCGTTCAACGTTCAACCGATCACGGCAATCACGCGCAGGATGATCAGCCAGTACAATTCCGTGTGCGGGCCGAGCGGGTTCTTCTGCCGCCGCGACCTGTTCGACACGGTGCAGTTCGACGAGTCTCTGAAGTACGCCGAGGACTGGGACTTCATGCTGCGCGTGCTGGACGTCGGCGAGATCGGCTATGTGGCGGAACCGCTGCTGTACTACACGTTCAACGCCGCCTCCTCGATGACGACGTCGAGCCGCGGGCGGACGTGGGAGGAAATCCAGTACCGCTTCGCCGCCGCCGACAAGCATCGCGCCGCCATGGGCGAGTGGAACTATCGCCAACGCATCGCCGCGATCACGCTGGCGCATATACTGGACCGGCCCGATCGCATGACCTTCATCCGCCACTCGCTACGCAAGGCAGGCCTCACCGCGACAGCCGTGGCGCTGGCGAAGAAGGCGGCAGCCAAGCTGATGCCACGACCGGCCCAGGCGCCACGCGATGGCGTTGCGGCGGGCTGAGGGACGATCGGGGGGAACTTGGTGAGCCCGGCAAGAATCGAACTTGCGACCCGCTGATTAAAAGT
>JBBAUA010000001.1:201246-238254 GCA_040398465.1 Hyphomonadaceae bacterium | reverse complement strand
TATTGCTCGGAGCGTTGCCGACGCGGATCGTGAACCGTTTGTCGCGTCAGGATCCGCCGATCGCGGGAGAGAGACCTTCTAGAAATCCGGCAGCCTGACGACGTAATGCCTGTTGCTGCTCGGGCGCCATCTTTT
Organism: Hyphomonadaceae bacterium; assembly: GCA_040398465.1. Classification (GTDB taxonomy): domain Bacteria; phylum Pseudomonadota; class Alphaproteobacteria; order Caulobacterales; family Hyphomonadaceae; genus UBA7672. Next base: position 238,119 of record JBBAUA010000001.1, on the reverse strand, counting down.
GCCACGACCGGACGATTTGAGCCATGCGGGGGTTCCGTTCGAAACGGGTGTCGTGCCGTGCGACAAAGTCCCAGTAGAGCGCGTTGAAAGGGCATGCTCGCTCGCCAAGCTTTTCTTTCACCTGGTAGTGGCACGCGCCGCAATAGTCGCTCATGCGATTGATGTAGGCGCCACTGGCGGCATAGGGCTTTGAGGCGAGCAGTCCGCCGTCCGCAAACTGGCTCATGCCAAGCGTGTTCGGGGCTTCGACCCACTCGAAGGCATCAGCATAAACCGCAAGATACCATTCATGCACCTGATGGGGATCGATCCCTGCGAGAAGCGCGAAGTTACCGGTAATCATCAGGCGCTGAATATGGTGGGCGTAGGCTTCCTCTTTCGTTTGTCTGATGACGGCAGACATGCAGGCCATTTTGGTCTCTCCCGTCCAGTAGAAGGACGGCAGTGGACGGTTTGCGCCGAGCGCATTGCGCTGAACATAGTCCGGCCCTTCGCGGAAATAGATGCCGCGAACATACTCGCGCCATCCGATGATCTGGCGGATGAAGCCCTCGACAGCGTTCAGCGGGGCGCGGCCGGATTGCCATTCATGCTCGGCACGCCTGCAGAGTTCCAGCGGATCGAGCAGACCGACGTTGATGAGGGGTGACAGCAGACTGTGAAAGAGGAACTTCTCGCCGCGCAGCATCGCGTCCTGATAGTCTCCGAAACGAGGCAACGCCTCCCGAAAGAAATGATCCGCCGCCCGCTCGGCATCGACGCGCGTAACGGCGAACCAGAACGGATCGAGGTCACCGAAGTGATCGGCAAAGCGGCGGCCGACGAGGTCGATCACCTCTTGCGTCTCGGCTGACGGCTTGAAGCGAAGCGGCGCCGGCATGAAGAGATCGGCTTTTGCGGGTTTTCGGTTTTCATCATCGTAGTTCCAGCGACCGCCCTGAGGCTCGTCGCCATCCATCAAGAGCCCCGTTTTCCGGCGCATCTCGCGGTAGAAATATTCCATGCGAAGCTGCTTGCGGTCGGCAGCCCAGGCCGTGAATTCCGCCGCCGAACAGATGAAACGGTCGTCCTTGCGAATGATGACGTCACAGGGCGAGCTCTCAACCCAGTTTTGCTGCATGGTCCGAACGCGGTGTTCACCGGCCTCCGTGCATCGGATCGTGTGTGTTGCGTGACGGCGAACGGCACGAGCCAGCTCGCCCGTAAAGTTACCCGTGTTGCCGGCATCATCGAGCTTGACGTAATCCACCGTCCATCCCGCGGCACGAAGCTCGCCCGCGAACGCGCGCATGGCTGCAAAAATGAACGCAAGCTTCTTCTTATGATGCCAGACGTACGATGCCTCGTCCGCGACCTCGCACATGAAGACGATGTCCGTGGATCTGTCGGCGTCCCGCAACGCTGACAGATTGGGCGAAAGTTGATCACCCAAGACGACGACAAGCGCGCTCATGGTCGACCTATCGTGGCGCATTGCGGGCGCCACGTCGCGCCGATGGCAGTTGGCTCACCATTTTCACAGATCCTTGTGCTCACGGCCGCATACGCCGAGCGGTTAAAACCGGATCGTTTACATGAGCCCGTGATCAGATCTGGGTTTACGCGATCGAAGGTTGCTGTTGTTGGATCGTTTGGCACACCCCAGCGTGCCAGAGCGGCGAAGTCGACAAGACTGATCGGGGCTTCCGGATCCCCATAATCACGCCAGGCTGGGCTCATGGCCAACGACCCCGTCCTCATCGCCTAAACGGTCGAGCAGCTCGCGAGCGGCAAGAAGGTCTGGACGAAGATCGGCGCCGCCGTCCGCAAAAAGGACGGCGCTTTTCAAGGGGGAGATAGTCTGTGACAAACATCGGTCGCCCCTTCCTTCCAGCTGCTGTAATCGCCAACTGGCGGCAGCTGAAGGACTCCCTATTGCAAGGAGGGACCTACCGGGGGGCGCCTCATCTTATGGTCCGAGCGTCGAGCGCTGCCCGACGATACCCTGGCAGGAGACGGCTCTTGTCTTCGGATCCCTGTCTTTGAATTTCTTGTCAGCGCGACGAAGAAGGTGTGGGACGGGGGTGGGTCGGGGCAATGGCGGGGGCCGACGACAGGCGGTGGCGCGCATGAAACCGCAGCGCCTCATCATCGTTGATTGAGGCGCGATACCGGCAGGTGGTGCGTTGCACATTCCGGGACGCGCGTCGTAGCGAGCCGAGCGAGTTTCCCTACTCTTTGTGAGCCTTTTTACATCGGCCGAAGGCGGGGTCTCCCCGCGTGAAAGCGGCGCTGTACGGCAGCCAAAACACCTTGACAGGCGCCCCCGTCAAAGCGTCCGAGTAGGTAACGAAGGATTCTGGAGGAACTCGATGCGTAAACTCGTGAGCGCTGCCGCGTTGGGACTTGTCGTGACGCTGGGTGCCTGCTCGCCGGCGACGGAAGCCCCCGCGCCAACACCTGCTGCCGAACCCGCCGCCCCGGCGGCTGAACCCGCTGCACCGGCGGCCGAGCCGGCGCCGGCTCCCGCTGCAGAGGCGCCCGCGCCTGCTGCTCCGGCTGAAGTCGGCGCACAGACAATTTCTCTCGCCATCACGGATGCCAGCGGCACGCAGTACTCCGGCGACACCGCGCGCGGCCAGACCGTGTTCAAGAAGTGCACGCAGTGCCACTCGCCCGTCGAAGGCAAGAACGGCACAGGCCCATCGCTGTACGGCATCGTCGGTCGCGCGGCTGGTTCGATCCCGAACTTCCGCTATTCAGAGGCCAACAAGAACTCGGGCATCACCTGGACCGAGCAGGAAATGTTCGACTACCTCGAGAACCCGAAGAAGAAGATCCCCAAGACCATCATGGCGTTCGTCGGCCTGCCCAAGGCGCAGGACCGCGCTGACGTGATCGCCTATCTCAAAGTGAACGCTCAGCAGTAAGCAGGTTCACACTCCAGCAATCGGGCCCGCCGGTTTATCCGGCGGGCCTTTTTGTTTTGGGCGTCACTTACCTGCGTTAGAGCAAGATCGCGACGCGCCGCGAACCCTGGAACAAACGGGAGTCAGGCGACGTTGGGACGGGGTAGCTCAAGCGAAGGAAGCCGCTCCATGCCAACCAGTTCATACGATATCGTCGGCGGGGTTCTCGCAGCCTCAATGATCCTCGGCCCGTTGGCGCTCGCGCCGGCTTATGGGCCGTACGTCCCGCCGGGCACGGCGCAGGACGTCAATGAGGCGACGACAGGCGAGCGCAATCCCGGACCGGCGGCGCCCGTGTCGGACCCTCTCGCTGTGATGCCGGAAGGCGAGCAGCAGTAGCGGCCTGCCGCGTTGAATCTCGTCAGGCGCTGTGGCGCCGGACGAGGTCAGCGATGTGAAGCGGAAACGACGCCGCAACGGCCAAAGCAATCCATTCCCACCCGGCGCCGGTGAGAGCGAGGCGCAGCGCGACGAGCAACAGCACGCCGGGCATCAGCGCCAGGAACAGATCAGGCGCTGCGCGTCGCCAAGTCTTCCGGCGGAGGACAAGCAGCCCTGCGAATTCGAGCGCGATCACGAACAGCACCAGATCGATCGCCTGGCCGCTCAGTATGAATTCCTCCATCAGAACACCTGTACAGTTTCAGCCGAATTGCCCGGTCAGGCGGACCACGTCGAAGTTCAAGACCGAAGCAAGTGATACCCAGATCAGATAAGGCGTCAGCAGGATGCTCGCCAATCGCGAATGGCGCGCGGTGAAGAGGACCAGTCAGACAATCGACAGCCAGAGGAAGCAGACCTCAATGAGCGACCAGTCGGGCGATGCAGGCGGAAGAATAGCAGGCTCCAGAGGATGTTCAGGAAGCCGCTCAGCGCGAACAGGCCGACAAGCCATTCACGCTCCGGACCCGTTGGCGCGCGGCGCCATGTGATCACTGCGGCGACAGTGGTCAGCGAATAGATGGTTGTCCAGACGATACCGAAGGCCGGCCCGGGCGGTTGCCACCCGGGCTTGCGGAGCGACTCATACCAGGGGCCAGGATCGGTGATCGTGCCGCCGAAAATGGCTAGTAGGATCGCGGCCGCTGCAGCGACGAGGATCTGCCGCCTGGCGCTCCTGCTCAAGGGGCACGGGGCGAGGATGACAGGCCGAGGAGATGACCCATGTCCTTGATGAAGATGCGCGCGTGCGCGGCGTGGTCGGCCTTCACGAGCTCCTTGTTCATGTAGGCCTGCCAGGTGAGGCGCTGCACGTCGGGATCGTTGCACATCTTCACGAAGCCCTCGCGGCGTTTGTCGCTGCGATACCAGAAGTGCTGCATGATCCCGAGAATCCAGAAGACCTTGCCGTGGTCCTTCATGAAGGCCTTGCGGGCGCCGGCGAGGGCTTTCGCCTTTCCGGTCTCGAGCATTTCGACGACGGCTTCGGCGGCGACGCGGCCGCCGACCATGGCGTAGTAGATGCCCTCCCCAGACGCCGGGGCGACGACGCCCGATGCGTCTCCGGCCAGCACGACATCGCGGCCATTGTCCCAGCGGGCGAGCGGTTTCAGCGGGATCGGCGCGCCCTCGGTGCGGATGGTCTCGCAGCCTGTGAGGCCTGAGACCTTGCGCAGGTCGCTGACGGCGCCGCGCAGGGAGAAACCCTTGCGGGCGGAGCCGACACCAACGCTGGCGGTGTCGCCGTGCGGGAAGATCCAGGCGTAGAAATCGGGCGAGAGCTTGCCCTGATAGTAGATGTCGCAGCGGCTTGCCTCAAAGCCGCCTTCGCCGTGCGCGGGGGCGCGGATGATTTCGTGGTAAGCGAAGACGCAGGGGATGCGGTCGGCGCCCTTGATGGTCTGCTTTGCGACCTGCGAGCGGGCGCCGTCGGCGCCGACGACTGCGCGGGCCCGGACGCGCTGGATGTTGTCCTTGCTGTCACCCTTGTCGTGGAAGCAGACGACGGCTGTGCCGTCGTCGTCGCGTTCGATGCGGATGAAAGATCCGGAGCGGCGGTCGGCGCCGGCGGCGACCGCGCGTTCGCGCAGCCATTCGTCGAACACGTCGCGATCGACCATGCCGACGAAGCCACCCTCGACCGGCATGTTCACGATGCGGTTGGTGGGCGAGACCATGCGGGCGGCTGTGGCGCGGGCAACGAGGAGATGGTCGGGGATTCCGAAGTCGCGGATGAGGCGCGGGGGAATGGCGCCGCCGCAAGGCTTGATGCGACCGGCGCGGTCCAGCAGGAGAACCTTTCGTCCCGCGCGTGCGAGATCGCCTGCCGCTGTTGCTCCAGCCGGGCCGCCGCCGACGACGACTGCGTCATAGGTCTCAAGGGTCATGTGTGCGCTCCCTGGGGGACGAATCGTTCGCCGACGAGATCGAGGCGGGCTGCAAGAAGCGCCGCGAAGGTGAAGAGCGCGGCTTCAAGCGAGAAGACGATCAGGAAGGCGCTGGAGTCCTGCGGCAGCAGGACGCGGAGGATGTCGACGCCGGCAGCGCCGGCAAAGCCGCCGCATGCGAAGGCGCAGGCTTGTGCTGCGCCCCAGACACCCATGCGGACGCCTTCACGCGACGCCTGCCCTTCTCCGGCAAGGCCCATCATCGAGCCGATTGCGGAGACGGCGAAGACACCGTTCGCGAAGCCGAGCGCGAAGACGGTGGGCTGTAGCGGCCAGGCGGGGCCCACAGCGCTGGCAAATGCGAGCGCAACAAGGGCTGCGGCGGAGCCGATGCAACCTGCGACTGTCCATTGACGCATCCATGCGCGCTTCTTGTCGCCGAAACGGGCGCCGCAGGCGCCGACGAGAATCATGCCGAGCAGGACGCCGCCATTCTGAACGCTGGCGAGCTGCGTTGACTGGCCCGGCGTCATGTCGAAGACGAGGCCGGCAAAGGGTTCGAGGATGAGATCCTGCGCGCTGTAGGCGAGCATCGAGACGAAGACGAAGACCGTGAAGCGGCGGGCGAGCGGATCGGCCCATGTCTCCCGCAGGACTTGCGCGAATGGCGGCTTGGCGTGTTCAGGCGCCGCTACCTTTTCAGGCTCGCCTTCGATTCCCCAGACGGCGAACAGCGTCAGGAGGAAGGCGATACCGACGATGCCAGAGGCGATGAGCGCAAGGCGTTGCGGCGAGAACGGGTCCAGCAGTGCGCCGGAGACGCCCGCCGTGATGACGATGCCGACGATCATCATGATCCAGGTCGTGGCGGCGGCGGCGGGGCGGCGCTGCGGCGCGGTGCGCGATGCGAGAAGTGCGAGCAGCGACGTGCCGGACGCGCCGACGCCTGCGCCGATCATCGTGAAGGCGAGGATGCCGAGAAGGATGCCGACGACGGGTGATGATTCCATCATCACCGTGGCGTTTGTGGCGAGCAGTCCGCCGAGGGCAAGGATACCCATGCCGCCGATGATCCATGGCGTGCGGCGGTGGCCCATGTCGGAGCCGTAGCCCCACCGCGGGCGCGAGAGCTGTATTGCGTAGTGCCAGGCGACGAGGGCTGCGGGCAGCATGGCCGGTAGCGCGAACTCGACCACCATGACGCGGTTGAGCGTCGATGTGGTGAGGGCGACGACCCCGCCCAGTGCGCTCTGCACGAGGCCGACGCGGATGATGCTGAGCCAGCTGAGCGGTGCTTGTGTCATGGTTGGATTCCAGCGAGGCCGCCGAGAGCAAAGGCGCTCACCAGCATGCCGAGGACATAGAGAAGGACGCCCGTGCCGTTGTACCAGGGCGCGTACTTGCGGGGATCGGTGACGAGGCGGGTCATCATGTAGAATTGGAGGCCGAGCGACACGGTGACGGCGGCGGCGTGGAACGGCGCGCCCCATGCGAAGAGCAGGACGATAACGATGACCTGCGGTGCGGCCATGATCGCGCAGGCGACGCGCGCGGCGTTGTCGACGCCGAGCTGGACGGGGAGCGAACGGACGCCGGTGAGCTTGTCGCCTTCGATGGCCTTGAAGTCGTTCAGCGTCATGATGCCGTGCGCGCCCAAGCTGTAGAGCGCGGCGATGATGAGGATCTGGGTGTTGGGGACTGTCGCCAGCATGACGGCGGCGCCGGTGAACCAGGTGATACCCTCATAAGAGAGCGCGCAGGCGGCGGGGCCCCACCATCCGCTTTGCTTGAGGCGAAGCGGCGGCGCGCTGTAGACCCACGCGAGGATCATGCCGACGACGGCGGCGCCGAAGACCCACGGGCCCAGGGCGAGCGCCCAGAGCATGGAGACGACCGTCCACGCCATCGCGATCCAGAGGCCCCAGCGGCCAGGGATGCGGCCGGACGGGATGGGCCGGTTTGGCTCGTTGATCGCGTCGACGTCGCGGTCGTACCAGTCATTCACGGCCTGGCTGGTGGCGCAGATCAGGGGTCCCGCGAGGATGATGCCGGCGAGCGCCATCGGCCAGCGCTCTGCGAGGTTTGCGCCCGACGAGACGACGCCGCAGCCGAAGGCCCACATTGGCGGAAACCAGGTGATCGGCTTGAACAGTTCAAGGACCGCGCCCGGCGTCGGCAGCGATCTCGGTGCGGTTTCGGCATGCGTGGACGACATGCGAAACGCTACAAATCACGACGGCAAGTGTCAATTAGTCTGGACGCTTGACGTGTCGAGTTTGTTGGACTCAGTCGCCGGTGGCCAGGTCGCCGAGCCCGTAGCGGTGGAGTTTCGAATAGAGGCTCTGCCGGCTGACGCCGAGAACCTCCGCTGCGGAGGCGCGATTGTTGCCGGTCAGCTCAAGCGCGGCCTCGATGCACAAACGCTCCACAAGTTCGGTTGTCTCCCGGACCAGTTCCTTGAGCGAAACGCGGCCGACGAGTTGCGAAAGTTGCTCGACCGAGCGCGGCAGTCCGCCGGCGATGCGCGGTTTGGCGACGACGCCGCGTGCAGCAGCGCGAATCGAGAAGCCGAAGCAGGGCTGTTCGCCGGTCGCGACGTGGACGGCGGAGACTTCGACATCTTCCTGTTCGCCAAGGCGCGTGCGCAGGACTGTGGCGAAATTCTTGAGCGATCCATGCTGGCGCAGGCTGGAGAGGAGGACGTTCCTGTCGATCTCGGGCCTGCCGAGAATGGTATCGAGCGACATTCCTCTCGCCTGCTCGTTGCTGGCGATGCGCGAGAGATCGAGGAAGGCGGCGTTATGAGCGAGTATCCGCAGGTTTTCATCCGTGACGACAAAGGCATCGGGCATGCGCTCAAGCACGGAGAGCAGGTGTTGCGAAGATTCCGGCGCGCGCATGACGCCTGCTTCGAGGGAAGACAGGCGCACAAGAAAAAGAGACGCCCGGTCCTGGCGGAAGAGCGAGGCCGCCACTTCAAAAGCGCGGCCGCCCTGACGCAGCGTGGATTGCGCGGTGAGGTTGGGGCCGCCCTGGGCCACTGCCAGAAGCGAAATTGCAGCGTCGCGCGATATTTCTTCGAACGCGGACGAGAACTCGCGACCCACCAATGACGTGTCCGCACTACCGATGAGACGATCGGCGGCCGGATTGGCTTCGACAATCCTGCGCGAGTTGGCGTCGACGACGATGACGGCTTCGGACGCGAGTTGAAAAAGAAGGCGGTAGCGTGACTCGGCTTCGCGAAGCTTCCGGTAATCCTGCTCCACAGTCTGCTGCGCCTCGATGAGGCGCTGCTCGAGCTGGCTGATGGCGCGATGGTCGCGGCCAATCGCGATGACGCGGCCGTCTTCGCCGGCGTTCATGGCGATGTAACGAACCGCGACTGCACCGCCATCATCAGTCTTGTGGTTGATTTCGCGCCAGCGCGGGCCCGCATCATTAGCGGCATCGCGCAGCATTTCTTCGATCTTGGGGCGGCTGTCAGCCATGACGGTGTCGGCCCAGCGGCGGTCTAGCCATCCTTCGAAGCCGTCCTGCACCATGTCACTGTTGTTGAGGGCCATGTCGCGGATGAAGCCGCTGCGGTCGATGATCATCGCGACGTCGCCGCCTGCTGCGGCGACCTTTGCGGCGACTTTGGCGTCCAGCGCCCCCAACATGTCGCGCGCGAACCTCGGTTCGATACGACCCTGGATAGAAGAATAGATCGCCATCGAACCCGCACTCGCCCTTTCCTCGGCGGCCGCAAAGTTAGCGGGATGCGAGTCGCCTCACCGCGCCTTCCGCCCCAAGCACGGCCTGTCTTGCGTCTGCCGCCATCGTATCGGCGCCGACTTTCGCAACCAGTTCCGGCCTCTCCACAAAGAGCCGTCCACCCACCATTACAGTGATGTCTCGATTCCTTGACGCCTTACGCACCGACATAATCATTGGTGCGATTTGATCAAGCCGTTCGTCTGAGCTTGCGGACATTCCGAACAAATCAAAGTCATGGGCTTGCACCGCAGACACAACGTCTGCGACTGAGCCAGATAGCTCCGCCCATGTGCGCCAGCCTGATCTGCGGAAAAACTCTTCAATGATAACAAGGCCAAATGTGTGATGCTCTCCCGGAGCAGCGGCAAACAGCGCCGCGCGGCCGACTGACATGGGCAGTTCGTTCGGCCCTTGGAGGCTGAGTTCGCGGACAATGTGCTGCAGACGGCCCAAGGCTATCGCAACGTCAGCGAAGGAAACCCGATCGTCTTCCCAGAACTCGCCCAGGCGGCGGGCGGCCGGTCCAAGCAGGTCCACATAGATGGACTCGAGCGCTACGCCGGTCTGCATGAGCCTTCCGATGATCGCCATCAGCGAGTCATGCCCGGACGACAGCGCATAACGGGCAAATTTCTCTATGGTATCAGGGGAAAGTGGCGCACTTTCCTGTCCGTCCTGACGCTCCATGCGGTGCACGAGCATCAGCCGGGGGATGATTTCCCCTTCGACGATCCGCGCCAATTGATCAGCGAGCTGTGGTCGTGGCGTTCCCTCGACAATTGAAAGCGATGTCGTGCGTTTCGCGCCTGGTGCGATCCACATTGGCTCTTCGCCGCACAGATCAAATACCGACGAACCCGGAAGGCTGGCCATCTGTCGGGCCCCCCATCTCCTGCGGAGTCGCACTTCGGCAACTTCCGCTTCTGGACCTGCCAACCGAGCCGGGAAATACCAGCTCTATGCAGGTCGTTCCTCCCGAGATTGCGCCCGCTGTCGAGGGTCTCTGCTCCCGGCATCCGCACGGTAAACAGAACTTACGCGGTTAAGCGAGTCCTTTTTTGACAGTTTGACGCATGTGTCCAAAATATTGGACGTACGACTTTCTTGACAATCGGAAAGCCACGGCCCTACCTTTCCGAACGTCGTTTCATCAAACGCGTCGAGACGCGGGAGGTCGGAAATGCAAACTCAACGGGGCCATTACGGCAGTGTCACGCAAGCCGGGCCGCAGCGCTCCAGCGACCGTCCAGGCCTGTTTTCCAAGATGTTTGATGGCTGGCTCGATTCGCTGGCGCCCTGTCCCTGGCCCGCTCATGTCGGGTCACACCTCGCCAACAAGCACGGCAAAGAATCGGTAAAGCAGGGCCTCTATACGCGGGAAGAGCGCATTCGCCGCGACGCTTCGCCATGGACGCTGGTGCAGGCGATTCTCGCACCTCTGCAGTTCGTTGTGTTCGCGATCAGCCTGGTGCTCGTCGTCCGTTACCTGATGACCGGCGAAGGCTACGACATTGCGACGGCCTCGATCCTCGCCAAGACATTCCTTCTCTATCTGATCATGGTGACAGGCTCGATCTGGGAGAAGGAAGTGTTCGGCAAATGGCTGTTTGCCCGCGCTTTCTTCTGGGAAGACGTGTTCAGCATGCTCGTGCTCGGGCTGCAGACGGCCTACCTGCTCGCGCTGCTCAACGGGTGGGGTTCGCCCTCTGACCAGATGATGATCGCGGTCGCGGCCTACGCGGCCTATGTGATCAATGCCGCCCAGTTTCTGCTGAAGCTGCGTGAAGCGCGCCTGCAGGCGCCGCGATCCGCGCCGGCCATGATGGACCTGCGCGGTCACTCCACATGAATCCAGCTGCTCCCAGTGCTGGTTGTGAAATCGACGTCGTTCCGGTGCTGCGCGAGCGCGGCCAGCGGGAAGTGTTCTGTGGACTGACGGGCATCGTCTGGCTGCATCGCAAGATCCAGGACGCTTTCTTCCTCGTGGTTGGTTCGCGCACCTGCGCTCACCTGATCCAGTCAGCAGCTGGCGTGATGGTTTTCGCGGAGCCGCGATTCGCTACGGCGATCATGGAAGAGAAGGATCTCGCAGGACTTGCGGACGCGAATGAAGAGCTGGATCGCGTTGTCGATCGCCTGCTGGAGCGCCGACCGGACATCAAGCTGCTGTTTCTTGTCGGCTCCTGCCCTTCCGAAGTGATCAAGCTCGACCTTTCGCGCGCGGCGCAACGGCTTTCGGTGAAGCACCAGCCGGCCGTGCGCGTGCTGAACTATTCCGGCAGCGGCATCGAGACGACCTTCACGCAGGGCGAAGACGCATGCCTTGCTGCGCTGGTTCCGGAAGCGCCGCAGGCTGATTCGAACGCTGCGCCTTCGCTGCTGGTTGTCGGCGCGTTGCCTGACATCGTGGAAGACCAGTTCCGCCGGCTGTTCACCGAACTTGGAATTCCGCGCGTGGATTTTTTCCCGCCGCGCAAGTCCGGCGAGATCGCGGCGATCGGGCCGAACACGCGGATGCTGATTGCGCAGCCTTTCCTTGGCGATACAGCGCGCGCCCTGGAAGCGCGTGGGGCCAAACGGCTTCATGCGCTGTTTCCGTTCGGCGCCGAGGGTACGACTCACTGGCTCAAGGCGGCGGCTGATGCGTGGTCGATCCCCGAGATGGATTTCCGTCGCATCGTCGCCCCGCATCGCGAGCGCGCGAAGCGGGCGCTGGCGCGGTCGCGCGAGACGCTTGAAGGGTTGAGCGTTTTCTTCTTCCCCGACTCACAGCTCGAGCCGCCGCTGGCGCGCTTCCTGGCGGAAGAGCTGGGCATGCGGCCGCTCGAGATCGGCACGCCTTACCTCAATCGCGACCTGCTGTCGGAAGAACTCAAGCGGCTTCCCGCGCAGGCGCGGCTCAGCGAAGGACAGGATGTCGACAAGCAGCTCGACCGTTGCCGCGCTGACAAACCAGATCTCGTCGTGTGTGGCCTTGGCCTCGCCAATCCGCTGGAGGCAGCGGGCATGACCACGAAATGGTCGATCGAACTCGTTTTCTCGCCTGTCCATGGTTTCGACCAGGCCGGCGATCTTGCCGCCCTGTTTGCACGTCCGTTTGCGCGCCGCGCACTCCTGAAGGTCTGAAATCTTGCAGCTGACTGTCTGGACATATGAAGGACCACCCCATGTCGGCGCGATGCGGATCGCGACGGCCATGAAGGGCCTGCACTATGTGCTGCATGCGCCGCAGGGCGACACCTATGCGGACCTGCTGTTCACGATGATCGAGCGCCGTGATGCGCGACCTCCGGTAACGTACACGACGTTTCAGGCGCGCGATCTGGGCGGCGATACGGCAGAATTGTTCAAGACGTCGGCGCGGGAGGCTTATGAGCGCTTCCAGCCGGAGGCGATGATCGTTGGCGCATCCTGCACCGCGGAGCTGATCCAGGATGACCCGGCCGGGCTCGCGCGGGCACTGAAGCTGCCGATCCCGGTGATCGCTCTGGACCTGCCGTCCTACCAGAAGAAGGAAAACTGGGGGGCGGCGGAGACGTTCTACCAGCTGGTCCGCACGTTTGCGGCGAAGGTCGATGGCGCCGCTGCCCGGACACCGGGGCCGCGGCCACGCTGCAATATTCTCGGGCCGACGGCGCTGGGCTTCCGCCATCGCGATGACGTGGTCGAGGTGACGCGCCTGCTGGGACAACTCGGCGTCGATGTGAATGTGGTGGCCCCGCTGAATGCTCGGCCGTCCGATCTCTCGCGGCTGCCGGACGCAGACTTCAACGTCGTGCTCTACGCCGAGATTGCGGATGTCGCGGCGCGCTGGCTGGAGAAGAATCACGGGCAGAAGATCATCCGCACCGTGCCGATCGGGCACAATGCGACGAAGGATTTCATCACCGAGATCGCGGCGATCACGGGCGTTGATCCGGCGCATGTGCTGGCTGACGCGAATGCGCGGATGCCGTGGTGGTCGCGGTCCGTGGACTCCAACTACCTGACCGGCAAGCGCGTGTTCATCTTCGGTGATGCGACTCATGCAGTTGCTGCGGCACGTGTCGCCTCGGAAGAGCTGGGGTTCGAGGTTGTCGGACTTGGAACGTACTCGCGCGAGTTTGCCCGCGATGTGCGCGCGGCCGCCGAGAAGCTGGGGCTGACAGCGCTGGTCACGGACGACTATCTCGAAGTCGAGAAGGCGATAGCGGAGTTGCAGCCCGAACTCGTGCTCGGCACGCAGATGGAGCGACATATCGCCAAGCGGCTTGGCGTCGGCTGCGCGGTTATCTCCGCCCCCGCGCATGTGCAGGATTATCCGGCGCGCTTCTCGCCGCAGATGGGTTTCGAAGGCGCGAATGTGCTGTTCGACACCTGGGTGCATCCGCTGGTGATGGGGCTCGAGGAGCACCTGCTTGCGATGTTCCGCGAGGATTTCGAGTTCAACGACGGCGCAGGCGCTTCACACCTTGCAGCGCACCAGCCCGCACCCTCCCCCGCCCCGGCGCCCGTATCTGCGCCGCTTGCCAGCGAACTGATCTGGTCGCGGGAGGCCGAAGCCGAACTCACCAAGATCCCGTTTTTCGTGCGCGGGAAAGCACGGCGTAACACTGAGCGTTTTGCGACCGAACAAGGCCTGGCCGTCATCAAGATCGAAACCCTGTATGATGCAAAAAGCCACTATGCACGCTGACGCGCCCTCCGTGCGCGTTGTGATTGTCACGCTCGACAATCACCTCGCCGGACTGGTGCGCCATGCGGAAGCGTCGCTGAAGCCGGAGATTCCCGGCCTGTCGATCTCGCTGCATGCGGCGACCGACTGGGGCGATAACACAGCAGCGCGCGAGGCGTGCATCGCCGACATCGGGTCTGCGGATATCATCATTGCGACGATGCTGTTCATGGAAGACCACATCCAGGCAGTTCTTCCTGCGCTGGAGGCGCGGCGCGAGTCGTGCGATGCGATCATCGGCGCGATGTCGTCCGGGGAAATCATCCGCCTCACCAAGCTTGGCCCGTTCCGCATGGACGGCTCGCAGAAGGGTCCGCTTGCCTGGCTGAAGAAGCTGCGCGGATCGAAGACGAGCAGCTCGGGTTCGGGCCAGATGGCGATGCTGCGCCGCCTGCCGAAGATCCTCAAATACATCCCGGGCAAGGCGCAGGACCTGCGTTCCTACTTCCTGACGATGCAGTACTGGCTCTCCGGTTCGCCGGAGAATGTGGCCGACATGGTGCGTTTCCTCGTTGGCCGGTATGCCGAGGGCGAGCGCCGCGTGCTGCGCGACAAGGTCGAAGCTGTCGGGCCCCGCGATTATCCCGAGATCGGGCTCTACCATCCCCGCGCCGTGGGCAAGATCGTCGAGCTGGTGGACAGCCTGCCCGCACTGCAGGTGAAGCAGACCGGCGTGGTCGGCGTACTCGTGCTGCGTTCCTATGTGCTGGCGGGTGATGCCGGCCATTATGACGGCGTGATCGATGCGCTGGAAGCGCGTGGCCTGAAGGTGCTTACGGCTTTCGCGACCGGTCTCGATGCGCGGCCGGCGATCGAGAAGTTCTTTATCGTTGACGGCGTGCCTGTTGTAGACGCGGTGATCTCGCTGACCGGGTTCTCGCTGGTGGGCGGCCCGGCTTACAACGACGCTGTGGCGGCCGAAGACATTCTCTCGCGCCTCGATGTTCCCTACATCTCGGCGCAGCCGCTGGAGTTCCAGAGCCTGGAGCGCTGGGGCGCCTCGCGCACGGGGCTGATGCCGGTCGAGTCGACCATCATGGTGGCGATTCCTGAACTGGACGGCGCGACGGGGCCGATCGTGTTTGGCGGTCGCTCGGATGGTGCGGGCGAGGCATGCACGGGATGCCACAAGGCCTGCCGCTTCCCGGCCCAGACCGTTGCCTCCAGGATGTGCGCCTGCCCCGAACGGGCCGAAATGCTGGCGGCGCGTGTCGGCAGACTCGTGGCGCTGCGCCAGACACGAAGGCAGGATCGCAAGATCGCCATCGTGCTGTTCAACTTCCCGCCGAATTCCGGCGCGGTCGGGTCTGCGGCCTACCTGTCGGTGTTCGCATCCCTCCACAACACGCTGAAGGCAATGAAGGCCGGCGGGTATTCGGTGGAGGTTCCGCGCTCGGTTGAAGAGCTGCGTCTCAAGCTGCTGGAAGGCAATTCGAAGCGCTTCGGGACGGATGCAAACGTCCATACGCGGATTCCTGCGGACGATCATGTTCGGCGCGAGCGCCACCTTTCGCAGATCGAGGGTCAGTGGGGACCGGCGCCGGGACGCCAGCTCACGGACGGACGCTCGATCTTCGTTCTGGGCGTCGAATTCGGAAACGTGTTCGTCGGGCTGCAGCCGGGCTTCGGGTACGAGGGCGACCCGATGCGCCTGATGTTCGAGGGCGGATTCGCGCCAACGCATGCGTTCTCTGCCTTCTATCGCTGGCTGCGTGAGGATTTCGCAGCGAACGCAGTGCTGCATTTTGGAACGCATGGCGCGCTTGAATTCATGCCGGGCAAGCAGGTGGGACTCACCGGCGCGGACTGGCCGGATCGGCTGATCGGCGATCTTCCGAACTTCTATCTCTATGCGGGCAACAACCCGACCGAGGGCATGATTGCGAAGCGGCGGTCGTCTGCGACGCTGATCACGCACCTGACGCCGCCGATCTCGAAGGCTGGCTTGTACCAGGGACTGCAGGATCTGAAGGCGCTGGTCGGGCGGTGGGACAAAGCGGACCGTGACGAGCGCGCGGTTCTTGCGGCGAGCATCCAGGAAGCGGCGGTCGGGATCGATATCGCCGAGGCGGCCCCGGCCTGGTCCGTTACAAGCAATTCGGAGATCGCGCAGCTTTCCGAGCGGATCGCCGAAATCGAAGGCGCGCTGATCCCGGCCGGGCTGCATACCGTGGGCGTAGCGCCGGATGCCGCCGAACGCACAGACCTCCTGCTCGCGATAGCCGAGGGCCGCGGCGAGACGCCGCCACGTGCGGCCGTTGAAGCGATGGTTGCGGGCGTTACGCCTGAAGCGGCGTTGGGCCTGGCTGGCAAGAAGTCGCGGACGCTGCTTGCCACGATGAACGAACTGAAGGTGATCGACGCGTCGCTGGCGCGCGATCATGAGGTCGACGCCATCCTGAGCGCGCTGGACGCACGGTACATTCGTCCGGCTGCTGGCGGGGACATTGTCCGCAATCCGTCCGTGCTGCCCACCGGGCGCAACATGCATGGCTTCGATCCGTTCCGTATCCCGAGCGCCCTGGCGACACATGATGGCGCGATGCAGGCGAACCGGCTGCTGGCGCAGCACGCCAAGCGCAGCGGCGGCGTCCTGCCGGAATCGATTGCCATGGTTCTGTGGGGATCGGACAACCTGAAGAGCGAGGGCGGGCCGATTGCGCAGGCGCTGGCTCTGATTGGCGCAAGGCCTCGGTTCGACTCCTACGGGCGGCTTTGCGGCGCAGCGCTGATCCCGCTGGCCGAACTCAAGCGTCCACGGATTGACGTGGTGATGACGCTGTCAGGCATCTTCCGTGACTTGCTGGCGCTTCAGGTGAGGATGCTGGCGGAGGCCGCCTATCTTGCGGCGGCTGCTGACGAGCCGCTGGAACAGAACCATGTGCGCAAACACGCGCTGGCGCTGCAGGCGGCGCATGGGTGTGATCTGGAAACGGCAGCGCTGCGTGTGTTCTCGAACGCTGATGGCGCTTACGGCGCCAACGTGAACCAGCTGATCGACTCCAGCGCGTGGAACGAAGAAGACGAACTCGCCGACGCATTCGAGAGCCGGAAGTGTTTCGCTTATGGCCGTACGGGTGGCGCAGTGCGCCAGTCGAAGATGCTGCAGAGCATCCTCAAGAGCGTGGACTTCACTTATCAGAACCTCGAGTCGGTGGAACTCGGCGTCACCTCGATCGACCACTATGTCGATGCGCTGGGCGGCATGAGCCGTGCGATCCAGCGGGCCCGTGGGTCGGCGACACCGGTTTATATCGGCGACCAGACACAGGGCGAAGGCAAGGTTCGTACGCTGGCGGAGCAGGTGTCTCTCGAGACGCATACGCGGACGCTCAATCCGAAATGGTATGAGGGCTTGCTGAAGCACGGCTACGAAGGCGTGCGCCAGATCGAGGCGCAGGTGACCAACACGATGGGCTGGTCGGCGACGACCGGCCAGGTCGAGCCCTGGATCTACCAGCGCATCAGCGAGACCTATGTGCTCGACGACGAAATGCGCAAGCGTCTGACCAAGCTCAATCCCAAGGCTTCTGCCCGAATGGCAAATCGTCTGCTGGAGGCGCACGAGCGCAAATACTGGCGGCCGGACGCATCGACACTGAATGCGCTTCGCAATGCCAGCGACGAACTCGAAGACCAACTGGAAGGCATCTCCGCACCCGCGGCGTGAAGGATACGTATGACAACGCTCACCATGCCAAGAACACTTCCGCGCCGCCCCGATGGGGAGGGAAGCGTGCAGGTTCATCTTGACCCGTCGATGAAGATCGACCGGGCGAAGGTTTTCGCGATCTATGGCAAGGGCGGGATCGGCAAGAGCACGACGTCGTCAAACCTGTCGGCGGCGTTCTCGCACCTGGGCAAGCGCGTGCTGCAGATTGGCTGCGATCCCAAGCACGACTCGACGTTCACGCTGACGAAGCGCCTCGCGCCGACCGTGATCGACATGCTGGAGAGCGTGGAATTCCACAGCGAGGAGCTGAAGCCTGAGGACTATGTGTTCGAAGGTTATAATGGCGTGATGTGCGTCGAGGCCGGCGGGCCGCCAGCGGGCACCGGTTGCGGCGGCTATGTCGTCGGGCAGACGGTGAAGCTGCTGAAGGAGCATCACCTGCTGGAAGACACGGACATCGTGATCTTCGACGTGCTGGGCGATGTGGTCTGCGGCGGGTTCGCCGCGCCGCTGCAGCATGCCGAACGGGCGCTGATCGTCACGGCCAACGATTTTGACTCGATCTTTGCGATGAACCGCATCGTGGCAGCCATCCGCGCGAAGTCGAAGAACTACGAAGTGCGGCTTGGCGGCGTGATCGTGAACCGTAGCGAAGGCACGGACGAGGTTGACCGCTACAATGCCGCCATCGGGCTGGAGCGCGTGGCGCACTTCCCCATCCTCGACGAGATCCGCAGGAGCCGGCTGAAGAAGTCGGTGCTGTTCGAGATGGAGTCGACGCCGGCCCTGGAGGCGGTGAAACTCGAGTACATGCGGCTCGCGGCCAACCTGCTCGTCGGCGACAAGCACTATGACGTCATGCCGATGAAGGACCGCGATATCTTCGACTTCCTGGGTTTTGAATGAACATGACAGCGTCGATGGACATGACCATGACCCCCAATGCGTACGACGAGCGTCGCGGCAAGCTGGAGACCTACTTCGATCGCACCGCGCTGGATGCGTGGGCGCAGCTGACGTCGGATGCGCCGGTCAGCAAGATCCGTGCGACGGTTCGGGCCGGCCGGGACAGCATGCGTGAAACGCTGCTGTCGTGGATGCCTGAGGATCTCACGGGCGCGTCGCTGTTTGATGCAGGATGCGGAACGGGTGCGCTGTCGGTCGCGGCGGCGCGGCGCGGCGCACGGGTTGTTGGCGTTGATGTGTCGGCCAGCCTTGTGAAGCTTGCAGACGAGCGGACGCCGAAGGATTTCACGGCAGGCAGCGTCGACTTCCGTGTGGGCGACATGCTGGACGCGCGTTTCGGCCAGTTCAGCTACGTCGTGGCGATGGACTCGCTCATTCATTACCCGTCGGAAGAGATCCTGCGCGTGCTGGGCGCGTTTGCGGCGCGGACGACGGCGGCAATCCTGTTCACCTTTGCACCGAAGACGCCGGCGCTGACCATGATGCATGCGGCCGGGAAGCTGTTCCCGCGCGCTGACCGTGCGCCTGCAATCGAGCCAGTGAGCGAAGCCGTGATCCGCCGCGGGGTCGAGACGGGCGCGGCATTCGAAGGCTGGGCGATCGGACGGACGCAACGGATTTCGAGCGGCTTCTACAAGTCGCAGGCGATGGAGCTGGTGCGCGTATGAAGACGGGTGAGCGCCCCCAGAGAATGACGTGGAACCAGCTCGCGGCGCGGATGCTGCCGTTCGCGGATTCAGCGACGGCGGAGCTACCTCTCAATCGCTTGCTGCGTCTGGCGTCATTCCAGGTGTCGGTGGGCATGGCGGCCGTGTTGCTGACCGGGACCCTGAACCGCGTGATGATCGTCGAGCTTGGCATCTCGGGTTGGATCGTGGCCTTGATGGTGTCTCTGCCGCTCGTGTTCGCGCCGCTCCGCGCACTGATCGGGTTCAAGTCGGACACGCACAAGTCGGTGCTCGGCTGGCGGCGGACTCCTTATATCTGGTTTGGGTCAATGCTGCAGTTCGGCGGCTTTGCGATCATGCCGTTTGCGCTGCTGATCCTGTCCGGTGACACGCACGGGCCGGTCATGGTCGGGCAAGTGGCGGCGGTGATCGCCTTCCTGCTGGTTGGCGTGGGGATGCACACGACGCAGACGGCAGGCCTTGCACTGGCCACTGACCTCGCGCCGCCGGAGGCGCGGCCGCGTGTGGTGGCTCTGCTCTATATAATGCTGCTCGCCGGAATGCTGGTGAGCTCACTCCTGCTTGGCTACCTGCTGTCGGACTTCAGCGCCTTTCGCTTGATCCAGGTGATCCAGGGCTGTGCAGTCGTGACGATGGTGCTGAATGTCGTGGCGCTCTGGCGGCAGGAGGTTCGCAACCCCACCCTCACCTCGCCGGATCGCGAGCGCGAGCCCTTTTCTGCGGCGTGGCGCTCGCTGATGGCGGCTGGCCGTACGCGCCGCCTGTTGCTCGCTGTCGCCTTTGGCGCCGCCGCATTCAGCATGCAGGATGTGCTGCTTGAGCCATACGGCGCGCAGGTTCTCGGGTTGTCGGTCGGCGCGACAACGTCGCTTACGGCGCTCTGGGCATGGGGATCGCTGGCAGGCTTCGCGTTGGCCGCCTATCGCCTGGGGGCAGGCGACGAGTGCCACCGGCTGGCCGGCTTTGGCGCCTTGATCGGCGTGACCGCCTTCACCCTCGTTATTCTCTCCGCCCCGTTCAACTCAACGCCGGTCTTCTGCATCGGCGTTGCCGGCATCGGATTTGGCGGGGGCCTCTTCGCCGTCGGCACGTTGACGGCCTCGATGGCGCTGACGCGCGAAGGTCATTCGGGTCTTGCGCTGGGCGCCTGGGGCGCGGTGCAGGCAACAGCGGCTGGCGTAGGCGTCGCAATCGGCGGCGTGCTGCGCGACGTCATCGGCGCTCTGGCAGAAAGCGGTTCGCTTGGCCCAGCGCTGACCGGACCCGCTGTCGGCTATGGCTTCGTCTACCACCTCGAGATCGGGCTGCTCTTCGCGGCGCTGATCGCAATCGGGCCGCTGGCGCGGCACGCATCCAACCAACCGCATTCAATACCGACGAAATTCGGCATTGCCGAATTCCCCACCTGAACCACGATCGGAGTTCACGCATGCCAGAACAAGTCTTCAACGGCGGCCTCGATGTCACGGAATGGGTCCTTTACGGGTTCTTCCTGTTCTTCGCTGGCCTGATCATCTATCTGCGCCGCGAGGATCGGCGCGAAGGCTACCCGCTGGAGGATGACGTCACCGGACGCCGGGAGTCGGAAGGCGGCCTCCTCTTCACCGCCCAGCCGAAAGTCTTCCGCCTGCCTCACAATGCTGGAACGGTGTCCAAGCCGGATGGAAGCCGCGACTCGGACGATTTCAAGGCGCGCCGCACGGCCGCGTGGACAGGCTCGCCGCTCGAGCCGGTGGGAGATCCACTCTCGGCTGGCGTTGGACCTGGCGCCTACGCCAACCGCGCCAGGACGCCGGACCTCACGATGCATGGCGCACCACGCATCGTGCCGCTGCGTATCGCCACGGACTTCTATCTCGCCAAGCGCGACGCAGATCCGCGCGGCATGAATGTTGTCGCAGCCGATAATGTGGTCGCCGGCACGATCAGCGACGTCTGGGTCGACCGGTCGGAATACATGATCCGCTATCTCGAGGTGCAGGTCGCCAACTCACCCAAGCGCGTGCTGGTGCCTATGCCGATGGTGGTCATCCAGGGCGGCCGCAAGCGCGTCAAGGTCAACGCCTTGCTGGCTTCGCAGTTCGAGAACATTCCGCAGCTTGCAAGCCCCGACCAGATCACCCGCGATGAAGAGGAGCGTGTCAGCGCCTATGTCGGCGCGGGCACACTGTACGCAACACCCGCGCGCTCGGAGGCCTTGCTGTGACCGAACATGAATTTGAACCCGTTCGCGGCCTGCCCGGCGAACTTCCCAAGGGCGAGACCATGCTCTGGCAGGGCGCGCCGGACTGGTGGGCGCTGGCGCAGCGCGCATTCCACATGCGCACGGTGGCAGTGTATTTTGGCCTGCTGATGGCCTGGCGTGGCGGCGCTGCGGCGATGGACGGGGCTGACACGGTTGGCGCGCTGCAGTCGGCGCTTGGCCTGCTCCCCGTTGCCGTTGTGTCGCTCGGCCTGCTCGCCGGCCTCGCCTGGCTGACAGCGCGGACGACTGTCTACACGATCACCACGAAGCGCATCGTGCTGCGGTTCGGCTTTGCGTTGCCGAAGGCGATCAACATCCCCTTCACCATCGTCGAGACTGCGACGCTGAAGACCAACAGCGACGGCAGTGGCGATCTGGGTCTAACGCTGACCAGTCCGAACAAGGTGGCGTACCTGCTGATCTGGCCGCATGCGCGGCCTTGGAAAGTGACGCGCCCGCAACCGAGCCTGCGCGCGATCCCGAACGCATCCGCAGTGGCCGTGCAGCTGATGCACGCCCTGAAGGCAGCGCATGGTGATCGTGGAATTGTGCACGCACCCGTTATCCTGGTCCAGGAAACAACGCCGCAAGGCGCCCTGAGCCCCGCCTGAGGATCGCACCATGAGCGAGATCGACACTAAGCCCTTCCCACGCCTCGCCCTGATCGCTGCGGGCGTGCTCGTTGCCGGATCGATCGCGGCCGCGGCGGCCGGTCGCTTTGCACAGACCAGCAGTGCGGAGATCGATGCGACGCAGAGCATGAAGCCGCTCGCAGCGCGGGACCTCACCTTCTTCGACATGGAGAATGGCGCGGTCGAGGTGCGCGATACGGCTGGCGAGAAGGTGCTGTATGTGGTGGCGCCCGGCACAAACGGCTTCATCCGTGGCGTGATGCGTGGCATGGCGCGCAGTCGTCGCGCCCATGATCTTGGCCAGGAAGAAGCGTTCCGTCTGGCGGAATGGCCGAACGGACGGCTGACGCTTGAGGATCTCGCGACCGGCAAGCGCATCGAGCTTGGCGCCTTCGGCGCCGAGAACCGGGTTGCGTTTGCGCAACTTCTCTTCGCGACAGCTGGGAGCACCACCTGATGGCCGGATTTGCCCGCCGCTCACGCGATACTCACTGCACGATCGATATCGAGCACAGCGAGGAGAGCCTCCACGCGCATGTCGAACTTGACGACGAATCCGACCTGCGTCCGGGAGATCGGGTTCGCGTGCATGGCGCGCCGATCCGCGTAACATTTGGTCAGCGTTTGACCCTGCGCAGACCAGCGACGGTGGAGCGCGCGTACTGGTTGGAACGTCAGTGGACGCGCCTGACGGCGCGGTTTGAACTGAGCGAATTGTACGAGATCAGCTTTTCTTCAAGGAGACGCCTGTGAACACCGCTGTCCTGGAAGCACCCCGCGCTATCAACGAGACCACGCGGATCGCGCGCGAAGACACCATGCTCAGCCCGCGGTTCTACACCACGGACTTCGACGCGCTGGACAAGATTGATGTCACGCCAGTGCGCCGCGAATGGGACGCGCTGATCGCCGAACTGGCAGCCGATCCGAACAAGAACCACTTCAAGCGCGTCGAGGCGTTCACGAATACGCTGGACCAGCTCGAGCCCGAGCTGCGCAAGGAATGGGTCGACTTCCTGGTGAGCTCGATCACCGCCGAGTTTTCGGGCTGCGTGCTGTACGCCGAGATCGCCAAGCGCTCGAAGAACCCCGACATCAAGGCGCTGTTCAAGTACATGAGCCGCGACGAGTCGCGGCATGCGGGCTTCATCAATGAGGCACTGAAGGACTACGGCATCGGCGTCGACCTTGGCTTCCTGACCAAGACGAAGAAGTACACCTTCTTCAAGCCGAAATTCATTTTCTACGCGACGTACCTGTCCGAGAAGATCGGGTACGCACGCTACATCACGATCTTCCGAGAGTTTGAGCGGCACCCCGAACGCAAGTTTCATCCGATCTTCAACTGGTTCCGGGAGTGGTGCAATGACGAGTTCCGCCATGGCGAGGCGTTCGCCGTGCTGATGCGGAATGATCCGAAACTGCTCAAGGGCGGCAACCGGTTCTGGATCCGCTTCTTCCTGACAGCGGTCTACGCGACCATGTTCATTCGCGATCACAACCGGCCCGCCTTCCACCGCGCGCTCGGCCTCGATCCGACCGAGTACGACTATCGCGTCTTCCGCATCTGCTCCGACATCACCAAGCAGGTGTTCCCCTTCACGCTCGACACGGATGATCCGCGTTTCCGGGCCAAGATGGGACGCGTGAAGGCGATCGCCGACGCGCTCAGCGACAATGCGGAACGTGGGGGCATGCTTGCCGGCGTGCGCAAGCTGGGACTCATCGCGCAATTTGGTTTCGCCGCGCTGAGACTGTTCACGCATCCGGTAGTCGAGCACGAAGTGCCGCGCGCCGTGCGCATGGCGCCGGCCTGGTAGGGGGACAAATCTGGTCGTGACGTTCGCCGAAGTCGCCCCGCCCATGCTGTTCGCAGCTTTCGTCTGGTGGTTCTCCACCGGTGCGATCCTGTGGCTGAACCGGCTGCCGCGCTCGACGTTCAGGTGGTCCTTCGGCGTGGCGTCTGTGGTCACGCTGGCGGCGATTGTCGGCCTCGTGGCCAGCGCTGGCGATACAAGCACATATGGCGCCTACATGGCTTTCGCTTGCGCGATCGCGCTATGGGGGTGGCATGAGATGAGCTTCCTGATGGGGTTCATTCTAGGGCCACGGCGCGATGCCTGCCCGGCGGACGCAGGCGGCTGGCGCAGGTTCCGGCTGGCCGCGGCGACAGTGATGCATCACGAGGTCGCGCTGGCGCTGACCCTGGCCGCGCTCGTGGCTCTGACATGGACCCAGCCGAACCAGATGGGCACCCTGACTTTCCTGGTGCTCTGGGTCATGCGGCTGAGCGCAAAGTTCAATCTGTTCCTTGGCGCGCCTCATCGTGGCGAGGAATTGCTCCCGCCGCATCTGCAGCACCTGAAGAGCTATTTCAGGCACCGTCGGATGAATGCGCTGATTCCGCTCTCCATCGTCGGCGGGATTGCGATGGCGTGGGCGCTGGCGGGCCTCGCGCATGCGCCTTCCGCAGCGCCGCTGGAGCAGGTTGGCTACTCGCTGCTGCTCACCATGACGTTGCTGGCCGTACTTGAGCACATCTTCATGTTCGTGCCGCCGCCCAATGCCTTGCTGTGGGGATGGGCCGCGCCGGACACAACACACCGCGCTGTCGCTGTGACCCCTCCAGCCCGCGCAACACACCTTTCCGCCTCCAGACCCATCGAGTAACGAGACTGCTCATGATGTACGAAAGCTTCTTCCAGGACCAACTCGCGGTGCTCCGGCAGGAAGGGCGCTATCGCGTCTTCGCCGATCTTGAGCGCAAGGCGGGGCAGTTCCCCCAGGCGATGCGCCACAAGGATGGCGCTGAGTCCGAGGTGACGGTCTGGTGTTCGAACGACTATCTCGGCATGGGACAGAACCCCAAGGTCGCGCAGGCGATGAACGAGGCGATTGCGCGGTGCGGCGCTGGTGCGGGAGGCACACGGAACATCTCGGGCACGAATCACTACCATGTTCTCCTTGAACAGGAGCTGGCCGATCTTCACGGCAAGGAAGCGGCGCTGTTGTTCACGTCGGGCTACGTGTCCAACTGGGCGGCGCTTGGCACGTTGGCTGGAAAGCTGCCGAACTGTGCAGTGCTGTCGGATGCCGGCAACCACGCATCGATGATTGAGGGCATTCGCCACAGTGGGGCAGAGCGGATCATCTTCAGGCATAACGATCCGGCCGACCTGGATCGCAAACTGGCGCTGCTTGATCCGGCGCGGCCGAAGCTGGTTGCATTCGAGTCGGTGTACTCGATGGACGGCGATATCGCGCCGATCGCTGAGCTCTGCGATGTCGCCGAGAAACACAATGCGATGACCTATCTGGACGAAGTTCATGGCGTGGGGCTGTACGGGCCGCGCGGCGGCGGCATCGCCGAACGTGAAGGGCTCATGGACCGGCTCACCGTCATCGAGGGCACGCTGGGCAAGGCGTTCGGCGTGTTCGGGGGGTACATCGCCGGGTCCGCAGCAATGTGTGATTTCGTGCGCAGCTTTGCTTCGGGCTTCATCTTCACGACGGCCCTGCCCCCGGCCGTGGCGGCCGGCGCGCTTGCGAGCATCCAGCATCTGAAGGAAAGCCAGATCGAGCGGATGCGTCACCAGGAGCGTGTCGCCAGGGTTCGGCGCAGGCTTGAAGCGTGCGGCATTCCATGTCTCGAAAATCCGAGCCACATCATCCCGGTCATGGTGAAGGATGCGGTGAAGTGCAAGCAGATCAGCGACTGGCTGCTCGACCGGTACGGCATCTATATCCAGCCGATCAACTACCCGACCGTGCCGCGCGGCACCGAGCGGTTGCGGATCACACCCTCGCCGCTTCATACGGACCAGGACATCGACCGGCTTGTTGCGGCTCTGTCGGAGCTGTGGTCGCAGTGCGCGCTCAGCCGTTCCGCAGTTGCGGCGTGAGCAGCGCCGCACGCATGACGATGGCGCCGGCTGAAGGCGTGACCAAGGCTGGCGTGATTCCGGGTATCGCCGCGGATGGCGCACTTTATCCGATCGACAAGATGGACGCGCATCGTCACGCCGCGCTGCACCTTGCGGTGTCGGTGTTTGTGATGTCGGGCGAGAAGCTGCTCCTGCAGCGACGCGCGCTTGCGAAGTATCACTGCGGCGGGATGTGGGCCAACACCTGCTGCTCGCATCCGCATTGGGGCGAGGCGCCGGCGGACAGCGCGGTGCGACGGCTGCGGGAAGAACTCGGCATTGTCTTGCCGCTCGAGGCCTGCAACATCGTCGAGTACAAGGCGCGCGTGACTGATGGCCTGTGGGAGCATGAGCGGGTGCACATCTTCCGCGGCGAAGCTGCACCGACGATCGAGATCCGGCCGGATGCTTCCGAGGTTCTGGAGACGCGATGGGCCAGCGTTGAAGAGCTGAGCCGGGACGTGCGGATCAATGCGGAGACGTATGCGCCCTGGTTCCGGATTTATCTGGAGCGATGGAGCGAGCTTGGCCTCTAGCAAGCCGGGCTTCCAGAAGCTCGCGGCGCGTCCAACTCGCTGATCGCGTACGCGAGGTAGCGCCGCGAACCAAGGCCGGGCCGTTCAGACCTGCAACACGTTGGCTTCGGATAGCGCCCCGGGATCGTTCCGGGCAAGACCAGCGCTACCTGTGAACCCTCATGAGACAGCGAGAGCGGAAGAATGCTCCCGGCCCTGCCCGTTGCGCGCTTCGACCGGAATGACAAGCCGGGCCGCACTTGCAGAAAGATGACCCTGCCCAAGGCTACTGCCGGATCGGCCCGCGCCGGGCCCTGGATACAACCAGACGTCCCCGCCCGGCCAACGCCCCGAGCGCTTTCTGCGCCCCATGGAAAAGCGGCCGGAAGTTTCCTTCCGGCCGCATTCTACATTCAGTCCGACCTTGTACCCAACTTCAATCAGTTGGGTTCAGACGGCGCTGGCCCGTTTTCCGGCGGCACTGAAGGCGCTGTGCCCTCGATAGGCGTGTCCGTAACGGTCGAATCCGGAGCGGGAATGACCGCTCCATCCGGTTGCGTCGGCTCCAAGTCGCCAGCGCCCGGCAGGTCCGGCGCGATCGGCGGCGCGTCCGGGATCGGCAGAGGCGTGCCGACATAAGTCGAGCTCGTCTCGTAGCCTGGCGCAAAGTTGTGCTCGACAGCCCAGTCGTACCAGTTGGGGACTGCCGTCCCTGTCAGCAGGATGCCGATGCCGCCCGTGAGCGTGGTGAGCACCGCGAACCACCACGCCCAGCGGTGGATCGATTCCGCCGTCGCGTTGAAGCCCATGGTCCAGCGCCAGAAGAGAGCGCCACGCTCGAACGCCGTGCCGCGATCAGTGATCTGTTCGATCTCGCGCTCGCCGCCGTAACGGCTGATGGCGAGAACGGTCGCGCCGTGCATCGCGAACAGGAGCGCCGATCCATAGAGGAAGGCGATCGAGAGCGCGTGGAACGGGTTGTAGAAGAGGTTGCCATAGGTGATCGAGAACGAGCCGGTCCAGTCAAGGTGCGGGAAGATGCCGAATGGCACCGCCTCGCTCCAGCTGCCCATCAGGATCGGGCGGATGAAGCCCAGCACCAGGTAGAGCCAGATAGCGGAAGCAAAGGCCCATGCCACGTGCGTGCCGAGACCGAGGGCCTTTGCGCGATTGTAGGTGCGGACCCACCACAGGATGAGCGACGTCGTCAGGAAGAAGCCGGCCATCAGATACCACCCGCCTTCGGCGAGCGGAGGCATGATGTTCAGTCCCTGCTCCGGCGGCGGGGGCTCGAGCGCCAGCCAGGGCAGCTGGCGGACGAATTCGATCGGATCCCATCCGACCGAGGCCCACATGTTGAGACCGATGATCTCGATCGCGATGAAGCCGCAGAAGAGGGCTGCGACACCGGTGAAACCGAGGTGCAGGGGCCCGACCTGAGCATTTCCGATCTTGCCCAGCAGCCACGAGAAGAAGGCGCCGCTTGGAGGCGACTTGTAGTCCCGCGGCAGCGGCGTCCCTTCCTCGAACGGCCCTCGGACCTGAACCTGTGTAAAGATGTTCTGGTAGTTGCTCATGTCGCGGCTCCAGATGAAGCGGCCCAGATCGGGAGGTCGAGCCACCAGTCCCACCATTCCGGCCATCCAAGCGTCCACATCGGACCGCTGATGATCATGCAGACCGCGCTGAAGAAGACGGCGGCCAGGGCAAGAAACAGACCCAGTCGGTGGATGCCGAGCGTACCGATCGAATAGGCCATCACCTCACGGAAGAACTGGTCTTCATGCTCTGGCTGTTTAACGACCTCACCCTTTCCAGGATTGGTCGCCGAAAGGATCAGCGAGCCGTGGAGCGAGAGCGCAAAGCACGTCGTGAAGAAGAACGTGATGGCGATCATGTGCGCGGGATTGTAGTGGAAGTTCAGGTACTGATACCCGGTGTTCGACACCCAATCGAGGTGGCTGAAAATGCCATACGGGAAGCCGTTGGCCCATGATCCGAGAAGGACGGGGCGAATGACGACCAGCGTGATGTAAGCGCCGATGGCGAAAGAGAAGGCGAACGGCACGTGAAGGCCGATGCCGAGCTTGCGCGAGATTTCCACCTGTCGAAGCGCCCAGGATACAAAGGCGCCGATCGCGCAGATTGTGACAACCTGCCAGATACCTCCCTCCTTCAGAGGCGCGAGCCCAAGGCCGTAACTGGCGTCAGGAGGGTTGATACTGATGAGCCAGACATTCCATGTCGGGCCGATCGCTGCTCCGTACACGATCATTGCGGTGCCCAGCGTCGCGAAGAAGATGGTCGTGACGCCGAAGAAGCCCACATAAAAGGGACCGACCCAGAAATCGAACAGATCTCCGCCGATCAACGTCCCACCGCGCACGCGATATTTTCGTTCAAAACTGAGTAGGGCCACCGCTAAGTGCTCCGGTCTGTCCGCAAGGGATGCCTTGCGGCCGTTTGTGATGGGCGCAACAAGCGCAACCGGTGTTCACCGATCGCGCCCGCTGGCCTTGCATGCCCGTTCGGGCTGCCGAAGCGCGTCCTTAGACGGGCGCGTCCGGCGACCCAACCGTTTGCTCGATTGAAACCACCGGCGCAGCGCCGGGTCCTTCGATCCAGTTGAAGCGGTCAGTGCTGAGCATGATGAAGTGCAGAATGATCGCGAGTGTGAACAGGAAAATAGCATTCCCGATCAACACGCGCCGCGGATCAAAAAGTAGCCAAATGCGCCACATGTATTCGTCTCCCTTATGCGAGATAGGCCGAAGCCATCTGGCGGGCCATTTCGATTCCGTCACTCACTTCGCTGTAACCGCCTACGGCCGGAAACCACGGCCGCCACATCCAGACGAGAATGTGAGCGCCGACGGCGACGAGAACGAAGAGAAGGAAGCTCCCCATATATGCATTGTGGAACTCCTTCGCCTCAGCCCCTGTCAGGCCGGATAGTGTCCCTGTTCGGGCGTCTTTTTCTGACATAAAGTCCTCCGGTTCTTAGTTTGCCGAAAAGCCAGAACCACCGAAGTGGCGCTGGGTCTGCCGTACTGTTGCCAGCACGACGAGTTACCTGGCACGGCAAGGCCAGATCCAATCTGATGACCAGAGGCGACAGGCGCCCAGGCTGTGTTTGTATGAAGGGGCAAGCGCCTCATGCGGGCGCCCCTTCGAATATCGTCGCGCCCGCCCGCGTGAGGCGCGCAGACGTCACAAGGTCTGCGCCATCCGCACGTGCGATGCGTTCGGCCGCATCGCGCAGTCGCTTGGCCGCGGAAATGCGGACCAGAACCGGTTGCGCGTCGATGATCTTGTCGAACGCCGCCTTGGCATCGTTGTCCCACGCGACTTCTACGTGCGAGCGCGCCGGCGTCGCCTCGATCTTGTCCATCTGACCGGCGAGTGGAAGGATATGGAAGAGCGCATCGAACAGCGCATTGCAGACTTCCTGCACCAGGTAGGTCGCGCCAGCATAGCCCATGAACGGCGTGCCGGTGTGGCGGCGGATGACGGCGCCGGGGAAGGACGCCGGGATGTAGCAAGCGCGCGAGCCGAGCTCGGCCATGTACATCCGCTCATTGACGCTGCCGAACATTACGAGGGGCGGCGTCGTGCGTATGGCCTCGCGCACCGCGACGTTGTCGGGCTTGATCCCGGCGGTGCGCGAGAAGGAGAAGGTGCACGGCAGGCCGAGGTCGTTCTCCAGGAAATTGCGCACGCCGCGGGCGTAGGTTTCGTTCGCGACAATGGCGAAGCTGGCTGTGCCGAAGAAGTCCTGCGTTACGGAGCGCCAGAGATCCCAGACCGGCTTGATCGTCGTGTGTTTCTCGCGGGTGATGAAGGGCTCAGGGTCAAGGCCGGTCAGTTCACCGAGCTTGCGGAGGAAGAGTGTTGTCGATTCCAGCCCGATTGGCGCCTGGAGATAGGGCCGCTCCAGCGTCTCGCATAGCTGCCGGCCGAACTCGCGGTACATGCACACATTCACTTCGGCGAGCGGCAGCTGCTTGACGTCGGCCAGGTGGCTGCCGAGCGGAAAGACCATGTTCACTTGCGCGCCAATGCCTTCGATCAGGCGGCGGATTTCGGCGAGGTCGGACGGCAGGTTGAACATGCCATACATCGGGCCGATGATATTGACCTTGGGCTTCTCGCCCTCCTTGCGCGGCTTCAGCTTGGGCACCTTCTTCGTCCCGAACTGCGTCCACAGCCAGGTGAGCGCGCGGTTCGCGCTCTGCCATTGATCCTCGTCGATCGTGCGCGGCAGGAAGCGCTGGATGTTGGTGCCCTCAGGCGTCACGCCCCCACCGATCATCTCTGAGATCGATCCGGTCACGACGACTGCAGGCAGATCGCGATCCAGCGTTTTCCAGGCGCGCTTCATTGCGCCTTCGGTGCCGGTCTTCCCTAGTTCTTCCTCGCCCAGACCCGTCACGACGATCGGAAGCTCGTGTGGCGGCAAGCCGTCCGTGTAGTGGAGCACCGACGTGACTGGCAGGTTCTCGCAACCCACCGGTCCATCGATGATGACCTGCAGCCCCTTCACCGCGGTGAAGGCGTAGACGGCGCCCCAGTAGCCGCCGGCGCGATCATGATCGAAGATGAGCGTCATGTGCCCACCGCCTCCTCAGCCGCACGCGAGGCAGCCATCGTCTTGGCGTAGCGCGCCTTGAACTCGGGGCGATCCTGCGGGGTGTCCTCCCAGACGCCAGCGGCATGACCGGTTCCGACGCCTTCGAAAAACTCCGTCATGCGGTCGAAGCGACCCTTGTTTGCAAGCGCTGCGTTCACGACCGTCGCCAGGGAGCCCGCGCCGGCGGGGCCCATGAGGGGACGGGCGGATATGAGGTTGGTGAAGTAGAGAGACGGGATCGACCGCTCCTTGGCATGCTGGACCACCGGCGTCGTGCCGATCGCGAGATCGGGTCCGAACTCGTGGATCGCCGCAATGTCCTGTTCCAGCGAGGCGCGGTACTGGATGCGGACGCCTTTGGATTCTAGCCACTCGCGATCAGGCTCGGACCATGGCGTGCGGGGGCAAGCCGTGCCGACATAGGGCACGTCCGCGCCGCTCTCGATCAGCAGGCGCGCGACGAGAAGCTCGGACCCTTCATAGCCGGAGACCGTCACCCGGCCTTTGATCGGCGACCCGGCGAGTGCGCCCGTGATGGCGGGCAGGATCTTGTTCTTGGCGGTGTCGATCTTCTCCTGCGCCACGCCGCAGGCCGCGCCGATGGCGTCGAGCCAGGCGGCCGTGCCATCACGCCCGACAGGCGCGGAGCCAATGACCTTGCGGCCAGCCGCTTCGAACTCGCGGACAGAGGCGGTGTAGAAGGGATGGATGGCGGCGACGACGGCGCAATCGAGGGCGCTGTAAAGCTCGCGCCATTCGCGTGTCGGGACCACGGGACCGGCGGCGAGACCCATGGGGGCCAGCATCATGCCGATGCCCACGGGATCGGCCGGGAACATTTCGCCGAGCAGCGTGACAGTTGGCATTGAGGCGCGTTCGCGCGGCGCGGCGACCGGGCCCTGCTCTGCTTCGTTGCGGGCGTATTTCAGCATGGCGCCGGCGAGGACGTCTTTCGCCTCGGCATGCGTCGGCACGCCGAAGCCCGGGACGTCGATGCCGATGATGCGCACGCCGTTGATCTCCTTGGGGAGCAACTGAAGCGGAACGCCTGAGGCGGTCGGCACGCAGAGATTGGTGATGATGATGGTGTCGTAGAGTTCCGGGTCAGCCAGCTTGAATACCGCTTCGCGGATGTCCTCGAAGAGCTTTCCGGTCACCAGCGTTTCGGAGTTGAAGGGCACGTAGCCGACCGAGCGCCGCGCACCATAGAAATGCGACGTGAAGGTCAGGCCATAGACGCAGCAGGCCGAGCCCGACAGGATTGTCGCCGTGCGCCGCATGCGCAGGCCCACGCGCAGGCTTCCGAAGGCGGGACACATGCTCTGCGGCTGGTCGTGCGGGCCTTTCGGATAGTCCTTCGCGTAACGCTCCAGCACTTCGGACTTGCCGGCGCTGGCGGCGGCCTTGTGAAGTTCTTCGGCGCCTGCGTGACAGCCGGAGCCCTCAGCAGGAACGCTGGCGCTGGC
This sequence comes from Hyphomonadaceae bacterium, assembly GCA_040398465.1. GTDB lineage: Bacteria > Pseudomonadota > Alphaproteobacteria > Caulobacterales > Hyphomonadaceae > UBA7672. Next base: position 205,632 of record JBBAUA010000001.1, on the reverse strand, counting down.
GACGTCGGTGGCCTCGTAGCCGGGGGCGTCGTGTGGCGCTTCTGAGGGATCGCGGTCAATCATGCATCATACCGCGTCATAGATGACTTCGAGGGTGGGCTTCTCGACGTAGGTCGCGCCGCGCATGTCGGCCTGGGTGGCCGGCTTGAGGACAACGCCGCCACCGACCTGGTCGGACTTGAAGAGACCGAGCAGCTGGTCCTGCGTCAGCGGCGTCGGGCGCACCGGTGGCGCGGTCGCGACGTTAGCGGCGAGGCCCTCGAACATCGGGCCCCAGCGATCGCCGGGCGTGCCGATGATCTGATAGTTTGCAGACTTGCGGCGGATGTCCTCGTCAGCCGGAATGGCGCACAGGACGGGGATGCCGACAGACGCGGCGAAGGCAGCCGCCTCGCCCGTGCCGTCATCCTTGTTGATGAGCATGCCGGCGACGCCGACATTGCCGCCCAGCTTGCGGAAGTATTCCACCGCCGAGCAGACATTGTTGGCGACGTAGAGCGATTGCAGGTCGTTCGAGCCGACGACGATGACCTTCTGGCACATGTCGCGCGCAATCGGCAGGCCGAAGCCGCCGCAGACCACATCCCCCAGGAAGTCGAGCAGGACGTAGTCGAAGCCCCAGTCGTGGAAGCCGAGTTTCTCGAGCAGTTCGAAACCGTGAATGATGCCGCGTCCGCCGCAGCCCCGGCCAACTTCAGGCCCGCCCAGCTCCATCGCGAAGACGCCGTCACGCTGGAAGCACACGTCCTCGATGCGCACTTCGTCACCGGCCGCTTTCTTGCGCGACGATGTCTCGATGATGGTTGGGCAGGCCTTGCCGCCGAACAGCAGAGAGGTGGTGTCCGACTTGGGATCGCAACCGATCAGCAGGACGCGCTTGCCCTGCTGGGCCATCATGTAGCTGAGGTTGGCGAGCGCGAAGCTCTTGCCGCTGCCGCCCTTGCCGTAGATGGCGATGATCTGCGTTTCCTTCGTGACTTCGCCGGTTGGCACGGGATCCGGCTCGATGGCCGCTTCCCTGCGCAGAGCCCGATTGTCCAGCAGCGTCACGCTCATGCGCAGTGTCTCCAATCGAGGACCATTTTTAGGCACGCGCTGTCCGTGAACGCGGTGGCGTAGGCGTCGTCGGCTTTTTCGGGCGTCCGTTCGTGCGTGACGAGATCGTCCAGCGACAGGCTGCCGAGCCGCAGCATCGCGCTGATCGCCCGCAGGTCTTCCGGCTTCCATTCGGCGGCGACGCGGAAGCGCGCCTCGCGCAGGAATGTCGGGACGAAGGAGAATGACAAGCGGTCTTCATAGAAGCCGGCGAGGACGATCTCGCCGCGTTTCGCCAGCCGCTTCACGAAGGAATCCAGTTGTGAGCCCGCGCCACTGGCGTCGTAGATCGTCGCGTAGTCGGTGCGCGGGTCTTCATCAGGGTGCAGGACTTCGTAGCCAACGCCGCCCGAACGCCGCTGGGCATTCGTTTCCCACACGGTCGGCGCTGGCGCTCCGATCGCGACCGTGATGCGTGCGAGCAGGCGGCCGAGTACGCCATGACCCACAATCAGATCAGGCGGAGCGCCGCCATCGAGGGCGTGATAAGCGGTTGCCGCCAGCGCAATCAGGACGGCTTGCGAGCCGAGATTTTCGGGGACCGCGGTCGCCCGTGAGCCTGGCGCGATCAGCGTCCGCGCTGCGCCTCCGAAGAGGCCGCGTGCATCCTTGTAGCATGTGGCCCCGGGTATGAAGACGTTCTCGCCGATGCGGTGGGTCGCCTTGGCGCCGGCATCGACCACGCGGCCGACTGACTCATAGCCAGGCACGAGCGGGTAACCCATACCGGGAAATGGCGGCATCCGACCGGTCCAGAGCAACCGCTCGGTTCCGGTGCTGATCCCGCTCCACGAGACATCGATCACGACGTCGTCGTCTTGCACAGCATTGAGCGCAAGGCTGCGCACAGCGATCTGTTGAGGACCATCCAGGACAACAGCGACAGTCTGCATCGGGTCTCCCACTTCCACCCGCGCCACGCGCAACTTCATCGCGCTGGCACAGTGTAAGCTTACGTGGACGCCCTAAGGTGTCAATTGTTCCTGACGCATTTAGGGATGCGTAACCGGTCGTGTTTGCTGGGTTTGTCGACGAAAGTTTGCTGGTGGGATGGACGACGTTAGGTAACGCCGACCAACCCGGGGCTGGAAATGGGACCGGCCGGCGGAATCACCCGGGGGCCGCTAACGCCGCTACTTCGGAGGCCTGCAGATCATGGCTCGGCGATCATCACGCGAAGCAGCCCGGGCGTTCGCACGCGCAGCATTCGCGAGCGGCTAAAGCCACTCTGCGCCACGAAGCCCGCGACCTGCGATGGCGTTCTGGCCTGTCCGCGGCCCATGGCCAGAAGGTACAGGCCGAAATAGGCGTCGCCGACGCGGTCCGTGCCCCGCGCGTCTGACATCGGCTCTGCGATCAACAGCCGGCCGCCAGGAGCGAGGGCTGCGCGTGCGGACGACAGTATCTTCCTCAGGCCGTCGTCGTCATGATCGTGAAGGATCCGGACGAGCGTGATCAGGTCTGCACCGTGCGGAAGGGAATCCGACAGGAAGCTGCCGCCGCTGAACGTCGTGCGTGAAGCAAGCGGCGCGAGAACCTTCCGGGCGCGCTCCACAACAGCGGGCAGATCGAAAAGGTGGAGGTTCAGATGCGACCAACGCGAGGCAACGGCCGACAGGAAGGCGCCCTGCCCGCCGCCGACGTCCATGATCGTCCGGTGGCCACGCATCGGATAGGCGGCGAGGATGTCGGCCGCGACTGCGGGCTGCGTCGCCGCCATCAGGGCTGAGTACGCAGAAACTTCCAATTCTCCAGTATTTTCCGGGTCTTGAGCGGTTGCGTACGGCCAGTAGCCCGCGAGGTGCTCGCCTCTGCCACGCCTGAGGAGCGCCACTGGATCCTGGAGGTCAGCATACAGCCTGTCGTGATGCCGGATCATCTCGGCCAGGCCCGAATTGCCAAGGAGCGCCGCGCCTTGAGCGCCGAGGGCGTACTGCTCTCCGATCGGCTCAACGAGATCGAGTGCCGATGCCGCGCGGAGCAGGCGCGCCATCTCGCTTGGCGGGACGTTCAGCGCGGTCGCCAGATCGGCAACCTCACGCGGCCCGGCCTTGAGCGCGTTGAGCAAGTCGAGTTCGATGCAGGCGGTCAGGACCTGCGAATAAACGAAGCCAGCGACCACGTCGAACAGGCCTCGCGCGCGGCTGTGGGCGACAGCCCGGGTCAGCGGGAAATCTGCGGCAAATCTCTGAAATCGCGGATCCGAGATGCGTGCATTGCGCCACGCGATCCACCGCGCGCGCCAGTTACTCACAGGCGCCTACGCGGCACTGCGTGACAGCTGTTTGGGGGCAAGGCGCATCGCAGTCATCCTCACCAGATCACGCATTTCCTGAGCACCCTCGCAGTCGGGGACCGAGGCTACGGCCTGCTCCACCAGATCGTCCAGTTTTGCAAGCGCGCCCTGGACACCGCGCTCGGCGACCACATTTGGACGCTGCAAAAGGGCGTCCTGGCCCACCGGCTTGTCGCAGAGCCCAGACTGGACCGCATCCATCAGGTCGTCAGCGACCTGATAGGCGGCGCCGAGGGTTTCCCCGAGGAACCGCCACGGCGTTCCGTCCGACCCCGCAGCAATCGCCCCGGACGTCGTCGCCGCCACAAACAGGGCGCCTGTCTTTGCTTGGTGATAGATTTCGAGCGGAGCGACGGACTCGCTTTCCCATGCTTGGCCTGCGGTAATCCCGGCGGGGGCGCCAACGCCCCGGGCGATTGCCTCGATCAATGGCGCGATCCGACCAGGTTCAGCTGCCCCAACGACGGCCAGACGCTCAAAGGCCATCACGATCAACGCGTCGCCTGCAAGCAAGGCAAGTGGTTCGCCATGCGCGGCGTGGACCGATACCTTACCGCGACGGAAGCCGGCATTGTCAAAACATGGAAGATCGTCGTGAACCAGGGACGCGCAGTGAAGGAGCTCGACGGCGGCTGCCGTCGCGTCCGATATCTCGGGACGGTCGTCGCCGCAGGCGCGCGCGACAGCCAGGCACAGCATCGGGCGCACGCGAGCTCCGCCCGGGAAAACCGCGTAGCGAAGCGCCTTGATCAATCCGGGAGGTGCGCTGGGCGTGTCTGCCCTGTCGATTGCGGCCTTTAGCGCTGCTTCGACACGCGCAGGTAGCGTCATGACGGTCTCCCGGACTTGTCGATCGGGCACACCCCGACCTATGTCCGACAGATTGGACACATGCTAGCGTCCAGTCAATCGACCTTGAGGAATCCATGATCAACGACAGCGCCACCCTTCAGGGTGGCGGACTTCAGGAACTGGCGACCGCCAATGCACCGGGC
>JBBAUA010000001.1:50937-201146 GCA_040398465.1 Hyphomonadaceae bacterium | reverse complement strand
AGCCACCTGCGCGAGTGTGAACTGGACATGGCGCAGGCGGGGAGAAGACGACCAGCACTCATGCGAACGGACGCGCAGCTTCCCGTGTCGAAGGCGAGGCGTTCGGCATGAACGACCAACCAACCGCCGGCGCCGTTAAGTCGACGGAGTTCCTGAACGAAACCGGCGGGCCGGGATCTCACTGGCGTGCGCCTGCTCCTGGCAACAGACTTCCTGCACCGCGCTTCGACATTCCGGTCGGATCAGGCGGCTATGCCTGGTGGTACATCGACGCGCTCAGCGAAGACAAACAGCATGGTCTCACAATCATCGCCTTCATCGGCAGTGTTTTCTCGCCCTACTACGCATGGTCTGGGTGGCGGCATCCCGAAAACCATTGCGCCATGAATGTCGCACTCTATTCGGTCAGGGGAAATCGTTGGGCTATGACCGAACGCGGTCACAGGAGCCTCGATCGCGACTCGGACAGGATCGCGATCAGCCGCAGCAGCATGAGCTGGGAGAGCGAAACACTTCGCATCAACGTCGACGAGTGGACAGCCCCCCTACCCTCCCGACTCCGCGGGACAGTGACGCTGCATCCCTACTATCTCGCGGGCCAGACGTTCGCGCTGGACGCAGAAGCCCGCCATGCATGGCGACCAATCGCTCCACGTGGACGCATCGCAGTGAAGTTCGAAGACGGTACATCCTGGAATGGAGAGGGCTATTTCGACAGCAACTGCGGCGACGAACCACTCGAACGCAGGTTCCGTTCCTGGGACTGGTCGCGTTCCCACGTCGCCGACGATGCGACAATCGTCTACTATGACGTCACGCTCCGGAATGGCGAACAACGATCCCTCGCGCTGAAATTCGATTCAACCGGCGAAGATACCGCCATCCACGCCCCGCCGCTGACCAGGATGCCGAAAACCTTCTGGCGGATGCAGCCCACGGCTCGCGGCGATCGCGGAATGGAGCCAAGGCTTGTGCGTGTGCTCGAGGATGCCCCGTTCTACGCCCGATCGCATCTTGCAGGACAAGTCGACGGCGCGCCGGCAGACATCATGCACGAGACGCTGTCACTGGATCGGCTCAGCAATCCCGTCGTGCGCGCCATGCTTCCCTTTCGCATGCCCCGCCTCGCCGGAGGGCGTTGACTGCGGCTGGATAGCCTTCGGCAAGACACGCCGCTGCAACGCTTTGAAGCCCTGACGGCGGCGACGCGCGCCCGACACCGCAACCCGGCGCAAGCGACATGAAAGCCAGCAACAAGTCACACTTCAGGTCAAGCGTCGGGGCCGCTCGTCGAGCGCCGCAAACAACTCGATCACCCACCTGATATCGTGCTGCAGGCCCGGAGCTGAATCCTGCTCATCATGCACGCCAGTTCCGGCGACAACGGCATCAACCAGAAACTGGGTCTGCGGCAGCGCAGGCGCCGCCAGCTCAGCGCCTGGCGGGGCCCGCCATGAGCGTGTCAGCGCTTTCATCAGGAGCTGCAACTTGCGAGACGTCGGCACAATGGCTCTGCTGGACACGGAGTCATGACCGCGCATTGCAACGCGGGCGCCAATATCGGCATAAAGAAGCCTCGCCGCGCGGATCGCGGGGCGATAGGCGCGCGGCAACCCAGCGATGCCGAGATCGGCGCGCTGGTAGAGCTGAAGGGCGAGCTCAAGCACGCGCTCCACGACCCCTGCGACCTGGGGATTGAACTCCGGACGCGCGAGCCACGAAACGGGGTCAAGGCCAGCCTCGCGCATCCAGGCGCGAGGGAGATACAGACGTCCATTGCGCGCATCCTCACCGACATCCCGCGCAATGTTCGTCAGCTGCATGGCCACGCCCAGATCGCACGCCCGCGCAACCATCTCCGGCGAACGCGTCCGCATCAGCGTCGCCATCATCGCGCCGACCGCGCCTGCGACGCGCGCCGCATAGTCATATACCTCCTCGATCGTTTCATATTCCCGCCCGGAGGCATCCCACGCCATGCCCTCCAGAAGGGCGTCGAACGGCGCACGCGGCAGCGCGTACTGATCGACAGCGTCGAACAGCGCCCTGTCGACTGCGGCGTCAGCCGGCTCGCCAGCGTAAATTGCATCGAGGCGAGCGGCGAGCCGCGCGATTCCCGCTTCGCCGCCATGGTCCACGTCGATGGTGTCATCCGACAGACGGCAGAATGCATAGAGGGCGTAGGCTCCTCCACGTACAGCATCAGGCAGGAGCAGCGACGCGACAAAGAATGAGCGAGAACCAGTGCGGATCATCTGCCGGCAAGTCGCCAGGTCAGCAGGCGTCGCACGTTCGGGTTTGCGTACGTTGGGACGCATGTAGCGGCTCCGGCTCAACAGGATGGGCGCAGGACAGCGCGCTCGACAGACCAGCGCAGGTGGTAACGTGGGCGTCGAGACGATAGCCGGCGAGCATCACCACGCCGGCCGGTTGGTCCCCGCTGCAGGGCCAAAGCCCAGTCCGCAACGACCAGCGCGCACAGGGACATGCCTGGATCGAAATTCGCGAGGGCCCCAACCGGGTCAGCATCCAACATTCTCGGAGACTAATTGCCTGTCTCTTGTCCGCGCAAGCGCTATGTCGGAAAGCGCCGTGGGGGCGCTTGCAGAGAACCCCGCCCACAACCAACGCGCGAGCGTTACGGCGCAATCCACGGACCTTATAGGGCGATGCTTGACCTTTCCGTGCAGGCCTCGAAATTGCGTCGCCCTACCGGACATCGACGATCGCACCGCGCATGTCGCCACCGCTGTCGCGATCACGACGGCTGAGCATCGGGCGCGTTGGCGGCCTGTTCGTACCAGCCAACGTCATGCGTTGCCGCCTCCCCGAAGCTGACGCCCTGAGAAACTGCCATGCGGATGATCGGCCAGGATGTCAGGGTCATGCTCAGGAATGGCCATGGGTCGCGCCAGTCCCATGTGACATCCCGCGTGCCAACGAGCCGACCCAGCCGGTGAAGGAAGCCTCGGCCGCGAAACATCGCCATCTGTGTTTCGGTAAGGCAGGAGTAGAATTGCTGCAGGTTGCTGTGCCGACGCACTCCGACTGGCGGGCTCGTCTGCGGGCTGAGCACGGCGCGAGCGACGTCTTCGGGCCGCCAGAAGTGAAGTCCGCTCGTTGTTCGTGGGTTGCATTCGATGCCAAACACGCAGTCATCGGCGTCGACAATGAAATCGAAGGAGATAAATCCTGTCCAGCCCGATGCGCGGACAAAGATTTCGATCCAGCGCTCGATCGCCGGCGCCTCGACCCGCTCGAACGCGATCGCGACAGATCCTGACATGACAGTGCCACGATAGATCATCGTGGAGACGACCCGGCCTTCATGCGCGATCGTGCAGCTGCTGTGCTCACGGCCCGCGATGAAACGCTGCACAATGGCCGGCGTCGATGGATCAGCATCCGGCAGGGCAGCGCCTTGACTCAGGATGCGCACACCACGTCCCGAGCACGAGAAGACCGGCTTCACGACCACGGCGTCCGCAGCCGCCAGCGCTTGCGCCTCGGGTGTGCCGAGCATGCAGGTTTCTGGCGTGGCCAGACCCATAGCTGTCGCGACGCTGACAAAGCCGGCCTTGTTGTGCACCGCGAGCACGCGGTCGGGTGGCATGGTGAATACGCGCGCGCACCCACCGAGCAGGTCAGGCAGGAAGGCGACATGCATCGTCTCCTCGGAGACAGGCACAACGAGATCGACGCTTTCGCGTGCGACGATCTCCGCGAGGGCGGCTAGATATGCAGCAGAGCCCTTGCTCGGCGGGGGCACGGCGAACTCGCGGGCGACATGGCGAGATGCGCCCGTCAGCGTCCAGCCAAAGGGATCGGCCACGATTACGCGAGATCCTGCGCGACTGAAACCGCGCGCCAGGTCAAGCGCCTTGGGAAGGCGGCCGAGCGTGAGCAGCACTGTGGTCATGCGCCTACGCGAGCCACGCGCATCATGATCTGTTCGGTTGGACGGGTCGTCAGGCGCGCCGCTGGACGCACGCGCGCTGGATCGACAACATGGAAATCAAAGCGGCGAAACATTTCAGCAATTAACAGCACCGCCTCGGTCTGAGCAAAGGCTGCGCCCGCGCAGACGCGGGGACCAAGGCCAAACGGAATATAGGCGCCTGAGGTCAGCTCGGCCTCGCGCTCCGGCAGGAAGCGATCCGGATCGAAGACATGCGGGTTGCGCCAGTAGCTTGCGTGGCGATGCAATACCCAAGGCGCAACCATGACGAGCGCGCCGCGGCGAACCTGATGTCGCCCGATGGTTGTGGGAGCGATCGCGACCCGCGGGAGGAAGGTGATCGGGGGATAGAGCCTAAGCGTTTCACGAAAGACATTGCGGGTCAGGGGCAGGTGTCTGGTGGCCTCTATGGTGAGCGGCTCGTCATCGCCCGCCACCTTGCGGATCTCCGCACGCACGCGCGCGACGAGGTCGGGTTGCTCAGCCAGCAGGAAGAAAGCCCAGGTGAGCGCACTCGCGCTCGTCTCATGGCCCGCAAGGAACAGCACGCCCAGCTGATCGATGAGCTCCTCGCGATTGAAGGCCGTGCGGGTGAAGTCGTCGCGCGCTGCGATCACCGAGGAGGCAATGTCATCAAACCGCGCGCCGTCTGGACCAAGATGTGTATCCAGCAAATCGCCGAGGTGCCGCCGAATTGTATCGCAGGCTGCGAGGACGTCATCGCGCTGCGGGACACTCGTCCAGGCCCGGTCCATTATCAGGCGACGGATCTCCACCTGAGCGACGCTGCGTTCGAACGTCGTGAAGGCTGCGAAGACCTCATGGGCCGCCCTCGTTTCAAGGCTGGCGCTGAAAACTGTGCGGCAAATGATATCGGCCGTGAGATGGCTCATCGCGAGATCAAGCGAGAAAGTCACGCCATCTCTTGCATGGGCATCGAAGGTTTGCTGACAGGCCTGAGCGCCCTCAAGCATCGAGGGGAAGGCGCGGTTGACCCGCATCATCGTGAATGCAGGATCGATCATCCGCCGCTGGCGGCGCCAGGTGTCGCCTGAGGACACAAAGAGCGAATCGCCGATCAGCGGCGCCAGCGCTGCGACCATGAGATCGCTCTTGGGAAAGATGCCTTCTGGATCAGACAGGACACGGCGCACCTGATCCGGGCGATTGACGATCAGGATGGAGCGGCGCGAGTAACCGAGGGGCCCTATCTCCATCCGATAGGCGTTGGCTGGGAGCAGGCTGAGAAGATCGCCATCACCGCGCAGAGCGACACGCAGCAGCGCCAGCAACGCAGGTCGCGCCACCGGCCTAGGCGGCGCATAGAGCCCTCGCCCTGCGTCAGGAATTCCAGCCACAGCCTGCATCGTTTGACGCGCACCTCTGACCTCGAAGGTGTACACATAACTTTACAGAGAGATAGTCCAATGCGATAGTCACAACGACTGCTGGACGGAGAAGCACGGGATGGAGCTGGCAATATTCCACGGCCTCATCTTCGTGCATGTAATTACAGGATCTGCTGCGGCCCTGGCGTTCTGGGTGCCTGTCCTGGGACGAAAAGGCGGCGTCAATCACCGCATGTGGGGCCGCATCTTCACACGGTGCGTTTTGCTTACGGGCTCCTTCGCGATCGCGATGAGCCTGCTGACACTCTATGATCCAATGGGCGTGCACCCTCATCTCGTGGGCAGGTTCGACGAGCCTTTTGTCCGCGGGATCTTCGGCTGGCTGATGCTTCACAATGGCATTCTTACGGTCAACCTTGGCTGGTACGGATGGCTGTGCGTAACGAACAGGCGCGACCTGGCCGCCAACCGGACTGTTCTCAATATTGGACTGCAGTACCTCGTCCTCCTGGCTGCTGCGGCCTGCGCATGGGAGGGAGTGCTGATAGGTCAGCCATTGATGATCGGCCTTTCGATCGTCGGCCTGGCGACGGGCGTGACCAACCTCCGCTTCATCTATGCACGCAACCCCAGCCCGGTGCAGTGGATGAAGGAGCATCTGAAGGCGCTGGTCGGCGCAGGGATCTCCGTCTACACCGCGTTCCTCGCGTTTGGCTCGATACGCCTCGCCCCATCGCTGGCGCTGCATCCGGCCCTGTGGTCCATACCACTCTGCGTCGGGCTATCGCTTATCATCTATCACCGCATCCGTATCGATCTGAAGGCGGGGCTGAGCATCTGGCCCCAGCTGGGGCGGCGGACAGCGCGGGCATCCGACCCTCCCTCGCGGTGAGCCCCGGTCGTCGCGTCATTGTCGTCGGCGCTGGCATGGGCGGCCTGGCGGCGGCCGCCGACCTGGCGCGAGCCGGAATGGAGGTCATCGTCTGCGAACGCGCCGCCGCGCCTGGCGGGAAGATGCGGCAGGTCGCTGTTGGAAGCGCTGCAATAGATGCGGGCCCGACCGTCTTCACGATGCGATGGATCTTCGAGGGGTTGTTCAACGACGCGGGCGAGCAGCTGGATGATCGCCTCGGCTTGGTGCCCGCCGAGACACTCGCGCGACACGCCTGGCGCGAAGGCGGCCGACTAGACCTGTTCGCGGACATCACGCAGTCAGCTGACGCGATCGGGGCCTTTTCGGGACCAGCGGCGGCCCGCGCCTATCTGGCGTTCTGCAACCAGAGCCGGGCAATCTATCGCACGCTTGCTGGACCCTTCATCGCCTCCGAGCGGCCCTCCCCGGCAAGCCTCGTGGCAAGCCTCGGTGTTGGAGGCTTGCCGGACCTGTGGCGAACGATGCCGATGCGAACCCTGTGGAGCGCACTTGGCGATCATTTCCAGGACCCCCGCTTGCGCCAGCTCTTTGGCCGCTATGCGACGTATGTCGGCGCCTCCCCCTGGGCTGCCCCCGCGACGCTGATGCTGATTGCCCATGTCGAGCAAGACGGGGTGTGGCTCGTCAAGGGCGGCATTCATCAGGTCGCGCGCGCGGTTCAGAGCCTGGCGGAGCGCCATGGCGCGCAATTCCGGTTCGGGGCCGAGATGCGGCACATGGTTGTCGAACACGGGCGCGTTGTCGGGATCCAGCTGGCGAATGGCGAGCGCCTGAACGCAGATGCGGTGGTCTTCAATGGCGACATCTCCGCTCTGACAGCCAGGGAGCGCCCTGCGCCGGCGACGGCTCCGCGCGATCGCTCGCTGTCGGCAGTTACCTGGTGCCTGTCAGCGCGAACCGAGGGCTTCGAGCTTGCGCATCACAATGTGTTCTTTGCAGAGGACTACGCTCGTGAGTTTGATTCCGTGTTTCGGCGTCGCGAGATCACAGCTGCACCAACTGTCTATGTATGCGCGCAGGACCGTGGCGAGGCTGGCGCGTTTGTTCCCGGCACGCCCGAACGCCTCCTCGCCCTGATCAATGCACCAGCCGATGGTGACAGCGCGCCGCTCGATGAGGCAGCGATTGCTGATCTTTCCGAGCGTGCGTTTGGCCTGGTTCGCGCGTGCGGCCTGAACGTGAGACTGGCTTCTGACCCAGTAGTTACGACGCCGAGTGGCTTCAATGCGCTGTTTCCAGCCACGGGCGGCGCCCTTTATGGCCGCGCCAACCACGGCATGATGGGCAGTTTCGCCCGCGCGGGTTCGCGCGGCAGGTTGCCGGGCCTCTACCTGGCTGGCGGCAGCGTGCATCCGGGACCAGGCGTTCCGATGGCGACGATGTCGGGGCGCCTCGCTGCGGCCCGCTTATTGGCCGATTTCGGCGCCGCCCGACATCGGAACCGGCCGATACGGCTTCCGGTCGGCAGCTTGTGAAGATGCCAGCGCCGCCAGCTTGTCTCAGCCAGCCACAACCCGACCGGCGTGAGGCACGACCTTGTCGAGAATACGCGCCGATGAGATAACCCCCGGGACGCCGGCGCCAGGATGGGTACCGGCGCCCACCATGTAGAGGCCGGCTATCTCTTCGCTGATATTGTGTGGCCTGAACCAGGCGCTCTGGAAAAGGCGTGGCTCCAGCGAGAAGGCGCTGCCATTGAGCGATAGCAGACGATCGCGAAAGTCCTGAGGCGTGAGCATGCGGGAGGTCACGATGCTTTCGCCGAGTCCGGGTAGCAGCGTCTCCTCGAGGCGCGCCTGGATCATCGCGCGACACCGTTCCCCCTCCTCGCCCCAATCGGTACCACTGCCCAGGTGAGGTACAGGCGCAAGGACATAGAAGGCGTCGCAACCAGCCGGGGCTAGCGACGGATCGTTTGCGGTTGGCCTATGCAGATAGAGACTGAGGTCTCTCGCCAGGATCTTGCGATAGAAGATGTCTCGCAGAAGCCCTTCATAGCGGGGACCGAGCACCATCGTGTGGTGATAGACATCATCGAACCTGCGGTTGGTGCCGAAGTACCAGACCAGAAGACTCATCGAGAAGCGCTTGCCGGCAAACTTCCGGTCGGTCCAGCGGCGCCGCTTGTGCTCCGAAAGCAGCTGGGTGTAGGTCCAGCCAACATCGGCGTTCGAAACCACGACATCACCGGCGACGTGCTCCCCTGACGCGAGCCGCACGCCGGTCGCACGGCGGGAGGAGACGGTGATCTGCGCGACTTCGGCATTCAGCCGCAGCGCACCGCCCTGCCCCTCAATCAGCCGGACAAGGCCATCGACGAGCGCGCCTGTGCCGCCCATGGCGTAGTGCACGCCGTGCGTACGCTCCAGATGTCCCACAAGGCTGTAATAGGCTGTGGTGGACAGCGGATTGCCGCCGATAAGAAGCGGGTGGAAACTGAAAGCGATCCGGAGCTTCTCGTTTCGAAAATAGCGCGACACGTGGCTGAAGACTGAGCGGTAGCCGCCAAGCCGGATGAGATCTGGCGCGCTTTTCAACAAGGTCCCGATACGGTGAAATGGCTGATCGGCGAGCTTCTCGAAAGCTGTTTCGTAGATCTTCTCGCTGTCACGCAGAAAACGTTCAAAGCCAGCAACGTCGCCAGGATCGAAGCGGGCAACCTCTTCGCGCATTGCCGCATGATCACTGCTGGCGCTGAAGACGCTGCCGTCATCGAAGCGAATTTTATAAAACGGGTCAATTCGGCGAAGATCGATGTCGTCTGCCATTCGTCTGCCGCACAGCGTCCAGAGCTCTTCGAGAAGGTAGGGCGCGGTGATGATGGTTGGGCCAGCATCGAAGGTGAACCCGTCCTGCCGATACACGTAGGCGCGGCCGCCAGGGGCATCGAGGCGCTCCAGCACGGTGACGCGATATCCCCTGGCCCCCAGCCTCACGGCCGCAGCGAGGCCACCAAAGCCGCTGCCGATGACGATGGCGTGCCGTCGGTCATCGCGATCGGGCCGGGCGGCGGACTGAGCAGGGTCGAGTGTCAACATGGGGTGACACTAAGATCGTCCTGCGCACTCCTGCAAGGCGATTGTCTTGCTACACGTGATGCAGCGCGGCGAGGATCATGTCCACGACAACAGCGGGGGCTTCCTCGTGGGCGAGGTGGCCCAGCCCCGGCGCCAGCACAATCCGCGCGTGCTTAGCCAGCCGCGCAACGCTGTCAGCTGCGGTCGGCGGCACGGCGCGATCCCTGGCGCCGACGATGAGTGTCAAAGAGGACGCAAGCCTCGGCAGGTCACGTCGCAGCGTCTCAAGATCCCAGTGCGCCATCAGGGCGACAGTGGCCTTGAGATGGTCGCGGCTGCGGAACAGCCGCTCGTAGAAATCGAGCCCGCGCTCATCAAGCGTCGAACCTGTGCTGCGCATCAGGTCGCTGATCGCGTTGCGCTGCTCTGCGCGATAGGCGAACAGGCCAAGCGATAACGGGTTGTAGAACAGTGTTCGCGCGAGCAAGGGCGCGAGGGGGCCAAGCGGTCCGGGGAAGGGAAGCAGCGCAGCGTTGATCCCCACGATCGCAGCAGGGGAACACACGCGGTCGAGCGCCATCCGGACAGCGATGGCCGCGCCAGCGGAGTGTCCGACAAGCGCGGCAGGCGACACATCGAGCGTCTTCAGAAGCTCGCCAACGGCCCGCGCCACATTCGGGAGCGTGAAGTCGTTATTGCTGCGCGGCGTCGCGGTGAAGCCATGTCCCGGCAAGTCCAGAGCCACAACCTGATGGGTTCGCGCAAGCAGCGGCGCCACATCGCGCCAGGAATGCGTGGCGGCGCCTGTTCCATGCAACAGGACAAGCGGCGGTCCCGCGCCCATGACCTGAACGTGCCAGCGCAGGCCGCGAACGTCGACAAAGCGGCTTGCCTCACGGTTGGGCCAGTCTCGGCCCTGAACATTCCAGTCGAGCGCGCGTGTCATCGCCGTGAGGGAGCGTTGGCCCGCACAACGGCGGCGACTGCTCCGCTGTCCACGAAGGGCAGCTGCGCGTAAGCGGCGCCCATCGCGACGGCCAGGTCTTCCGCCCCCGGACGCGAACGGGGAGATGTGTCGATGAAGACCGCCGGAAGCGCCGTGGCGCGAAGGGCCCGGGCGGCATCACGCGCATCCTGTTCGGCGCGTGGCCGGCCGGGTTCCCCGTCGCGACCGACATTGCCGCGGCCGTCTGTGAGGAACACGATCAGCGGTGTGCGCCCCTTGGCGCGTTCAGCCTGGCCCAGAAGCGACGCCACATCGATTGCGGTGGCCAGCGGCGTTGCGCCGCCACCGGGCAGGTCCGCCAAGGACCGCTTCGCCCGTGAAAGTGAGCGCGTCGGCGGCAGCAGAAGTTCTGCGGCCTTGTCGCGGAACACGATCAGCGCGACGCGTGCGCGCGTGACGTAGGCTTCGGCCAGCAGGTTCTCGACGGCGCCCTTGGCTTCGGCGAGGCGCTGCGCGGCTGTCGACCCGGAGGCATCGACCACGAAGATTGTCGTCGACTCAAGCCGCTGCACGAAGCGGCGGATGCGAAAGTCGTTCTTGCGCACCAGCACGCGGGCCTTGCTCGAGGCGGCTTCCCGGCGGCGCAGTTTCTGCCACGGCGCGGCGGCGCGAAGCGTCGCGACGAGGTCGAGCCTGTCGCCTGTGCGAAGCGTTCCGGAGCGGGCGCCGAGCGGCCGGCCCCGGCGTGCAGATTTCGCGGCGGCTCCTGCCCCACCTGAGCGCGCGACGGCGCGACGCTCGGCGCGCACGTCGAGGAACTGCGAGAGGAATTCGGGCGGCAGGGCGGATTGCACAGCGGCGACGACGCGGTCTGCCGCTTCATCTGCCGTTGGCTGTTCAGGCGGCGCGCCCTCCTCGCCGGCATCATCAGGAGGCGGCGGCGCTTGCTCGGGCGGCGCTTCTGCCGGTACGAACGATGCCCGGGGTGCGAGCACCAGGCGCGCTGCGAGTTCGAGATCGTCCTGCGTGACCGCTGGTCGTCCTGCGACGGCAGCAGCAGCTCGCGCAGCCCTGAGCGTGAACAACGCCGCGCGCGTTGAGGAGACGCCAAAAGCGGACGCAGCCGAGCAGATCGTCTCGATCAGCTGATCGTCGCACGCCCTCATCCGCGCGAGTGCAGCACGGGCGGCGGCAATACCTTCGCACGTTGGCGCGGGAAGCAAGCGTGGCCTAAGGCTGCTGACATCAAGATGAAAGGCGACGCGTTCCGCCAGCACATCCGGCGCGCGTTCATCAGGCTCGACGCCCTCTTCGAGCGCGACCAGAATGAAACCAACGTGGTCAGTATCGGCGTCGATGACCGCGGCGATTCGTGCGCCGGTCGCCGCTGAGCATCGCTCAGCCATGGACAGTATGACCGCGCCGCCAGCGCTTTCGCTCAGGAGTCCGCGGCTGGCGACCGGGCGGCCGGCGGCCAGCGTTGCGGAGAGATCGAGCCCACCCAGCAGACGCTCGTCGTCGATGTGGGATGGCGCGCGGCGCATGGGGGCGTCTGCCGGGAGCATTGACCTCAGCGTATCCAGCCACGCGTCGCGCGCGGGACCGGGAAAGCCGCGGATGATTGCGCCGCCTAGTCCCGAAGGATCGACAGCAAGCAGTGCAGCAGCGGCCATGGCGTCGGCCCATGGATCGAACTGCGCTGGCGCGCCCGCGATCACGGCGCGAAGATTTCGCCCAGCGCACGCTCAATACGCGACGCCGAGCCTACATCGTCCAGCGGGTTGCGACGCAGCCGGTGCTGCAGAGACATCACGGCAATCTCACGCAGGTGAGTTGTCGAAACGGCCTTGGCGCCTTCAAGAGCGGCAAGCGCGCGGGCTGCGCGGATTAGTGTCAGCTCACCGCGCAGGCCGTCCGAGCCGATCTTCATGCAGAGCGTGGCCGCGCACTCGACCACCTCGTCGGGCAGCGCAAGATTGCTGTGCAAAGCGCGCGCTTTCACAATTCGATCGCGTACCTGCGCGTCTTTCTTCGTCCACGCTGCGGCAAAGGTTTCGGGGTCGCGATCAAACGCATCGCGTTGGCGAACAACGGCGACGCGATCAGCGAGGACGGTAGGCGTCTTCACGTCGACCGAAAGACCGAAGCGGTCGAGGAGCTGGGGGCGGAGTTCGCCTTCTTCCGGGTTGCCGGTTCCGATGAGCACGAAGCGCGCCGGATGGCGAACGCTCAGGCCTTCGCGTTCGACGACGTTCTCTCCAGACGCGGCCACGTCCAGCAGCAGATCGACCAGATGGTCTTCGAGAAGGTTCACTTCGTCGATGTACAGGAAGCCGCGGTGCGCCTTGGCCAGCAAGCCTGGCTCGAAGCGTTTCTCGCCGCGGGTCAGCGCCTGTTCCAGGTCCAGCGCGCCGACGACACGGTCTTCGGTGGCGCCGAGCGGCAGGTCCACGACGGGAGTCGGACGCAGCTCGGTCTTAACGGCGCCCTTGGTGGTGCGCGAGGGACAATCCGGCGTGCAGCGGCCCGCGTCTGCCTCCGGATCGCAATGGTAGGGGCAGTCCTTCACCGCACGCATGGGCGGCAGCAGGGCTGCGAGAGCGCGCACGGCAGTCGACTTGCCGGTGCCGCGATCGCCGAACACCATCACGCCGCCGATGCCGGGATCGACGGCGGCGATCAGCAGGGCCCGCTTCATCGCGTCCTGACCAACGATCGCCGAAAAGGGGAAAACTGTACGCATCAGAAACTGACCGTGCGCAAGGATCGCGTCTGCCGCAAGAGGGTCAAGCGCACCCGCGCGCAGACTTTTCCACCGTCACTTGCTCAACACGCTCTTCTTGACCCCGCGCAGGAAGCGCCAGACCAGATAGAGCACGACCGGCACGGACAGCGCAGTTGCAACTGTGGGATCCAGCCAGGGCGCGGCGACCGCGACGCCATCGAAGGCCACCTTCAGAAGCGACAGCGCGTAGTAGGAGACCGCGACAATTGACAGGCCTTCGACGGTCTCCTGCAGGCGGAGCTGGACGCGCGAGCGGCTGTCCATGGACGCCAGAAGGTTGACGTTAACCATCTCGGACGCGACCTCGACGCGCGTGTTGAGGATCTGCACGGTGCGGGCGATCCGCTCGATGGCGCCCTGCTGGCGTTCAGCGACGGAGACGCACGTCCGCATGGCGGGCGCGAGCCGGCGCTCCATGAACTCGCCAAGGGTGGGCCGGCCATCGATTGCCTGCTCGTTCCAGCTTGCGATGCGGGCGCCGACGAGGCCGTAATAGGCGCGCGAGGCGGCGACGCGGAAGTTTGTCTGGCCCGCAAGCCGCTCGGCCTGCCCGGCGAGAGCGGCGAGCTTGTTGACGAGGGTGCGGTCCGATTCGACGCCGTTCTCGTTGACCACCTGGGCGGCGGCCGCATCGATCTCGCCCTCGAGGTCTGTCAGCGCAGCGGTTGCCTGGAGCGCCAATGGGTAGGTCAGCAGCGCCAGCAGGCGGTAGGTTTCCACCTCAAACAGCTGCTGCAGCGTGCGCCCCACGAGAGCTTCGCCCGAGCCGCCGTCGACGAGGACGAACCGGGTGAAGGAATCCGGGCCGGCGCGAAAATCGGAGAAGACCTGGATCGCGCCCGATGCGATGCGGGCCGCGACCAGCTCGTCAGGCGCGAAAGGAAAATGCGATGGCCGGGCAGCGACGATCGCAGCATGGGCGGCAACGAGTATCTCGCCTGGCATCTCGGAGAGCCAGTCCCGCGGCACGACGTCGAGCGCCGTGACGCCGAAGTTGGCGACGTCTGGTTCGACGCCGGGGCGAAAGACAGTCCAGGTGGACGCTTCAGTGTGCCGCTCCCAGCGCAGCGACCACGATCCAGCGTCAAGCAGGCACCATCTCGCGCCGACGCCCGGCTCGGGGGCTGCAAACTTGCGGCAGAGCGCGGCCATGTGAAGGCGATCGCCCTCTGACCCCGCTTCTCCCGACAAGGAGACGATCCGCGTCGCAAGCGCCGGCGCCGCCAGCGGCGTCGATGGCCGCGCGTGCGCCTCGGCGAGGAGACGATCGCGGTCCTTGTGGAATTTCAACTGAAGATCCGGTGACGTCATTGGCCCGCGCGTTCATCCCCTGACGGCAATGCGGGACCGACGATGACATGGGCCGACTGCATCGTCGAGGCGGGCTTTTGCAGACAATTTCTGGTTCAACCCACTGGCAGCTGATCCGTCTGTCGGAGAGCTTCCCACAGGGCAATGCCCGCAGACATCGCGACATTCAGCGATCGGGCTCCGCTGACCAAGGGAATCGCGACGCGTGAGTCGGCGACGGCGTGGACGTCGTCCGGGACGCCGGCCGATTCCCTGCCGAAGAGAAGGATATCACCGCGCTCGAAGGCATGAGCTTCGAGGCGGACGCTGCCGCGCGTCGTGAAAAGGATCAGCCGCGCTCCTGAGGCCAACTGCGAGTCGCGAAATGCGGACCAGCCTGAATGCCGGGAAATCGCGACGTTTTCCCCATAGTCCATCGCCGTGCGCCGCAAAGCGCGATCGGTCAGCGGGAAGCCGCACGGCTCGATAATGTCGACTGCGACTCCAAGGCACGCCGCCAGGCGGAGATTTGCCCCAAGATTCTGGGGGATGTCAGGTTGAAAGAGTGCGAGGCGCAATTTAAACGGTTCCGTCACGGATGGGGCTTTCTTGCGACACCACGCCACGTCGGGGTCTGACCCTGCCGCGGTGATAAGGCATCCAAAGCTCCGGATAGCATGGGAGACTCGTGTGTCGGAACACGGATCCAAGGCCGCAACAGCAGACTCTGCTCACGCTGGAGAAACCCGCAGGGATTTCATCCACATTGCAGCAGGCGTAGCCGCAGCCGGCGGCGTCGCGATGGTTGCATGGCCCTTCGTGCAACAACTCGGGCCCGCAGGCGACACCAAGGCCGCATCGGCCGCGGAAGTCGACATCTCGAAAGTGCCGGAAGGCAGCGAGATCCGGGTTGGCATTGGCGGCCTGCCCTTCTTCGTGCGTCACCGCACGGCGGCGGAGATTGCACGCGCCAAGGCCGATGACACGGCCAGCATGCGCGATCCGGCGACGGACGAGTCACGCCTCGTGAAGATGGCGGACGGTTCCTACAATGCGGCATTCCTCATCACGTCGGGCGCCTGCACGCACCTCGGCTGCGTGCCGGTCGGTCCTGCGCAGGGGGCTGTCGGCGAGTTCGGCGGCTGGTACTGCCCATGCCACGGCTCGCACTACGATACGTCGGGACGTATCCGCAAAGGTCCGGCGCCAAAGAATCTGGCGATCCCGGAATATGCGTACATCTCGCCGACAATGATCAAGATTTCGCTGTAGTCGAAGGCAGGGGCTCATGAGCGGACCGTCGATCTACGAACCAAAGACCGGCTTCGAGAAGTGGCTCGATACCCGTCTTCCGATCATCCGCTTCGGCGCGGATCTGATGGATTTCCCAACGCCGAAGAACCTCAACTACTGGTATACCTTCGGCGGTATCCTGGCGGTCTGCTTGATGGTGCAGATCGCTACCGGCATCGTGCTGGCGATGCATTATGTGGCCACGACGCAGGGCGCGTTCGCGTCGGTCGAGCGCATCATGCGCGACGTAGATTATGGCTGGCTGATCAGGAACATTCACGCCAACGGCGCATCGATGTTCTTCCTCGCCGTCTACATCCACATGTTCCGCGGGCTCTACTACGGCTCATACAAACAGCCGCGCGAAGTGATCTGGATCCTCGGCGTGGTGATCTACCTGCTGATGATGGCGACGGCGTTCATGGGCTATGTGTTGCCCTGGGGCCAGATGTCGTTCCACGGCTCGGCCGTCATCACGAACCTGATCGGCGCGATCCCGCTGGTCGGCGACACCGTAAAAACATACCTGATGGGCGGACCAGCAATCGGGGAGGCTACACTCAACCGGTTCTTCTCGCTGCACTACCTGCTGCCGTTCGTGATTGCGGGCATCGTGGTCCTGCATATCTGGGCGCTGCACGTACCGGGCAATAACAACCCGACCGGCGTGTCGGTGAAGGACGTCAAGAAGGACACCGTTCCTTTCCACCCCTACTACACGGTGAAGGACGGCTTCGCGATCCTGATCTTCCTGGTGGTATTCGCCTACTTCGTCTTCTTCGCGCCGAACGCGCTCGGCCACGCCGATAACTCGATCGAGGCCAACCCGCTGGTTACTCCGGCGCACATCGTGCCGGAATGGTACCTGCTGCCATTCTACGCGATCCTGCGCGCCATCACGTTCGACATCGGCCCGATCGAAGCCAAGCTGCTTGGCGTGTTCGCGATGTTCGGCTCGATCCTGATCCTGTTCGTCGTGCCCTGGCTGGACACCTCGAAGGTCCGCTCGATGCGCTACCGGCCCATGGGACAGCAGTTCTTCGTGTTGTTCGTCGTGTCCGCGATCGGTCTCGGTTTCTGCGGCGCAAACGATCCGGACAAGCTGGTCTTCAAATGGTCAGACGGCCTCGTCGTGAACTATGTTGACACCAATGGCGCCGCGAAGGTCTCCCCGAAATACGCCGAGTACGCCGACGCCACCGCTTTCCAGGCGAGCCTGCCTGCTTCGGCCGGCGCGAGCATCGCGATCCAGGAAGAAGGCTTCAAGTGGCTGTGGCTCTCGCAGCTCCTCGGGGCCTACTACTTCCTGTATTTCCTCGTGATCCTGCCGGTGCTCGGCATCGTCGAGAAGCCGAAGGCGCG
Source organism: Hyphomonadaceae bacterium (assembly GCA_040398465.1). Taxonomy (GTDB): domain Bacteria; phylum Pseudomonadota; class Alphaproteobacteria; order Caulobacterales; family Hyphomonadaceae; genus UBA7672. The sequence continues at coordinate 184,212 of JBBAUA010000001.1, read as the reverse complement.
GCCGCCATCGATTGCGGACAGCGTGCGTGGCAAGAAGCACGTCGCTCCGGCTTCGACTGCGCCGGGCGCTGCTCCTGTGGCCGCGGAATAGGGAGAGACACATGCGCTTCGCCAAACTCGCCCTCGCCGGCCTCCTCGCCACGTCGCTCGCAGCCTTCGGGATTTCTGCCGTTGCGCAGCAGCCCTCAACGGCTCCGGGGGCGGATCAACCCGCTGCGCCGGCCGATGCCCAGCCGGCGCCGACCGACACGCCCACGACAACCAGCCCCGCGCCGACCACCGAAGTTGCGCCTGCGCAACCTATCATCCCTCCTGCCGCTGACGCCTCTGGTGGTCATGGTGGAGAAGAGGGTGCAGGCGGCGAAGCTCACGCAGCTGGCGGCGGCCATGAACTGCTCGAGCCTGCCGGCGGCTGGCCGCATGACGGCTATTTCGGGACGTTCGACCAGAACCAGCTGCAACGCGGCTTCAAGGTCTATTCGGAAGTCTGCTCCGTCTGCCATGGCATGAAGCTGCTGTCGTTTCGAAACCTCGGCGAACAGGGTGGGCCGTTCTACGACCCGCGCTATCCCAACCCGAACGACAACCCGGTCGTGAAACAGATCGCGGCGACCTTCACCAACCAGATCCCCACGACCGATCCGGACTCCGGCGATCAGTTGATGATGCCGGCGAAGACGTCTGACCGGATTCTTGGGCCGTTCGCGAACGACATTGCGGCGCGCGCAGGCAATGGCGGCGCACTGCCGCCGGACCTCTCGGTAATCACGAAGGCCCGTCATGGCGGCGCCGGCTACATCTATTCGCTGCTGATGGGCTACACCCCGCCGCCAGCAGGTCTCACCGTGGCGCCGGGCCAGCACTACAACGCCTACTTCCCCGGTGACACGACGGCCAGCTGGTCGGGAGACCCGCGCCACAAGCCGCCCGGCGGCTTCCTTGCCATGGCGTGGCCGCTGGAGTACGCCGAAGTCACCTTCGATGACGGCACGGCGAGCTCGCAGGAACAGATGGCGCATGATGTGGCCGTGTTCCTGGCCTGGGCAGGCGATCCGAAAGCCGTGGCCCGCAAACAGATCGGCTCAGCGGTGATCCCCTACCTGCTCCTTCTCGCCCTGCTGGTGTTCCTGTCCTACAAGCGCCTGTGGCGGAACATCGAACACTGATCTTCGGCTGGATTGGCTGGAAGAAGAACAAGGGCCCCAGTGACCGGTAGTCGGTTGCTGGGGCCCTTTCGCTTTTAGCCTCACCGCATCAATACGGTCGCACTGACGCGTCCCGGAACCAGGTGCAGCGGCTGCGCCGGCGTCCTGCGCGACGCGCGGGAGCCGGTACGAACATCATGCGCTCACCGAAAACTCCAGGTAAGCAGCTCATGCAGGCTCTCAGCGGTACGATCAGCGAAAAGCTCGTGACGGTGGAAGACAACGCCAGCTGGCCAAATCTCGGGCTCGGCGGCCGTGTAATCTTCGGCGGCCCGCGTGTTTGATACGCGTCCTTCTTGGATGTGACGTTCGTGACCGGCGTCTTCCTTTACGAGGGCCTGGAAGTGGCCGGCACCGAATGGCTGCCCCCTCATGAGCGTGGAGTGGATGCCTGTTCGCCACGCGAATCGCCGGCATTCGCAGCTCGACGAGGATCCCCGGCGCTCTGTTCGTTGTCCCGATGCTCACGCCCTAGGCCAGCAAACCGGGGCCTAGGGAGGCCGATTGACACAATGTACTTTGCTGTACAAAGTACTCTCCACGCATAGGAGAGCGACCATGACGCGCCGAATGATTGCCATCGCCTGCGCCGTACTTGCAGGCGCCGCCACCCTCCCCGCTTTCGCCCAGACCTCTACGGTAACGCTGACCATCAATGACATCCCGGCGTCCAAGGGCAGCGTGCTCGCGACGTTGTGCGGTGACCCCAAGGCGCCTTTCCCAGGCGCCTGCATGACCCACAGTGGAATGGCCGATGCGAAAGCGGGCGCCACAACCGTCACCTTCGAAGGCGTCGCGCTGGGCCGCTACGCCATTCAGGCCTTCCACGACGAGAACGGCGACATGCAGATGAACATGCCGGCCGAGGGCTATGCTTTCGGGAATGATACGTCATGGCCCGTAACGTTTGAGTCAGCGTCGATCGCCGTGGCGGGCGACACTGCGGCCGTTGTAACGCTGCAGCGGATTCCCGGCGCAGCCTCGGCGCCGCAACCGTCCAGGGCGGCGGCGCGCGGTGCGCCTGCTGCGGAGGGCGCAACCCGTGAGGATGTGCGCACTGGCGGCCTCAACGGGATACTCTATCGCCCGGAAGGAACGCGACGGGCGCCTGCCCTGATCGTGCTCGGCGGGTCGGAGGGCGGCATCGAGGCGGCGAGCGGGGTGGGCGCTGGCTTCACACGTCATGGCTATGCCGTGCTCGCGCTTGCTTACTTCCGGGAAGAGGGGCTGCCGCAGACGCTGGAAAACATACCTCTCGAATACTTCGATTCTGCCGTTGACTGGCTCAAGGCGCAGCCGGGCATCGACCCCGGCGCAATCGGCGTGATTGGGGGCTCGCGCGGGTCCGAGGCTGCGCTGCTGCTGGCGTCGCGGCGAAACGATATCAGGGCCGCGGCCGCATTCGCCCCCTCTGGAATCGTGTGGCAGGGACTCAACTTCTCGAACCCGATGAACATGGGCCCGGCCTGGACGGTCGGCGGGAAAGCCCTGCCCTTTGTAACGCCGGACGGCATGGCCTATAGACCCGGCCGCCCGATGAAACCGATGTTCGAGAACGTCCTTGTTCAGGCGACCCAACGTGCCGAGACGATCATCCCGGTCGAAAAAACCAACGGTCCGGTGCTGCTGGTCTCAGGCAAGGCCGATGCGCTGTGGCCGTCGTTCGAGATGGGCGAGCGTGTGGTGGCGCGGCTGAAGGAAAAGAACTTCAAGCATCAGGTTCAACACCTCAGCTATGACGCGGCGGGACATATGGTCTTCATGGGCGACCCGTCGTCAGACAACGCTGCTTCAATGGCGCAGGCCCCTGTCAGCGAGATGCTGGGCGGGACGGGCGAAGCGAACATGGCTGCCTGGAGGGACAACTGGCCGAAGGTTGTCGCTTTCTTCGACGCCGCCCTGAAGGAGTAGCTCCATGAACGTAACGCGCGAGGAAGCAGCGAAGGCGCTGGAGGAAGTGAGCCAGGCGAGCGGTCGCATCGTCACGCTGAAAGGCTACAACCAGGGCGCTCCGCATTTCATCATCTGGGGGCTGGTGTGGCTGGTCGCGAACACCGTCACGCAATTCTGGCCTGACCAGACCGACTGGGCGTGGGGCCCTGGCGTCGTCATTGGCATGATCGCCAGCGCAGTAACGGGAGTAATCCAGTCGCGAGGAATCAAGCCGGGGGCAAAGTCTTCGTTCGACGTGAAGATAGCGCGGCGAGTCGGCCTCACATGGCTTGTCACGCTGACCTTCATCTCATGCCTGATCTTCATTTCCCGGCCGGAGACCTCGCGCGAGACGAACGCGATGATCTCGATCTTCTTCCCCTTCATGTACATGGCATCGGGCATCTGGGCCGGCTGGCGCCTGTTCGCCATCGGCTTCGTCACCGCGGCGGGAATCATGGCGGGCTTTGTCTGGATCGATGAGTACTACGCATTGTGGATGGGCGTCTTCGGCGGCGGCTCGCTGATTGCTGGCGGCCTGTGGCTCCGGAGCGCCTGACCATGGATGGGCCCGACGAGATCATCCATCAGTCGATGCGGCTGCGCATAGCCGCAACCCTCAACGCGCTGGCCCACGGAGAGCAGCTTGAATTCAACAAGCTGAAGGCGGTGCTGGGCGCGACGGACGGAAACATGGCGACGCACCTCGCAGCCCTCGAGAAGGCGGGCTATATCGCCGTGCAGAAGGACTTCGTGGGCAAGAAGCCACGTACCCGCGTGGCGCTGACGCGCATCGGCCGCAAGGCCTTCGACAAGCACGTCGCCTACCTCAAGGAGCTGCTGGACGGCGGGAGCTGAGAGCTATCGCCGCTGCGAGGCCGTCGCCGGAGCGATCTTTGTCCGCAGGCTTTCAAGTGCAACGAGCAGCTGCCCCTTCGCGGGATCGGGAATGTCCGAGCGACGCAGCAGGTGCATCGTGCTGATGTGCACGCGCAGCGGCTCCCAATCCGTCTTCTGGCGGCCCAGCAGCGCATCTGCCACTTCGCAGAGGCTTCGCGCTGCGATGTCCATCTCGGGGATACCCGCGACTGTCGCAACGCCGATCATGCGCCGGGACGTATCGTAGACCTCGCGCATCTGTGCGCTTCGCGCATCTTCGTCACCCGATAGTCCCTGTGGAAAGGCTGCGAGCAACACGTCGAGTCGCGCCAGACACTCCTGCTCCATCTCGCCCAGCAGCGCTTCTGCCTGCTTGACGGCGGTGGCGGCCATCATTGGCGGGGCGCTGTCGATCGCATCCCGCAACCGGTTCTTTGCGTAGGTGATCTTCATGACGAGGTCGCCGCATTCATGACCATGTCGATCTCCGCCTGGCTCATGTCCCCTCCTGCTGCGATCCGCGCGGCAACGTCCCGATCCTTTTGCCGGCGGCCCGGCGTCCCTGCCGGTAGGGCCTCGTCGCGCCAGCGGCGGTCGGGCCCGACATAGTTGTCGGTTTCGACATACGGGCGCTTCTCGCGCGACATCCAGAGAATCCGTTCCAGCAGAACGGTGGCCGAGAGCGGCCGCGAGACAACGAAATTGGCGCCGGAATCGCGAAGCTGCCCGATCCTGCCGCTTTCCGTGTGACCCGTGACGATCAGCACCGGGGCATGCCGGTTCGGCGCGGGCAGATCCCGACGCAGCCATCCGATGAGATCGTACCCCTCGGGCCCAAAGCCGGCCGGGTCTGTGATGACCAGATCATAGGATTGATGCGCCAGCTGACGGCGGGCCTCTGCGATATCATCGCAACGCACGACCGTGCGTGCGCCAAAACCGATCAGCATCTGGACCACGATGCTCTGGCCCATCATGTCGGCGTCAGCCAGCAAGATCGACGTCCGCTGCAGATTCAACAGCGCCTTTGGAGCCTTGGCGGAGGACATGCGTGGGCGAACCGGTCTCTCTTTGGAGCCTGTCTAGCTGACCGCCGTTTCGCGACCGTTAATTTTTTCTTGGCTTGAGCAGGTAAGCCGCCAGCTTCAATGCTCTCGCCACTGGCCATCCCTGCCCCGCAGGTGGACCTGCCCCTGCGCGATCGCCACGTCCGAAGGGCTGGCGAGCGCCTTCGAGACGCCGCCGGGGATGTCGATGACGTATTGTGGTTGCGCAAGGCCGGAGACGCGATCCCGCAGCTCGCGGACCAGGGCCTGCCCCTGCTCGACGCCGAGCCTGAAGTGAGACGTTCCCTGCGCCAGGTCCGGGTGATGCAGGTAGTAGGGCCGCACGCGTGACTCGACCAACGCGCACATCAGCTCGGCCAGCGTATCGATGTCGGCATTGACGCCCTTCAGCAGCACCGACTGGCCAAGCAGCTGGATGCCGGCGTCGGCCATTCGCACGAGCGCGGCGCGCGCCTGCTGGGTCAGTTCGCGCGCATGATTGCAGTGGACCGCGACAAAGACTGCTTTTGTCCGGCTGCGGATCGCGGCGACGAATGCGTCGGACACACGCTCAGGATCGGCGACCGGCATTCGTGTGTGCCAGCGGATCACCTTCACATGCCCAATCGCCTCGAGCGCGCGCGTCAGCGCTTCGGCGCGACGAGCCGACAGCATGAACGGATCGCCGCCCGTCAGAATGACTTCGCGGATTTCCGGGTGGGTGCGGACATAGGCCAGCGCAGTTTCAAGCTCCGCAGGCGTCAGGTTTCCATCCTTGTCCGGTCCGACCATCTCGCGCCGGAAGCAGAAGCGGCAGTAGACCGGGCAGACGGAAACGATCTTGAGCAGCACGCGATCGGGATAGCGGTGGACGATGCCCTCGACCGGCTCGTGCGCCTTGTCGCCAATCGGATCGGGCAACTCTTCCGGCAGGATATCCAGCTCTGCAGACATCGGCACGAATTGCAGCGCGATCGGGTCGGCAGGATCGCTGCGATCGATCAGGGCGGCGATGGCCGGCGTGATTGCGGTGGCGTATGCGGCGGTCACCTGCGCGAGCGACCGCGCGTCCGGCGCAAGACCCGCGTCGACGAGATCGTCGGCGGTGCGCAGCGTTCGGGCAGACGTTATGTCGAGCAAGCGGGTCACGGTTCGCGGGCGTCTAGCGCCGACCGCGCGTCAAGTCCATCAGCCCGCCCAGATCCTCGATCGCCCGCACGGCGCGGTCGTCGACGCCCTCGCGCCGCAGCATGTCCGCGAACAGCCGGCTCGCGTCCGGCGCACTCGAGCATTCCGAGACCGCGTCGGTGATCCCGGGCCAGGCGTCATCAGCGAAATCGACCACGAGTTGGAGGGCGCCGATCGCGGTCAGAACAAGCATTGATGTGGGAGCTATCTGCTCCAGTCCGCCTTCCGAGCCGAACATCCGCGGCGCCACGTCGCGCAACTCGTCGATCTGCCGGCGGTGGTCATAGACGAACTCGCCCAGGATCCGTTCCGTCTTCCAGTCAAACCATTCGGCGGTGCAGGGCTCTGGCGTCGTGGTGCACGCGGATATCACAGGCAACATCAGGACGGTTGCAACAAGCGATCGGAACATGGCGCACCTCTTTTGCAGCATTGGAAACTGTTAGACCGGCGGCGTCCAGAGGACGTCCGCGATACGACGGGCGCCCGTGGCCAGCATCACGAGGCGGTCGAATCCCATGGCAACGCCGCTGGCGGCGGGCATACGGGCAAGCGCGTCGAGAAACTCTTCGTCGAGCGGATAGCGCTCCCCGTAGGTCGCCAGCTTCACATCCATCTCGGCTTCGAAGCGGCGGCGCTGCTCAGCAGCATCCGTCAGTTCGCCGAAGCCGTTGGCGAGTTCGACACCGCAAGCGTAGAGTTCAAAGCGTTCGGCGAAACGCGGATCACCGGCGAGCAGCCGGGCCAGGGCGGCTTCCTCGGCGGGGTATTCGCAAAGCAGGGTCAGGCGCCCCTGCCCCAGTTTAGGTTCGATGTGCTGCACCAGGATGCGGCTGAAGAGGTCTGACCACGAGTCGTCCGTCCCGACGCGGACATCGATTGCGCGAGCCGCGTCGGCGAGTGCGTCCCGTTTGCCGAGAGCTCCGGCAAGGTCGATACCGGCGTGCCGGGCAAAGGCGTCGACGAGCGTCAGTCGCTCCGGGACGGCTTCTGGATCGCAGACGTTGTCGCGCCACCGCAGCGCATCCGTTTCCGTCTGACGCGCCGCCAGGCGGCACAGCTCAACGCAATCAGCCATCACTGCTTCGTACGGCTCGCCGGCGCGATACCATTCCAGCATGGTGAACTCGCCCGAATGGAGCGGCCCGGTCTCGCCTTTCCGATAGACCCGGGCGTAGTCAAATATCTTCGTCTCACCCGCCGCCAGCAGCTTCTTGCAGGAAAACTCCGGCGAGGTGTGGAGGTAGAGCGGCCGAGGGCCGGCCTCGCCAGACTGTTCCGTGGCAAAGGCGTGGAGGTGAGCCTCGTTGCCGGGCGAGACCTGAAGGGCGCCGCACTCCACCTCGGTGAAGCCTTCCTCCCTGAACCAGCTGCGCGCAGCATCCCGGATGCGCCCCCGCGCCTGAAGAAAGGGCCGGCGGTCGGCGTGGGTTTCAGGGGACCACCAGGGCATCGCAACGGTTTCCGGACAGGCGTTGCGAGACCCTATCACTTGCCGGGTGCAAGTGCGCAAACCCCTGATTCAGGATCCAAAAGCCGCAGAAGGGCGGGCTTGGCCCGGGGGGCTGGGCATTGTATGACCGCGCCGCTTCAACAGGTTCAGGCTGGCGCACCGAATTCCGCCGCCGGCCACAAGACAAGGGCTTTTCCCGTGGTCAAAGTCATCGCCAGCGACGTCCGGAAGGGCAATGTCCTCGAGAACGAGGACGGCAGGCTCTACACGGTGCTCAAGGCCGAAACCTACCGCCCCGGCAAGGGCACGCCCACGGCCACCATCGAGATGCGCCGCATTTCGGACGGGGTGAAGGTCGTCGAGACCTACAAGACGACCGACCAGCTCGAGCGCGCCTTCGTCGAGGAAGTGATGCACACCTACCTGTTCAAGGACGATCCCAACTACGTCTTCATGAACCCGGAAAACTACGAGCAGATCACCGTGCCGGCCGCGATGCTCGGCGACGACGCAAGCTATCTCGACGAGAACATGCAGTGCCACCTGCTGATGTTCGACGGCAGCCCGGTCGCCATCTCCCTACCGCAGCGCGTGACGCTCGAGATCGTCGAGACCGAGCCAGTCGTGAAGGGCCAGACGGCGTCGGGCTCCTACAAGCCTGCGAAGCTGTCCAACGGCGTCCGCGTCATGGTCCCCCCGCACATCGGTACAGGCACGCGCATCATCGTCTCAACGGAAGACGGCTCCTACGTGGAACGCGCGAAGGATTGATACTTCCTCGCTGAGCAAGACATCAAACCCCGGCGGGAAACCGCCGGGGTTTTTGTCTGCCTCAGAACTTGCTGAAGTCCGGCGCGCGCTTCTGCTGGAACGCCATGAAGGCTTCCATCGCTTCAGCCGTCTTGAGCCGCTCGCCGAAGACTTTGCCCTCGGTGCGGAGCTGGGTGAGGATCGTCTCGCTGTCACGCATGAGCTTCTTCGTCGCCATCACGGCGCCGGGCGGACGCTGCGCCAGCTTGCGAGCGGCCTCGCGCGCGGCGGCGATCACTTCGCCAGCAGGCAACGCGATGTTGGCCACGCCAAGCTGGGCCGCCTGCGCGCCCGTCATTCCCTCACCAAGCGCAAACATCGCAAAGGCGCGCGTGTAGCCGATGCGCGCCGGGATCAGCATGGAGGACGCCGCTTCCGGCACCAGCCCCAGATTCACGAAGGGCGTCGTCAGCTTCGCCTCGTTCGCCACGAAGACCAGATCGCAGTGGAACAGCATCGTCGTGCCGACACCGACAGCGAGGCCTGTGACAGCTGCGATCATCGGCTTGGGGAATTGGGCAATTGCTTCGATGAAGCCGCCTGCGGCGGGCGCTTCGCCGCCGGCCGACGCCGCAGCGAAATCGGCGAGATCATTGCCGGATGTGAAGCTATCGCCTTCGGAGCTGAGCAGCACGACCCTGATCGACTTGTCCTCGACAGCGCGTGCGAGCGCAGCAGTCGCGGCGCGATACATGACGTTGGACAGGGCGTTCTTCTTGTCCGGGCGGTTCCAGACGATCTCCATCACGCCGTCGGCGACGCTGATCTTCACGAGGTCAGTCTGCACAGCGTCGGTCATGTCGTTCCCTCCAATGCGTCGTGCGGCAGCAGAACGCCGTCAGCCTACTCTACGCGGACAAAACTCAAGTTATTCCCGCGCGCAGTATAGAACATGTCGAAAGCATAGGCGGCGACCCAGCCCAGCTCATAGTAAAAGGTATCATCGGCGTCCTTCAGCTCCAGGTAGCGTGAGGCAGGCGTGAACGGCCCGGCTGCCCTTGACGGAGGACTGTCACCCGCAAAGATCGTCCAGTCGGACACCTCAGCTTCCTCGCCATCATAGCGGCTCGACCACTTGCCCTCGGCGAGAATCTCGATTGACCACTTCTCATCCTGTGTCGACCGCCACTCTCCGGCCAACAGCGCGCTGATCTGGGCCACGGTCATTGCGTTCGCGTCAGCAGTGTCGCTGGCAGGCGCAGGGGCAGCAGGAGACCCGCTGGGAGGAACAGTGACCGCCCCATCAGCTGGAGCAGACGGCGGTTGTCCGCCACATGCGGCGATACAGAAGGCGGCAGCGAACATGGCGATCAGGCGCATGGTGTTGGCCTCAATAAACCAGCGCGCGGGACATCACGGCGACGGGCCCGTGGGTCGTGTCGAGCTTTTCCATCGGAACGAAGCCGCACTTTGCATAGAAGGGCTCGGCGCGCGGTGATGCCGACGCCACCAGTTCAGCGGCCTCAAGCGCCATCGCGAACTGCACCGCCTCGTCGACCAGCTTGCGGCCGATACCGCCGCGCCAGAGATCGGGCTCGACGAACGGTCCGTCGAGATCGGCTTTGCCGTCCTCACGCGGGACCACTACGACGAAGCCCGCGGCCTCGCCCCAGTGCTCGAACACGATGACGAGGCCAGCGGCGATGTGATCAGCCGGAAGCGTCATCGCCTCGGGATGCTGAAGCTGTTCGGGACGGGCCGCGTCCCATTTCAGGGAGGCCCGCCGCTGCAGGTCAATGAGCGCCTGGCGGTCGGCTGGACGCGCGGGGCGGAACTGGCGGGAGATGGCCTACCCCACGATCTCGTCGAGGCGGAAGAAGAAGGTGATCTCGCGCTCGGCCGACGCTTCGCTGTCCGAACCGTGGACCGAGTTCTCGCCGATCGACTTGGCGAACAGCTTCCGGACGGTGCCGTCAGCGGCCTTCGCCGGGTCGGTCGCGCCCATGACTTCGCGATGATGCGCGACAGCGTTCTCGCCTTCGAGAACCTGCAGCACGACCGGGCCTGACGTCATGAAATCAACCAGCTCGCCGAAGAAGCCGCGCGCCTTGTGCTCGCCATAGAAGCCCTCGGCCTGGGCGCGGGTGAGGCGCACGCGCTTCTGGGCGACGATGCGCAGGCCGGCCTTCTCGAACACGGCGTTGACCGCGCCTGTGAGGTTGCGGGCCGTTGCGTCCGGCTTGATGATGGAAAACGTGCGTTGAACCGGCATGTCGGCGTCCTGAAAGGTCTGAATCGGGTTTGGACGGCCCCTATAGCCCCGGTAACTTGCCCCGCCAACAGCCCATGCGCATTTCTTGGCAGGGGGGCGCAGACCCAGTGTGGTAGGCCTATTCGAGACAAAGTGAGGATTCTGGATGGCGGGCGACAACGCGAAACAGGTGGCGGACTGGAACGGGTCCATAGGTGAGCGTTGGGCGGCCGACCAGGAGCGCACGGACAAGTTCATACGGCCGTATGGCGACGCTGCAATCGGCGCTGCCAGCATCCTGCCAGGGGACGCCGTCCTGGATGTCGGCTGCGGCTGTGGCGATACTTCGCTGGCGGTTGGCGCCCTCGTTGGCGCACACGGGCGGGTTGTCGGGGTCGACGTGTCGGCGCCCATGCTGGAGGTCGCCCGCAAGCGGGCCGCCGGTATCAAGAATGTGACATTCCTCCAGGCCGACGCCTCGATCGCAGCCCTGCCCGGCCCGTTCGACGTGCTGGTCTCGCGCTTCGGCGTGATGTTCTTCGACGACCCCGTGGCGGCATTCACCCATCTGCGCGGCGCGCTGAGGCCCGGCGGGCGGCTGGCCTTCGTCTGCTGGAAAACTGCCAGGGAAAACCCATGGGCTTCCCTGCCCGCTCAGGCAGCCCGCCAAGCCATTGGCGCCGCCCCGACCCCGGCCGACCCGCATGCCCCGGGCCCCTTCGCGTTCGGCGACGGCGAACGCCTGAAGGGCATACTCCGCGAAGCTGGCTTTAGGGATATCGCCATCGAGGGCTTCGAGGCGCCGATGTATCTGGGAAGCTCGCCCCATAGCGCGGCGGAGGGTGTCACGCGCATCGGTCCGGCGTCACGCATCGCGATTGACGCCGGCCCAGACCACCTGCCCGCGATCGTTCAGGCCATTGAGGGTGCGTTGCAGCCATACGCGGCCGCTGACGGATCGGTTTTCCTGCCCGGCCGGACGTGGATTGCCGGCGGGCGGGCATAGCGTCTGTGGCCTGCAGGCAACGCGGGTCTACCAGGCGCGCGCTAGACCCCTGACTCTTAATGGTAAAAGGCGAGGAAAAAAGATTGGTGAGGGCTCCTTTTCAGGACCGCAGTCCGAAACCATCTGTTTGTTCATAGAAGACCGGGGAAGAACCCTGGCCAGAACAGAAAAAAGAGAACGAGCCCTCCCATGCTCGCCAAGCGCTTCATCATCGCCGCCTTCGCAGCTCTCGCCATCGGACTGACGCCGCTCGCCTTCCCGGGCGACCGCGAGCTGTTCGTTGACGTCCCCACGATGCCCAGCATTGTGGCTGCGAACTAAGCCCCTACACGACAGCAGTCGTCGCCACAGTCCGGGCCTTAGGTCGGGATACGTCCGCGTTGTATGGGGCGATACTGGCCTCGCGACGGATCGCGCCTCAGGCGAAACGGCGCATCAGGAATGCGCGCACGGCCGGATCTTCCCTCAGGCCGACAGCGACCACTTGCGCCGATATAGGCGGTCCATGCCCCCCAGTAGCCGGCGGCCTGGACGGGGTCGTTGCGCATGTGGAAGTGGGCTTTGTCTTCGGCGGACATGATCATGTATTGCATGTGTCTGGCCTTCCCGAAGGATTGAAAACTACTGCATCATGGTCGGCGCAGGATAGGTCTCCCGCACCTCGACGGCCCCGCCCCGCGCAATCGCCGGGACCTGGCTTGCAAGTTTCATCGCAGCATCGAGCGTCGGCGCCTCGATCTGGAAGTAGCCGCTGGGGCGCAGGAGCGATTCCGCATAGCCGCCCTTCGCGGCAGGCGCGCCCGCGCGGATCGTGTGAGCGTAAACGGGGTCCCTGAGCGGCGCACCACCCCGCATCATGCCGGACTTCTGCAGGAGGCTGGCAAACTGCGCGAACTCCGCCCAGTAGTCCGCACTCTCCGCAGTCTTCCGATCGCGCAGGTCGAGGTCGGCCTGGGTTTCGTAGACGAGGACCGTGTTCTCTCCGGCTGACGCATGCGGGCTCGCGCCAACGCTCATCGCAAGGACCGCCACGGCCACAACTATCTTCATACGCATCGGTGCTGGCTCCATTTCCGGGCGCGACAAGCGGCGTCCAGACCAATGAGCCCTGACGATCCACGATTTCGACACGGAGACGCGAATCTTTTCGGGAGCAGACGGCGGCGTGATGACCCCACCGGCGACCCGGACAGTCTCAGGCCGCTATTTGAGGTGCTGCTCGAACCAGGCAACCATCATGTTCATCGCCTCGATGGCATGGGCGTCCGTCTTTGCAGGATCACCCTTCACGTAGAAATCGTGGTCCGCGTCCGGGAAGACCTTGAGCGCGTTCGTGACGCCTGCCTTGTCGAGCACCGCCTTCATCATCTCCGACTGCGCGATCGGAACGCCCTTGTCCGCTCCGCCCGAGATGATCATCGTTGGCGGGTCGCGCGCATCGGCGAAGTGGATCGGCGAGTTCGGCGCGCGAAGGCTGTCCTCGAAATCGATGGCCCCCTGCTTGGGGCGGTTGCCCAGCAGCACATCCAGATCGGTCGGGGGAAAGTACGCGACCACGGCGGCCACGCGATTGCCGACACGCGCCAGCGGGTCGACCGCCGCCGGATCTCCGTCATCCGCCATCACGCCCGCCACCAGCGACAGGTGCCCGCCGGCACTCGCGCCCCACACGCCGATCCGCGCGGGATCAGCGCCGTAGTCGGCCGCGTGCAGCTTGATGTGGCGCAGGCCCAGCCGGATATCCTTGACCGCGTCCGGCACCTGAAATCGCGGAGCCGATGAATGGTGGAGCGCCACAACAGTGAAACCCTTGTCGATCAGCCACTGATAGCGCGCCTGCCGCTCTTCCGGCGGCCCCCAGGCCGAACGCCATCCGGCCGACACCATGTTCACCACCAGCGCGCCGTTCGCCTTCTTCGGCTTGAACACGTCGTAGGTGAGCGCCATCCCGTCACGGTGACCGTAGATGACATCGCGGACATAGGTGGCGGTTGTGAGTTCCGCTGGTGTGGGAAGGCCGAGGGCCTTGCGCGGATAGCCGCTGAGCGGCGGGCCGGGGTCAGCGGCAGGGGTTGGGGTCTGCGCAAATACCGGGGCGGCGAGCAGTAGGGACAAGGCGGCGACGAGAACAAGCTTCACTGGCCACTCCAACAAATTCTCATTCCTGCGGCAGCGGGAAGGACGACGAGTAGTAGCCGAGGGACATCAGGCAACGGCAGCTCAAGCCGACTCCGCAAACAGCTCCCGCCCGATCAGCCAGCGCCTGATCTCGGACGTCCCTGCCCCGATCTCGTAGAGCTTTGCGTCGCGTAACAGGCGGCCCGTCGGGTAGTCGTTGATGTAGCCATTGCCGCCGAGGATCTGGATCGCGTCCAGCGCAAGCTGCGTCGCCGTCTCAGCGGCGTAGAGGATCGCGCCGGCCGCATCCTTGCGCGCCGTCTGGCCGCGATCGCAGGCCTTGGCCACAGCGTAGACATAGGCCTTGGCTGCATTCATCTTTACATACATGTCGGCGACCTTGCCCTGGATGAGCTGGAACTCGCCAATGGATTTGCCGAACTGCTTGCGGTCGTGAATGTAGGGCAGCACCACATCCATGCACGCCTGCATGATGCCGGTTGAGCCCGCCGCCAGAACAGTGCGCTCATAGTCGAGGCCAGACATCAGGATTTCAACGCCGCTGTTCAGCGGCCCCATCACATTCTCTTCGGGGACCTCGCAATCCTCGAACACCAGCTCGCCGGTTTCCGATCCGCGCATGCCCAGCTTGTCGAGCTTCTGCGCCACCGAGAAACCCTTGAAGCCCTTCTCGATGATGAAGGCGGAGATGCCGCGCGAGTTCTTCTCAGGCGCCGTCTTCGCATAGACGATCAGCGTATCGGCCGAAGGACCATTGGTGATCCACATCTTCGAGCCGTTCAGGATGTAGCGGTCACCCTTCTTCACGGCCGTCAGCTTCATCGAGACGACGTCCGATCCGGCGCCCGGCTCCGACATCGCAAGCGATCCCAGATGCTCGCCCGTCATCAGCTTTGTGAGATACCGCCGCTTCTGTTCGTCCGAGCCCCAACGCCGCATCTGGTTGACGCAGAGATTGGAGTGCGCGCCGTAGGAAAGCCCCACCGACGCGGATGCGCGGCTGATCTCTTCCATGGCGACCGCGTGCTCGAGATAGCCAAGGCCTGAGCCGCCCCACTCCTCCTCGACGGTGATTCCCAGCAGGCCGAGTTCGCCCATTCGCGGCCACAGGTCGCGCGGGAATTCGTCGGTGCGGTCAATCTCTGCTGCGCGCGGGGCTATTTCGGCCTGCGCGAAACCGGCCACGGTATCGCGGATCATGTCCGCGGTTTCGCCAAGGTCAAAGTCGAGGGATCGGGGTGCGTTGGGGATCATCGGCGCAATCTAGCGCCGTTCCCACGGAACGCCAGTTCGGTGTTTACCGGCTCAGACTTCGTCCGACGGGCGCTTCCAGAAGATGAAATAGAGGCTCATCACCATCATGACCCCGAATACGGCGAGGATTGTTCCCGCCAGGCGCGGTACACCCGTGGGCAGGCCTTCACCCTTGAACGCGTCCACAGCGCCGATCAGGAAGCCCAGCACCGACAGAGCCAGCACGATGATCCAGGGCGCCATCACCAGGACACGTCCCGAAACTGGCCCGACACGTTTTGCGTGACCGTTTACAAGCTTTGCCCTGCGTTCGGCTTCGGCGAAAGCCTCGGCCGGATCGCGGTCGAGTTCGACGACTTCTGTATCGTCGATCAGCTTGCGCGCGCGGGCCTCCGCTTCGCGCTGCATGCGCTCGCCGGGCTGGTCGAAATCGGGAAGTCCTTCGCGGACCTCGCGCTGAGCCGCCCGCGGAGACGGCTCCGGCGGGGCCGCGGGGGCCGGTTGCTGGTCGGATTCCACCGTGTCGATCTTCTTCTGAACGCCATTCAGTATGCGCGAGACACGCTCGGCAACCGCGCGGCTTGAACGGGCCAGTTCTTCTGCGGACATAGGCTGCGTTGGGACCGGAGCCGGAGGCGCTGCTGGCGGCTCGACCGGTTCAACGACGAACTCCTGAAAGATCGGAGGTGGCTCCGGCGGCACAATGCTGGCGCCGGGGGGCAAGGCAAGCTCTCGCACAGGCGTCACAGCCTCCTGTGTACGTTCAGCCAGGCGGCGAACAGCTTCGGCAATGTCGTTGGCCGGCGCGGGGCCGGATCGCGCTTTGTCGTTCTGCTCGATGTCGTCTGACATGGGCTGGCGCGGGGGCTCGCGACGAGGAGGAACGTCGCCGTTGAAGTCCAGCTCAGGCGTCACCATCGGGGTCGGTGCAGGCGATGGTCCGCTCGGATGTTGGAGGAACATCGACTTTTCAGCAGCGCGACGGCGGACGAGCGCGTCGACAACCATCACGCGGCCATTGATGCGCGCCTTGCGCCAGAGATCGAAACCGTTGGCGGCTGCGAGATAATCGCCAGCGTTGAGATTGCGCACGATCTCGCTGTCGCGGAACTGACCAAGCGATATGTTGAACGCCAGCGACACCAGCGCATCGAACTGGCCCTGCAGCAGCGGCGCATAGATCAGCACGGACACGGCTGACTCGATCGGGCGCAGATCGTGGACAAGCAGGTCCTGCGCATCCTTGGCCGCGATCGTCAGGCCCTCGCGTGCAGTGCGCGCGTGGCCATAACCTATCGTCCACCGGCCGTCCGGCAGGCGGACAGCCGTTTCACGCAATCCCTCGAACGTCTTGATCAGTTCGAGGCCAGCGGATGAGATGCGCATGCGTTCGGTCATCGTCCCGGCCCGGCACAATCGCCAAGTAATTCGCCTGTCCGGTGCAATGCGGACGCCAGTTGGGTGAAAAGCGGCGTATCCGTCAGAGCAGCGTGATGCTGGCCAGCCCGAGGAAAACGAAAAAGCCCATCAGATCAATGGTCGTCAGCACAAAGACCGACGACGCCACGGCCGGGTCCTGGCCCAGCCTCTTCAGGGTTAACGGCGCCAGGATGCCCACCAGACCTGCCCACATGAACGTCGCACTCATCGCCACGAGAACCAGAAGGCTAAGCCTCGGATCCTGGAACCAGGCGAGGACGACGAGGGCTGCGACACTCGCGATCATCGCGCCGTTCAACAGGGCGGTCAGCGCCTCGCGGCGAATGGCGCGACGGCCCAGTTGGCCCTCGAGGTCGCGTTCGGCGATAGCGCGCACGGCGACCGCCAGCGACTGCGACCCGGCGTTTCCACCTAGCCCCGCGACCACCGGCATCAGGAAAGCCAGCGCCACGACCTCCTCAAGAACGGGCGCAAAGAACGACACCAGGAGCGAGCCAAGGAACGCCGTCACGAGGTTCAACAGCAACCAGGGCATCCGCGCGCGCACGGCGGAGAACACCGACTGGTTGACGCCCGCCTCGCTCACGCCGGACAGGGCGAGAATGTCTTCTTCCGCTTCCTCGCGGATGACGTCGACAACGTCATCGATGGTGATCATGCCGGTCAGCCGCCCGGCGCCGTCGACCACGGCCGCGGACGCAAGGTTGTACTGCTTGAATATGTAGGCGACTTCTTCCTGGTCCATCTCCGGCCGGACATGGACCGGGATCTCCCGCATGATCTCGCTCAGCGGCCTGTCACGTCCGTGCCGCAGCAGGCGCGAGACGGGCACGCTGCCCTGCAGTCGGAAGGCCGGATCGACGATGTAGATCTCGAAGAACGTCTCCGGCAGGTCGTCTTCCGGCACGCTGCGCATGTGGTCGATCGCCTGCCCCACCGTCCAGAAGACAGGCGCCGCCACGAAGGCGCGCTGCATCAGGCGGCCGGCGGACTCCTCGTCAAACGCCAGCGCGCTTTCGATCGCGGCGCGATCGGTCGCCGACACCCGGTTGAGGATGCGCTCGCGCCGATCGTCCTCGAGGTCGTTCAGCAGGAAGGAGGCATCGTCTGAATCGAGATGGCCGATCATCGCCGTGACGGCTGCGTCGGTCAGCTCGTGCAGCGCTTCGAGACGCGCACTGTCCGAGAGCTCGGCCACGGCTTCGGCCGGCAGGTGCTTGCCCAGCAGGTGGATCGCCTTGCGGAACGCTTCCGGCGGCAGCTGTTCGAGCAAGTCGGCAAGGTCGGCGGGGTGCAGCTCCTTGGCGGTCCGCCACAGGAACGGCTTGTCGCCATCGCCCACGGCGCCCACCATCTGCGCGATGAAGGCTGGCGCGATCACGCCGGCGGCGTCGACCGCTTCGACTTCATGGGATTCCACGGGAGATTCGGGCGCATCGGGGTCGCGGGTGTCATTCATAGCGACCTCCCTGCTCCGAACGGCGTTCTCTCTCGTGAAGTTGCTGGTGCGGTCGAGAAGACTCGAACTTCCACGCCTTGCGGCGCTACCACCTCAAGGTAGTGCGTCTACCAATTCCGCCACGACCGCACGCCGGGCAAGGGCGCCGTATATGACGGGTTTGGCGGCTTGTGAAGCACAATTGTCGTGGCGGGCGTCCGCGCCTAATTGGCAGCGAAAACAGGGCCTATTGCTCGGTTGCGCGATAGTCCGCGACCTCGGCGGGGCCGGTGATGTGCACGGAAATCTTGTCGTTCTCGATCACCAGGTCGCCACGGGCGATGGGGTGGTTGTTGGCCAGGATCCACACCCTGTCGTCTTCCTTCGTGTCGAGCTGGATGACGGCGCCCCGGCCCATCCGCAGCACTTGCTGCATCGGCATCAGCGCCCGCCCCAGAAGGACAGTGATCTCGACCCCGACCTGGTCCAGTTGAGACTTCAACGCGATGCTCCGATATACAGCGCCAAACTTCTCCTTTCGGGTTGCAGACAGGTTAATGACGACAGGATGGGCCATTTCAGAGGGGTTTGTGGCTTACCCCGACGCAGTCGCCGCGATGGAATCGCGTGCGGCGGCCATTGCGGCCGGCGAAGCGGATGAGCTGATCTGGCTGCTGGAGCACCCGCCCCTCTACACGCGCGGCGCCAGCGCGAACGACGGGGACCTCAAGGACGCAAGCCGTTTCCCCGTCTTCGAGAGCCAGCGCGGCGGCCAGTTCACCTATCACGGCCCCGGCCAGCGCGTGGCCTATGTGATGCTAGACCTCACCAAACGCGGGCGCGACGTGAAGCAGTTTGTCTGCTCGCTCGAAGACTGGATCATCCAGACCCTGGGAGCCTTCAACGTGAAGGGCGAGCGCCGCAAAGGCCGCGTCGGCGTCTGGGTCGACCGTACCCGCCGCGGCGGCCAGCTGCGCGAAGACAAGATCGCGGCCATCGGCGTCCGCCTGAAGCGCTGGGTCAGTTATCACGGCATCAGCCTCAACGTGGAGCCCGACCTCTCCCACTTCGGCGGCATCACACCCTGCGGTGTGAGTGACCCCGGCCTCGGCGTGACGTCGCTGGCCGACCTCGGCCAGCTGATCGCAATGCACGAGGTGGATGTCGCGCTGAAGGCGGCGTTCGAGGAGGTCTTCGGGTCGGTGGAGCGGGTTGACCCGCCGCTTCGGTAATGGACGGAGCTGGAATCCTGAGAGTCTCGGATGGGGCCCGTATCTGGCGTTCGAGCTGCCAGCGACCAGCTTGGCCAAGCGGTGTCGCGCGATGATCACGTTTCGGGCGTCCGTCTGCGACTACGTCGTATGAAGCGCCATGCCTCCCGAGGAATCTCTCCGGAAGTCGATGCTATCAACGACCCGCGGCTTATTCACGCCAGCCTCCCGGGCAACGTATTCAACGTGGATCCCGAGCAGCCCCGCAAGCTCTGGATCATTCAGTGCGACGGCAGCAATCGCGTTGGCGATGGTGACTGCCTCAGAGTTGCGCGCAGAATGAGTTGAGGTGTTCAACGCGCTGTTCTCGATCGAAACGGAAAACTGGGAATTTGCCCATGTAACGATGACGGCGCTGGCGGTCGGCGATGCCAGTCCCTCGATCCTCGCCCTCACGGCGTTGACCGAACTGAAGTTAGGAGCAGAGGCGGTATTAGCTGAGGACGTAGCGCCATCCGCTGCATTCGGCGGCGAGCAGCCGACGACAAGAGAGGACAGCACGAGAGCTGCGGCCATCAACGCGTTGCGCATTTAGGGCTCCATCGACGGCTCACCCGACTGGGCAACCTTGGTCGAAAAGGCCGGTTCCCGTTTGCTCTCGGTCAAACCTCTTTGGCTTTGTCCGTTCCAAGAATGGAATTCGAACTAGATCGGTGATGACAGAGCGCGTGTAGCGCCATTGTTCGCCGCACGCAGCAAATCCGAACAGGCGCACAGCCTATGCGAATATTTCGGACGACCGGCGCTGCGGGGCTGATGCTGGGCCTCCGCCGCCAGGGTGAATTGTGACCGCGCCGCAGCTTCTGGCGTACATCGTCGTTGCGATAGCCGTTCAGCTGGCGGTGGGCTTGGGGATAGCTTTCTGGCGCTGGCGGCGCGCAAGAGCTGCCAGCACTGCGCCGATCGGGGAAGCCCGAACACTGCCGCCGCCTGCTTGGTCAGGATGGCGAGACTTTTGTGTTACGCGACGTGCCCCGGAAGATGCATCTGGTTCCCAGTATTCGTTTTATCTGCAGCCAGTCGATCGCGCGCCTCTTCCCAAATACTTGCCCGGTCAGTTTCTGACGTTCGACGTGCCTGTAGCAGATGCCTCCAGCGGACCTGGTGCTGTGACTCGCTGCTACTCACTTTCCGACAAGCCTGCCGCGAACGGCTACCGCGTCACGATCAAACGAGCGCTTGCTCCGCCAAGCGCTCCCAATGCTCCACCCGGCGTAGCCTCGGCTTACTTCCACGATGTTGTTCGTGAAGGTCACGTCCTCAGAGTGAAGGCGCCTTCGGGACAGTTCTGTCTGGATCCCGATCCGGCCATCCCGTCGATTCTGATCGCAGGCGGCGTTGGCATCACGCCCATGATGAGCATGCTCCTCTGGGCCGTTGCCGAGCAGCCCGGTCGAACCGTTCATCTCTACTACGGCATCCGAAACAGTTCCGATCATGCCTTTCGATCAACGCTCGAAGAACTAGCGGCAGAAAATCTGAACTTCCACGTCACGGTCGTCTACGAGCATCCGCTGCGCGCGGACGTCGAAGGCCGCGACTTCCAGTATTCGGGCTACATCGACATCGCACTTCTAAGGCGTGCGGTACCTTCTGGCATCCGGTGCAGGTACTATGTGTGCGGACCACCCCCGATGATGGCCAGCCTTGTTCCGGCACTCCGGACGTCCGGCATTCCTGATGCGGACATTCATTTCGAGGCCTTTGGCCCGGCGTCGTTGGAACCGGTGAAGCGTGGACGTCGATCAGCGCTCGCCGACCCTATTGATGTCCGGTTTGAGCGCTCGAAACGCTCCCTGGCGTGGGACGGGCTGGACGCCACGCTGCTGGATTTCGCCGAGCGCAAAGGCATTGCCATAGAATCAGGCTGCCGCTCTGGAAGTTGTGGGACCTGCGAGACGCGGATCGTGTCCGGCACGGTCCGCAACACGCAGGCAGGCGCCTACGAAGTAGCGGCAGGCCATTGTCTCCCCTGTATTTCGGAACCTGGGTCCGCACTGGTGCTGGACGCATGAAGATCAAGCACGCCCATATTCTGACGCGTGAAGTTCTGCCGTTTCTTGCATCGCTGCTGGCCCTCGTTGCGCTGGCGCTTCTGTTCGATGCGCTTCTTCACCTGCTCAATGCCGTCTGGATCGGCCGCTATCTTGGCATTCCCGGCGTGCTGCTCATTTTGGGGTCGTTCGGCTATTCGCTTCGCAAGCGCAAGTTGATCCAGGCGGGCAAGCCTGCGGACCTGTTGCGCTTGCATGAGCGCATGGCTTGGGCGGGATCGCTCCTCGTACTGGTACATGCCGGGATCCACTTCAACGCCATCCTGGGATGGCTGGCGATCTGGGCCATGCTGATCAATGTCGCGAGCGGCCTGACCGGCAAATTCTTGCTTCAACGGGCGCGGCGACGACTCGAAGAAGCGCGTGAGGCCATGCGTCGTCAGGGCCTGTCGGCCGAAGAACTGGAAGACAGCACGTACTGGGACACCCTGACATTTGATGTCGTCAAACAGTGGCGCGCTGTTCATTTCCCGATCGCGTTTGCGTTCGGTGTTCTTGCGCTCGCACACATTACAGCCGTGTTCTGGCACTGGGGATGGAGATGAAGCGCGGTTGGGTCTGGGCGCTCGTCGGGGCGAATCTTGTCGCAATCATTGCGCTCGTATTTGCCTTTCCACATCTCATGATCAGCCCCGGCTCGCTGATCCCTGCGCATGCGACATTGGCGGAGAACTGCTCCTCCTGTCATGCGCCGTTCCGAGGAGCACCCCCGGAGAAATGCGTCTCGTGTCACGCTGTGGCGGACATCGGAATTCGGGCGACGACAGGTGCGCTGATTGCTGGTCAAGGCATGCGACCAGCCTTCCATCAAGCGCTCGTGACGCAAGCTTGCCTTTCGTGCCATGTCGAGCATCCAGGCGCCAACCCAGCCGCACGCGAACCGACATTCTCACACGCTCTTCTGAATGGGACGATGCGGAGCCAGTGTTCAAGCTGCCATGTGCCGCCTGCGGACGCACTTCATGCGGACAAGTCAGCCAACTGCGCCACTTGTCACAGCCAGAACGGCTGGAAGCCAGCAACATTCGACCACGATCGATTCTTCCCGTTGATCGGACCGCACAAGGCGACGTGCGCGACCTGCCATACCAAGAATGATTTCAGCACCTACACATGCTTCTCATGTCACGAGCACGAGCCAGGTCGCGTGCGAGTGCAGCACCTGGAGGAAGGCATTCGCAACATCGACAAATGCGTAAGCTGCCATCGGAAAGGAGAGGCCGAAGAGGAAGGGGAGGAAGGCAGCGACGACTAGAGGGCACGTGCATGTCTTGCTACGGATAGGGTTCTTCCCCAACATTTCGACTTGGTACGCAGAGAGTTCTGGGTCGGCGTTAAAACAATCTCCCGGGTGTTTCTTCGCCACCATGAATGCGGCATCTACAAAGTCGGTATTGGCGGTTCCGACAATCGCTTGGTGCGGGTCGGGTGGACGCCGTCACGGATCAATGACTGCCAAGGCCACCTCGACGCTTCCATCACAAGCTGGACTGACCGCAAGCGGCGCTTCGGGGAAGGAAGACCGATCAGGCATGCCGCCCACAACCTCTTGTCAACGAGGCGAGCAACCCCGCCTTGCAGAGCAGGCCAAGACGCAATGAGGATACCGCGCAGGAGACGGCGGGACGTCAGCGCATCTACGTTGTCGAGGTTATCGTCGTGGCGGCGAAGGCCGGCCGCTTCGTGCGGGCAGCCAGCCGCCGATCCGGATCTAGGTCCGGGTGGCGACCGGTTTCGGCAGGAGGCCTTCGCGCTGGGCGCGTTTGCGGGCCAGTTTCCGCGCACGGCGGACTGATTCTGCCTTGCGGCGCGCCTTGGCCTCGGACGGCTTCTCGTAAGCGGTGCGTGCCTTCATTTCCCGGAAGACGCCCTCGCGCTGCATCTTCTTCTTGAGCGCCTTCAACGCCTGATCGACGTTGTTGTCTCGGACCACGATAACTACGATTTGAAACTCTCCATCGCTGCCCGGACTGTGCTCTTGCTAGGCCGACGGCGAGGCTCCGTTAACATGGAAACTCCGTACTGCCCACCCTTGCCGCGCGAGGGCGGCCGGCGAGGGCAACGGGGTCGCTTCCGCCCCACTTTTAGGCGGCCAAGGGCTGGTTCGGCGGAATACGGCCGCCAGCTACCCCCCGCTCAACGGCGGCAGCAGGGCGATTTCATCCCAGGCGGACACCGGCGTTCCCGCTTCGTCCGCCACCATCTCCTGGTTTACCGCAATCCGCACGGTCTTCGCACGCAGCATGTCCGCAAGATCGGGATTCAACTCAACCAGCCGCGCCCGCAACCCGGCAGCAGTCCCTACCCCATCAGGCATCGCAATCGACGACGCGCCAAACGCATCCTTGAGCCGTCCGAACAGGAGAACGGTACCCGCCATCACCCGCCCGTATGCGACATGGTGCGCGGGCTCGCAGGCGTCGCCAGACGCGCGGCGTCGAAGTCGTGCCCCTTCGGCTTGCGCTCGATCCCGCCAAGAATGACCGCACGCAGCGCCGCGCCCGTCGGATCGGACCGCAGCGCCTCGCGCAGGTCCGCTCCCTCTTCGCGACCTAGGCACGTATACAGCCGCCCCGTGCACGTCACGCGCACGCGGTTGCAGCTCTCGCAGAAATTGTGGCTCAGCGGCGTGATGAAGCCGAGCCGTCCGCCCGTCTCCTCCACCGTAACGTAACGCGCCGGACCGCCCGTGGTGTAGTTGAGATCGGTCAGCGTGAACTGCTCCGCCAGATCCGCCCGCACCTTGTTCAGCGGCAGGTAGTCCTCGACGCGGTCCGTCTCCGCCTCGCCCATCGGCATCGTCTCGATCAGCGTGATGTCCGCCCCGCGCCCGTGCGCAAAGCGGATCAGGTCCGGTATCTCCCTCTCGTTGACGCCCGCCAGCGCCACAGCGTTGATCTTCACCCTGATGCCCGCCGCGATCGCCGCATCGATGCCGCGCAGCACATCGTCCAGCATGTCGCGCCGCGCGATCGTCTCGAACAGTTTCCGGTTCAGCGTATCCAGCGACACATTGATCCGCCGCACGCCGATCGCCGAAAGCTCCCCGGCATATTTCGACAGCAGCGTGCCGTTGGTCGTCAGCGTCAGCTCGTTCAGCCCATTGCCCAGATGCCGCGAGAACCGCGCCATCAGCTCCATCACGTCTTTCCGCACCAGCGGCTCGCCGCCCGTGATCCGCAGCTTGTCGACGCCGAACGAGGCAAACGCCGTCACCAGTTCGTCCAGCTCCTCGAACGACAGCACGTCCTTGCGCGGCAGGAAGGTCATCCGCTCCGGCATGCAGTAGGTGCAGCGCAGGTCACACCGGTCCGTGATCGACAGGCGCAGATAGCTCACCCGCCGGCCAAACGAATCCACCAGTGCGCCCTGCCCGGCCGCCAGCGCCGCGGGCGAGGCCTCCGAAGCGGGCCGCGCCGCCGGTTTCGCATTGATCAGGGTGTAAGCCATGCGAGGCGCAGAATACCGTTATAGTTGGCCAAGTCGAGCGGTCGGACGTCGGATCTACAGATTCGCCCCGTCCTGCGCCCGCAGGCCCTCACCGGGCCGCTTCGGCGTCCAGGGCGCGCTGAACTGCGCGGTAGAAATCGTTCCGCGCCTCCCACTCGCCGTCCACATCACCGTCGGCGCTGGTCCAGTTGCTGTTGGACGCGATGACAAGTTGGCGAGCCGGATCGATGAAGATGCCTTGGCCAAAGATTCCATCCGCCTGAAACGAGCCATCGTCCCAGGTCCACCATTGATAGCCATAGCCAAGACCAGGCGTTCCCGTAGGCGCCTGCTTGCGCGTCGCCTGCTCCAGCCAACCATCGGGAAGGACAGCCGCCCCGCCCGCAACGCCCCCTTCCATGATGAACTGACCAAATCGCGCAAAGTCGCGGGTCGAAGCCTGTATGCAGCAGCCGGTCATCTCGAGCCCGGTCGAACCGAGAAGCCACGTCGCGTCCTGCTCCATGCCGTACGGCCCCCAGACTTTTTCCGAGAGGTATTGGGCGGGCGACTTGTCCGTCGCGCGTGCGACCAGCACGCCTACCAGATTGGTCTCGCCCGTCGAATAGTTCCATACAGTCCCCGGCTCATGGGCGCGCTTCAGCGTCCGCATGTAGCTGACGGTTGTATCCATGCCAGCCTCGGGCACGTGCAGATCGTGCAGCGCCACGTCGGACTTCGGATCGCTGTAATCTTCTTTCCAGCCCACGCCGGACGTCATCGTCAGGATCTGCTTCACGCTTACGCCGTCATAGGCGGACCCCTTGAGCTCGGGCAGGTATTCCGTGACCGGATCTTCCAGCCCACGGATGTGCCCGTCCCGAACAGCAGCGCCTACCAGCGTCGACGTCATCGACTTCGCGACCGAGAAACTCGTCCACCGCCCCGCCGGCTTGAAGTCGATGCCATAGCGTTCCAGCCGCACCTTGCCCTTGTGGAGAATGACAAGCCCTGCCGTCTGCTGGCCCGCCATGTAGGCGTCAAGCGCGACGCCTGGATCAAGCGGCGCACCGGCGTCGAGTGCATGCACAGACGACCCCGCCTTGATCGGGTTCGAGGAAACGATGAAGGGAATCTGGTCCATCATCCGGAAACTGGCGCTTCGCTGCCCCTGGCTCCAGAACAGGACATCGCGTCCGGCAGGCGGATTGGCCACCAGCGCGCGCCAATCCGGCCCGATCAGAAACCAGCCCGCGCCAAGGGCGGCGACCAGCACGCCAAGCGACAACAGAAGGATCTTCAACCAGGCCGATTTCAGCATCCGCAAATACCCCCGCGCCACGTTCCCAGGTCGCCCGCCTGGAGCGCCTCAGCCCATCGGATACCTGATCTCCTTCGACACCGCGTCGATTTTCTTCAACAGCTCGGCGTCCAGGGTCACATCCGCCGCCGCGAAGATATCCGGCAGCTGGTCCTCATGCGTCACGCCGACAATCGTCGAGGCCACGAAGTCATGCTGCTTCGACCACGCGGTCGCCAGCGTCGTCACCGACATGCCGGCCTCGCGCGCCAGCCCGATCCAGCGCTCGGTGGAGGCCAGCGTCTTCTCGTTCACGAAACGCCGCGCCATCGGCGCCTGCCGCGCGTCCATGTCCTTGTACTTGGTGAAGCGCGCGCCCTCGGGCCATGCGCCGCCCTGATATTTACCCGTCAGCACGCCCCCGCCCAGCGGCGAATACGGGATCAGGCTCACGCCCTCCTGACGGCACACCTGCGCCAGCTCGTCCTCGAAGCGGCGATTGTTCAGGCTGAAATTGTTCTGGATCGACTCGTGCCGCGCAATGCCCAACTTGTCCGACGTCGCCAACGACTTCATCAGCCCCCAGCTCGTCTCGTTCGAGCACCCGATCACGCGCACCTTGCCCGCCGTCACCAGGTCATCCAGCGCCGCCATGTGCTCGTCATACGCCACGCCATGATCCGGCCAGTGCGTCTGGTAGAGATCGACATAGTCCGTCTGCAGCCGCTTCAGGCTCGCCTCGATTGCACGTACGACATTGTGCCGGTCCAGCGCCGTCATCGCCGAACGCTGCGCAGACTTGATCCAGCCATGGCTGGGCCCCGAGACCTTCGTCGCGATCAGCACGGCGTCGCGCGGCTTGGTCTTCATCCAGCGCCCGACAATCTCCTCCGTCCGCCCCGCATACTTCGCGTCCGGCGGCACCGGATAGTTCTCGGCGGTGTCGTAGAAGGTGATGCCGGCCTCGAACGACTTGTCCAGGATGCGATGCGACATCGCCTCGTCCGCCTGATTGCCGAACGTCATCGTCCCCATGCAGATGTCGGACACGAAAATCGGGCTACGGCCCAGGCGGCGGCTTTTCATGGAATCGTCCCTGTATTGCCGGCTACACATAGCGATGTGAGCGAACGCTCACAAGGGGTCAGCTCTCCAGCAACCGCGGCATCAGCTCGACCATGTTGCACGGCATGTGGCGGCTATCGAGTTGCCAGCGGATCAGCTTGTCCCAGCCATCCTTCACCGCGCCGTTAGATCCCGGCAGGCAGAAGATGAAAGTCGCATTGGCGACGCCCGCGCACGCGCGCGACTGCAAGGTGGACGTGCCGACCGACTGGAACGACACCAGATGCCAGACGACGTTGAAGCCCTCGATCTCCTTGTCGAACAGCGGCCGCACGGCCTCCGGCGTCACATCGCGCCCCGTCAGCCCCGTGCCCCCCGTCGTCACAACGGCATCGATTGCGGGATCAGCAATCCACTTGCGTATCACCGCGCGGATGGCGTTCACCTCGTCCGGCACGATGGCCTTGTCCGCCACCTCATGCCCCGCCTCCTTCACGCGATCCGCCAGCAGATGCCCCGACGTATCCGTCTCATCGGTTCGCGTATCCGAAATCGTCATCACGCAGATGCGCAACGGCTTGAACGCCATCGTGTCGACCATCTTCCCGCCCGGAGCGGTCAACGGCGGATAGGCAGGTCCGGTCATGGTCTACTCCCTGGTCGAGCGAACACGTTGTTGGGCGATCCACTCTCCAACAGCCGCGATAGCGTTACGCAATACAAGCTCTATCTCGGCGATGGCAATCGGCTCGCCAACGAGGATCAAACGTTCAAGGGGCAATCTGCTCGCACCCTCATAGCTTGCGGCAGGATCATAGAACTGCAGCGCCTCGCCAACCTTTTTTCGCGCAAAGAACAGTGTAGCTCTGGACGGAGAATACGATTTCGGAGCCTTGCTCCGCAGACAACACGTTGGACAAGCTCGCCATCACCTCTCCCAAGACGCCGTCTATGGCGTCCGGGTAATGGCCAAATCCATGCTAACCCATGGTACTGAACGTCGAACTCCTCTTTCGGAACCTCGGCCCACGCAGCCGGACTCCAATCGAATCCCTTGATCCATTGTTCACTCGCAGCAGCTGACACTGGCTTGATAGGCGGATCGAACGAGATGGCGAGAACGCCCATCAGGCTCTACTCCGTCTTCCAGCGCGCATGCGCTTCACGATCATCGCTGCGCGGCTCAATCCACTCCGCGCCATCCGGGCGCACTTCGCGCTTCCAGAACGGCGCCTCCGTCTTGAGGCGATCCATCAGATAGTCAACCGCCTGCAGCGCCTCGCGCCGGTGCTTCGACAGCGCCGCCACGAGTACGATTGCCTCCCCCGGCGCCATCCGCCCATGCCGGTGGATCACCAGCGTATCGATCAGGTCGAAACGCCCGCGCGCATCCGCCTCGATCTTCGCGATCTGCTTCTCCGTGAACCCCGGATAAGCCTCCAGCTCCAGCGCAGTGACCACATCGCCATGTGCGCTGTTGCGCACTGAGCCAACGAACGACGCCAACGCCCCCGCCTCGCCACGGCCCTCCGCGAAGGCCGCAGTCTCTGCGTGGGGATCGAACGGTGCCGTCTGAACGCGGATCATGCGCCGACCCTAGCGGCCCCGCGACCTCTTGTGAACGTTTACCGCGGGCGGCATTTCGCTAGGCTGCGAGAACATCGCGGAGCCGCTCATGCCCTATGTCTATCTCGCCATCTCGATCGTCGCCGAAGTCATCGGCACATCCGCCCTGAAGGCATCGGACGGCTTCACGAAACTCTGGCCATCGGTCATCGTCGTGGTCGGCTACGGCGTGGCCTTCCACTTCCTGGCGCTGACCCTCAAGACCATCCCCATCGGCGTCGCCTACGCCATCTGGGCCGGCGCGGGCATATCGATCGTGGCCATCGTCGGCTGGGTCCTGTTCGGCCAGAAACTCGACGCCCCGGCCATCATCGGCATGGCGCTCATCGTCACCGGCGTGGTCGTGATGCAGGCCTTCTCGAAATCCACCGGCCACTAGACCAGACGCAGGATCGCCGCGGAGTGGGGCTCCATCATCAACTTACCGCCCACGAACACGGCGTCAGCCGCCCAGAGCACTTCTGGCTTCATCTCGATCTCGACCTGCGTCCCCGTCGTCGCGAAGTTGAACGCGCAACGGATCGTCTGCTTCTCTGCGATCCGGTCGAACACCAGCAACCCGTCCTTCGCCTCCACCACCCTGAACGCCCCAACCGACAGCGCATTGCTCGCCTTCCGGAACGCGATCAGCTTGCGCGCCGTGTGCAGCATGGACTCCGCCAGCTTCTCCTGCTTCTCGGCGGCAAGCATCCGCTGGCGAGCATCGACAGGCAGCCAGGCCTCCTTCGCCTTGGTGAAGCCGGCCATGACCTCGTCCTTCCAGGGCATCGGCGTGCGGCAACCATCGCGCCCCTTTGTGGCCGGCCAGCCGGCAATGCCCCACGGATCCTGCAGCTTGGCAAACGGGACGTCGCCCTCGGGCAGGCCGAGTTCCTCTCCCTGATAGAGGAAGATGGTTCCTCGCAAGCTCAGCAGCAGCGCCATGAACAGCGGTGCAGCGCGCGGCGCCGTTGCGCCGATCGCCTCGCCCCACCGCGTCGCCACGCGCGTCACATCGTGGTTGGAGAACGCCCAGCTCGGCCAGCCATCATCCGGCCCCTCGCCCCATTGCGAGAGAATGCTCGCCATCTTCTCCACGCCCGGCCACGCGCCGAGGAAGTCGAACGAATAGGCCGTGTGCAGGCGCTGCCGCCCGCGCGTATAGTCGGCCATCAGCGCGTAAGATCCAGGCGCCAACTCGCCCACCGTCATGTTGTCGCCATTGCCGTCCACGACCTCGCGGATCTTTGCGACAAACGCCAGCGTCTCCGGCTGGTTTGAATTGAACTGGTGCAGCTGCATGTTGCGCGGCAGCGCTGGCGCCGGATCGCCCGACGGCGGATTATCGCGCAGCTGCGCGTCGTGGACGTAGTAGTTCGCCACGTCGAGCCGAAACCCGTCCACGCCCAACCGCAACCAGTACCGCGCCACATCCGTGATCGCCGCCGGCACATCGGGGTGGTGGTAGTTAAGCTGCGGCTGCGTCGGCAGGAAGTTGTGCAGGTAGTACTGCCCCCGCCGCGACTCCCACGTCCACGCCGGCCCGCCAAACCAGGCCTGCCAGTTGTTCGGCGGGGAACCATCAGGCTTGGCGTCAGCCCAAACATACCAGTCGGCCTTCGGGTTGGTGCGGTCCTGCCGGCTCTCCTGAAACCACGCATGATCCGACGATGTGTGCGACCACACCTGATCGATGATCACTTTAAGTTTGCGGTCGTGCGCCGCCTTCAGCAGCGCCTTGAAGTCGTCCAGCGTTCCGAACAATGGATCGACTTCGCGATAGTCAGACACGTCATACCCGAAGTCCCGCATCGGGCTCTTGAAGAAAGGCGACAGCCATACGCCATCGACGCCCAGCGACTTCACATGATCCAGCTTGGCCGCAATCCCCTTGAGATCGCCCACGCCATCGACGTTCGAATCCGCGAACGAGCGCGGATAGATCTGGTACATCACTGCACCGCGCCACCAGTGGTTCACTTCACTTCCCGTCACGCGTGATCTCCCGGCAGCATCGGCATGCCCATTGCTTTTCTCCCATCAAGCGAAGCCGCCACAAGGG
The DNA here is from genome assembly GCA_040398465.1 of Hyphomonadaceae bacterium. Taxonomy (GTDB): domain Bacteria; phylum Pseudomonadota; class Alphaproteobacteria; order Caulobacterales; family Hyphomonadaceae; genus UBA7672. The sequence goes on along the minus strand of JBBAUA010000001.1, from coordinate 153,445 downwards.
CGTTTACCAACCTTTGTGGCGGAAATCGCACGTTTGAGCGGATCAGAATGATGCACACGCCCTCCTCCACCGCTTTCGGCGCGCCCGCCAGCGTCCCCTCACGGGTCGACTGGGTCGACTACGCCAAGGGCATCTGCATCCTTCTCGTGGTGATGTTCCACACGGTTAACCACTACGAGGCCGCCGTCGGCGACGAAGGCTGGATGCGCTGGATCGTCGATTTCTCGAAGCCGTTCCGCATGCCCGACTTCTTCCTGATCTCCGGCCTTTTCCTCTCGCGCACGATCAACACCAACCTCGCGACGTTCCTCGACAAGAAGGTCGTGCACTTCGCGTATTTCTACCTGCTCTGGCTGGGCCTCACCCTGTTCCTCACCGACAACGACACACTGCGCTCGAACCCGGTCGAGTTCGCAAAACTCTATCTCTGGAACATCGTGCAGCCCACCGGCGTCCTGTGGTTCGTTCACATGCTGGCCGTGTTCTACGTCATCACACGCGCCGTGCGTCGCGCCCCGCAGTGGGCTGTGTTCGCCCTCGCCGCCGCCCTGCACGTCGCCCACCAGGCGCAGTGGATCGACACGCCAAGCTACGCGATCAACCGCGCGATGGACTACTACGTGTTCTTCTTCATCGGATACGCTGCCCACAAGGCCGTGTTCAACATTGCCGATGGCGTCGCCGTCCGTCCGTGGGCGACGGGACTGACGCTGATCTCGTGGGCCATCGGTCAATATGCGCTGACGCGTGATCCGTCGCTGCAGCTGATCCCGGGCGCGCCGTTGCTGATGGGCGTGGCCGGCGCCATCGCCATCTGCGAGGTCGCCAAGCTCCTGTCGATGACGCGCTGGGCAGGCTTCCTGCGCTATTGCGGACAGAATTCGATCGTCATCTACCTCACCTTCTTCTTCCCGATGACTGCGCTGGAGCGCACGCTGCCGCAACTCTCCATGGTGCTCGACACAGGTTTTGCGTGCCTGATCATCCTGGTGATTTCCACGGTCCTGCCGCTTCTCTTCCACCGGGCCATCAAGCGGACGCCGCTGATTGCCCTGTACGTCAGGCCGAAGATGTTCCGTTTCGGTAGCGCGAAGGAAAAGCTGGCGCCGGCTGCGGCCTGACGCTCAGCTTTCCGAGTTGTCACGAGCCTGACTCACGAACGCTGGTAGCTTCCACGCGCGCCACGGACCCGGCGCGACAGCACCAGTTTTCGGAGTCAGCAATGCTGGACATCGACCTCGGAAAGATCGTCACCACGCTCGGCGAGAACACAATCGCCGATATCGGCGAGCCGCTCGGTCTCGACCGCGAGCTCTCGATCAAGGCTGCGAAATCGCTAGCCAAGAACTTTCACGGCAACAAGGACGAGGCGATCGCCGCCGCCGCAGAAGAGACGGGCATCGGCAAGGATGTGCTTGAAGCGATGATCACCAAGCTTCTCGACGAAGCGCGTTCCCAGGCTGTGAGCGCCGTGAAGGATCAGGCTGCCAACGTGGCCAAGGGCATGTTCGGCAAGTTCTTCGGAAGATAGCGGCAGCCGCTGCGACGCCTACCCGAACGCCGCCGCATTGCGCGCCATGAGCTCCGACATAAGCGTTGCCTCGAAATTCCGCGCGCCGTAGTCGATCGAGAAGGAGTCGAGCCGCGAGAGCAGGTTCACGCCTACGATCATTGCGGGCTCTCGGTTGAGATCCCACACGTTGAAGATCGACGCGTCGGCGGCGACGCACCCGGCATCGTCGACATGGAACGCCTTCAGGTTGACGCGCGGCATGGCGATGAACTGGCCCACCACCTTGTGTCCCGTGACGCCGTAGACGCGGACATTGTCCACGCGTTGCAGGCGCGGATGGTGCTTTCGCAACGCCTCGCTCAGCGCCATGTTGGCGATGCAGTTCTGCGCGCCCGTATCGAGCATCAGCCGCGCGCCGACGTTTCCAACCTTGCCATCAATCTCGGCCAGCAGGCCTTTGCGAACGCGTATGTTGCTGTAGCCTCTGCGCGTGCTGCGACGCGTCGGCTCCACCCGGACCTGCTTCTGGCGAATGTTGAAGACCAGCCTGCGCCCGGCGAACATGTCGGCGCCCAGGATGCCGTCCCCCGCCGCCAGGCTGGACTCCGGCAACACCGCGACGCGGAGCTTCTCCTTCGTCACCACGCCACAGTCCACATGGTCGAGGCGCGCGACCGGCATCTCAGCCGAGCCGGTTGTACCGACGACCGTGGCGACGCCAGTCGATACGCTTCCCAGCCGCTCAAGAAGCCGGTTGGTGATTACCGTCGTCGTCGATCCGGTATCGACCATGAACTGGAACGGGCCCTGCCCATTGATCATCACCCTGGCCGTTGGCCGGCCATACATGTCGACCCATGCGTCCGGCAGGTAATCGATCTCGCCATCTATCGCCGGGTCGAGTCGCGCGTCTGATCCCGGCGGCGCCGCCGCCAGGTGCGGCGCTTGCGCAAATGCCGGCCCCGTCCCGCCGAGCAATGGCAAGCCAAGCGCAGGTATCGCTCCCAACAAGGATCGCCGCGAAAACTGCATCATGGGCGTCCTCCCGCCCGTCGCCTTTGCCGGCGACTTGTATCTTGCGGGCAGCATGATCCTCACGGCGTCCGGCGGCAAGACCGATGTGTCAGGCTCCCGCAGGGCGCACTAGATACCCGGCAAGGCGCCCAGCAGCACCATCACGATGCCAGCCAGCGCGACCGTCCAGGCAATGGTGCGGAGAAATGGTACGCCGATCGCGTAGAGCGGCAGGAAGGCCACCCGCCCCCAGAAATAGAGTTGCGCCCCCATGGCTGCGATCTCGCTGTCCTGCGGAACCTGCGCCTCGACGAGAACCGCCGCGACGAACAAGGGGAATGTCTCGACGAAATTCTTCCACGCCCGGTCCAGCCGCGCCCCGACCTTGCCGATCGCCGGGGCCGGCTCGTCGCGCGGTCCCGCAGCCCAGGGCATGCCACGTCCAAGCACGCTCGGAATGACCGCAGCCAGCAGGTAAACCGTGCCGAGCAGTGCGCTCGCCCACAGCATGGTGATTTCGGTTGAACCAAGATCCGGCATGCGCGACTCCCCGACGTCTGAGAGGGAAGCCTAAGCGCTGCTGCGGACTCCTGAAACTCCAATCGCGGCGGGAGACCCACCGCGCCCGGATTATCCGAACACGCTCTCTACTTCGCCCGCGTGATCGACTTGATCCCGAGCGGCGGGAGACCCGAGCGCTCCGAGATCGCCTTGTCCTGCGCCTCGATCGCCGCGCGGATGGCGCCGTCCTTGTCATAGGGATCTTCCAGCACATCAGCCGGAACCTTGCGGTTCGACTTCTGGCTGCCGTCTTCATAGACGACGTTGAAGAATACGAATTCGGCGCGAGCAGTCGGCTTCCTGGCCATGTGTCAGTCTCCGGGGCTCGGTTGGGGGCTGCGGCTGATCTGGGCCGGGCAAAATCAATCGCAAGGGGTTGCGACAAGCTGCGGCGCGTCTAGGGCAGAAACAGCTGCTTTGAAAGGTCGTTTACGCCGCAGCGACCGACTGTTCGGCCATCGCGCAGCCTTCCACGAGCTCGGCCATCGCCGCCGCACGGGCGCCGACGCCACCGGTGATAACCGGGGCCGCACGACCTTGCACGGCGGCAATGAAAGCCTCGTCCGCGGCTTTCAGCGGGTCCGGCAGCGTCGCCGACACATCGGCGCGGATGTCGAACTTGGTGGTGTTCTTCACTTCGCGGGTGATGAAGTCGATCTCGACGACGCCCGAAGCGTACTCGATCTTCATCCAGCGCTCGCGCTTCTCTGCGCAGCGCGACGCAGTCAACTTCGCATGGCCGTTGTTGGCGAAGTGCAGTTCGGCGGAGGCATGGTCGAGCAGGCGCGTGTGCGCCGAGTAGCCGGACCCGTCCGCGCCCTTAACTTCACCACCAAACAGTTCGGCCGTGAGGTCGAGGTCGTGGATCATCAGGTCGAACACAACCGAAACGTCTTCGCAGCGGCCTTCCGGGGAGGCGGGGCCATTGCGGACCGCTTCGATACGCTTGGGACGCTCGCCCGTGGCGAACAGGCCCATCGCTTCGAACACCAGGCGCTCCTGGTGGCCGACGGAGAGAACCAGATCACGCTCAAGCGCCAGCTTGGCGAGCGCGCGGGCTTCAACGCCCGTCAGCGCCAGCGGCTTCTCGACGAGCGCGTGCTTGCCAGCTTCCAGCGCCTTCCGCGTCAGCGCGGCGTGCGATGATGCCGGCGTCGCGATTACCAGCGCATCGCAGACATCAGCCAGCTCTTCGAACGAGGCAAAGACGGCGCCCTGGCCGACCTTCGCCACGACCTTGCCGGCAGCTTCCGCGTTGAGATCGAAGACGCCTACAAATTCTGCATGTTCGCCCGCAGCGAACTTCTGTGCGTGGTAGCCGCCGAAAACACCCGCGCCCACAACACCGACCCGGACTTTGCCCTGGTGGCGGCCGACAACGGTGGCCGTTCTTGCTGGGTTCTCGATACGCTTCAAAACGCTACCCTCCGACACACACCCCCCCAAAACTGACGGTGGGGTGCAGGGTCAGCAGATACGCGAATAACGCAGCCGCACAATAAGCGGGGGCATCAAGGTTGGTTACAGTATCTTTCAATGCGTAAATGGCCGAAAAGACTGGAAAATTCCGTGCAAGGGCGCAATGAGCGCGCTGCGACAAACTGGAGGCCGCGATGCCGTCTGTAACATCCCGTGAATGGCGCCTGCGGGCCCGCCCGGTGGGCGAGCCAAAATCCTCGGACTTTGAACTGGCTACGGTCGAATCGCCCGAGCCCGCCCCCGGCCAGGTCCAGGTCCGCAACCTCTGGATGACGGTCGACCCGTACATGCGCGGCCGCATGAACGACGCGAAGAGCTATGCGGCCCCCTTCGAGCTGGGGCAGGCAATGAATGGTGGGGCCATCGGCCAGGTGGTCAATTCCCGTGATGATAATTTCAAACCCGGTGACCTTGTGTCTTCGTTCGCGGGCTGGCGCGAGGCGTTTACCGCTCCGGCCGCGGCCGTAAACCTCGCCAAGCTCCCGAATCTCCAGCTGCCCACCCAGGCCTATCTGGGCGTCGCCGGCATGCCGGGCCACACCGCCTGGTCTGGCCTGCTGAAGATCGGCGAGCCCAAGCCGGGCGAGACGGTGTTCGTGTCTGGCGCTGCGGGCGCCGTCGGCTCCCTCGTCGGCCAGATCGCCAAGATCAAGGGCTGCCACGTCGTCGGCTCGGCCGGCGGCAAGGACAAGTGCGACTACCTGAAATCCATCGGCTTCGACGAGGCGATCGACTACCGCGCCGCCGGCGACCTGCGCGGCCTCACCAAGGCGCTCCAGCTAGCCGCCCCCAAGGGCGTTGACGTCTATTTCGACAATGTCGGCGGGGACCACCTCACCGCCGCCATTGCCTGCGCCAACATGTACGCGCGGATGCCGATCTGCGGGATGATCTCGCTCTACAACGCCACGGGACCGGTTCCCGGCCCGAACAACATGACCAACCTGATCGGCCGCCGCATCAAGCTGCAGGGCTTCATCGTGTCCGACTACGCGCCCACCTATTCCGAATTCGTGCAGGAAATGGCGGGCTGGATCGCCTCGGGCAGTATCAAGTACGAGGAAACGGTCATGACCGGGATCGAAAAGGCCCCGGAAGCCTTCATGGCCCTGTTCAGCGGCGGAAACACGGGCAAGATGCTCGTGAAACTCGGCTAGATCGCCTATATAGCCCTCGAGAGCCCAAGAATTTGGACTTCGAGGGCTTCTCGCCTTCCCTCTTGTGAAATGCCCCCCTGCCGCGCTGACCGCGGCTGCATGTTTGAAAGAAGACCAGCAATGGCCCGCCTGTTCGACAGCTATGTGATGGTGGACTGGAGCGCCGCCTCCAAGCCTGCCACCGGCGCCGACTCCATCTGGATCGGCGCGCTCACACCGGACTCGCGCCTCAAGCTGGCGTTCAAGGCGTCGAACCCGCCGACGCGCGCCAAGGCGATCGAAGAACTGACCGACCTGCTCGGCCGCTGCCTCAAGCGCGGCGACCGCGTGCTCGTCGGCATGGACTTCCCCATGGGCTTCACCACCGGCACGGCCGCGGCGCTCAAGCTGAAGGGCGATGCGCCGTGGCGCGCCACGCGCGATTTCCTGCTCAAGGAAATGAAGGACAAGCCCGACAACTCCAACAACCGCTTTGCTCTCGCAGCGCGGATGAACCGTCTCATCTCCGAAGGACCGTTCCCGTTCTGGGGTTGCTCCAAGAAGGACGAACTCACCACGCTCGCGATGAAGAAGACGCGCGAGCACGGGCCGAAGGACATCCCGGAGTTCCGTTTCACGGAAGAGCACGTCGCCGAAACCCGCAAGCTGCGCCCGCAGCCGGTGTGGAAGATCGCTTATGCCGGCGCCGTCGGCGGCCAGACCCTCACCGGCCTGCCCGCGGTCGAACGCCTGCGCGCGAGCTTCCCCGCGATGAAGATCTGGCCGTTCGAACTGCCTCTCGCCAAGCTCGATGAGGAAGCCCTCACCGGTACGCGCATCGTTGTCGCCGAGATCTATCCGCAGCTCGTCGCCAAGCAGATCGGCGCCACCGAAATCCGTGACGAAGCCCAGGTCCGCACCATGGCGGAGTGGTTCGCCGAGCGTGACGCCAACGGAAAGCTTGGGCAGATTTTCGCTACGGAAGCCAAGCTCACCGACGCCCAGAAAGAGGCGGTGACGAAAGAGGAAGGCTGGATTCTGGGGATATAATCCGTCCTTCCGTCCACGTACGGTCTTGAAGAATCGTGATTATCGGCGCCCGATCAGGCGCCGCTGTGTCGCGGCTTCAAACCTGCGAGCGGGTCCATGAACAAGTCCGACCTCATCAAGCTGATCGCCGACTCCAACGGCATCAAGCTGACCGAAGCAACACGTCTGGTTGATGCCGTCTTCGACACGATCACGCTACAGCTCAAACGCGGCGAACAGGTCGCGATCTCCGGCTTCGGCACGTTCGTGACCAAAACCCGCGCCGCCCGAGACGGCCGCAATCCGGCGACCGGCATGACGATCAAGATCCCCGCGCGAACAGCGGCTGCGTTCAAGCCGGCTGCTGCGATGAAGGATTTGAAGTAACTCCGGATCGCCGCCCACGGCTTACGATAGCGCAGCAGCGTCCTGCGGGCGCCCGGAGTACGCAGCGAAACCACGGGGGAGGGGCAGCGCAATGGCCCCTACGCGCTAATGCACCACCACCGCCGCGACCCCCTCAATCTCCGCACGCCGCTCTGCATCGCGGCTCTTCAGCTCTAACGCCAGCACCTGCCCGACGCCCGCAACCACCGACGCCACGCTGATCCCGATGAACACGCCCCATACGCCAAGGTCCAGCCCGCCCGGAACACTCTCCGGACCGAACGCCAGCCACACGCACAGCGGGAGCATGACGACGATATAGCTCCCGACGTGAATGAGCGTAGGCAACCACACCACGCCCTGCGCGCGCAGGCCCATCGCACCCACCACCTGCAGACCGTCGAACAGCGTCACCGCCGCTGCGAACGCCAGCATCAACGCGAGCGTCGGCATCAGGCTCGTCGACTGCGCCCCGCCGCTCGCCTGCGCCTCCGGCCCGGTCAACAGCCAGTGCGCGACTACGTCCTTCGTCGCCACGAGGATCACCGCCAGCACCAGCCCCACCGCAATCGCCGCAACCACGCCAAGCCGCGACGCCTCGCGGACGCCCAGCCCGTCCTTGCGGCCGAAGCGCTCCGCGACGCGCACGCTCGTTGCCGTGCCCATGCCCATGTAGATCATGAAGATCACGCCCATCATCTGCACTGTGAGCCCGTAGACTGTGCCGGCGTCGATCGACACCAGCGTCGCGATGACGAACGTCATGTTGAACGCGCCCCATTCGGCGGCGTTGGCGATGCCTGTCCCGATCCCGACCTTGTTCTGCCGGATGAACTCCCCCGGAGGTCCCTTCGGCGAGGGTTTGAAGGCGGGCGTCATCAGCGCGATGATCACGAGGAAGCACGCCATCATGAAGAAGCGCGACCCCGTTGTCGCCCACGCAACGCCGACCGCGCCGTACTGCGGCACCAGAACGAGATCGAGCACGAGGTTCAGCAACACCGCCGCCATCGAGATGGCGGTCACAAGATTGGGCTTCCTCAACGCCTCCAGATACATCGAGCACGCCATCGCCAGCATGTGCCCGACCGTGCCGTAGGCGAGAATTTCCGTCGTCTGCTTGATCGGCGCGACGAGGTCCTCGCCAAAGCCCAGCGCCCACAACAGCGGCTCGGCAATGATCAGCACAATCACCGTCGCCACCAGGCCATAGAGCGCGCCAACCCACAGACCCCTGCGCAGGATGCGGCCTGTCTCCTCCGCCTTGCCCGATCCGCTCAGTTCGGCCGACATCACCGACACGCCCAGCATGAGCCCCATGCCGAAGCCCATCGTGACGCCGCTCGGCAGCCAGCCGTTGAGCACCAGCGGCAACTGCCCCGGCGCATGCTGCGCCAGCACGACGGCATCCGTCAGGCCCATCAGCATGAACGAGGCGCGCGACATCGCGACAGGCACAGCCAGCCGCGTCAGGTCGAGAATTTCGCTAGGCCGCGCCCATGCAGGCAGGCGCGCGCTCATCGACGCCTTGAGAGTCATGGGGTTCTCCATCGCGCATCTTCCGTGCGCGTCTGGTTCGCGTTTCCGGGGAGCGCTTAATCCTCCGACGGCGCCCAGTCGTCAACAGGCCGGAATCGCGCCGCGCCCGGAATACGCTCGAACGCTGCGCCTTCGGCCTCGTCCAGCAGGGGGATTATCGTTGGGTCATAGTTGGCGATCGTGTTCACGTCATAGATGCCGTGGTATTCCGCCTCGTCCATGTAGTCCTGGTCTTCCAGGCCCGACATGAAGCGCCAGCCGCTATCCTGCGGCGTCTCCGGCTTCTCGCGATACATGAAGCCCACGCGCTTGCCCTGCCGCGTGATCATGTCCGTAGCGATGCACGCCCCGCGCCCTGTGGCGAGCGGCTTAATCTCCTCGGCCTTCAACTTGAACTTCTTGGCCATCAGCTCATCCACGCGCGGCTTGCGCAAAAGCCCTATCGCGCGCAGTCCGTCACGACGTCGTCAACATCGACAAGTTGCAGCGTGGGTCCAGCGAAAGTGGCGGTGTTGGTCAGCGTGACGTTTACCATCGAACCGTCGAGCATCTCCTGCGCGATATCCAATGCCTCGTCGCCGCCAATATCGGCATAGGTCGCGGTCATCCGCGACAGCACCTCATCGAGACGGTCGCCGACGAGGTTCCACGTGCCGACGCCTTCCGCGACAATCTTGACGCTCGTACCGTCCGCCTCGCCGAACACCATCAACATGATCGTGCTGGTTCCGTCGGCCGCGTAGCTCTGCTTGGAGATGACGTTCAGCCCATCATTTACAGCGCTGCACACCCAGGTTCCGCCGGTGAGCTTTCCGGCTGGCGACGGCGTCTGAGCAAACGCCGTCCCGGCGAGCATGCACGATAGTGCAGCAGTTGTGATCAGGTTCAGCATTTTGGGTCCCCGTTGAAATCGTCCCTAGCGCTTGCAGGTGGAGACGATGCCATCCTCCGTCGTCGACGTGAACGAATTCTCGCCAAACGCCACCGTGCTGGTCGAAGATTCGCCGACAACCTGGTCGATCATCGGCTGCACCAGCGACTCCACCATGTCCTTGTCCATCTCCTGTCCGGCCATCTTGGCGGAGGTCAGCTTCATCGCTGTGACGGTCTCCGTCATCTTGCCATCCGCGTCGAAACCCCAGGTTGAATCCGCGTTGGCCGTAAGAGCGATCTTCACTGCGCCAGCGTCAACATCGATATTGGACGTGCTCGTAGCGAGACCATTGGCCTGGTAATCGAACACGCCGCTGATCACGACGCCTTCGGATTCGGTCGCGCAACTCCACTTGCCGGTCATCATCTGCTGCGGCGTCATCGCCTCAGGCGCCGAAGCACACGCCGCCGCCACGGCAAAAGCCATCGCCCCGAGTGCAATCCGAACCATGCGCGCCGCTCCTGCAGGCCATCCTGACCGTTGACCGCCATACGCCCCGCGGGACCTCAAGTCCACCGCACCAACCAGCGCCTTACGGACACTTCACCCGCGGCACGATCATCGCGCCGTTGACGACGTTCAGCTCCCGCCCGTCAGCAGACACCTCAAGCCGAATCGACCCGTCCCACTCCTGACCCGGCCCGGTGAAACGCCCCAGCACGCGCGCAGCCGTCTCGCCATCCGGCGCAACGCCGCTCACCGCAACCTTCGTATCCTCCATCACAACTTCAGTCGGCGTCACCTTCACCGCATTGGGTCCGCCCTGACCACAGGCGCCGACGTTCTCGTCCCAGCCGCCGAGATACTGCGCGGGCACTTCCACCAGCGTCGGCGGTGGCGGCGGCTCTTCGCAAGCGGCGAATGCCAGTAACAGCGGTCCAATGACCCAACGCATAGGCTGGCCTTTCACAAAGGGCGACCGCTCGGCCTGACGATCATCGCGAACAGCGTGGACGGCCAGGCGCCCCTACCGTTTCGCCGCCAGCTTTTCGGCCAGCTGGAACGACAGCTCCAGCGCCTGCTCGTTGTTCAACCGCGGATCGCAATGCGTGTGATAGCGGTCCTGCAGCTCCATCGCCGTGATCTCGCGGCCGCCGCCGGTGCATTCGGTCACGTCCTGCCCGGTCATCTCGAGATGGATGCCGCCCGCATGCGCGCCTTCGCTCTCGACCACGTCGATGAAGTCATTCACTTCCTTCAGGATGCGCTCGAACGGCCGCGTCTTGTAGCCGCTCGCGGTCTTTTCCATGTTGCCGTGCATCGGGTCCGACGACCACACCACCTTGCGCCCGCCGCCCTGCACCGCCCGCACCAGCTTCGGCAGCCCCTCGGCCACCTTGTCGGAACCAAACCGCGCGATGAGCGTCAGCCGCCCTGGAATGTTGTCCGGGTTCAGAATGTCGATCAGGCGTAGCAGCTCATCCGGCGCCAGGCTCGGCCCGCACTTCAGGCCGATCGGATTGCGAACCCCGCGGCAGAACTCGACATGCGCGCCGTCGGGCTGCCGCGTGCGGTCGCCGATCCAGATCATGTGCGCCGAGGTGTCGTAGAACTCGCCCGGACGCGTCGAATCCTCGCGCGTCATCGCCTGCTCATAGCCGAGCAGCAGCGCCTCATGGCTCGTGTAGAAATCCGTCTGCGACAGCGCCGGCGTCGTCTCCGGCGTGATGCCGCACGATTCCATGAACTCCATCGCGTCCGTGATCCGCGCCGCCATCGCGCGATACCGGTCAGCGGTCGGCGAGGCTTCCACAAACCCCAGCATCCAGCGATGGATGTTGTCCAGGCTGGCATAGCCGCCCTGCGCGAACGCCCGCAGCAGGTTCAGCGTCGCCGCCGATTGCAGGTAAGCCTGCAGCAGCCGCTGCGGATCAGGCGTCCGCGCCTCGGCCGTGAACTCCATCCCGTTGATGTTGTCGCCGCGATAGCTCGGCAGCGTCACGCCATCGATCGTCTCCGTCGGCGCCGAGCGCGGCTTGGCAAACTGCCCTGCAATCCGCCCTACCTTCACCACCGACTTCTTGCCCGCGAAGGTCAGCACCACGGCCATCTGCAGGATGAGGCGGAACGTGTCGCGGATATTGTTCGGATGGAATTCCTTGAAGCTCTCGGCGCAGTCGCCGCCCTGCAGCAGGAAAGCCTTGCCCTCCGCCACATCACCCAGCCGCGCCGTCAGCGTGCGCGCCTCGCCCGCGAACACCAGCGGCGGATAGCTGGTCAGCTGCTTCTCGACAGCCGCCAGCTTGTCCATGTCCGGATAATCCGCCGGAATGTGCATGGCCGGCTTCCGCCGCCAGCTGTCAGGCGACCAGCCGGAATGCCCAACACGCGATCCATCCGAAGGGCTCATGTCGCCGCCTGCTCCAATCGAACCCGCGCGAGTCTGAACATCGCCGAAGCCCGCATCAATCCGGTCGTTACGCATCACAACACTCTACACGACTAAGTCTAAGCAAGACGTTCCGCGATCTGCACCGCGTTCAGGGCCGCGCCCTTCAGCAGCTGATCGCCCGAAATGAAGAGCGCCAGAGAATGCCCAGTTGGGTCCGAGATATCTTCCCGGATACGGCCCACCAGCACATCATTCTGACCGCCGCTCTCGATCGGCATCGGGAAGTGGTTCCTCTCGCGATCGTCGACAACCTTCACGCCCGGCGCCTTGGCCAGCAGCGCCCGGGCCGCATCCACCGACACCTTCGAGTCGAACTCCGCCGTGATCGCCATCGAATGCGCCCGCAGCACCGGCACCCGCACGCAGGTCACCCCCACGCGCAGCTCTGGCAACCCCATGATCTTGCGCAGCTCGGCGACAACCTTCTGCTCTTCGCCGTTGTACCCGTCCGCCCCGATGGCGGTGTTGTGGCTGAACAGGTTGAACGCATACGGATGCGGCAGCACGCGCGGCTGATACGTCTCGCCTTTCAGATACGCACGCGTGGATTCCTCCAGCTCGTCCATCGCCGGCCGCCCCGCGCCCGACGCCGACTGGTAAGTCGACGCAATCACGCGCTTCAGCTTGCCCGCCTGGTGCAGCGGCCACAGCGCCATCACCATGATCGCCGCAACGCAGTTCGGGTTGGCATAGACCTTCTGCGCCGGCGAAATCAGCTCGCCATTCACTTCCGGCACCACCAGCGGCACGGACGCATCCATCCGGAACGCCGACGAATTGTCGATGGCGTACGCCCCCGCCTGCGTGGCGATCGGCACATACTGTTTCGAGATGTCGCTTTCGGACGCGAACAGGACGACATCGCATCCCGCGAAGGCGTCCTCCGTCAGCACCTGCATCTCGACTTCGCGCCCACGAAACTTGAACCGCTTGCCGGCCGAGCGCTCCGACGCGAACGCCTTCAGCGTGCCGGTCGGAAACGTCGACTCCTCGAGGCAGCGCAGCATCTCGGCGCCAACCGCGCCGGTTGCGCCGACCACGGCGACGGTCTTCGCACCAACGTCCGCGCTGGAGCTATGCTCTGCGGTCTGGCTGGCCTGGGTCACGGGGTAGTCTCCTCTTGAGCCGGGAGACGGGGCGAACTCTGCCCCATCCGTTGTCCGGCGGGGCTGGTCGGCGGGCTTCTGGCTAGTTCGTAACAGCCAAGCGCGCCATCAGCCCCGTCGGGGTAATGGTCTTCCAATAGCGCTTGAAAAACGAACGTTGCATGGGGCCGAGCTTCTACGCGGGTCCCCCCTCAAGGTCAATCCGTGCACGCGACAGTGCTGTTCTGGCCATCCCGCAGCAAAGTTAACCCCTCCGGGACCGCCCGACCCGGCGGCCTCGGACTGGCGCCGCTTTTGGGGGAAAACCGTTGTTCGCGTTTGGGGGAAACTCAAAAAACTTCGGCCGCGATTTCAGCGACTTCCCCGAAAACTTTGGCGGAAACAGTGGCGCCAAATCCGCGGGGGAAGTTGCTGACTTATAATGCCCCGCATGACACGAGCACGAACCGCATCCTACGGAGTAGTGACCCCGCCGCCTCTCGATCGCTGGATCGATGCGGTGCTGATGCTTTTCGTGAGCCTCGTGCAAGGCGCCACGACAACGCTCCAGATGTGGCTGAGGATTGAACCGCGTGATTGGCACATGCAGTCCAAAGCCTCCGCCCTGCCCCAGGCGAAGTCCGGCAAACAAACTGAGGAATCCAACACCACTCACGGGGTCAGTCTCGGGCAAGCGGAGCGCGACCCGAGAATCCCTGCAGGCAGGCTGCGGGGACTCGCAGTCGATCCCCACGAAACAGACAATCGGGATTCCCGGCCCAGGCCGGGAATGACCCAGTTGCTGGAGCACCATCTGCAATGGAAGCGGACAAAGCCCGCGTCCCCGGCGAAGGCCGGAGACACGGCGGATGGATTTGCGCGACGAACTTCAGCCTGACCAATCTCCGGCCCCAACCACACCCGACCCCGCCGCCCCGCGGCAGGGATCGTGCCGTCGCGCCCTCCCCCTTGCGCGCCAAACCCGCTAGCATCAGCGAGTATGCGCGACCCGATCCTCTTCCCCTTCTACAATGACCTGTCGAGCCTCCCCGGCGTCGGCCCGAAACTGCGTCCAGCCCTCGCGCGCCTGGTCGGCGGCGAGACCTGGCTCGACCTGATCTTCCACCTTCCCACCAGCTGGATCGATCGCCGCAACCGCGCCACCATCGACGAAGTCCAGGTAGGCGAAATCGCCACCATCACAGGCACGGTCGACAAGATCGATCACGCCCGCATGAAATTCCCGGCCCGTATCCGCCTGCGCGACGATACCGGCTTCATCACGCTCGCCTACTTCCACGCCAACCGGCAATGGCTCGAAAAGACCTTCGAGATCGGCAAGACCGTCATCGCCTCCGGCAAGATCGGCGACTTCCAGGGCGGCCGCCAGATCGTCCACCCCGACCACGTCCTCAGCCCCGACAAGGACGACGAACTCCCCGAAGTCGAACCCGTCTACCCAATGACGGCGAACATCACGCCAAGGCAGATCCGGAAATTCATGTCGGCCGCGCTCGACGGCACCCCCGATCTCGACGAGTGGATCGATCCGCACCTGATGAAGCGCAACAACTGGCCCAGCTTCAAGCAGGCGCTTCTTCGCCTTCACCAGCCGAAGGTCTACGACCCCGACGGTTTCGAAACCGCGCGTCAGCGCCTCGCCTATGACGAAGCCCTCGCGCGCGAAATGGCGATGGGCCAGGCCCGCCTCGCCCGTGAACGCCGCCATTCGCGTCCGATCCCTCGCGCTGTCGGCGTCGAGAAACAGATCGTCGACGCCCTTCCCTTCAAGCCGACCCGCGCCCAGATGGATGCCTACAAGGACGTCGCCACCGACATGGGCCGCCCCATTCCGATGCGCCGCATGATCCAGGGCGATGTCGGCTCCGGCAAGACGCTCGTCGCCGCCCTCGCCGCAGCGCAGGTCTCCGCCGACGGCGGCATCACGGCCTTCATGTCGCCAACCGAAATCCTCGCGCGCCAGCAAGCCGAAGCCATCGGCCGCTTCCTCGCCCCTGTCGGCATCCGCGTCGCCGCCCTCACCGGCCGAGACAAGGGCGCAGCCCGCGAAGCCATCCTCAACGATGTCCGCGCCGGAAAGATCCAGGTCCTCTCCGGCACGCAGGCGCTCTACCAGTCGGACGTCGACCTGCCCGAACTCTCACTCGTCGTCATAGACGAGCAGCATCGCTTTGGCGTCGCCGACCGTCTCAAACTTACAGCCAAAGGCGCATCGCCACACATGCTGGTGATGAGCGCAACCCCGATCCCGCGCACCATGGCGCTGGCCGTCCACGGCGACCTCGACATCTCCGTCATCGGCGAGAAGCCCGCCAATCGGCAGGAAGTCGTAACGGCCGCCGTTCCCGACACACGCATCGACGACGTCATCCAGGCCGTCTCCCGCGCCGTCGATCGCGGTGAACGCGCCTTCTGGATTTGTCCCGCCGTCGATAGCGAAGACGCCGGCGATGCCTCGGCCATCCAGCGTCGCGATGTTCTCGCCGGCTACGTCAACGCCCCCGTCGAACTCGTCCACGGCCGCATGCCGGCGCAGGATCGTGACGCAGCGCTTGAGAAGCTCCGCACCGGCGAAGCGCCCATCCTCGTCGCCACCACTGTCATCGAGGTCGGCGTCGACGTTCCCGAAGCGACCATCATGGTGATCGAACACGCCGAGAAGTTCGGCCTCGCCCAACTCCACCAGTTGCGGGGCCGCGTTGGTCGCGGCGAGAAAGCGTCCAGTTGCCTCCTGCTCTACCAGTCCCCACTTACGGAGAGCGGCAAGGAACGCCTCGATACGCTTCGCAAGACCACCGACGGCTTCGAGATCGCCGAAGCCGACTTCCGGCTCCGCGGCCCCGGCGACCTGCTCGGCCTCCGCCAGTCCGGCCTCCCGGCCTTCCGCGTTCTCGAACTCGCCCGCGACGCCAACCTGATCGAGACCGCACGCACCGACGCCAAGTCAGTCCTGGTGGCAGACCCCACACTGGTTGGTCCTCGAGGCGTCGCCGTCCGTCGCGCCCGCGATCTCTTCGCACCGCGCATCGCAGACATGATGGCCGAGAGCGACTGACCGGAGCCTTTAACGCATGCCCGCAATACCCATCTCCATGCGCATCGACGCCGCGACCGAGGTCTCCGCCCTCCTCGACAAGCCGCATGATGCAAAGGCTCTTCTGGTTCTCGCGCACGGCGCCGGCGCAGGGATGACGCACAAGCACATGGCTGCCACGGCCGAAGGCCTCGCCACACGCGGCATCGCTGTGTTGCGCTTCAACTTTCCCTACATGGAGAAAGGCTCGAAGCGCCCGGACAGTCCGACCGTCGCCCACGCCGCGATCCGTGCAGCGATCGCCAAGGCCGGCAAGCTCGCAGGCGGTTTGCCGCTCTTCGCTGGCGGCCGCTCATTCGGCGGACGCATGACGTCACAGGGTCAGGCTGATGAGCCGTTGCCCGATGTACGCGGGCTCGTCTTCTTCGCATGGCCGCTTCATCCTTCCGGCAAACCGGGGACAGAACGCGCGGAGCACTTGTCGAAAGTGAAATTGCCGATGCTGTTCCTGCAAGGCACGGCGGACACGCTGGCCGGGACGCACCTTCTGAAACCCGTTGTTGCCGGCCTCGGCAAGCGCGCGAAACTCCACCTCGTCGAACATGCAGACCATTCCTTCCACGTCCCCACAAAAACAGGTCGGAAGGATACGGAAGTTCTCGACGAGATTCTCGATGTCACGCACGCGTGGCTGCTGAAGAACACCTAAGCGCAGTCTGCGCGCCTACTTCACCTGCACGCCTCGTAGCCCCGCCTCGACCTGATCAGCCGAGCGGATGCCGAACGATATGACCAGCTTCGCGGCCTTCTCTACCGGCATGTCCAGCGGCCTGATCCGTTCCGGCGTTACGAACACAAGCTGGCCCATCGCAGGATTCGGCGATGACGGCACAAGGACGCCGATCACATCCGGAGCCCGCGCCAGAACTTCAGCATCCGGTGTCCGGCTCGTGATGAAGCCGATCACCCAGAGCCCCTTGCCGGGATACTCGACGAGAACCGCTTCCTTGAACGATGATGAGTCGTTCGATGCGATCGTCTCGACCACCTGCTTCAGGATCGAATAGATCGAGCGCACCAGCGGCACGCGCGCGAGCAGAAGTTCGCCAAGCCGCAAGGCCTGCTGACCCGCGAGGTTCGTGATCAGCGCGCCGAGCACGGTCAGGAAGATCACGGCCGTGATGATGCCGAGCCCGGGCAGTTCGAAGCTGAGATACGTCTCAGGATTCCACGCCCGCGGGATCAGTGGGACAATGTGCGTGTCGACCAGGACGACAACGCTCCACATCAGCCAAAGCGTGATCGCCAAAGGCGCAGCCACGACGGCTCCGGCCAGGAACCAGTTCCTGAGACGGGTCAGCAATCCGCCTGGTTTGGGCGGCGGGTCTGGCGATGGCTTGTCAGCCGGCATGGCTTTGCTCCGCCGGCATCTTGCTTGATTCGGGGCGCTAACGGCCCCAGATCAATCGTCGCGGTTCAGACGTCCGCGGCAACGCGCGCCGTCACGATCTTGCCGGGCTTGCGCGGCGGCTCGCCCTTGGGGAGCGCGTCGACGGCGTCCATGCCGCTGACCACATTGCCCCACACGGTGTATTTCTTGTCGAGGAACGATGCGTCGTCGAGGCAGATGAAGAACTGGCTGTTCGCCGAGTTCGGGCTGTTCGACCGCGCCATCGAGCAGACGCCGCGCTGGTGGCTGACATCATTGAATTCGGCGCGCAGGTCGTCCTTCTCGGAACCGCCCATGCCCGATCCCGTCGGATCGCCGCCCTGCGCCATGAAGCCGTCGATCACGCGGTGAAACACGACACCATCGTAGAAGCCTTCACGCGCCAGTTCCTTGATCCGCTCGACATGGCCCGGGGCCTTGTTCGGCAGGAGTTCGATCGTGACGACGCCAGTGTCCAGCGTGAGGATCAGGGTGTTCTCTTTGTCAGCGCTCACGGGTTCGGCCTTTCGATGACGGTTTCGACGGGCGGCAGGTAGCACGCGTCGAACGGGTCGGATACCTTGATCTCAGCGGCCTTCGCGATGAATTCCGGTCCATCCGTGCGGCGCACATAGACCGTGGACTGCTTGTTGGCCGGCAGGTCGGCGACGATCACCGCCTTGGTCAGCACGTCGGCGGTTCCCGGCGGCAGCACGCCATTCTCGCCCTCATCGCCGGTCTTGATTCCACGGATCGTATCGACCCCGGAAACGCTCCAGCCCCATGTCGTGTACTTGGCGTCGAGCCCATCTGCGCCGACGCGCGGCTGGCGCATCAGGAAGAACTGCGTCGTCGCGCTGTTCGGATCGTTCGTGCGCGCCATCGAAGTGACGCCGGAACAATGCAGCATCCACGTGCGCGCCACGGCCGGGTAGGAAATCATCGCCAGCTCGTCCGGCTGGCCCTGCACGAGCACGCCATCGAGATAACCCAGCCTTGAGCCATCAGGCGTCGCGCCGATCCAGGTCACCTTCTGTTTCGCCGGGTCGCGCTGCCAGGTGAATTCGCCCTTGAGCATCGGGTACTCCACCTGCGGATAGACAAGCGACGTGTCGCCGCCCTGCGCCATGAAATCGTCGATGACGCGATGGAATGGTACTTTGTCGAAATGGCCGGCCCGCGCGATCTTCTTGATCTGCGTGACGTGTGTCGGCGCAACGTCGGGGCGCAGTTCGACCAGCACGTCCTGTCCATTGATTGTCAGCTGCAGCAGGTTCTCGGCAGGAACCTTGCGCCAGTTGGCCGGATCGTCAGCCGGCCCGGCCCAGGCGGCGCCGGCAACAGCCAGCGAGGCCGCAGCAGCGGCCCCAATCAGCAGATTTCGCAACATGTCTTACTTGCCCTTCTTGCCGCCGAACTTGGCGAGCAGTCGCGTATGGACCGCTGCAGGGACGAATAATTCGGCGTTTCCGCCCAGCCGCGCAATCTCTTTTACCAGTCGAGAGGACACCGCCTGGTGATGCGGGTCAGCCATCAGGAAGACTGTCTCGATCTCGTCGTTCATCTGCTGGTTCATCGCGACCATCTGGAACTCGTACTCGAAGTCCGAGACAGCCCGCAGCCCGCGGATGATCACCTGGGCGCCACACTCTTCGGCAAAATGCATCAGCAGGTTGTCGAAAGGCCGCGCCTCGATTTCGACGCCGTTGGAAAGCTTGCGGGCCTCCTCCAGCACCATCTGCGTGCGCTCTTCCAGCGTGAACAGCGGACCCTTGCCGTCGTTGATCGCGACCCCGATCACCAGCTTGTCGACCAGCTTCACCGCCCGGCCGATAATGTCCAAGTGACCGTTCGTGATCGGGTCGAAGGTCCCGGGATAGAGCCCGATGCGCTTCGTCGGCCGCCGGACCAGCGCGGACCGCGCCGTCGCCGATCCACGTACGGGGCGAGGTTCACCCGCCGCCCGTCTTTCCGGCCGTCTCGTCACCGCTCTGGTCCTCCAGTCTCTCCACAGAGACGACTCGCTCCCCCGCCGCCACACGCAGCACGCGAACCCCCTGCGTCGCACGACCCGCGATACGGATCTGATCGACAGCGCAACGTATCAACTGGCCAGCGTCTGTCACCACCATGATTTCGTCGGACCCATCGATCGGGAAGGATGCGACCAGCTTCTGCCCCTTGGACAGCTTGTGCGCGATCAGCCCCTTCCCGCCACGGCCGGTGCGGCGATAGTCGAAGGCAGACGCGCGCTTGCCCATACCCTCGTCGGTGATCGTCAGGATGAACTGCTCTGCTAGCGACAGCGCGCCGAAGCGGTCTTCCGTCAGCTCGACCTCGCCATTCGATTCGGCATCCTGAGACGGCGCCGCGTCGTCGCCGTCAGCCGCGGCATCCTCTTCGGCTTCGACGTCTTCGACAATCTCTTCGCCCTCTGCGCGGCGAGCAGCGTTGGCGCGTTTGAGATAAGCGCGTGCTTCTGCGGGCGTGACGTCGATCTTGCCAAGCACGCTCATCGCGATCAGCGCATCCCCGGCGCCCAGCTTGATGCCGCGCACGCCAGTGGAGGTCCGGCCGGTGAACACACGCACCTGCTCCACGGGGAAGCGGATGCACTGTCCAAGTGCGGTGGTCAGCAGCACATCGTCCTCAGGCGTGCAGATCTGCACGTCGACGATGGCGTCGCTGTCGTCCTCAAGCTTCATGGCGATCTTGCCTGCGCGGTTCACCGACAGGAAGTCGGTCAACAAGTTCCGCCGCACGCCGCCTGACTTCGTGGCGAACAGGATGTTGAGCCGCGCGCGCTCTTCCTCATCCTGCGGCAATGGCATGACCGAGGTGATGCGCTCGCCTTCCTTCAGCGGAAGGATATTGACCAGCGCCTTGCCCCGCGCATTCGGGGCGCCGAGCGGCAGGCGCCAGACCTTCTGCTTGTAGGCCATGCCGGTGGACGAGAAGAACAGGATCTCGGTGTGCGTATCGGCGGAGAACAGCCGGATGACGAAGTCGTTCTCCTTCGTCTCCATCCCGCCGCGACCCTTGCCGCCGCGGTTCTGCGTCCGGTAGGCCGACAGCGCAGTGCGCTTCACATAGCCGCCATGGGTGACCATGACGACCATGTCTTCCTTCTCGATGAAGGCTTCGTCCTCGAGATCGAGATCGGCCTCGACGAACTCGGACCGACGCGGCACGCCGAACCTGTCGCGGATGTCCTTCAGCTCGCCCTTGATGATCTCCAGCACGCGCGCGCGCGACGCCAGGATCGCCAGCAGGTCCTTGATCTTCTCGGCGAGGCCGGAAGCTTCCTTGCCGATCTCGTCACGGCCGAGATTGGTGAGGCGCGACAGCTGCAGCGCGAGAATGGCGCGGGCCTGCTCGTCCGACAGCTTGATCTCGCCCTTGTCGTTGAAGACCGTTCGCCGGTCAGCGATGAGCCCGATCAGCGGCGCCATGTCCATCGCTGGCCACGCCCGCTCGAGCAAGGCGATACGCGCCGAGTCCGGATCTGAAGAATAGCGGATGATCCGGATGATCTCGTCGATGTTGGCGACGGCCAGCGCAAGGCCGATCAGGACGTGGGCGCGATCGCGCGCCTTGTTCAGTTCGAATTTGGTGCGGCGCGCGACAACTTCTTCGCGGAAGCGGATGAAGGCCTGCAGCATCGCCCGCAGTGACATCAGTTCCGGCCGGCCGCCATTCAGCGCCAGCATGTTGACCCCGAACGACGTCTGCATCGGCGTCATGCGGAACAGGTTGTTGAGCACGATCTCGGCGGACGAATCCCGCTTGATCTCGATCACGACCCGGATGCCGTTGCGATCGCTCTCGTCGCGCAGGTCGGCGATGCCCTCGATCTTCTTCTCGCGAACCAGCTCGGCGATCTTCTCGACCATCGTCGCCTTGTTCACCTGATAGGGGACCTCGTTGATGATGATGGCCTCGCGGCCGCCCTTCATCGTCTCGATCTCGGTCTTCGAGCGCATGATGACTGAGCCGCGCCCGGTCAGCATGCCATTGCGCGATCCGGCGCGGCCGATGATCAGTGCGCCTGTCGGGAAGTCGGGTCCGGGCACGATGTCGAGCAGGGTCGCCTCGTCCAGCGCCGGGTTCTCGATCAGCGCGATGGTCGCATCGACAATCTCGGTCAGGTTGTGCGGCGGGATGTTGGTCGCCATGCCCACGGCGATGCCGCCCGCACCGTTGACCAGCAGGTTCGGAAACTTCGCCGGGAGCACGGTCGGCTCCTTGCGGGAGCCGTCATAGTTGTCCTCGAAGTTGACCGTGTCCTTGTCGATGTCATCCAGCAGGTTAGCCGTGACGCGCGCCATGCGGCTTTCGGTGTAACGCATGGCCGCCGGCGGATCACCGTCGATCGAGCCAAAGTTGCCCTGTCCGTCGATCAGCGGCAGCGACATCGAGAATGGCTGCGCCATGCGCACCAGCGCGTCATAGATCGACTGGTCGCCGTGCGGGTGCCAGCGGCCGATCACGTCGCCGACGATGTTGGCCGACTTCCGGAACGCCTTGTCGTGCGTGTAGCCGCCCTCATAGGCGGCATACAGGATGCGGCGGTGGACGGGCTTGAGGCCGTCGCGAACGTCGGGCAGCGCACGGCTGACGATCACGCTCATCGCATAGTCGAGGTACGACTTCTTCAGTTCGGCGGTGATGGAAATGGGGGCGATGTCGCCCGCGCCATTTGCCCCCGGAGGGGCGGGATTTTCAGGCGTGTCGCTCAAGCGGAAAACGTCCAGACGGAGGGCGGCGCGGAGGCCGGGATTCGATCCCCTCTTCTAGCCCATTTGTGCACCGCGACACAAACATTTGCGACGGTTGATCCACAGCCGTTAGGCACTGATTTCGGGGTGATTTCGCCCGGGCGCGTCGGGCCGCAGCAATGCGGCGGTCCGGAATGGCGCTTGTCCGGTTCTGCGGCCCGCAATTCCCTAGAATCGGCAGCCCGGAAACGACCGACCGCAGCCCCCTGGGGCGCGATCAGCCTGGGCAGGCGCTCTGCTCATCCCGGCGTTCGCCGGGAGGAGCGGAAATGCAGTTTCGCCTCTGCTGAGCCCGATCCAACGCTAGTTGAACGCCCAACGCGCACTCAGCATGGCCAGCGTTTGCGAATTGCGGCGCTCGGTCTCCGTGGACTGGAGTGGGTCGAGGTCCCGGCCGCGGCCATAGTCCTGGCGCGCGATGTTGAAGCTGAACGGGTCCAGGTTGTTCAGTTCGGCGCGCAAGGTGAACCCGGCATCGGGCTTCCATTCGACGAACGAGTGGAAGAAATCCCGCAGCCTGAGCTTCTCGATTGATCGACCCTGGTAGTAGTTCTCACGCCAGCCCTGAAACCACCCGAAGCCAAAGGTGAGGTTCTGTTCGGGCAGATCCTGGCGGAAGGAGAAATTGACCTCCTCCGGGCGCTGGCCTGATATGCGGCGCTTCTCCCCGGTCAACGGGTCGGTAACTTCGCTTTCCTGCCACTGCGTCTCGATCTTCACCTCGGCGCCCTGCCAGCCGATGTTCTTGAGCGGCATCGTGAGATTGAAGATCAGGCTGTCGTTCGTCCCATCGCCGATATTGCCCGGACCTTCGATCAGGGTCGTCGAGTCGTTGACGCCGTCGTTGTCGGTGTCGATCGGAATGCGGCGCGGAAAGAGATCGACCACATCCGAGATATCCTCGTGGCGAAGCGTCAGGACAGCAGCGGCCCCATCCAGGAAACGCTTCTCGTAGGCGGCTTCGTAGACCCAGGCCTTGTAAGGCTCGAGATCGGAGTTGCCGGTGTTCTGCTGGCCGCTGTTGAGGTTCACCTCCGAGGCAAAGTCCTGGAAGTTCAACTGACCGACTTCGCGCTCGGCGCGCAAGCGGAGCTGGTCGTCTTCGCTCGGCGACCATGTGCCCACGAGACGCGGCTTGGGGTAGGTGAAGGAACGCTCCTTGTCGGTGTCGCCCGATTGCGTGATCGTCGACTGTTCGACGCGCACGCCGCCTTCCAGCGTCCATTCCGGCAAAGGCCGCCAGGAGCTCTGGACGAACAGTTCGGCGCGGGTTTCCTCGACGAGCACGTTGGATGCCGGCAGCGGCACGGGCGCGCCATCAACCGCCAGCGAAACCTGCTGGTCGCGATAGTTGTAGGCCACCTCGCCGCCGCCTTCGAACGACAGTTCCGGCGACATCGTGTAGCGCAGGATCGTCCGTCCGATACGCTCTCCGGCTTCGGCTTCGATCTGGAAGAGTTGCAGCGTGTCCGGATCGACACCCGTCGGATCCCGCTCAAGCCCGGTTGCATCGAGGCTGCCGACCGCCACCTTGAAGAGGCTCAGCGTTTCCCACTCGAGATCGGACCCAAGTTTGGTAAGATAGTTGACGCCGACTTCGCCGCGATCATTGGCAGACCGGCTCACGAAAAACTCGTCGGTCGTCGCCGAACGGAAGCCCTGCTCGTTCTTGAACTCGTCGGTCGAGACGAGGCCGTTGAGCGAAAGCGTGCCGCCGAACTGCGGCCCCTTGTAGTTGCCGCGCAGGCTGTGGACCACGCCGTCGCCCTCGGTGCGCGAGGTTTCGTACAGATCGAGATTGCCGCGCTGCGCATCCACTGTCGTTCGCCAGCCCGAGCCGACGGAATCGTCCATCGAGATGCCGCGCCCCGCCGATACGTCGAACTGGTGCTCGCCGACGCGGCGCGTGGCCTGGTAGTTCCAGCCGGGGATCGTCTTGCCCGTCTCGGTGAACAGGAAGCCGCGGGCGCTGAACACCTGCTGGAACGTATCGACCTTCTTGCGGATCACGTTGGCGACCACCGTCTGCCCCTGCATGTCGACCCCCGGCACCGATCCGCGAATGACGTCGATCCGTTCGACCTGGTCGATCGTGATGCGGTTCAGGGTGTCGCCCAGCGAGTCGGTCTTGATGGTTGGGCGCTGGCCGTCGATCAGCACGTTGCCCGCAGCACCCGCAAAGCCCCGCACGCTGTCGCCGCCATCGAACGAGAACCCCGGGAGGCGGCTGATCATGTCGAGCGCCGTGTTCGGTCGCGACTCCGCAAATTCTGCGGGCGTGTACGAAATCACGCCCTGCTGCGCGACCGGCTCAGCGACTGGCGGGGTCGTCGTCCCCTGCGCATAGGCGGGGGACATCAGGGCGAGCGCCAGAATTGACGCCAAACTAAATGAATAGTAGCTCGACATGACGGGACAGCTCCGCGCGATGGCGGATTCGGCCGCCTGACCTTGATTTATCGATAATCGATAAATCCGCCACTCGCAACCGGTTTGTCAGTCCGTCTGTGCGTCGCCCGTTTTCCCGCTCAGTCGAGATCCTGAACTGCGGTCTCCGGGCCAAGCTTGTGGCTGAGCGAGGCCTGCAGGAATGCATCGAGATCGCCATCGAGCACGCCACCGGTATCGGACGTTTCCACGCCCGTCCGCAGGTCTTTCACCATCTGGTATGGCTGAAGCACGTAGGAGCGTATCTGCCGGCCCCAGCCGATCTCGGTCTTCGAGTCGGCCTCGGCCTGCGCCGCAGCCTCGCGCTTCTTCAGCTCCATCTCGTAGATCCGCGCGCGCAGCATGTCCCACGCCTTGGCGCGGTTCTTGTGCTGCGATCGCTCCGCCTGCACCGCGACAACAATCCCGGTCGGGGCGTGCGTAAGGCGCACGGCGCTGTCTGTCTTGTTGATGTGCTGGCCGCCTGATCCGGATGCGCGGTAAGTGTCGGTGCGGACGTCGCTGTCCTTGATGTCGACGACGATGGTGTCGTCGATCACTGGATAGACCCACACGCTCGCAAAGCTTGTATGCCGCCGCGCGTTGGAATCGTAGGGCGATATGCGCACGAGGCGATGGACGCCGCTCTCGCTCTTCAGCCAGCCATAGGCATACTCGCCCTTGATCAGCATCGTTGCTGACTTGATGCCCGCCGTCTCGCCCGGGTGGTCGTCGATCTCCTCGATCTTCCAGCCCTTGGCGTTCGCATAGCGCACATACATCCGGCGCAGCATTGAGGCCCAGTCCTGGCTCTCCGTGCCGCCCGCGCCTGCGTTGATCTCGATATAGCAGTCGTTCGCGTCGACCTCACCTGACAGCAGCGCCTTCAGCTCGGCATCCTTCGCCTTCGCGAGCGCCGCCCGCACGCTGGCCGCCACTTCCGCCAGCGAAACCTTGTCGCCTTCAGCCTCCGCCATGTCCCACAGGTCGACGGCGTCGTCCGCCTCGCGCTCCAGCATGCGGATGTCGTTCATCGCCGACTCAAGCCGGGTGCGTTCGCGCATCAGCGGCTGCGCCTTCTGGGGGTCGCTCCAGAAGTCAGGCCGTTCCGAAAGTGCGTTCAGCTCCGCGAGGCGTTTCTCTGCGAATCCCCAGTCAAAGACGCCTCCGGAGCAGGCTCACCGACTGCCGGATCGTCTCGATCATGTTTTCGACTTCAGGCGTCATGGCTGGCTCTGTGTCCGCGCTTCGGGAACGAAGCGTCTAGAAGGTGCCGTCGTCGAAAGTCAAATCCTCGTCCTCAACGGGCTCGCCGGGCTGGGGCTGAGGATTGTTCGGATCGACAGGCAGGCCCGGGTCGGGCTGTGACGTCACCTGACCGTCGCGCGTCGCCGAGGCCGTTTCATCGCCCGCCGCCACCTTGCTGAAGTCGACGCGATAGCCATCGGCGCCAACCGGCGCTTCACAACGGTCCGTCGGCGCAGAACCCGGGCGGAAAGCCTCGGTGATGATGAGACGCGTGTCCGGTCCCGGCTGGCACCCTGTATCGGCATCGACCTCGACATGCTCGACGCCGTTCGGCACCCGGAAAGTGACCGCCGGACGATCCTTCAGCGCCGCAAGCATGAAGTCGCGGAACACCGGCGCCGCAACGCGGCCGCCGCTCTCGCCCGTGCCCATGTCGCGCGGCGTGTCGAAGCCGATCCATACACCGGCGACAAGATCCGGGCTGAACCCCATCGTCCAAGCATCGAACTGGTCGTTGGTCGTTCCGGTTTTTGCTGCGACAGGCTTGCCCACGGAGCGGATCGTGCTGCCTGTGCCGCGCTGAACTGCGCCTTCGAGGATCGAGACGACCTGATACGCCGTAATCGGATCCATGACCTGCTGGCGATCGTCAGCCAGCACAGGCGGCGCCATTCCGCCCTTCCATTCGGTCGAGCAGTTCTCGCACGCGCGCTGGTCGGTGCGGAAAACGGTCTTGCCATAGCGGTTCTGGATACGGTCGAACATGACCGGCCGAACCTGCTTGCCGCCGTTCACTGTCTCCGCATAGGCGACGGCCATGCGCATGAGTGTGGTATCGCCGGCGCCGAGCGCCATCGATTCATATGGCGGCAGCTTGTCATAGATGCCCAGGCGCTCGCCGATCGCGGAGACCTTGTCGAAACCGATCTCCGAGGCGAGACGCACAGTCATCGCGTTGCGCGATTTTTCGACGCCGATGCGAAGCGGCGTCAGGCCGTAGAACTGTTCCGAATAGTTCTGCGGCTTGTAGCAGGTCTCCTCGCCCGCGATCGTCTGGCACGACACGTAAGGCGTATCGAGAACGCGGTAGGACGGCGTCCACTTGTAAAGGCCGGTCGCCGGATCCGGCGTTTCCATCGCAGCCGCGTACACGAACGGCTTGAACGACGAGCCCGGCTGGCGCTTGGCCTGGATGGCGCGGTTGAACTTGCTCGACACGAACGAATAGCCGCCCGTCATCGCGAGGATGCGTCCCGTGTGCGGGTCCATCGCCACAAGCGCGCCCTGCACGGCTGGCACCTGGCGCAGCCGCCATGGCGCATTCGCGGCGCGATTTTTCGGCACGCCATACTCCGTGATCAGCTGCACCGTGATATCGGGCGCCGGAGCGCCCGCGACGAAGATCACGTCGCCCGCCTTGAGGCCCGTGCCGCCTTCCTTGCGCTTGAAGTTCGCGGCCCACTTCACATCGTCCGCATGCAGCGTTCCCGTCTCGCCGCCGTCGAGTCCCAGACGGACGTTTTCGCGCGACACCGACCTAACAACGGCGGTCCGCCAGTCATTGCCGGCCCCGCCAACGACAGTCTTGTTGGCTTCCACATTGGCGAACTTCTTGAGATCCTCGCCGAACGTGTCGCTTACCTCGATCGTACCGATCGGGCCGCGCCAACCATGGCGGCGGTCATAGCTTTCGAGGCCAGCGCGCAAAGCCGTCTGCGCGATCAGCTGCAGGTTTGAATCGAGCGTCGAGCGGATGGAGAGGCCGCCGCCGAGCAGCGCCTTGCTGGCGCTCTCACGGCTGTCGATGCCTTCGAGCTTCTTCTGCTCGCCGAGCGACATGATCTCCTTGCGGAGCTCTTCGACATAGTAGGCCGATGCAACGTTCTCGTCCGAGTTGAGACGATCGACGACTTTCAGCGGCTCTGCATAAGCAGCATCTGCGGCGGCCTTGTCGACGAAGCCGTTCTCGAGCATGCGGCCGATCACGTAATTGCGTCGCTTCGTTGCAGCTTCGGGATTTAACAGCGGGTTCACCCGCCCTGGCGCCTGCGGCAGTCCGGCGAGCATCGCGCTCTCGGCAAGGGTGAGCTGGCCAAGCGACTTCCCGAAATAGTTCAGCGCGGCAGCGCCAACGCCGTAGGAGCGTCCGCCAAGATAGATCTCGTTCATGTAGAGTTCGAGAATCTGCTCCTTGCTGAGCTGCCCTTCGATGCGCATCGCGAGCACGGCTTCGCGCACCTTGCGATCAACCGAGCGCTCGTCGCCGGTCAGCATGTTCTTCACGACCTGCTGCGTGATCGTGGAGCCGCCCGTCATGCGTTTGCCTTGCAGCGCGTTCAGCACGGTGCCGCGGAACATGCCCCACAGGTCGATGCCGGAGTGCTCGAAGAACGACTTGTCTTCAGCCGAGATGAAGGCCTGCACCAGCTGCTCGGGCAGTTCTTCCGATGGCACGTAGACGCGGTGCTCGGTCGCGAACTCGGCCACCAGCTTGCCGTCGCCGGCGTGAACGCGGCTCATGATCGGCGGCTCGTAGTTCCGCAGCTGCTCTTCGGAGGGAAGGTTCTGCGTCACGATGAAGAACCAGACGACGAACGCCACGATCGCTATCCCGATCACGGATGCGATCGAGATCAGGATCGTCTTCCAGTTCCAACGGGACATCGTCAGTTGCATTTCTCACCGGCCGAAACGGGCAATCCAGACACAGGTCGTTCCGCCCTTTCGGGACGGCATACCTGAAGGCTCGGAATCACCATTATTTGCGGTGACTTTAAGGCGTGGAACCTGCGGATGACAGGCCTCCGGAGGGTTAAACTCAGAACATACTTGCCGCATCCGTCCCACGTCGTTTGGAGGCTTTGCGGCCCAGCCGGGACTCAATCTGCAAAGATCGGTCAGCGCGCGGCGACCAGATGCGTCTGGTTCTCGAAGAAGTGGTCGATCGCGGTAACGACGCCCTTGACCAGCTTGCGCCGTTTGCTTTCCGAAACCATCGCTGCCGCGTCGATGTCATTGGTCATGAACCCCATCTCGAGCAGGGCGGCAGGAACGTCAGGGCTCAGGAGCACGAAGAACCCCTTCTGGCGATGTGTGTTCTCCAGGGTCGGCCAGTCGGCCGCTGCAATCGACTCGGCGAGCATTTGCGCAAAGCGAGCCGACTGGTTCTTCGTTTCGCGCTGGACCAGATCGGCGAGGATCCTGTTGACCTCCTCCGGCCGGTCGCTGTCGATCTCCACGTCGAGAATCCAGTCATTCTGCTTGCGAGCGCCGTCGATGCGCTTTTCGCCCTCCTGCGAGAGCGTATAGACCGAGGCGCCGCTGGTGGTCGCCTTCGGCCCGGCGTCGGCGTGCAGCGCGATGAACAGGTCAGCGCCCAGATTGCGCGCCTTGGTGACCCGTTCCTCCAGTTCGATGAAGATGTCCGTCGAACGCGTCAGCGCAACGTCGTAGCGTTCGCACTTGAGGAGTGCGTCACGCAGCGCGAGCGCAGCAGCAAGCGTGACATCCTTTTCATAAAGGCCCGATTTCGAGACCGCACCGGGGTCCTTGCCGCCATGGCCGGGGTCGATGACGATCAGCGGCTTGCGGGCCGCCTGCTGCGGCGCTGGCGCCGGTCCCGGCGCAGCGTCGTTGGCTGCAGCGGCAAAAGCCTCTGTCGTCGCGGGCTCGAGATCTAGGACAAGCTTGTGCCGCTCGCCGCTGGTTTTCGGCGCCAGCATGAACTCGCGGGCAACCACCGCCGGCCTGGCGAGGTCAAGCACGAGACGCGATGTGGATGCGGTATTGTGGGCATACCGGAAGCCAGAGACGACGCCACTTCCCTTGCCCGAACCAGCCTCGGCGGTGAGCCCGTTGATGGACCAGCGCACGCGCGGCAGGTCGATTACAACACGGCTGGCGCCGGCAGCCAGCAGGAAGACATGATACTTGAGCGGCGCATCCGACTCGACGACCACGCGGGTCGCCTGCCCCTCACCGCCGATCCGCACCGCCGTCACGCGTTCAACCGGCGGCGCAGCCTGCGCACCGACACCCGCCAACATGGCGAGGCCGACAAGCGACACGATGGTCATCAACCAGGCCCGCACGTTCCGCAGCACCTTACATACAAGCGACGACAGGCCATTCTGGCCGAAGGTTGAGCAGTAGCGGGGCAGCGTTAACTGTTCGTTGGGATGGAGGCTGACGCTCGACAGAAGCTGCGCTATCAGATGTGCTCGAGGTCTGCGGGGCGCACGGAACGAGATCATCGACGATGAAGGCTCTGAAGCTGAGCTATTCGCTCGCGGCGCTTCTCCTGGCGGCCTGCGCCACCGCGCCGCCCAACCTGAACGACGACCTTGTCGTCCGCGGAAAGAGGATCGGCGAGATCGAGATCGGCATGCCGCTGGCGACCCTGCTGGCGGTCAAGGGGGCCCCTGTACGCACGGCGCCGATCCCCAGCACAGACGCCACGACCTATACCTTTCCCAACGGCCTGACCGTGGGTGCGGATGACAAGGTCTACTGGATCATCACCGAGGACGCCCGTTTCCATACCCAGGACGGCGTGCGGCCGGGCGCCGAGCAGATCTTCGCGCGGGCGACGCTTGGCAAGCCGCGCTGCGTCGAGAACCGCCCCGACACAACAATGTACGACTACGGGGACATCTATTTCGAGGTCGGAAACGTTGACGGACGCGTCAAGCGCGTCGGCGTAATCGCCCACAACCGCCCTTGTCCACTGTCCTGACAGGGGCAATCGGACCCTTCCCCTCTGCCTGCAATGCGTGCATAGGTGAGTCACAAGGCGGTCCCAGCGACATGCCTTGCGCGTCCTGGCGGCGGTTTTTCAGAAAAAACCTATCCAGTACAGGGCGCTAAACGGCTAAAGCGTTACGGCGGTGAGCGTCCCAGCTGCCGCCATGGTCAGGGCATTATGAACGCGATTTCGCGAGATTCAGTCAGCCAGACCGGACGCAGGGCCCTCTCGCCACTACCACCAGCAACCCATTCGCGGGCCAAGGCAGCGCATCTGCGCGCCGCCCGCTGTTCACACGAGGTTCCCATCCATGAGCAAGCTCATGTTGATCGACGCCACCCACCCGGAGGAGACCCGGGTGGCCGTCGTCGCAGACGGTCAGATCGAAGACTTTGATTTCGAAGCCCGCAACAAGCGCCAGCTTCGCGGGAATATCTATCTTGCCAAGGTAACACGGGTCGAACCGTCCCTACAGGCGGCCTTTGTCGACTATGGCGGCAACCGCCACGGCTTCTTGGCCTTCGCCGAGATCCATCCCGACTACTACCAGATCCCCAAGGAAGACCGCGAAGCGCTTCTTGCCGAAGCTGACGAGGAAGATGGCGACGACGACGAGGACGAAACCTCCTCAGAGAACGGCGGCGACGATGCCTCCGACGAGGAGGAGGAGCGCAAGCAGAACCGCCGCAACGCCCTGTTCCAGCGGAAGTACAAGATCCAGGAAGTCATTCGCCGCCGGCAGGTGATGCTGGTGCAGGTCGTGAAGGAAGAGCGCGGCAACAAGGGCGCGGCGCTGACCACCTATCTGTCACTCGCCGGCCGCTATTGCGTGCTTATGCCCAACACGTCGCGCGGCGGCGGCATCTCCCGCAAGATCACCAACGCGGCTGACCGCAAGCGGCTCAAGTCGATCACTTCGGAGTTCGAGATCCCGCGCGGCGCCGGCCTCATCGTCCGCACGGCGGGCGCCAAGCGCACCAAGAACGAGGTGCGCCGCGACTTCGAATACCTCACCAAGCTCTGGCAGCAGATCGTCGGCAAGACGATGGAATCGATGGCGCCTGCCCTCATCCACGAAGAAGGCCATTTGGTCCTGCGCGCGGTCCGCGACCTCTATGACAAGGACGTCGAGCGCATCATCGTCGAGGGCGAGGACGCCTACAACGAAGCCCGCAACTTCGTCAAAATGCTGATGCCATCGCACACGCGGAAGGTCGTCCATCATGACGACAACGGCCCGCTCTTCGTGATGACCGGCGTCGAGGACCAGCTCGAAGGCATCTACGCGCCGACCGTGCAGTTGCCCTCCGGCGGCTACATTGTGATCAACCAGACCGAGGCGCTCGTCGCCATCGACGTCAACTCGGGCAAATCAACGCGCGAACGCAACGTGGAAACCACGGCGCTCAAGACCAACCTGGAAGCCGCAGCCGAAGCCGCACGCCAGATGCGCCTGCGTGACCTCGCCGGCCTGATCGTCATCGACTTCATCGACATGGAGGACATGAAGAACAACCGGGCCGTCGAAAAGAAGATGAAGGACTGCCTGAAGATCGACCGCGCCCGCGTGCAGACGGGCCGCATCTCGCAGTTCGGCCTGTTCGAGATCTCGCGCCAGCGCCGTCGCGCAGGCGTGCTGGAATTGTCGTCCGAGCCCTGCGATCATTGCGGCGGCACAGGCCGCACGCGCTCGATCGAAAGCGCTGCGATCCAGCTGCTCCGCATGATCGAGGCCCGCGCAGCAGACGACCGCGTGCAGACCGTGCATGTCAACGCTGCTGCTGAAGTCGCCCTCTACCTGCTCAACGAGAAACGCTCGTCCATCGCCGCCATCGAGTCCGACAACCACGTGCTCGTCCGCATCGAGGCGGACGAAGACCTCAAGGCCGGCGAGTTCAACATCGAAGGCCGCGCTGACGGCAATGTCGTTCAGCCCAAGCCGATGCAGCCGATCGACCTGCGCAAGCTGAAGCCGCTGCCCCCGCCGGCGCCTGACGAAATCGAGGATGAAGACGACGACATCGTCGACTACTCCGACGACGAGTCCGAGGACGACCAGGAAGGCCATGATACCGAAGAGGACGAAGAGGACTCCGAGGAGGAATCCACGTCCGACGCAGATGACGAGGACGGCGATCGCGACCGCGGACGCGGCGGGCGTCGTGGACGTCGTGGCGGACGCCGCCGTCGCGGTGGCAAGGAACGCGGTCGCGAGACTGCAGAGTCCGAAGATGGCGATACGCCCGAGCAGGCGCAGCCGGTCGTTGCGCGCGACGATGGCGAGCGCGACGAAGGCCGCGGCCGTGGTGGACGCCGCAGGCGTCGTGGCGGCCGTGGCGATCGCCCCGAGCGCAGCGATCGCAATCGCACGCCGGACATCGCAGCAGATGGTGGCGAGATGCTCGACTTCCTCGCGTCAGCCCCCTTCCTCGTGGCCGAGGCCGCGCCGGAGCCGGAAGAACCTGCCGGGGAACCCGCGCCACTGGCGGCCGCTCCGATCGAGCCTACGCCCGTGTTCGCAGCTCCCGTGGAAAGCGAACCGGCGGAAGCCGTCGTCGCAGAGCCGGAGGCACGGCCGGAACCCGTTGCTGCACGTACGGAACCGGCGCCGGCAACCGACCACGAAATCGCCTCATCCGCCCCGCAGCCTGCGCCGGTCGAGTCCAATCCTGAACCGGCCACATCTGCAGCCGAGACGGCCGAAGCCCGACGCCACGCGATCCATGGCGAGCCTGAAGTTCCGGCCCCGGCTGGGGAGGCGCCGCGGAAAGCTGGCTGGTGGAACCGCCGCCGTACAGGCTGAGTCGCGCCAAAAGGCAGCGGAACAGCGCGGCAGCTTTGACTATCCGTGCCTGATGGTTAGCGTTGGCTGTCGGCGGGATTGAGAGAGAGCGTTCGCATGGGCGTTATGCACAAAGTCTTTCAAGCCGTTGCGGCGCCCGCGCTCGCGCTTGCATTCTCAGTCGCGCTACCGCTTACAGCCTCGGCTCAGGGCCTGATCCGCGACGCAGAGATCGAACAGATCCTGCGCGGGTATTTCGATCCCCTGTTCGAAGCTGCAGGCCTGAAGCCCGACGACGTAAACTTGTACATCTTGCAGGACGATTCACTGAACGCCTTCGTCGCCGGCGGACAGAACATGTTCATTCACACCGGCCTCATCATGGAGGCGCGCACACCGGAAGAGCTGAAAGGCGTTGTTGGGCACGAAACTGGCCACATCGCGCTTGGACACAACATCACGCGCAGCGCCGCCTACGAAGGCTCCGGAAACGTTTCCCTGATCACCATGGGGCTCGGCGCTCTCGCCCTTTTCGCCGGAGCTCCGGATGCCGCCATGGCTCTCATTGCCTCCGCGCCGCAGTTCCAGATGCTGAGCTTCTTCAAGCACACTCGCTCGGAGGAAGCCGCTGCCGACCTGTTCGGCGTCCAGCTTATGGAGAAAACTGGCCAATCGGCTGACGGCAATGTCTCATTCATGGAGAAATTCCGCTATCAGGAATTGATGTCGGAAACGCGCCGCGACCCCTACTTCCGCGCGCACCCGATCTCCAGCGCCCGCGTCAGCGCAATCGCAAATCGCGCCAAGGAAATCTCGGCCAAGGCCCGCCCACAAACGCCGGAAGAAATCCAGCAGTTGAAGATGGTGCAGGCGAAGCTTGTTGGCTTCATCGGTCCGCCAAACCGTGTTCATTCGCGCTATCCGGTGAGCGACCAGTCGACGCCGGGCCGCTATGCGCGCGCCATCGCCGCCTATCGCGCCGTAGACATCAAGGCGGCGCTGACACAGATCGAAACGCTGATCGCGGAAGATCCGGACAATGCCTATTTCCAGGAGCTGAAAGGCCAGGTCCTGTTCGAAAGCGGCAAGGCGGCGGAGTCGGTCGCGCCGCACCGCAAATCTGTCGAACTGGCGCCGCAGCATGCCCTGCTGAAGGTGAACCTCGCCCGTTCGCTGATCGGCACCAAGGAAGAGCCGGCAATCAAGGAGGCCGAGGGCCTGCTGATGGACGCCATCCGGCTCGAACCGGACAACGCCTTCGCCTGGAACCAGCTTGCCGTGGCGTACGCCAAGCAGGACCGCATCGGCGACGCCAACCTTGCCACAGCTGAGGAAGCCTACCTGGTCGGCGACATGCCGCGCGCCTTCAACTTCGCGCGACGGTCTCTGGACAAGCTGGATCGCAACACGCCGAATGGTCAGCGCGCTGATGACATCATGGCGCTGGCCGACCCACGCAACAACCCGCGCGCGGCGCGCCGCAACCTCACCGAGATGACGCTGGACGGGCAGCGCTGAGGCTGTAAATCCGGACTGGAAAGCCCATTTTCTCTCAAGACCCGCCATCCTCCCTTAAGAACCGGGAGGCAGGATGGCCCGGAAGGAAACTGCACATGCGCCTGACAACCGCCCTTTCCGCCCTGCTCGCCCTTGGCGCCGCTGCCTGTTCGGGCAGCGAGGTAAAAGCGCCGGATTCAGTCGGCGGCCTGGAGAAGGCGCAGGTCGAGGCGATCGTGAAGGAGTATCTCCTGCGCGAACCGGAAATCCTGTTCGAGATGCAGACCGCCTTCCAGCGCAACCAGCTGGCGACGCAGACGCTCGCAGCGGAAGGCGCGTGGGAGAAGCTGCTCGCGACGTCGAAGGACGATCCCTACATCGGCCGCAAGGATGCGCCGATCACAATCGTGGAATTCAGCGACTATGACTGCGGCGTGTGCAAGGCCGCCGTGCCGTGGGTGATGGCGCAAGTCGATGACCGGCGCAGCGACATCAAGGTGATCGTGAAGGAGTCCGCCGTGCGCGGCGAGGACTCGCGCCGGGCGGCGATCGCGGCGATGGCGGCGCACCAGCAGGGCAAGTATCGCGAGATGCATGTGGCGCTGATGAAGGCGCCGGCGAACGCCTATACGCCAGCCAATCTGGAGATGATCGCGCAGTCGGTCGGACTCGATATCGCGCGCTGGAAGAAGGACATGGCGGACGCCAACCTGATCAAGCGCGTCGATCGCTCGGTTGAGGAATTTGACATGGCGGGCCTGCAGGGCACGCCGTCCTTCCTGATCAACGGCCGCTTCGTCGGCGGCTTCGGGCAGGAAGAGCTGGAGTCGCTGATCGAGGCGACGCGGCAGCAGATCCGCAGCTAGATCAGCCCCCCGAGCGGGCTGGAAGGATCAGCGTAGCGCTTCTTCGGCATCCGGCCGGCGAGATAGGCTTCGCGGCCGGCGATGACGGCATGCTTCATCGCGCGGGCCATGCGGACGGGATCCTTCGCTGCGGCGATGGCCGTGTTCATGAGCACGCCGTCGACACCCAGCTCCATCGCGATGGCGGCGTCAGAGGCTGTACCGACGCCCGCATCGACGATCACCGGAACTTTGCACTGCTCGACGATGAGCCGGATGTTGACCGGGTTCTGCACGCCGAGCCCCGAACCGATAAGCGAACCGAGCGGCATGATTGCGCAGCAGCCCGCATCCTCCAGCTTCCGCGCGTAGACCGGATCGTCCGAGCAGTAGACCATCACGTCGAAGCCGTCCTTGATCAGCGCCTTCGCAGCGACCAGCGTTTCCGACATGTCGGGGTAGAGAGTCTTCTGGTCGGCCAGCACCTCAAGCTTCACGAGATTCCACCCGCCCGCCTCGCGCGCGAGGCGCAGCGTGCGCACTGCTTCGTCAGCCGTGTAGCAGCCCGCGGTGTTAGGCAGGTAGGTAAAGCGCTTGGGGTCGAGATGATCGACCAGCCGTTCCGAGCCCTTGTCGGCGACATTCACGCGGCGCAGAGCAACAGTGACGACCTCCGCGCCCGCAGCCTCGGCGGCTTCGGCGTTCTGCGCGTAGCTGGCGTACTTGCCCGTGCCCACGATGAGGCGCGAGGTGTAGGCCTTACCGGCGATGATGAGGGGGTCGTCGGGTGCGATGCTTGGCGCTTGATCAGGCATATCTCATTTCACTCTTTGAAGCGGCGCATGCGCCTTAAGGTATCCCGGCAATCGTACCAAGCCTTCGGCCGCCTGCTGTGAACATGGCAAGGCCGGCCTGCATTGCGAATGCTCTTGCGGGACTTTCTGCATCGCTGATCTCGCTGGCAATCTGTCGTCGCCAGCTTGGCCCAGGTATCGCGACCAATGCGCGAGAAACTTTCCGCTCCTTCGCTCCCCACATTTTCATCAGAGACGGCCCGCAGCTCCAGAATGTCTCGTTGGAAAGTCCGAGCCGCTCCGCGCGGTCCAGATCGATCGACACGCCCCGGCCCGGAGACGGCTCAATGCATGAACAAGCGTCGCGGAACTGATCTGGGGCGCCACGGAGGAGCACTTGTGGCACCGCTCACCCGCCTCCCACAAACTGCACGATCTCTATCCGGTCGCCTTCGGTGAGGCGGGTCGTTCCATATAGGGATTTGGGGACGATCTCGCGATTGCGCTCCACCGCCACGCCCTTTTCCGGCATGGCCAGCTGGCGCAGGAATTCGCCGACGGTGGCGCCGTCGGGGGCTTCGGTCGCCTCGCCGTTGAGAAACACGTTCATTTCATCGTCCGAACGCTTGAATCTGCCATTTGAACCGGACCCGGATTCGCCTATTCAGTCTCACCGCTGGGCCGGGTGCCTGGCTGCGAACCGGTCTCAGGTAAAGGTTTTCAATGAGCCTGACCATCTACTGCCTGAACGGCCCCAACCTCAACCTGCTGGGTGAGCGCGAGCCTGCCGTCTATGGCAAGGGCACGCTGGCCGACCTGGAGAAACTGACACAGGACGCTGCCGAGGAAGCTGACGCCAAACTGATCTTCCGTCAGTCCAACCACGAAGGCGAGCTGGTGGACTGGATACAGGAAGCCCGTAGACAGGCAGGCGGGCTGATCATAAACGCGGGCGGCTATACCCACACCTCGGTCGCAATCCACGACGCGCTCAAGGTGTTGACCATTCCGGTCGTGGAAGTTCATCTCAGCAACCCCGGGAATCGGGAAGAGTTCAGGCACAAGAGCCTGGTGTCTCCAGCAGCGTCCGGCGTCATCGCCGGCTTTGGTCCCCTGGGCTACCGACTGGCCATTGAGGCTGTCGCCGCCCTCGCTGAACAGAAGAGAGTTTGACGATCATGGCCGACAAGCCTCCCGAGAAAAGTGGCAGGTTCGACACCGGGCTGATCCGCGAGCTTGCAGCCATCCTGCGGGAAGCCGACCTCGGCGAGATCGAGATCGAGCAAGGCGGCATGCGCATCAAGGTTGTGAAGCCTGAAGCCAAAGCCGTGCACGTGGCGCAGGCCTACGCCCCGGCGCCAGCGACCCAAACCGCTGCGCCCGCAGCGGTGGCGGCGCCGCCCCCAGCTCCGGCTTCTCTGCGCGACCATCCGGGAGCGGTGAAGTCGCCTATGGTCGGCACGGTCTACCTGCAGGCAGAGGAAGGCTCTGCGAAATACGTGAAGGTCGGCGACACGGTGAACGCAGGCGTCACATTGCTGCTGATCGAGGCGATGAAGACGTTCAACCCGGTCACGGCGCCGCGCCCGGGCAAGGTTGTGCAGATCCTTGTCGACAACCAGCAGCCCGTCGAATTCGGCGAACCGCTCGTCATCATCGAGTAGCGCGATGTTCGAGAAAATCCTGATTGCGAACCGTGGCGAGATTGCTCTCCGCGTGCACCGCGCGTGCAAGGAGATGGGCATCCACACGGTGGCCATCCATTCGGAAGCCGACCGCAACGCCATGCATGTCCGTCTCGCTGACGAGAGCGTGTGCGTAGGCCCGGCCTCAGCCGCGAAATCCTATCTCAACATTCCCGCGATCATCACCGCGGCCAAGATCACCGGCGCGCAAGCAATTCATCCGGGCTATGGCTTCCTCTCGGAGAACGCGAAGTTCGCCGAGATCGTCGAGAAGTCGGGCATCACCTTCATCGGTCCGAAGCCCGAACACATCCGGATGATGGGCGACAAGATCACGGCCAAGGATGCGATCCAGACGGCGGGCGTGCCGGTTGTCCCCGGCTCGGACGGCGAAGTGGTCGATCTGGAAAGCGCGAAAGCCAACGCCAAGCGCATCGGCTATCCGATCCTCATCAAGGCCACGGCCGGCGGCGGCGGACGCGGCATGAAGGTTGCGCATTCACCGGAAGAACTTGAGCTCGCTTTCACGACAGCGCGCACCGAAGCCAAGACCGCGTTCGGCAACGATGCCGTCTACATGGAGAAGTACCTCCAGAAGCCGCGCCACATCGAAATCCAGGTCGTCGCCGACAGCCATGGCAATGTGATCCATCTGGGCGAGCGCGACTGCTCGCTGCAGCGCCGCCACCAGAAAGTCTTCGAGGAAGCCCCCTCGCCCGTCATCGACGAGGCGACCCGCGCATCGATCGGCAAGACTGTCACCACCGCCATCAAGAAGCTCGGCTATCTCGGTGTCGGGACGATCGAATTCCTCTACGAGAATGGCGAGTTCTACTTCATCGAGATGAACACGCGCCTGCAGGTCGAACACCCGGTCACCGAGATGATCACGGGCGTTGACCTCGTGCAGGAGCAGATCCGCATCGCGTTCGGCGAGAAACTGTCGCTGACCCAGAAGGATGTGAAGATCACCGGACACGCCATCGAGTGCCGCATCAATGCGGAGAACCCGGAAACCTTCACGCCCTCGCCGGGGCTGATCCAGGAGTTCCACGCCCCGGGCGGGCTGGGCGTTCGCCTCGATAGCGCCGCGTATTCTGGCTACCGCGTGCCGCCTTACTACGACAGCCTGATCGGCAAGCTGATCGTCTACGCGCCGACACGCGCCGAAGCACTCGCCCGCCTGCGCCGTGCGCTGGACGAAACAGTTGTATCCGGCGTCGAGACGACGTTGCCGCTGCACCGCCGCCTCGCCGAGAACGCAGAGATCGCCAAGGGCGACTATGACATCCACTGGCTCGAGAAGTTCCTCGGAATTAAGACATAGGCTCTGGGCGTGGGCATGCGGTTGTGGCTCGGGTATTGGGACCTCCACGCATGAGCCGGGTTTTTGGCCCCAACGAGTTGCTCGACTGCTATCGCCGCGGCGTCTTTCCGATGGCGGACTCGCGCGATGACCCGCGGCTGTTTCTTGTCGATCCGGACCTGCGCGGCGTGCTGCCGCTCGGTCGCTTCCATGTCTCGAAGAGCCTGCGCAAGACGATAAGGCGCGACGTGTTCGAGATCAGGATCAACACGGCCTTCTCGCGGGTGATGGAGCTTTGCGCAGAGGCTGCGCCTGACAGGCCGCAGACCTGGATCAACGCGCAGATCCTCAACCTCTACAGCGCGCTTCATCGCGCAGGCCACGCGCACAGTGTGGAAGCATGGCGCGATGGCGAGCTGGTGGGTGGGCTTTACGGGGTCAGCCTCAAGTCCGCGTTCTTCGGCGAGAGCATGTTTTCGCGCGCGACGGATGCCTCAAAGGTGGCGCTGGCCCATCTGGTCGCGCGGTTGAAGGCGGGGGGATACCGGCTGCTCGATACGCAGTTCGTAACCGGGCATCTCGAGACATTCGGCGTCGAGGAGGCGCCGCGGGACGTGTTCCGCGCCCGGCTTCACGATGCCCTGCAGCACGACGCGCAGTTCGGGACGCAGACCTATTGCGGGGCCGAGGTGCTGCAGCTGATCACCCAGACGTCGTAGGTCGGGTGTTCGAGGGCGTTGAGGCCAGGCGAAGACGCATACATCCAGCCCGAGAAAAGAAGACCATTTTCGCCGATCGGCTGCGCGCCGCGATGCATGTTCGAGTCGGCAATCGGGTTCGGCGTCTTTTGCGCCTTAGGCGGGGCGGTGGAGTAGATTTCGAGGAAAGCCGCGGCTTCCGGCGCGTCCTGCGGGCTGGACTGGTTGCACGCACGTACGGTGACTTTCAGGCGGCCATGATCGATCGACTGCCCGACGCGGGCGCTGATGTCGGTTGAGTTGCCGGTGATCTTGTCGAGCGCGCGGAGCTTTGCAGCGCCGGCTGGCTGCAGCCGGTTGCCCGGCTCGCCGTCCTGCGCGAACGCGCCGGCGCCAAGCGCCAGGGCCGTTATGCCGCCAATCAGCAGGCCTGCGAGCAGTTTCATAGGGGAGCCTCTTCCGCCATGCCGCCCCCTTGATCGCCTCCGCCGGACGCGTTGCCAACGGCTTCGAGCAGCAGGCTCATGATATCGACAGTTCCGCGCGTGTAATCGAACACGCCGGTGTCGTCCGTCGGCAGGTTCAGGTCGGGATCGCCGCCGATCAGCACGAAAATGTAGCTACCACCCAGCAGGCTGTCTGACTGGATTTGCGCAGTCGAGTCCGCCGGGATGAGGATGTCCTTGCGGACGTTCATCTTCACTTCGGCGCGCAGCGTCTTTGGATCGACATTGACGGCCGTGACCGCGCCAACCTTCACGCCGGCGACGCGGACATCCGTTCCGGGGCCAACGCCATCCGCCCGACCGAACTTGGCGAGCAAGGCGTAGCTGTCGCCCGTCGCCGCGCCCGACTGTTGCGACAGCGAGAAGACGAGGAAGAACCCCGCCACTGCGACAACGGCAAAGCCGACGAGCGTTTCGAACAGCGATTCACGCATCAGGGTTTCCAGGCTTCATAGTCGCCCGAGCTCGGCGCGCGCTCACCACCCTCAGCAAGCGAGCCCGGCGGGCGATAGGCGCCCAGCGTGCCGGTGAGGTTCGGCTTGTGGTCGATCTCCCAGGAGCGGCGGAGCAGCGGATCGATGGTCGGCGGTTTTTCGAAAGTGTGGTGCAGCCAGCCATGCCATTCGGCCGGCACTTTGCTGGGCTCGGCGTAGCCATTGTAGATCACATAGCGGCGTTTGCGGCCTTCGAGGCTCGGCTTGCGCTCCTCGTAGTATTTATTGCCGGTGTCGTCCGCGCCGACGTAGGAGGCGCGACGTCCGATGTCGAAACGGGCGCCAATCGTGGCGCCGTTCCACCAGGTGAAGATCGACTTCAGCATCTCGGCTCCAGAACGACTCGCGGATACATAGGAACGATTGGCGCGGCGCGAATATGGCGTTCCCAGATAAAGGGTTCCAGCAAACCGGTCCAGCAGGCCGCCAACCGCGGCTATGCGACAAATTCCTGTGTGCAGGCAAGGCCAAAGCACTTCATCATGTGGGCGATTCGGGTTCGGCGCCTCAATCTCGCGGGGCCGGCCAGCGGAGGCATGCCATGGGCGAATCCCGAACCAAGTCGTCCGTCCGCCACCTTGCGCGTGTGCTGGAGACAGGCGCGGCGCTGCTGGATCAGGGCGATGCCGAGACCGCGCCGGCCCGGATGGTCAATGCGCACCTCGCGGCGATCCGGACGCTGGGGAGTGAGAGCGAAGCGGCTGAAGCGGTTTGCGAAGCGGTGCGGACGCGGCGGGTGACGCCGATTGCGCCGGCCAGCCTGGTCGAGGCGGGTGTGGCGACGGCGATCGAGCCGGGACACCTCCTGCCCGCGATTGCCGATGCGACGGCGGTGGCTTCTGCGCGGGCGGTAGCGACGCAGGCTTTCGTGGCCGTGGCCGATGCGCTGGAGGCGCTGACCATCCAGACGGACGATCAAGGGCGGCCGACGACATCTGCCCTTATCGATGCCTTCCGGGCCGGGGCGGATGCAGAACTGGTAGAGATCGCGCTGTGCACGCCGGGCGGGCCGCGAGCGGCTGCGATCACACTGCGCCGGCAAGCCACGGGCGCGCGCGAGCCGGGGCGGCAATCGTACGTTCTTCCCGCGTGGACGGGCATCGAAGCGGGCGAAGTCGCCTCCGCCATCGAGCGTGTCAGCCGGACGCGGCTGGCGGTGCGGATCGGGATTGGAGGCGGAGCCTCGGACGTAGGCGCGCCAGCTGTGGCGTTAAATGTGGCGCGGTATGCGGCGACGGGCGACCTGCCGCTTCTGACGACGGACATCGCTGCGATCGCGGCGCTGCTGCCAGGATGCTCGGTGCATGTGGCGGGGCTGGCGGCGGCGGTGATGTCGCAAGGGTTGGCATACGATTCAGAAGCAGGTGTGGCGGCGGC
This sequence comes from Hyphomonadaceae bacterium, assembly GCA_040398465.1. Taxonomy (GTDB): domain Bacteria; phylum Pseudomonadota; class Alphaproteobacteria; order Caulobacterales; family Hyphomonadaceae; genus UBA7672. The sequence goes on along the minus strand of JBBAUA010000001.1, from coordinate 110,711 downwards.
AGAGAAGATCTGCGCAGCGGCGCGGGCTTCGGGAGCGAGCCTGACTGTCGATCATCTCTCGCCCGCGAGCATTCAGTGGCTGTCGGCCGAAAGCTGCGGGGCGGACCCGGTGGATCTCCTGCTCGCGCATGAGGACGAGCAGACGCCGGAGCTTTCGCAGTGCGTTTCCGCGGCGCTGACGAGTGCCGCCTCCAAGGATGAGGCGCAGGATGTGCGGCTGCGCATTCTCGGCGCGCGCACGCTGGACCAGATCGACGGGCTTGAGCGGCACCGGCTGGAGTCGCGCGGCATGCCGGAGGATGCTCTGGACCGCATCGAACAGGCGCTGAAGGAGGGGCTGAGCCTTGCTGCAGGCTTCTCGCGCTGGGTAGTTGGCGACGAAGTTATCCGCAAGCGGCTGGGGCTGAACCCGGAAGCTTACGACACCGACGGTGAAAGCCTGCTGCGAGCGCTGGGCATCTCGGCGCGCGAGATCGATGAGGCTCGGGTGGCGGTGCAAGGCCGCAGGCGGCCGGTGTCGAACCCGAAATCACCGCTGGCGAAAATCCTGGCCCGCTCGGACGGCGTGACGCCCGAGGCGCGGGTGCGGCTCGCAAAGGCCATCGCCCCTCACCTTTCGCGCCAGCCAGTGATCACCATAGCCACCGGCGAGCAGTCGGACACGATGCGGATGACCGTGCATGCCTCCGTCCGCGCCGCGATGGCGGCCGGGCTCGGCGTGCGGATCGAGGCGGGGCGGCCCGCTGTCGACGCTGAACTGCAGCAGCGCATCTCGGAGGCCAAGCGCCGCGCCCGTGCGCCGCTCCATGCCGACACGCAGGCTCCGACGTTCGAACGTCACGTCCCGCCAGCGCCCGTGGCGCCCGTGCTTGAGCACGACGAGGTCTACATTGCCGAGCGTCGCCGCCTGCCGGATCGCCGCAAGGGCTATATCCAGAAGGCCACTGTGGGAGGCCACAAGGTCTACCTGCACACCGGCGAATTCGACGATGGCGAACTCGGCGAGATCTTCATCGACATGCACAAGGAAGGCGCGGCCTTCCGGTCGCTGATGAACAACTTCGCCATCGCGATCTCGATTGGCCTCCAGTACGGCGTGCCGCTGGAAGAGTATGTCGACGCCTTCATCTTCACCCGGTTCGAGCCGGCTGGCGAAGTCACCGGCAATGACTCGATCCGCAAGGCGACATCGATCCTGGACTACATTTTCCGCGAGCTGGCGGTCTCCTACCTTGGCCGCGACGACCTGGCCGAGGTGGAAAACGTCAGCCATGACGGGCTCGGCGGCGGGTCGAACGAAGGCGAGGAGCCGACGGTGGCGGTACAGCCGGTTCGGCCGGAGCAGCTGATCTCCAAGGGCTTCAGCCGCGGCGTCATGCCGGACAACATCGTGCCGTTCACCGCGAGGCGCGTGGCGGAGCGGCTCGAGACCGCCGAAGGACCGGCCGTGGCGCCGCAGAGGAGCCCCGACTACCTTTCGGACGCCTGCCCCACTTGCGGGCACTTTACCCTGAGGCCCGATGACGGTGTTGCCGTCTGCGAGGCTTGCGGGGCGACGGTGCAGACGGGCTAGGCAATCCTTGCCGACCCAAGTTCTGACGGGTGCGGCGTCACGGCCGCTATCGCCGCTTCGAACTGAGGCGTAGAGCCCCGCGCGCTGTGTGGCAGTTGCGTTTGCTTTTCAGTAACCGGACTAAGCAATCCTTACGCTTCCTACACGCAAACACCGCTATTCACTCTGAATGACGCCTGCAATCCGCCTCGATTGAACTCCTATCTCCGGCCTGCGTTGGTTAGCGCAACCACCGGGGTAAACCGGTAGAAAACCTGGAACGGGACTTGAATGGTAAGCCGCATCGTAATCGCAGTTATGGCCATTGGCCTGATGAGCCTCTCCGTCCTGGTTTAAATGATCCTTCGAATTGTACTCGCCGTTGCGGCGATCGGGGCGATGAGCCTCACCGCTTTTGCACAGCCCCCTGACGAGAACGACGCCAGCCGCAAGGCAACGGCGGAACGGCTCGTCATGGGCGAGAAAGCGTGCGCCAATTGCGATCTCTTCCAGGTCGACCTTTCGTACCAAGAGCTTGAGGCCCGCAACCTGACGGGCGCTCGCCTGCGCCAGGCAGACCTCAGCCTCTCCACTTTCGACAAATCGACGTTCGCCGGCGCCAATATGTCGGTGGTGAACGGCTTTGGCATTCGCGCGGAACACGCCGACTTTTCGGACGTGAATTTCGAGGACGCCGTGCTCGTGGGCGGATCGTTCAATGCCTCGAAGTTCGACAATGCCAATCTGGCGAACGTGAACTTTTCCGGCTCAGACCTGTCGACAACTACTGGACTTACGCAGGCTCAGTTGAACCGTGCCTGTGGCGACGCGGAAACGCGGCTGCCGAAGGGCCTCTCCCTGCCCGCCTGCAAGAGCGACAACTAGTAGGCCAACGGCGCCTCTTCAACCGGCGCGCCCTGCTCCGGCGACCGCAATCCCTCGATCACAGCTTTGAAGCACGAGCACTTGGCGAGGTCCGCACAGGCCAGCGCTTCGAGCCGTTCGATCAGGCCGGCCGTCAGGATATCCTGCTGCGGCTTGTCGAGGATCAGCGCCGCGAGCTTGACGGCGCGCGCCTGGGCGTGAGTGAGGCGGATCGTCGTCTTGAACGGAACGCCGAGGCTCCCGAGGGCGAGGGGTTGGTGCGGTTTGTTCGGCACCCAATTGGCGTCGTCGGCCTGCGGCGGGTGCGGAGCCCTGGTCGTTGGCCAGGCAGCCGAGACGTCGTTCAGGCGCACCTTTGCTTTGCTGACGTCGGGCGCACTGGCCTCGGCCGGCGCCGGCGACAGCCAGGCCGGCTGGCGCTGGGGCGGTTGAACCGGCGTGGGGGCCGGAGCAACAGGCGGTTGCCATGGACGATGGCCGAAACTGGGCTCTTTCGACGGCGCGGCTTCGCCCTTGCGGGCGAGCAGGCCGGCGGTGAGCGATGCATACTGTGGTGCGGTCATCGCGCTTTGCCCTCAGTGCGTGGGACGGCGGCCGAAGCTTCGTGGCTGGCGGCGATCGGGCTGCCCGGCGGGCGGACCGTGATCTGACCGTCGCCGCTCGAGCTGGCTCGCTTCGGGACGAGGTGCGGTGAGCAGGTCGGAGTCGGCCCGACGCATCTGCTGGGGCGGGGCCGCTCTTGGCTGCGCGCCGGCTGCGCGACGTTCGACCGGCGGCGCCGCTGCGGTGGCGTTGGCGATCGCGATGCTGGCCCAGGCGGGAAGGTCCGCATCCCAGCCGTCTTCCTCGTCATCGGACAAGGCGGCGGCAGGGAGCAGCGGAGTTTCCGGCGTGAGAACAGCAGTCGAGAAATCGGCGCGGGGCTTCTCGGCCCAGCGGGCGTCGGCGCCGCCATAGAGCTTGGCGAGGCGGCCGCGCAGGAACAGCCAGAGTTGCGAGACTTCCTGCGCTGAGCGGGATTCCGGCTGGATGTCTCCGACCGTGCGGCCGTCAATCATGGAAGCGGCAAAGTCGACACGATGATGCAGCGTGACGGGCGCGACGACGCCGTGTTGGGAAAGTGCGACGGCGGTTTCGGAGGTGATGCGGGCGCGGGCGGTTGCCGAGTTGACGACGAAGACGAGCGGTTTGTTGAGTGTGTCCGCGATGTCGACGGTGGGGCCGACGGCGCGAAGATCGTGCGGGCTGGGGCGCGTGGGCACGACGACCAGATCGGCGCGCTGGACAACATGCGCGATCGTCTGCGTGACGGCGGGCGGCGTGTCGATGACGATCAGCTTGAAGCCGATCGACTTCAGGTGATCGAGGCAGGCGTCGAGTTCTTCGAGTGATGCCTGGGCGAAGGCCGGCGTCGACGCGGCGCGCGCATTCCACCATTTCGCCAGCGAGCCCTGCGGATCGGTGTCGATCAGGGCGACCGGGCCATCGCCCCGCCGCTCCGCTTCGACGGCGATGTGCCCGGAAAGCGTGGTCTTTCCGGACCCGCCTTTCTGCGAGGCAAACACCAGCACGCGAACGCCGTCGTTCATGTCCCACTCCCGGCTCTTGATCCCATCCGGCAACACGGAGCACGGCTCGGGACATGACCACCCTCGCCTTGCCGTTTTGACGCAGACTTAGGGTGATGCGGGGAATTCACGGCGCGCCGTTAACAGGCGTGAACGTTAACGGGGCTGCGGCGCGAGCTTGCGTGGAGGCCCGTGGCGCAAGGGGAAATCGTGGTTTCGGGGAGGACGCGCGCAATCGTTAGCAGTGTCGGGCGGGTATGGATTTTAATTGGGGCATGCGGGTGCGATCTCAGGCGCGTGGGCGCTGAGGTGGCGTGGGTTAGGCTTCGGTTGCTGGAGAAGGTGGGCGGGCCGCGGGCGTAGGTGAGCCCGCGCTCGTGGTTCGACGGGCGTTCCCTCCCGCCTTCGCTGCGCTTCGGCGCGGCAAGTCGGTCGCTGCTCACCATGAGGGCTAGGCAGGCGCCGGCGTTGAGGCGCGTCGAGACACCCACCGCCTCATGCGTCGCTGCGCTACATGCGTCCGTCGAACCATGGGCGGCAAGGAGACTGCGAGAGATGCGCTTGGCGCGCGCGCGGATGATAGCCCCCTGTTCAGCCGCCCAGCGGGCCAGCGCGACGAAGCGGCGGCCCATGTCGAACGGTGAACGCGGGCATGCGCCGCCATATGAGGCGGGCGGCGTTAGCTGGATTTTTCTGTCGCCGAGCTGGATGGGTTGGCCCGCAAGCAGCTGCGCGACGCCTTGGGCGATCAGCTGGTCGCGATGCCACTCGCTTTGGCGGAGGCCGTGCCAGCTGTCGCGCCAGTTGGGAGCGAAGCAGCGTGCGCGTTTGAAGCGCGTGATGTCGTCGAGCATCGTCGCGAGCCACGCGACAAATGCATTGACAGGCCAGGCGCAGCTTGGGGCCTCGCCTTGTTCATATGCTTCTTGGTTCTGCTCGACGGTCATGCGGCCGATCATACGGCCGCAAATAGCCACGCCGATTTGGCGCCAGTGTTTCCCTCAAATTCCTGGCGGGAGTGGTCGATTGGGTTGGCGTTCGCCGTTCAGTTTCCCGCAAACCCGAACAACGGTTTCCCCCCAAACTCGGTCCCGGCGGTCACGGATAGCCCAAAAGCAAAACGCCCGGCTGTTTCCAGCCGGGCGTTCCAGATTTTTGGGTCAGTGAACGGAAGAGACTAGATCGACTCTTTCAGTTCTTTCGCGGCGCGGAAGGCCACTTTCTTCGAGGCCTTGATCTGCACCGGCTCGCCCGTGGCGGGGTTGCGGCCCATGCGGGCGGCGCGCTTGCGGACGACGAGGACGCCGAGACCGACCAGGCGGATCCGGTCGCCCTTCTTGAGGTGCTTGGTGATCAGCGCGACGACGTCATTCAGCATCGCCTCGGTCTGCTTCTTCGGAAGCTCGTGGTTCTCGGCGAGGGCGGCCGCAAGGTGCTTGAGGCTGACGGTGTTCTGTTTCGCCTTGGCTGCGGTCTTGGCAGCGGCGGATTTAGCTGTGGCCATGTCTTTTCGACTCCCGTGTGAAAAACCTGCACCTGAATACACGGAAATGAAGGCCTCCCAAGCGGGAAACGCGTGATTTACAAGGGTTTTTCGTGCTTTTCACAGCAAAAACCCCTGAAAATCGCTATTCTGGAACGCTTCCAGCTTCGGGAACCCCCGAAAATGGCTGGTTTTCAGCGAATCGCAGCGGGCTGAGTCGGGGCGCTTGCGACCACGGTGGCGTCCGTTTTCCGGTGTGACCAGCGTGTCCAGTAGGCTGTCTCGACGCGGTCGCCATAGTTTGCGTCGAGCCATGGGCTGTAGATATCGCGCATAAGATCGGCGGTGGCCTGCACCATCGACATCTTTGCGATCATCACATGGTCGGCGTCGGCGAAGATCGCTTCGGCTTCGGGATGCTTCTGTTCGCTGACGGTGCGGTTCTTGTGCAGTGTGAGCCAGCTACCCTTGGGCGCGCGGGCGTTCATCAGGAAGGGGAATGGGTTAGTCATGTCGAGGGTGGTGACGGACTCGCCAGGCCGGATGACGGTCTCCAGGTCGTCAACGCCGGCCATCAGGGTTTCCATGTATTCGCCCTGCCGCAATTCCTGGCGGCGGCCGAGCTGGCCGGAGAGCCAGACATTGTAGAGACGGTCGGCTGGCGTTTCGGACATGTTGACAGCGCGGTTGAACAGGCTCTCGCGCTCGGGGACGTAGACGTTGCGGAGGGCCGGCTCGCGCGCCCATGGGGCGGGCGGGCGTACCTGTTCGCGCAGGGTGGCGTAGGCCTGGTCGACCAGGACGAGGCCCCGGTCGAGCGTGATGGCGAGCGACAGCATGGCAAAGGCGCCGACGGCGGCGATGCGGGCCATGCGGTGGGCGCTGTCTTCCTGCAGCACGCGAACGGCGCCATAGGCGCCTAGCACGATCAGCGCGGACATGTTCCGAAGCTGGCCGTTCTGGTTGATGATGAACAGGCACATCACCATGATGAAGCCGCCTGCGAGCGCGTCGCGCCAGGTGAAGCGCCCCATGGCAGCGAGAACGCCGAGGGGGGCGGCGGCGAACAACATGTCCTGCAGGTTATTGCGAACGAGGCCCAGCATGGACTCGGTACGCGCGCCGGAGACCTGCCCGGCGAAAATGATGTCGTTGATGTAGGCGACGAGGTTGCCCGTCATGAGGGCGATGCCGAGGATCATTGCGGCGGTAAGGCCTGCGCCCCAGAGCAGCGTGCGGACGGGGCGCGGGTTGAGGAAGGCATAGATCCCTGCCCCTGCGACACCGGCGACGAAATAGGTCGCCTTGAGCCAGAACATGAAGGTGAGCACGGCGGCGATGATCGCGATTTCGACGATGCCCAGGGACTGCTCACGGTCGCGGCGCGGGGCGAGCATCATGAACAGCGGGATCAGGGCGGCCCAGCCCCACCGGTTGTAGAACATCGCGTAGCTGAGATTGTCGCCCAGCACTTCGTTGGCGCCATCGACCACTGTCTGGCTCTCGCCACCCCAGCGTTCGAGCAGGGCTGCGGGGACGGTGACGAGGAAGATGATGCCGATCAGTGTGGCGGTGATCGGCGTCGGGAAGCGGGAGGCGCCAATCCAGGCGCAGGCAAGGCCGAGCGCGAGCGCGACCCAGACGGATGCGAGCTCGACCGAACCGCCATAGCCGCCGACAAGCCCGGCAGCCCATGCCGGCAGGTAGAGCTGGGCGGCCCCCAGGGCGGTGGGAAAATCGGTCGAGGGCGTTTGTCCGTTGGCGATGCGGTAGGTCGAGTCGAGGAAGATCAGGCTGTCATGCGTGATCAGCGTGAAGACCGAGACCGGGCTCCAGAGAAAGAGGAGGTATGCGGCTGCCAGCAGCGTGGCGTAGCCGGTGACGACCAGGAAACGGGTGGTGAGGCCTGACAGCGCCTCCGCCCCCTTTGCGGCGACGAAGCGGACGTGGCCAATGACCACCAGCGCAAGCAGGCCGGCGAAGGACATCCACTGGATCGATGCGGCGGTGTGGGCGAGGTTGATCGGGGTCATGCCCGCGCGGATCGCGTCCATCGGCCAGCCGGCGATGCCGGCATTCGCGGCGAGAAAGGCGGGTCGGACGGCGAAGGCGACGACGGCCCAGACAAGGAGAAGGAGCCCGAGCCGGTCGCTGGCGAGGAAGCGGAGCGCGCCAAGGCCGCTGTTGAGACCAGTGCGAATGGGGCTGGAGGCCGTCGCCCCTGCGGTTTGCTGCGACATGACTTGTCCCCTCTCGCCCGTCCAAATCCGGAGGGATTAGGGCATGAAGCTGGTTAACCGGCGGTTTTCCGTGGGCTGAGGCCCTGCCCTGTGCCTCATGGCCTGCCCTGCCTCCCCCGTGATTGCCCGGGCCTTGTGAATCGGGGCGGGGCAGCCGACATTAGGGCATGGCTCATGCCCACCTCGCCTGCGCGCCCGACAGTCTCTCCGACAGCCTCAAGGAGGCCGAGGTGCTATGCGGCCAGCGGGGCGGCAAGCTGACCCCGCTGCGCAAGAAGGTGCTGACGCTGTTGCTGGAGTCCGAGGGGCCGGCGAAGGCTTACGACCTGCTGGATCATCTGGGGGATGATGGCGCGGCGAAGCCGCCGTCCGTCTATCGCTCGCTGGATTTCCTGCTGGAGATGGGGCTGGCGCACAAGATCGAGAGCCTGAATGCCTATGTCGCGTGTGGGCACTGGAAGCATGGGCACGCGGCTGTGTTTCTCATCTGCGACAAATGCGGGATGGCGGGGGAGCTGCACGCGAACGACAGCGTGAAGAAGCTCACGCAAGAAGTGGAGAGCGTGAACTTCAAGATGCGCAGCGCCGTGATCGAGATCCGGGGGCTGTGCGAGGCCTGTGCTGGTTAGGGCTGCGCGATGGGGGCAGACAACGTCTCTCTGCGCCTCAGCGTAATTGCGCCGCCCGCAGGTGTCGCCCACTGCCTGCAGGGCAAGGAGGGCGGCTGCGTGAATGTGCGGATGTCCACCGGCAAGACGATCGTGTTCGAGCTTCCCGCGCGGCTGGAGGAAGGCAAGACCGGGCCGCGCTTTCTCGGCGACTTCGTGCGGACAGAGGGGAAGACGCGGCGGTTTGTCTATGTCGCGACGGGGCGTGGGGCGGGACAGCACAGCGCGGAATGGAGCCGGCGCGCGAAAGTGGACCTGCCGGACCCGACTGCAGCGATGGTGAAGGCGGCGGCCGGAAGCGGGCTGGTGCTGGAAGGTTCGTATGCGGGGACGGATGCCAAGGGCTGGCCGACGTGCGCGACGGTGAAGGTTGATTGGAAGGTCGTTAAGAAGTGATCGAACTCTATCGCGGCAGCATCAATACCTGGGAATGCGATGAGATGGGGCACATGAATGTGCGCTTCTACGTCGCGAAGATGATGGAGGGGCTGGCGGAGCTGGCTCACATTGTGGGGCTGGGGCATGCGTTCCGGGCCAACGCGCAATCGACGTTGCGGCCGCGCGACCAGCACATCCGGTTCATGAAGGAGGCGCATGCGGGCGCGCCGTTCACGATGACGGGATGCGTGCTGGAGGTGCGCGAGACGTCGGCGCTTGTGTATCAGCAGATCACGCACCAGTCGGGTGAGCCGTGTGCGGCGATCCGGACATGGGTGGATCATGTGGATGTGGACACGGGCGCGCCTTTCGCGTGGACGGGTGATGCGCGGAAGCGACTGGAAGCGATGACTGATGCTGCACCGGCGGCGTGCGCGCCGCGGTCGATTGATCTGGGTGTAGCGCCGCGGGCGAGCGCGACGATGGCGGATGCGGATGCGATCTCGGCGCCGGTGATCGGGCGCGGCGTTGTGCTGCCGACGCAGGTGGACCTGACCGGGCGGATGATGCCGGAGTTCTTCATCGGGCGGGTGTCAGACTCGGTTGGGCACCTGCTTCGGCCATGGCGCGAGAAGGTTGGCCGGGAGGCCGAGGCGCGTGGCGAGACGGTGAAGCTGGGCGGGGCGGTGCTGGAATACCGGTTGGCCTATCGGCGCTGGCCGCGCGCGGGGGACCGGTTCGTGATCCGCTCGGCGCGGGGCTTCCAGAAGGAGAAGACGCATTCGTTCGTGCACTGGCTGATCGATCCGGACACGGGGCTTGCCTGGTGCACGACGGAGGCGGTGGCTGTGGTGCTGAACCTCGCGACGCGCAAGATCATGCCGGCGACGGCAGAGCTGCAGGCGTCCTTGAGAGAGGTGGCGCCGGAGGGGTTATCGGCTTGAGCCTTATTCGAGCGGCGGCTTGTCCTTGTTGATCATGTTCCGGATCGTCAGGCCGACGCCGGCGACGAGCAGGCTGATCAGGATGAAGAGCAGCAGCTTCATGGGAAGCCCTCCAGCGATGGCGTCAGCTGCCTGACAGCGGCCAGCCATTTTCCTTGGCTTTCTTCTTCATGTTCGCGAGCCCGGTGCGGATGAGTCTCTCGAACACCGCCATGTCCACGTCGGCGAGCTTGTTGATGTAGATGCAGGCCTTGGCCGTCTTGTGCTTGCCTAGCGCCTTCAGGATGGCCTGGCATTCCGGCTGCTCTGCATACATGCCGCTGTAGATCGAGAGCGCCGCCCCACGCGGGCTGAAGCCGACCACGGGAGCGTCGCCGGAGTGTCCGCTGTCGTATGTGTATGTATATGACCCGTAGCCGATGATGGTCGGCCCCCACATCCTCGGCTTCCAGCCGGTGACTTTCCCAAAAACCTTGAGAAGCACTTCGGCATCGGCGCGGCGTGTGTCGTTTTCAACCGCGGCGACGTAGGCGGGGACGGACGCTGGCGTGGCGTGTGTCTTGGTCGCGGATTTCTTTGCAGCTTTCTTCGGCGTGGCCTTCTTTGCCGCTGGCGCCACCTTCCCGCCCATGTCGCTCCCCTGTTCCAGTTGAACCAATCATAGCCCATTGCGCTCGCGTGGTTGTAGTGCTTTTCGAGAGGCAGGCCGGTTAACCCGAATCCGGGCAGGCTGAGCCACCGAATCATCTGCGAGGCACGCATGACCGCCCCCATAGGCTCCAAGGCAAATCCGTCGAAATACGACGCCTACCCCAACCTGGCGGAGGACGAGCCCTACTTCGTCATCCGTGCGCACGACCTGCTGTCCTCCGCGCTCGTAGAACTGCACGCCTATATCGGCGCAGGACAGGCGGGAGCCGCGCACAACAAGCTGGCCGAGATCATGGCGCTGACATCGCAGAAGGCGCCGCGGCCGTCGGACTCGCCCAAGTATCGCGAGACGTTCGCGATCTCGGCGGCGATGGAGAAGTGGCGGAACGACCAGTAGGAGCACCGGCGGTTTGTGAGCACGCCCTCGTCCTTCGAGACGCGGACTTCGTCCGCTCCTGAGGATGAGGGCTTTCCATGAGCGTCATGTTTTGTGAGGCCTCATCCTGAGGAGGCCGAACCGGCCATCTCGAAGGACGAAGCCGGGCCCCGCGTTCTACGTCCCGACCGTCATGCCTCCGTCCACGACAACCTCCTCGCCGGTCATGTAGGCGCTGTCGTCGCTGGCGAGGAAGAGCACCACTTTTGCGATGTCGTCCGGCCAGCCCTTGCGGCGCAGGGGCACGCGGAGCGCGGCGGCGGCGTCGAGGTCCATGGGTTCGTTGGAGCCGGGGACGACCTGGGACCAGATCGGGGTTTCGATCAGGCCGGGGTGGACGGAGTTGCAACGGATGCCGTCCTGTATCGCGGCGCATTCGAGCGCGACTGATTTCGTGAAGAGGCGGACCGCGCCTTTCGAGGTGCAGTAGGCTGAGAGGTTTGGCGCGCCGCGGAGGCCCGCGATCGACGAGATATTGATGATGGAGCCGCCCTTCCCTTTGCGCATCAGCGGTAGGGCGGTTTTCACGCCTAGGAAGACTCCATCGACGTTGACCGCCATCTGGCGGCGCCAGTCTTCGAGACTCAGCTCGTGGATCAGGCCCGCGACGGCGATGCCCGCATTGTTGACGAGGATGTCGAGGCGGCCTTCGGTCTTCTCAATGCTGGCGATGACGTCGCGCCATTCAGTTTCGCTGGCGACGTCGTGGCGGATGAAGCGCGCTCCGCCGCCGGACTTGCGGATCGCGGCGGCGGCTTCTTCGCCGTCCTGCACGTCGGTGAGAACAACGGCTGCGCCTTCGCGCGCAAGCGTTTCGGCTGTCGCGCGGCCGATGCCGCTTGCCGCGCCGGTGACGAGGGCGACCTTGCCTGAGACACGACCCATTGGTTTCTCTCCCGCTTCTGGGTGGGAGGCTGGTGCATTTGGCGACGGTTGTCATCCCGGAAGCGCGCAGCGCTATCCGGGACCTATTGTGAGACCACGACCAAAGGCCAATGGATCCCGGCTCTTCGCGCTGCGCGCTCCGGCCGGGATGACAGCGGAGAGAGGTAGCCTCCCTAGTAGCTCTTAGGCAGCCCCAGCACGCGCTCGCTGATGTAGTTCAGGATCATCTCGCGGCTCACCGGGGCGATACGCGCGATCATCGCTTCGCGCATGTAGCGTTCCACGTCGTACTCTTTCGCGTAGCCCATGCCGCCGTGGGCGAGGACGGCCGCCTCGCAGGCGTTGAAGCCGTATTCGGCGCCGAGGTACTTCGCGGCGTTGGCTTCGGCGCCGCATTCGAGGCCCTGGTCGTAGAGGCGAGCGGCCTTGTAGGTCAGCAGTTCGGCTGCGGAGAGTTCAGCCCAGCATTTGGCGAGCGGGTGGGCGACGCCCTGGTTCTGGCCGATGGGGCGACCGAACACGACACGCTCTTTCGCGTAGGTCGTGGCGCGCTCGAGGGCGCAGAAGCCGAGGCCGATGGCTTCAGCGGCGAACAGCACGCGTTCCGGGTTGAGGCCCTGCAGCAAGTACTTGAAGCCTTGGCCCTCCTCGCCGATCAGCGACTCCTTCGGGATCTCGATGTTGTCGAAGTACAGCATGTTGCACTCGACGGCCTTGCGGCCCATTTTCGGGATCGGCTTTGCGTCGACGCCCTTCATGTCCATGTAGAACAGGGACAGGCCCATATAGGGCTTGGCGACTTTTTCCTGCGGCGTGGTGCGGGCGATGAGGATGATCTTGTCGGCGCGCTGGGCGCCGGTCGTCCAGATCTTGCGGCCGTTGATGACGTAGCCGGAATTGGTGCGCTCGGCTTTCGTCTGCAGGCTGGAGGTGTCGAGGCCCGAGTTCGGCTCGGTGACGCCGAAGCACATCTTCTGCTGGCCGGAGATGATCTTGGGCAGGAATTCCTGCTTCTGCTCGGACGTGCCGAATTTCTCGATCGGCTTTGCGCCGAAGATGTTGAGGTGGATGGACGAGCAGCCGGTGAAGCCGGCGCCGGAGCGCGCGACGGCCTGCATCATGATGGAGGCTTCCATCAGGCCGAGGCCGGAGCCGCCCACCTCTTCCGGCATGGCGATGCCGAGCCAGCCGCCATCGGCCATCGCCTTGGTGAAGGCTTCCGGCCATTCGCCGGTCTCGTCGGTCTTGCGCCAGTATTCCGCGTCGAACTGGGCGCACACGGCGGCGACGGCGTCGCGGATCGCTTCCTGATCTTCCGTCATGGGGGCGATGTTGTGCATGTGACTCTCCCGTGGCCTGTCAGCTCTCGTTGTAACGCTAGTTATCGGAGCCTTTGCCGGAGGGCGAGTGCGGCGCCGCGTCCGGGTTGTCAAACCGGGTGGGGTCAAAGGCCGCGGCGAGCGGGCTCACTTTCCCGTCAATGACCTGGTCGGCGACGATTTCCGCGGTAGCCGGGGCGAAGAGGACACCGTTGCGATAGTGGCCGAGGGCGGCGAAGACGCCGGGGATGGCGGTCTGGCCGATCATCGGCTGGTCATCGGGGCTGCCGGGCCGGACGCCGGCCCAGGCGGTGAGTTCAGGAGCATCGGCGAGCGCTGGTACGAGGACGGCGGCGCGGGCGCGGAGCTGGGCGATGGCGTCGCGGTCGACCTCAGTGTCAGCGCGGTTTCTCTCCGTCGTGGCGCCGATGAGGATCCAGCGCGATTTGGGGGCGATGTAGACATCGCGCGCGTGGATGACATGGCGAGGCCCCTGCTCGATCGGCGCGAGGGCGAGCATGTGCCCTTTCACGGGCACGGGAGCGGGCAGGCCGGGAGACAGCCGCGCGCCGCGGGGGCCAACGAACAGTGGCGCTGGCTGAGCGCCATTGGCGATCACGACGCGGTCATAGCGTTCGCCGTCTGGCATCAGGAAATGCTGGCCGGCCGTGATGCGATCTACCTGGCGGCCAAAGCGGAGCCCAACGCCCGTGCGCGCGAGCGCGGCGCCGAGTCGCTGGAGGACGAGGACGGGATCGACCTGCTGGTCGTCGGGCAGCCAGAGCGCTGCGAGGATGGAGCGCGCAAGGGCGGGCTCGCGGACGGCGACGTCCTTCAGCGGCAAGGTGAGCGCGGGGACGTTGCGCGCCTGGCAGGCGGCGGTGAGGTTGGTCAGCCAGTCGGCCTCGGCCTGCATGCGGGCGACAACGAGCGCGCCTTCTCGCGAATATTCGACGGCGCCGCCGCCGAGGCGTTCGAGGCGGGCGGCGTATTCCGGCCACAGCTGCCCTGCATGGCGCGCCAATGCGGCGAGCGCACGCTGGTCATGCTCGGCCGCCCATTCGAACGCGGCGCCCAGCATGCCCGCCGCGCGGATGGTGACGCCGCCGCCGAGTTCGAGGCCACGGTCGTAAACCGCCACATCGGCGCCGCGACTGCGCAGTTCCAGCGCGATGCTGAGCCCCACAATGCCTGCGCCAACGACGGCGACGCGCAGAGCTGGCTTCCGGGTGGAGGGCGAGGCGGACATGGCGCCTCTATAGTGGCGTCAGCGCGAACGGCCAGAGGCGGTGTCAGGCCTGGGCGGCGACGGCGTCGGATGGCCGCGCCCGTTGGCGCTCCGAGCGCCAGAAGACCAGGAAGCGGGCGGCGTGGTCGCGATGCTGGAAAACGAGCTTGCGGCGCATCTCGCCACCGGAGAATTCGCTTTTGACCATGATGTGGGGGGCGTCGCTTTGCTCACCCGACAGGCCGGACTCGGACGCCCATTTGGCGAAGGCATCGACGGCGTTCATCAGGCGCGAGGGATCACGGCTTTCTTCTGCGCCCATGAAGACAACGACTTCAGACATCACACCCCCCGAAGTCCACTGCCCTGACGGGCAGCTACACCAACCAATAACCCCAGCAATTGCCGCGCCATTCATTCGGCGTCTGAGCATTACGCTGCAATGCAACATTTGCGAACCTAGACCTGCGTCACACAAATGCAACCGGCGAGCGAACAGATTTAATGATCGGCGCCCGGAGCATCTGCGCGGGGGTCAGCGGGTAATTCGGCTGCGGGCGATTTCGTCGGCGACGCGGTTGGCGCCGCGGCCTTCGCGCTGGGCCTGGTCGAGCACATCGCCGAGGGTCTGGATCAGGCGCTTGAGCTTTGCCTCAACCCAGGCAGGATCGTAGGCGCCGGATATTTCGGAGGCGACATTGATGATGCCGCCGCCGTTTATGACGTAATCGGGGGCGTAGACGATGCCCTTCCCGCTCAGGCTGTCGCCCATCTCTGGCGTGGCGAGCTGGTTGTTGGCGCCGCCGGCAATCACGCGCACGCGGAGGCGCGGCAGGGTGTCGGGGTTGATGATGGCGCCGAGGGCGTTGGGCGAGAAGATATCGGCGGCGACATCGTAGATGTCCGCGGGGGCGACGACCTGTGCGCCTGTGGCGCGAGCGATCTGGTCGAGCGCTTCGGTGTTCACGTCGGTGATGACGAGTTTGGCGCCCGCCCCTGCCAGATGCCGGCACAGATAGCCGCCGACATGACCCACGCCCTGTACCGCTATGGTGCGGCTGGAAAGGTCATCCGTTCCAAAGGCGCGAAGGGCAGCGGCCTTCAGACCGAGGAAGACGCCCTTCGCTGTCACGGGCGACGGGTCGCCACTGGCTGCCTTGCCTGTCGAAAGGCCGGAGACGTATTTCGTCTCCTCCGCTGCAAAGGCCATGTCCTGCACGGAGACGCCGACATCTTCGGCCGACCAGTATGTCCCGTTGAGCGAGTTGATGGCGCGGCCGAGGGCGCGGAACAGGTCGGACGTCTTGTCAGTTCGTGAATTGCCCCAGATCACGGCCTTGCCGCCGCCGAGCGGCAGGTCGGCCATGGCGTTCTTGTAGCTCATCCCTTGCGAGAGGCGCAGCGCGTCGACGAGGGCTTCCTCGGCGGTGGCGTAGTTCCACATGCGGCATCCACCGGCAGCGGGACCGCGCGCCGTGGAGTGAAGCGCGATGATCGCGCGGAGGCCAGTCTTCGCATCGAAGAAGTGGTGCACACTCTCGTGGCCGGCGAAGGCGAACTTGTCGAACATCGGTTGCTCCGGAGTGCGCTGAAGGGATCAGCGCCAGCGCAGGTTGGCGCGCGTATAGCCCCAAGGGCGGGTGGGGTGAACATCGCAGCGGAGCAAGAAATTGCGTATCACAGGGCAATCGGCGCCACCGTCGGCCATGGCCTTGCCAATTGGCGGAGAAGTCGCGCGAGGGGGACCTATTGCGGGGGCCCAGCCTTTCCGGCCGCTGCTTCCGCCTGGCGCATGACGCGCAGGAAATTGCCGCCCCAGATCTTCTTGATGTCCTCCGCCGAGTATCCGCGGCGGAGGAGCCCAAGGGTCACGGCGAATGAGGCGCTCGCATCGTCATAGCCTTCAATGCCGCTACCGTGATTGAAGTCCGTGCCGATGCCGACATGGTCGATGCCGATGCGCTTCACGATGTAGTCGATGTGATCGATCATCGTGTCGATCGTTGCTGGCCCAAGCGACTCGCGGATCGACGTCGTGAACGTCTCTCGCGCCGCCGGGTCGGGAAGTTCCCAGTAGAGTTCGTAGGGGTAGGAATACGTCTCGGGCAGGCCCGCAGCGCTTCGCGCCTTCCTGATCGCCTCAAGCTTTTCCGGCGTCGAGAAGTTGACAAGGTAAGCCGTGAACGGCGCGACGTGGATGACGCCCCCGGTCGCGCCGATGCGATCGATCTCCTCGTCGGAAAGATTGCGCGTTGCGTCCGAGATCGCGCGAACATTCGAGTGGCTGGCAATCACGGGCGTCTTGGATCTGGCAATGGTCGCGAGCGTTGCAGCCTTCGATGCCTGAGACACATCGACCACGCCTCCGAGCGCGTTGATGCGGTCGATGGCAGCCAGCCCCAGCGCCGATAGCCCACCATGCGCGTCCGGCTCGTATTGCTTGCTGACCGGGTCGTGGAACGGACGCGAGGAATCCGAGAAATCATTGTGCGCAAGATGGTTCAGCGCAAAGACCCGCACGCCTGCCTCATAGAACGTATCGAGCGCAGCTACTTGCCCTTCGAGAGCCCTTGCGTTCTGGAAGCCAAGGATCAGCGCCGTCTTGCCGCTTTCGCGGATCGCGAGGATCTCATCGGCAGATCTTGCGATTGCCACCGTGTCGGCGTTGGCAGCCGCAAGCGCCTGGATAGCTGCAAGCTTCTCATCGGCTTCCGCACGGGCCTTCCTGTCGTCTTCCCGCGTGCGTGGACCCGGTCCGACGGCGATCGCCATGACGACAGCGCCGACGCCCCCTGCCTTGAGCTTTTCGGGGGACACCTTCGACGAGCCGTCGGCGCTGAGGAAATTGGCGGCGGTGGAGGGAACCACGATGTCGGCATGCGCATCCAGCACGAGGCTCTCCTCATGGATCGCCCGGGCGGATTCAGCAATCGCGGCCTCGCTCGGCGCCTGATCTGGTGCGGCAGCCTTTTCTGCGGGCGCGCAGCCAACCAGCGACAACGCAAAAGCGAGCGCGACGAATGACCGGCGCGAGAAGGGTGTCACCTGCCTCATGACTTAGGCTCCATCGCGTGGGCCGATCGCCACGCGTTGGATGCGGTGTTTTCATGACGTTTGGGCGGGGGCAAGTATGCCGCTACGGCACGGATTGGCTTCGGCCAAGCCTACTCGAACAAGGCGTCCGCAGCGCCTGCATCGTCCGGCTTGATCAACTGGTCTAGGGCGATCTTCAGTGGGCCCTGCTGTTCGGTGCGGTCGGCGACCCAGAGGTTCACTTCGAGCGCGCCGCCTTCGATGGCGCGCATGCGAGCGCGCCAGCTTTGCGCTTCCCAGGCAAGCTCCTGCAGGAAGAGCGCGCCTTCGCGGCCTGAGAGACCTGAACTCGAGGCGCTTTCGATGACTTGCGAGAGATTGGCGTAGCCCTGTTTCGCAGAAACCATGACAAGGTCGGCGACGGAGACGCGGCGGATGGTCTTGAAGCCGGCGAGCGTGAGCAGCTCCTCGATCTCGTCGTTGGTCGAGAGTTGCGGTTCGGCCCAGGCAGAGGCGAAGGCTTGCGGCGGCGTCTTCTTCGTGCGGCGCGTTGTGTCGACGAAGACCCAGCGGCCACCCGCATCGAGCGCGCGGAAGACGCGGCCGACGAGGCCGGCCTTGTGGTCGGCGTAGGCGAAGGCTTCGACGGTGACGATTGCGGGGAGCGCGCCATCCTGGAAGCCGCGCGGACGATCCACTTCGCTGACAGTGAACGCAGCATTGGCGACGAGCTGATTGAGGCGCGAGACGCAGGCGCCACGCCATTCGTTGGCGATGGGTTTGCGATCGGACTGTGCAGTGAAGGCGTTGAGCAGGGAGGCGTCGGCGCCGATGAAACCGATTGAGCCGGGGCGGTCGGCGAGTTCAAGCGCAGCGTCGATCATGTGGGTGTCGAGCGCGAATGAGCCGGGCGAGAGCCTGCCCTCGCCCCAGAGTGTCTCGAGCGCGCGGATGCGAATCTCGCCGCCATCGAGCGGCGCCGCGGCCGGCGCGGGCGTTTCGGGAATTGGGGCGATCGAAACGGGGGCTTCAGCCTTGGCTGGCTCCTTGGCGGCATCCGCCTTGGGAGGCTCGGCCTTCGGGGCGTCAGCCTTTGTGGCCGGCTTTTCTTCGGCCGGAGCGCCCTCGCCTTCCACCGGCGGGACGTAATCGCGACCGCTCCACCAGGCGCCAAGGCGCCCGGCGACATCGCCGCCTGCCAGTTTTTTCACTTGCGCCAGCATTCCGCGCGCGATCCTCGAATGCCCTTCCCAGAGCGCGCAGACTAACCGGCTTTGGTTAATTTTCGGGCCCAATGGACCCGTGCAATTTCAACGGTTTGCGTCCTGATTACCGAACCAAGGTAGCGCCGGGGCGCCCGATGGGAGGGGTGATTCCGGGTCGCGAACAAAGGCCAGGATATCGCCCCAGACCTTGTGAGCCTGAAGGTCGTTCAGGAGCAGGTGGTAGCCGTTCACATAGTAGGCCGTCTGGACGTGGGGCGGCATCTTGGCCGTCGCGCGCTGGACGCCCTCGACGGGAATCATCTCGTCCTTGGCGCCGTAGAGCATGAGGGTCGGCACGCTGGCCGGCAGGCGGGAGATCGTCTGGTCCGCCTCCTCCATCATCGAGACGACGCCATAGACGCTGTCGATCCGGTTGGATTTCTGGACAAGCGGGTCGAACCACATCTCGCGCAGCTTGCGGTTGTTGTCGGTGGCGACAATGCGGACGCCGTCTGGCGGCACGACAATCCAGTCGGGCCGGACATGGGAGGCAACCCAGAGGCTGGCGCTGTAGAGCAATGGCAGCGCGCCCCAGCCGCGGAAGCCCGGACCTGAGAGGATCAGCGCGTCGGGCTTGCTCGCGTCTGAGCGGGCGAAGGTGGTGACGGAGACGGCCGCACCCATGCTCTCGCCTACGACGGCGACTTTTGCTCCGGGGTGGCGCGCGCGGGCTATTTCGATGGCGGTTTCGAGATCCTTCCGCATGACGGCGTGGCTCGGCCAGATCATCCAGCCAGGGGAGCGACCGAAGCCGCGCTGGTCGTAGGCGTAGACGGTCGCGCCGTTGGCGGACCACCATTCGCCTGCATCAATGAAGGCGCCGGCATAATCGTTCATGCCGTGGACGGCGATGATAACGACGTCGGGCTCAGCGGCGTAGACTTCGGCGGATGCGGCGCAGGCGGATGCGGCTGCCACCGTGTCGAGATCGATGCCCGCGCCGTCGTCACAGGGTCCTGCGCCCTGCCCCGGCGCGCGGGCGGGGTAGGTGTCGAGGCCAAGGCGGGCGCCGTCGAAGCTGGTGAAAGCGGTGTCGGAGAAGCCGGGGGCGGGGTCGGTTTCGGGAGCGAGCGCTCTCTGCTGGAGCGGGGCGCAGGCGGAAATCAGCAACGACAGGACGATCGCCGCAGGCCACTGCTTGGGCAGTCTCAACTGTTCGTCACGCCTGCCTTTCCCAGCGAGGAGGCGGCAGAACCCAGTCGCATTGATGTCGCGGTTTGCCGTCATCCGCTTACTTTGCCGTCATCGGCGCCGTCGTCCATACTCAACCGCAGACAGAGGAAGTTCCCATGCCCGACGCCGTCGAGATGATCATTGAGCCGCGCGAGCGGGATCTGGGCGGGTTTTCCGTTCGCCGGGTATTGCCTTTTGCGACCCGGCGCAATGTCGGGCCGTTCGTCTTCTTCGATCATCTGGGGCCCGCCGTCTTGCCGGCAGGCAAGGGAATCGACGTGCGCTCGCATCCGCACATCGGGCTCGCCACGGTGACGTGGCTGTTCGATGGAGCGCTGGACCATCGCGACAGCCTTGGAACTCACCAGGCCATTCGGCCGGGCGCCGTGAACTGGATGACAGCCGGCAAGGGCATCACCCATTCGGAGCGGACGCCGCATGCCGAGCGCGAGGCGGGGCACCGGATCGAGGCGATCCAGACATGGGTTGCGCTGCCGCAGAGCCATGAGGAGCAGGCGCCGGGCTTCCAGCACCACCCTGCAGCCGTACTCCCGAAATTGGCGCTCGACGGCGCGAGCGGCGTTCTGATCTCCGGGGCTGCCTATGGCCATCGGTCGCCTGTCGAGTTTCCCAGCGGTATCTGCCAGCTTGTGCTCAGGGCGGAACGCGACACGACGATCGAAGCTCCCGATGCGGATGAGCTTTGCCTCTATGTGGTGGAGGGCGCGGCTGAGGTAGAGGGGCAGCCTGTAGGCGAGGCGACGATGGCGATCCTGTCGCCGCAACGGCCGTGCCGGGTAAAGCTGAGAGCGGGGACACGGATCATGTTCGCCGGCGGCGACAAGCTGGATGGGCCGCGCTTTCTCGACTGGAACTTCGTCGCGTCTTCCAAGGAGCGATTGGCCAAGGCGGCGGCAGACTGGCGCGCGTCGATCGCTGGCGGTTTTGACGGGACATGGTTCACGCAGCCGCCCGGGGAGACGCACTGGATCCCCCTCCCCGGCGATCCACAGCCGCCGGGCATGGATCACGTCCCCGATGATCACGACGACGCACACCCGGACTGGAAGACCTGACCAGCACTTGCTCCCCCGACCGCGCGCGATAGTGTGCCCGCAACTTGAGGGAGACCGGGATGAAATTGCCTGCGCTTACGGGTGTATCGGCCGCGCTGATGAGCATCGGACTGGCTGGGTGCGGTCCCACGGAGCCTGCCGCGCCGGCGGCGCCTGCGGCCGACGCCAACGCGGTCACCTCGACGCTGTCCACATCGCCGGATATCGCGGCGGCCGATCTCGCTGCGCGCATCAAGGAACTCGCGGACGACAAGTATGAAGGCCGCGGCCCGGGCGATCCGGAAGGCGAGAAAGCAGCTGACTGGATTGCGGCCGAGATGAAGCGCATCGGTCTCGCGCCGGGTAATCCTGACGGGACGTACTTTCAGGTCGTGAAGATGGTCGCGCAGACGGCGGACCCGAAGACGTCATCCCTGAAAATCGCTGGTCCGGGCGACAAGGCGTGGGACCTGAAGATGGGACCCGATGCGGTGTTCATCACCAAGGACCAGAAGAACAAGACAGTATCGTTCACGGATTCCGATCTGGTGTTCGTCGGCTATGGCGTTGTCGCGCCAGAGGCCAACTGGAACGACTACGCAGGCGTCGACGTGAAGGGCAAGACGGTCGTGATGTTCGTCAACGACCCGGGCTTCGTGACCAACGACAACACGCTCTTCAACGGCAAGGCGATGACGTATTACGGCCGCTGGACCTACAAGTTCGAGGAAGCGGCGCGGCAGGGCGCGACGGCGGCGCTGATCATCCATGAGGAGAAGCCGGCATCCTATGGGTGGGGCGTCGTGGAAGGGTCATGGACAGGCGAGCAGGCCGATCTCGTGCGCAATGATGGCGGGGCGAGCCGCGCGAAGCTGGAGGGCTGGATCCAGCTCGACCATGCGACGGACCTGTTCAAGGTGGCGGGGCTCGACATCGACAAGATGCGCGCCGCCGCCAACAAGCGCGGCTTCAAGCCTGTCCCGATGACGGGGCTCAAGGCGTCGGCGACAATCAACCAGACCATCGATTTCAAGGACTCACGCAATGTGATCGGGACCGTCAAAGGATCCGAGGCGCCTGATGAGCATGTTCTGCTCATGGCGCACTGGGATCACCTCGGCAAAGGCACGGGCGATGATCCGAATGCGGACGTGATCAACAATGGCGCGGTCGACAACGCCACCGGCACGGCGGCGATCCTGGAGATCGGCGAGAAGGTGGCGGCGGGGCCGCAGCCGAAGCGGTCGGTGACGGTGCTGGCGGTGACGCTGGAAGAGTCGGGCCTGCTCGGCTCGGCTTACTTCGGCGAGAACCCGCTCATGCCGCTGAAAAACATCGTCGGCGGCATCAACATCGACGCGATGCAACCCACAGGCATGGCCAAGGATCTTCTCGTGATTGGGGCTGGCGCCTCGCAGCTCGAAGATGCCCTGAAGACCGTACTGGCCGAATCCGGACGTGTCATTCGTCCGGACCCTTCGCCCGAGAATGGATACTTCTATCGCTCGGACCATATCAGCCTAGCCAAGAAAGGCGTGCCAATGCTCTACCCCGACAGCGGCATCGACCTCGTGAATGGCGGGGTTGCGGCGGGCGAAGCCGCGGCGAAGGCCTATACCGACAACGCCTATCACAAGCCCGCTGACGAATACCAAGACAGCTGGGATCTGTCGGGCATCGAGGCTGACACAAAGGTTGCGACGGAGGTTGTCACCCGTCTCGCCAACTCGGCCGATTGGCCCAACTGGTACGAGGGCAACGAGTTCAGGGCGTTGCGCGACGCCCAGCGCGCGGAGTAGCCGACGGCTGGGATGCCGACGGGAATCCGCACCTATCTCGACAATGCCGCGAAGGCTTCGGGCAAGTCCGAGAAAGAGATGCTGGCCGTGCTGTCCAAGTCAGGGCTGAAGGCGCATGGCGAACTGCGCAGTCATGCCATGGAGGCGCTGGGCCTCGGGCATGGCCACGCGAATGCCTTGGCGGCCTACTATCTGAAGCCGGAGTGGCAGTCGGGTCCGGCGGCGGTGAAGAAAGCTGCAACGAAGAAGAAGGCGCCTGCGAAAAAGAAGTGAGGCTGCAGCGCCTGCCGCCAGCTACAGCGCCAGTGTCATGAACCGGCTGAACGGGTCGTCCTTGTAGTGGGCGAACGGGCCGCAGAAGCGGAACCCGGCTTTCTTGTACAGGCCAATGGCGGGGTCAAAGGCTGGTGTTGAGCCGGTCTCGAGCCAAAGATGCTTCATTCCGGCGGCGCGCGCCTCGGAGAGAATATGCTCGAGCATCGCCCTGCCCGCACCGCGGCCGAGGAAGGCGTCAGCCACCCGCATTGATTTGATCTCACCGCTCTCCGCATCGAGCCGTTTGAGAGCACCCATCACGGCGATCTCCTCACCAACCCAGCCGGTCCAGAACGTGACGCCGGGCTGACGCAGCTTGTCGATGTCAAAGGCATGTACGCTGTCCTGCGGCGAGTTCGCATGCATGCCCTCGAGATGGCGGCGCACGAGCGCCTGAGACTTTGATGCGGTCAGATCGTCGACGCGAAACCCGATGTCTTGCATGTGCCTACATCCGGTCCGGCGTATCGATACCGATGAGGCCCAGCGCCAGCTCCAGCTGCTTCAGTGTCGCCATGGCGAGTGAGAAGCGGGATGCTTTCTTCGCAGCGTCGGTTTCGACGAGGATCGGAGCCGCTGCGTAGAAGGCGGAGAAGGCCTGCGCCAGCGTGTAGGCGTGATCGCAGAGGATGTGCGGCATGCGCTTGTCATAGGCGCCGCGCAGAGCGTCGTTGAAGGCGTCAAGCGCAAGCACGAGTGCGCGCTCGGCGTCCAGTTCGATCATGATCGGGCCGGGCTTCACGCCCTCCGCTTCGGCGCGGCGGGCGAGCGATTTGATGCGCACCGCGGCGTAGAGAAGGTACGGGCCAGTCTTGCCCTCGAACGAGATGAAGCGGTCGAGGTCGAAGATGTAGTTCGTCGTGCGGACGTTGGAGAGATCCGAGAATTTTATCGCTGCCACGGCGACCTTGTGCGCGATATCTTGCTGTTCGGCGGTTGAGACGTCCGCGCCGAGTTCGGCTTCCTTCATGCGCGCTGTCGCGACTTCATCAGCTTGGGCGATAAACGCCTGGAGTTTCAGCGTGCCGCCGTCGCGGGTCTTGTACGGCTTGCCATCCGGACCGTTCACCGTGCCGAAGCCAAGGTGTTCGAGCGTGTTTTCGGGCATCAGCCCTGCCCGGTCGCTGGCGCGGAAGACCTGTTCGAAGTGCAGCGCCTGGCGCTGGTCCACGACGTAGAGCGTCAGCTGCGGGTCGATGCCCTGCTTGCGATCGACAATCGTGCCGAGATCGGAGCCGTGATAGCCGATCGCGCCGTCGCGGTTCACGAGGATGATAGGCGGCATCTCCTTCTTGTCGGTCTCGCGCGCGACGCGGATGATCCATGCGCCTGCATCCAGTTCAGCGATGCCGCGGGCTTTCAGGTCTTCGACAAGCGCGGGGATGAAGGGTTCCGCATCGCTTTCGCCCTTCCACAGGTCGAAGCGCACGCCAAGGCTGGCACATTCGCGTTCGAGGCCGACGCGGGTGACGTTGCAGAAGTGTTGCCATAGCGCACGATAGCCGGGGCGGCCGGACTGCAGTTCCTGCGTCGCCTTGCGGTCCTCGTCGCGGCGCGCTTCGTCGGATTTCGACTTGGCGGAGGCCTGCGGATAGAGCCGTCCAAGATCATCCATCGAGACGGGGCTTTGTTCGGGATAGGGGCCGGTGAAGCTGGCGTCGAAGTATGGCAAACCCGGTTGTTCCAGCTTCACCTCGTTGATGAGCTGGCCCATCTGCAGGCCCCAGTCGCCGAGATGAACATCGCTGGAGACGGCGTCCCCCATGAAGCGGAACAGACGCTGCAAGCTGTCGCCGATCACCGTCGAGCGCAGGTGGCCGATGTGCATTTCCTTGGCGACGTTCCAGCCGCCGAAGTCGATCACGACGCGGCGAGGCGTCTCGACCTTGCGCGCGCCGGAGCGCGGGTCGGCGGCGATCTGCTCGGCGCGCGCGGCGAGCGCTGCGGGCGTCAGGCGTACGTTGATGAAGCCGGGGCCGGCGACCTCGGATGCGGCGACCAGCGGGGAAGCCTTCAGCGCCTCGACGACGGCCGTCGCGATCTCGCGCGGGTTCTTGCTGAGCTTCTTGGCTGCGGCCATCGCGCCGTTGCACTGGAAGTCGGCGAGGTCAGGACGGTCAGAGCGGCGCATCACTCCCGCACCAGCATCAATGCCCATGGCCGCGAAAGCGGCGCCGGCGACGTCCGACAGCTGGTCGGCAAGGTCCTGGGGCTTGGTCATGGTAAGGTCCGGAGAGGGGCTGGTCTGGGCCCCGCCGGACTACTGGCCGGCGGCGGGTTTCGCAACGTTGATCGTGAAGCGAGTGCCGCTCCGGTTGTAGGCGAGCTGTTCCGGCGTCAGGTCGAAGCCGACGAGAATTTCGAAGTTCGAGCCCGAAATGGTCTCGTTGGCGCGCGGGATCACGATGCCCGGCACGGTTTCCGTGTGGCGGACGATGTCCTTGCCGGCGGGCCAGGCGACCTGGATGTCGAAACGCTCCTTGGCCAGCACGCTGCGGTCGCGGCGGGTAACGGTGACGAAGACGGGATAGGTGCGGGTGGAGGCGGTCGCCTTGGGGCCTTTGCCGAAGGCAAAATCGATCTCGATTTCCATCGTGATGGGGTTGATGCCGACATAGCGACAGAAGCCCCGCAGGCCCTGGATTTCGCCGGTATACTCAACGTTCTCGTGCCGCTCGGGGCCATCGATCTCGACGACACGGCTGGCGTCGTAAAGCGTGCCGGCGACCGGGCACGGGCCGACGTTGGGCGAATCGTCCAGATCCACGCCCGCGCAGCTGGTCATCAGCATGGCGGAGAGACCCAGGCAGGCGGCAACTGAACGCTTCACGGGGGCACCCTGACACAGGCCGCCACGGCCATGCGCCGCGACGGTTCGAACTCCGGGCGGTGATAGCGCCTAACCGAGCCCCGGCGCAACGCCGAGAAGCTGCCCAAGATTTGCCTCTTTTGGGCAGCTTGCGCCGGGCTGTAGGCAAGAGGGAGTAGGCAGTAGTATGGGAGTGTGTGAGGTCCTAGTGCCTGCTCCCCTGCCGCCCATTCCCTGCTCCCTGTTGCTGAACGCATGACCAAGCCACCCCTAGCCATCCTGCTTGCCGCGCCGCGCGGGTTCTGCGCTGGGGTGGACCGCGCCATCCAGATCGTGGAGCAGGCCCTGGCCAAATGGGGCGCGCCGGTCTTCGTGCGGCATGAGATCGTACATAACGCTCACGTTGTTAAGCGCCTTGAGGCGATGGGCGCCGTGTTCGTCGAGGAACTGGGTGAATGCCCGGATGACCGGCCGGTGGTGTTCTCCGCCCATGGCGTGCCGAAAGTGGTTCCGGCCGAGGCCGCGCGGCGGCAGATGACGTTTGTGGACGCGACCTGCCCGCTGGTCTCCAAGGTGCATGCCGAGGCGCAGCGGCATGCTCGTAACGGACTGCACACCCTGCTGATCGGACATGAAGGCCATCCCGAAGTGATCGGCACCATGGGCCAGATCGAGCCCGGGTCGATGACGCTGATCGAGACCGTGGCGGATGCTGACGCGTTCGTACCGGAAGACGCGAGCAAGCTCGCCTATGTCACGCAGACCACGCTGAGCGTCGAGGATACGCGCGACATCGTCGAGGCGCTGCGCCGCCGATTCCCGCAATTGTCGGAGCCGCGCAAGGATGACATCTGCTATGCGACCACCAACCGGCAAGACGCGGTGAAGGTGATCGCGGAGCAAGCTGAACTGGTGCTCGTGATCGGCGCCGCGAACTCATCAAACTCGGTACGACTGAAGGAAGTGGCGGAGCGTTCAGGCGCGCAGGCAGCCTACCTGATTGCGTCGGCGGAGAACATCGACTGGCGCTGGTTCGATGGCGTGAAGACGCTGGGTCTGACGGCTGGAGCATCCGCGCCGGAGTCGCTCGTGCAGGGGGTGATCGCGGCGTGCCGCGCGCGGTTCGAGGTATCGGTGCAGGAAGTGGTGACAGCCCAGGAAGACGTGGTGTTCCGCATTCCGCGCGTGCTTGAGGAAGTCTAGCGGGACGTGACGAACCCCGTGAACAGGCCTACACTCAGGGCATGAACACCAGCCACACAACCGTGCGCGATGACTTCGTCATCGACCAGAACTGGAGGGGCTACACGGCTGACGAACACGCCGTGTGGGATTTCCTCTATCGGCGGCAGGTGGACATCCTGAAGGATCGCGCTGACCCAGCGATGTTGCGCGGGATCGAGACGCTGAACCTCAACCGCGGCGGTATCCCGAACTTTGCGGAGATCAATGTAGAGCTCAAGGCGCGCACGGGCTTCGAGGTCGTGGCCGTGCCGGGCCTCGTGCCGGACGAGGTGTTCTTCAACCACCTCGCCAATCGCCGCTTCCCCGCCGGCCAGTTCATCCGCACGCGTGCGCAGCTTGACTACCTGCAGGAGCCGGACATCTTCCACGACGTGTTCGGTCATGTGCCGCTGCTGACAGATCCAGTGTTTGCCGACTACATGGAGGCCTATGGCAAGGGCGGCCTGCGCGCGATGAAGTTCGGGCGGCTGAAGAACCTGGCGGCGCTCTACTGGTATACAGTCGAGTTCGGCCTGATCGAGACGCCGCAGGGCGTCCGCATCTATGGCGCCGGCATCTCCTCCTCGAAGGACGAATCGATCTTCGCGCTAGACGATCCCTCGCCCAACCGCTTGCGGTTCGACCTCGAGCGCGTGATGCGCACGCGGTATCGGATCGACGATTTTCAGCAGACCTATTTCGTCATTCGCTCCTACGACGAACTGTTCCGCGCCACCGTCGACACTGACTTTGCGCCGCTCTATGGCCGGCTGGGGGATGGGGCTGACTACGTGGCTGACACGGTGCTGCCCACGGATGGCGTTGTCCATGCGGGCACGCAGGCTTACGCAAGGGCCAAGGCCGTCGGCTGATCCGTTTACCCCCCCGGCTCGTAGTGAGCCAAAGCCTGTCCAAACGCGTGAGCAGAATTGTCCGATAACCCTGTCCTCTACTGGTTTCGGGACGACCTGCGACTGGCGGACAACCCCGCTCTTGCTGCAGCGCACGCGACCGGACGGCCCCTGTTCCTGCTCTACATTCTCGATGAATCGAGCCGCGAATCACGCGCGCCCGGCGGGGCGAGCCGGTGGTGGCTGGACAAGTCGCTCCGCAGCCTCGGCGAGCGGATCGCCGCAAAGGGCGGGAAGCTTGTTCTGCGCAAGGGTCCGGCCGAGACAGTCATCGCGGATCTGGTCGCGAAGACCGGGGCGGCCGCCGTCTACTGGAACCGCCGCTATGGCCCGGCGCGAAAAATCGATGAGCGGATCAAGGCCGCACTCAAGAAGGATGGCGTCGAGGCGCACAGCTTCAACGGCTCTCTGCTTGTCGAGCCATTTGCCCTGAAGACCGGATCGGGCGGCGACTTCAAGGTGTTCACGCCGTTCTGGAAGGCGCTGCAGGCGAGCATCACGATCCCGGATCCGGCGCCGGAGCCGCGGACGCTCGCGGCTGGGCCGAAGCTTCCCTCCGATGACATCGACATGTGGGATCTGCATCCAAGCAAGCCGGACTGGTCGACGGGGTTCGGCGAGATGTGGACCCCGGGCGAGATAGGCGCCCGCAAGCGTCTGCGCGCCTTCCTCGCGGGTCCGATCAGCAACTATGCGGACGGTCGCAACATGCCGGCCGAAGAGAGCACGTCGCGTCTTTCTCCCCATCTGCATTTCGGCGAGATCAGCCCGCATCAGGTGTGGCGCGCGGCGCGTCATGCGGAGGAGTCGGGCGAGGCGTCCGCGCGCGAGGTTCAGAAGTTCCTCTCCGAGATCGCGTGGCGCGATTTCTCGCACTACCTGCTCTATCATGATCCGGACATGGGCCGGTTGAGCTGGCGGCGGCAGTTCGAGGCGGTCGAATGGCGCAAGGGCACCAAGACCGAACTTGAAGCGTGGAAACGCGGTCAGACCGGCTATCCCATCGTTGACGCCGGCATGCGGCAGCTGTGGACGACGGGGTGGATGCACAATCGTGTCCGCATGATTGTCGCATCCTTCTTTGCGAAAGACCTGCTCGTGCACTGGCGCAAGGGCGAGGAATGGT
Organism: Hyphomonadaceae bacterium; assembly: GCA_040398465.1. GTDB lineage: Bacteria > Pseudomonadota > Alphaproteobacteria > Caulobacterales > Hyphomonadaceae > UBA7672. Next base: position 81,764 of record JBBAUA010000001.1, on the reverse strand, counting down.
TCTGGGATACGCTGGTGGATGCGGACGAAGCCAACAACGCAAATGGCTGGCAGTGGACGGCCGGAACGGGAGCTGACGCCGCCCCTTATTTCCGCGTGTTCAATCCCATCCTGCAGGGTGAGAAGTTCGATCCCGAGGGCGCATACGTTGGCCGATGGGTTCCTGAGCTGGCGAAGCTGCCGCCGAAGTGGATCCATCATCCCTGGGAAGCGCCGGCTGGCGTGCTCTCTGTCGCCGGCGTGACGCTTGGCGATACCTATCCTCAACCAATTGTCGACCATGACTTCGCACGCAAACGGGCTCTTGAGACCTACAAGGGTTCCAGTCAGGAGACTGCAGCATGATCTCTCGGCGCAAGCGCATCGCGGTTATTGGCGGGGGCGTGGCCGGCCTTGGCGCGGCCTGGGCTCTGCGTGAGACATCTGAAGTTGTCGTCTATGACAGCGCCGAGCGTTTCGGCGGCCATGCGTGGACGATCGACATAGACCATCAGGGCATGCCGATGTCGGTGGACATCGGCTTCATCTGTTTCAACCGGCCGAACTATCCCAACTTCACAGCGCTGCTGAACCATCTCGATGTGCCAACCGTGATGACTGATATGGCGTTCGCCGTCTCGGACCCTGACGGCTATGAATGGTCCTCCGATCCGCTCGGCCTTTTCGCCTGGAAGCGCAATGCGCTGGACGGCAGGTTCCGCGGGATGATCGGCGAGATCCTCGACTTCAACAGCAGGGCTCGCGCCGAACTGGCCAAGGACACTGTCCCGGACATGAGCCTTGGCGCGTGGCTGGACATGCATGGCTATTCCCAGCTGTTCCGGGATGCGTATCTTCTGCCCATGAGCGCCGCGATCTGGTCGACCCCGGAAAAGCTGATGCTGGATTACCCAGTCGTCAGCTTCCTGCAGTTCTTCGACAACCATCGCCTGATGCACACGATCCGCCCCATGTGGCGCACGGTGAAGGGCGGCAGCCGGACTTATGTGAAGCGCCTGCTCTCGGATCTCGCTGGATCGCTGCGGTCGTCCGCCAACATCCAGAATGTGAAGCCGATCGGCGGCGGCAAGGTGCAGGTTCTGGAGCGCAACAAGCAGCCAGAAATGTTCGACGCCGTGATCTTCGCCTGCCACGCCGACGAGGCGAAGCGCATGCTCGATCGCGACTGCGAAGAGCAGCGCATGGCGCTTGGCTCGATCCGCTTCTCGAAGAACTCAGCCGTGCTGCATCATGATGGCGCGCTGATGCCTCAGCGGCGGATGGCGTGGGCGTCGTGGAACGTCGCCAAAGGCGCGGACGACAGCGTCTGTGTGACCTACTGGATGAACCGGCTTCAGAAGCTGCCGAAATCGCATCCGGTCTTCGTCACGCTGAACCCGGTGCGTCAGCCCGATCCAGTAAAGACATTTGGCGTCTACGAGTTCGAGCACCCGATGTACGACACGGCGTCAGCGGCGGGCCGTCGCGGGATACAGCGATTGCAGGGCCAGGACGGGCTGTTCTTCGCCGGCGCGTGGCTCGGTGACGGGTTCCACGAAGCTGGCCTGCGTACAGGGCTTGAGGCTGCGTTCGCGCTGGGCGGCAGTGTTCCCTGGCAGGCCACAACGCAGTATACGCATACCTTGTCCCATGGGGCAGCGGCGCGGCCCGCGCCGCATCTGCTAGTCGCAGGAACGCCATGACGCTTCCGGCAGCTCAGCTCTGGTTCGGCAAGACGGTGCACACCCGCCAGCGGCCCTTCCGGCGGAGCTTCTCGCATCGCATCGCCATGCTGGAGATCGACATCGATCGGCTGGAAGAAGCGGACGGACTGGCTAAACTGTTCTCGGTAGGCCGCGGCAACATCATTGCCTTCAAGTCTCAGGACTACGGCCCACGCACCGCCGGCGCGCCTCTTCGCACCTGGGCTGAGCAGCATTTCGTAGAGGCCGGTATCGATCTTGGCGGAGGTGCGATACGCCTTCTCACTTTCCCACGCGTGCTTGGCTATGGCTTCGCGCCGATCTCGGTCTGGTACGGCTTTTCGTCAGACGGGATCCTGCTCGGCGTGATCTACGAGGTGCACAACACGTTCGGCGAAGCGCATGCGTATGTCAGCGCCCTGTCGCCGGCCGAGGGACGCCAGAGCGCGGACAAGGAATTTCATGTCTCGCCCTTCTTCGCCGTTGACGGGAAATACCAGTTCGCAATTCGGCGCTCGCAGGACGTGCAGAGCGTGAGCGTCGTCAACTTCGACGCGGAGGGGCCGCAGCACTTCGCCAATCTCGCGGTGAAACCGCGCGCCATGGGTTCTGCAGGGGTCCTCAAGTGGATGGTTGCGATGCCTCTGTCGGGGCTTGGGGTGGTGGTTGCGATCCACTGGCAGGCCCTGCGCCTTCTTCTCAAGGGCGCAAAGTATCGCGATAAACCGGACCAGCGCGAACGACGGACCACTCTGGCCCGACCCGACAATGACCGGGCCGAACCAACGATCAAACCAAGGAAACGTGCATGAGCCGCGTCGAGAGAATGGTTCTGGATATCGCGGGCCCGGGCGATCTCAGCAAGCTGCACGGCCTACCCGCCAGCCTGAGCTTTGCGGCGATGATCCTCACGCGGCTGCGTCGCGGGCGGCTGGACATGCGGCTGCCTGACGGGCGCACGCTGCGCTTTACAGGCAAGGAGCCCGGCATCACGGCCGAGCTGATCGTGCATGACCTGAAATTCGTGCGGACTGCTGCGGCGCGCGGCGATGTCGGATTTGCCGAAGCGTTCATCGACGGCAAGGTCGATTCCCCGGACCTGCCGCTGCTGCTGGAATACTTCAACGCCAACTGGGAGAATATCGGCCCGTTCGGGCTAGGCGGCGCCATCGCGCGGTTCTTCGGCAACTTCCGTCACATGCTGCGGGCCAACACCAAGAAGGGCTCGAAACGCAACATCCTCGCCCACTACGACCTGGGCAATGATTTCTACGCGTCCTGGCTCGACCCGACGATGACGTATTCGTCGGCGCTGTTCTCTTCGCCCGAGCAGTCGCTCGAGGAAGGGCAGCTGGCGAAGTATCGCTCGATTGCACGCAACCTGCAGCTCAAGCCCGGCGACAATGTGCTTGAGATCGGTTCCGGCTGGGGCGGCTTCGCCGAGGTGGCGGCCAAGGAGTATGGCGCCCGCGTTACATCGATCACCATCTCGAACGCCCAGCATGCGCTCGCCACGCAGCGCATCGCGGCCGCCGGTCTGTCGGACAAGGTGCAGATCGTCATGTCCGACTATCGCGACGTGAAAGGCCGGTTTGACGCCGTCGCTTCAATCGAGATGTTCGAAGCGGTGGGTGAGGAATACTGGCCGAGCTACTTCTCCAAGATCGCCGAGGTGCTGAAACCTGGCGGCCGCGCTGCGCTGCAGATCATCACGATCGCCGACCAGCATTTCGAGGAGTACCGCAGCCGCGCGGATTTCATCCAGCACTACGTTTTTCCGGGCGGTATGCTGCCCTCGCCAACGCGGCTGCGTGAGGAGACTGAACGCGCAGGCCTCGCCTTCGCGGTCGATCGCATGTTCGGGAAGGACTACGCGCGCACCGTCGATGAGTGGTCGCAACGGTTCGAACTTGTCTGGGATCGCATCAAGGGCGGCAAGTTTGACGAACAGTTCAGGCGTCTGTGGATCTACTACCTATCCTACTGCTCCGCAGGTTTCAGGACGGGTACGATTGACGTCGGCCAGTTTGTGTTGACAAAGCCCGCCTGATTTCCCGGGCAGCGCCTGGGATGCGGAGACAATCCGTCGCCCGTTTTCGTCTGGTTAGGCGGTTCGCCTGCGTCTAAGGTCCGTCTGAACAGACGGAGTTTTGTCGTGCCGCGTATCACGCTTGAGAAAGACAACCTGGATGATCGGAACAAGGAGTTCGTCCAGGCGCCGCTGAAGAACACGGTGTTCCTGAACTCCGTGCCGAAGTGCGGCACCCACCTCATCAAGAACGTTATGCGGATGTTCGTGCCGGTCGAGCAGCAGTACAATGCGACGTTCATCCAGATCCCCAGCCTGCTCCAGCACGGCCCTTTTGCGTACAATCCCAACATTCCGAAACTATCCTGGGGGCACCTTCTTTTTTCCGACGACTCGGCGGCCTTCACGCGACATGCCCGGCATCTCGTGCTTGTCCGCGATCCCTATGACTGGGTTCTGGCGCGTGCGCGCTTCTTCCTGTCGGAGAATTTCGAGGGTCGGACTGACAGCCTGAAGTCGGGGGCGTTCGACACCAACGACATCCTCAACATGATGATCTTCGGGATCTACAAGAAGGCGCCGAGCCTGGAAGATATCTTCCGGCACAACGCCGTCGCATGGATGGGCTCGACCACGTTCATGATCCGCTACGAGGATCTCCTCGGCCATGTGAAGCGTCTCGATTCGCCGGAAGCGAAGGCCTACTTCTTCACACTGTTCGAGCAGTGCGGCATCGTTCCGCCGAATGACTGGCGTGAGCGCGTTGTCATCGGCGCCGACCGGAAGCAGAGCGGAACTGCACGCGAGAATCTCGGGGGCGGACTGACCGATCTTCCGGATGAGTTGCCGGATACGCAGAAGAAGCTGGTCGACTATGCTGCGCCCGGCCTGCGTGCGCTGCTGGGGTATGCCTAGCGATTGATCGGAACGTAGGGCTCGCAGGCCTTGCCATCGCCGTCGGTATCAAGGGCTTCGCGATAGGCCGCCTCACCACGAAGGATGTTCGCGCGGCCATCCTGGAAGGCGTCGCGGCAATTGCGATAGTAACCGGCGCCATCACTGTACAGACCGGCTCGACGTGATTGTTCTGGCTGCTGCATCGCGTCCAGCAGGATGAAACCGCTCGCGCCAATGCCGGCGCCGAGAGACAGCAAGCCAAAGGAGCCGCTCACCTTCCTCAGAACTTTCGACACGTTGACCCTGCCCGATCCGGCGCGTGAGCGCTTGGACGCCAGCTTCACACACGCAAGGCGCTGCTCGTGGCCGTGACCCTCAAGGCGCGCCAAGGCCCGCGTCACACCTTCACATATTGCGAGACAAATTCGAGCGCCCTGGCCTTCCATTCCTCTGGCAGGATGGTCGGGTCGAGGGCGTAGGCGACGCCGCCTGCGATGCAGAGCACGAACAGGAGCTGGAACACGAATCCAGTCACCGTACCTTTTCGCTCGTTACGTTCGCCGGGGCGCTTGTAGTTCTTGCCGGCGGGCTTGCCGCCCTTGAGAAGCGATGTGGTGTGCTGGGCGAGGGCCTGCTTCTCGGCCTTCGCCGCGCGATCTTCCTCGCTCTCGCGGATGACGGCCTTGCGCGGCTTTGGCGGCCTCGCGAGATTCGCCTCAGCCGCAGGCTGCTGACGAAGGCTCGCGCGCAGGTCGGCGATACGCGTCGGGCTGTTGGCCCCGAAGCCTTTCGACGCGCGCTGCATGTTGAACCCCCGGGCGTGAGACGGTCCAACTCTAGCTGAGGGCTGCCAAGGCATCGCTTACCCGATCGGTGAAATTTCACCGATCGTGCACATCAGGCGTCGAAATCCAGGCCGATGGCAGAAAAACGCTCGCGATTGTCCTGCCAGCGCTCGGACACTTTCACCCGCAGGAACAGGTGGACCGGGCGGCCGAGGATCTCGGTCAGCTCCTTGCGGGCGGCCATGCCAATGTCCTTGATTGTCTGGCCGCCCTTGCCGAGCACGATCACCTTGTGGCCTTCGCGGCTGACATGGATCATCTGGTCGATGCGGACGGCGCCGTCGTCGTGCTGCGTCCAGTTCTCGGTCTCGACGGTGAGTTGGTAGGGGATCTCCTGATGCAGCCGCAGCATCAGTTTCTCGCGGGTGACCTCTGCAGCGATCAGGCGGCTTGGCATGTCGGCTGCCTGGTCCTCCGGGAAGAGGTACGGCCCCTCCGGCATGCGGCTGGCGAGCATGTCGGCGAGTTCGTCGATGCCGTCGCCCTTCAGGCCCGAGACCATCAGCACATCTGAGTAGACGCCTGTATCGAAGAGCGCTCTGGTGGCGCCCAGCAGCAAGGAGCGCTCGACGAGATCGATCTTGTTGATCGCAAGGATCGCCTTGGCGCCGATGACCTTGAGGCGATCGATGATGGCTTCGTCCTCGGAGCGGTCGCCCTGCCCTGTCCAGTGGCGCGCATCGACGAGGTGGACGATGGCGTCTGCGTCGCCCGCGCCTTCCCATGCGGACTTCACCATCGCGCGGTCGAGCCGACGGCGCGGCTCGAAGATGCCGGGCGTGTCGACAAGGACCACCTGCGAATTGCCGTGCATCATCACGCCGCGCACCGGGAAGCGCGTGGTCTGCACCTTGTGGGTGACGATGGTGATCTTGGTTCCCACCAGCTGGTTCACCAGCGTGGACTTGCCAGCATTTGGCGCGCCGATGATGGCGACGAAGCCGGCGCGTGTCTGTCCGGTCATGCCGGTCCTCCGATAGCGGTCAACATGGCGCGCGCAGCTTCGCGCTCAGCCAGCTGTTTCGAACTGCCGATACCCGGCAGGGGTTCGTGTCCGTCGATCAGAACGGTGACGGTGAATACAGGCGCATGGTCTGGACCTTCGCGCGCGACCTGGCGATAGGCGGGCGCAGGCAGGCCGGCGCCCTGCGCCCATTCCTGCAGGGCGGACTTGGGATCGCGCGGCGTTTCGCTCGTTTCGCCGAGCAGCCTGTGCCAGAGCTTAAGCGTCACCTTGCGCGCCCTGTCGAGCCCGGCGTCGGTGTAGATCGCGCCGATGATCGCCTCTATGGCGTTGGCGAGCAGCGAGGGCTTGTCTGCGCCGCCTGTGCTGCGCTCCGACTGGTCGACAATGATGAATCGGCCAATGCCGAGTTCGGCGCCGATGACGGCGCAGGCCTTGCGGCTGACCAGCGTGTTGAGGCGGGGTGCGAGTTCGCCCTCCCGCAGTTTCGGGAAGCGCTCCATCAGCGCCTCGACCATCACAAGGCCGAGCACGCGGTCGCCGAGGAATTCGAGACGCTCATTGCTCCACTCGGCGGTCTTGCCCTGCGTGGCGCTGCGATGGGTCATGGCGCGATCGAGAAGTTCAGGGTCCTTGAAGCGATAGCCGACGGCGTCCTGGCAGGCGTCACGCTGCTCGGACGAGAGGCCGGGTGGGCCCTCGGTACGGGCGCGGTTGCGGCGTCGCTTTCCGGTGTTGCTGGAGTTGGGCCGGGTCAAGCGGCCGGCTCCGCCGGTCGTGCTTCGATGATCACCTGCGCCTGCGCGTAGGGATACTCGTCCGTGATGGTTACGTGGATGACGCAGGTCATGCCCGGCGGCGTGAGCTTCGCCAGACGCTCAGCCGCACCGCCGACCAGCGCCATGGTGGGCGCGCCCGTAGGCAGGTTGACGACTCCCATGTGCTGCCAGTGGACGCCGCGACGCGGAACACCGGTACCGAGCGCCTTGGCGCAGGCTTCCTTGGCGGCGAAGCGTTTGGCGTAAGTCGGCGCGCGTTGTCGGCGGCGATCAGCCGTCCGGCGCTCGACCTCGGTAAAGACGCGATGCGTGAAGCGGTCGCCGAACTTCTCCAGCGTCTTCTCGATGCGACGAATATCGCAGATGTCCTGACCGATGCCGATGATCATATGTGGCCACGCGCAAGATCGATCTCCTGGCGCATCCGCCGCACCGCTGCATCCAGACCGACGAACAGCGCTTCGCCCATGATGAAGTGGCCGATGTTGAGTTCGCGTACTTCCGGAATGGCGGCGACGGGGCGGACGGTGTCGTAGGTCAGGCCGTGGCCGACATGGATTTCGATGCCTTTATCGTGGCCGTAGGCGGCGGCTTCGCGGAGGCGGTTCAGCTCCTCATCGGCGGCGGCATGGTCGCCAGCGAAGACGAGCTCGACATACTTGCCGGTGTGCAGTTCAACGACCGGCGCGCCCATCGCTTCGGCGACGGCGATCTGGACCTTGCTCGGCTCGATGAACAGAGAAACGCGGCTGCCGCCTTCGCGGAGCGCGCGGACGAACGGCTCGACCTGGTTGTGCAGGCGGGCGACGTCGAGGCCGCCTTCGGTGGTGCGTTCCTCCCGCCGCTCCGGCACGAGGCAGGCGGCGTGCGGTTTGTAGGCGAGCGCGATGGCCAGCATCTCGTCGGTCGTCGCCATTTCGAGATTGATCGGCACGTTCACGGCGCCGCGCACCGCTTCGAGATCGGCGTCGCGGATGTGGCGGCGGTCTTCGCGGAGATGGATGGTGATGCCGTCGGCGCCGGCGGCCTGTGCGATTGCGGCGGCCTTGGCTGGATCGGGATGCACGCCGCCACGCGCGTTGCGGATGGTGGCGATGTGATCAATGTTGACCCCGAGGCGGGCGCGCTCAAGCTTCATTTGAGGCCCCGGCTGCCCGGCTTGGTGGCCGGCAGCTTTGCGAGTGCAGGCGGGAGGTCGTTCGCGTCGTAGTCGGGGAAATCGACCGCGGCGAGCGAGACGAATTTCAGCCCACCGACATCGGCCTTGCCGTTCGAGCGATCGACGATGCAGGCCGCGCCGATGACATCGGCGCCGGCGCCTTTCAGCGCCTCCAGCGTTTCGCGCATCGAGATGCCGGTGGTGACGATGTCCTCGACGATGATCACCCGCTCTTCCGGCGCGATGGTGAAGCCGCGGCGCAGGCTCATCACGCCGCCCTCGCGCTCGGTGTAGATCGAGCGGCAGCCGAGGGCGCGGGCGGTCTCATAGCCCGGGATCAGCCCGCCGACGGCAGGGCCGACCACGACGTCGATCTTGCCGAACTCAGCCTCCAGCTTGCGGGCGAGCGCGGCGCACAGCCGCTCTGTCGTCGGCGGGTGCGAAAAGACCAGCGCCTTCTGCAGGAAGACGGGGCTGCGCCGGCCGGATGACAGGATGAAGTGGCCCTCCAGGAGAGCGCCAACCTTCTTGAATTCGTTGAGGACGTCTTGCGTGTTCATGCGGGGGCTCTAGCGGTTTAACGGGCTTGGCTCAACGGCTCGCGAACCCGTCCTCACCCCTTCACCCGCTCGGCCGAGTCGACGACCGCAAGCGCCCGGAGCGCCGCCACGATCTGGGTGAGGCGCTTGTTGTCCTCGACCTCCACGTCGAAGGCGAAGTCGAAGAAGTCGGGCGAGCGTTTCAGGGTCTTCACGTTGATTATGTTGCCCTGGGCGTCCGACACGGTCTTCGCCAGCAGGGCGAGTGCGCCGCGGCGGTTGGCAGTGGTGACGTGGATGCGGCCGACGGCCAGCGGCGCGTCGGCGTCGCCCTTGGGCTTCCAGCGCAGATCGAGCCAGTGGTCGGCCTGGCCCTCATAGTCTGCGAGGCGGGCGCAATCGATGACGTGGACTTCGATGCCCCTCTCCGGGATCAGTACGCCGATGATGCGGTCGCCCGGCAGGGGCGAGCAGCATTCGGCGAGGTGCATGGTGACGCCCGCCGTCATCTCGCCGCCGGCGACGAGGCTGGGGCCGTCCTGGTCGCGCGGGGCGCTTGCCTGCCTGCCCGGATCGTCGAGACCGGGGAAGGCTTTCTCCAGCATGTCCGCCGTCGAGAGGCGGCCGCGGCCGATGGCTTCGGCGAGCGCGTCGGCTTTCTCGAAGCCGGTGCGCTCGGTCATCTCGGCCTGATCGACTTCGGCGGGGTCGAGACCAATGCGGCGCAGGGCGTGTTCGATGAGGCGGCGGCCGATGGCGATGAACTCGCCGCGCTCGGCGACGCGCGTGAGACGGCGGATGGCGGAGCGCGCGCGGCCGGTGACGGCGAGATTTTCCCAGTGCGGCTGGGCGGCGGGTTTTGGTCCGCGCTGGATCTCGACTGTGTCGCCGTTCTCAAGCGCTGTGCGCAGCGGACGTTCCTGACCATTGATGCGGGCGCCGATCGTGGTGTCGCCGATCTCTGTGTGAACGGCGTAGGCAAAGTCGAGCGGCGTGGCGCCCGCGGGCAGCCGCACGAGCTGTCCCTTTGGCGTGAAGACAAAGACGCTGTCGCGGTACATCTGCAGCTTGGCGTGCTCGAGGAATTCCTCGGGGGAGCCGCCGTGCTTCAGCATGTCGGCGAATTCGATGAGCTCGCCTTCCGCGTCGAGACCAGCCTCGCGGGCGGATTCGGCGTCGAAACCGTACTGCGAGTTCTTGTACTTCCAGTGCGCAGCGACACCGCGCTCAGCAACGGCTTCCATGTCCGTGGTGCGGATCTGCAGCTCGACGCGGCGATTGCCGGGGCCGAGGAAGGTGGTGTGGAGCGAGCGATAGCCGTTGGGCTTGGGCACGGAGATGTAGTCCGCAAATTTCTCCGAAAGGGCCGCCCATTGCTGATGCGCCGCGCCGAGCGCCTTGTAGCAGTCGTCTGTTGTGGGCACGATCAGACGGTAGGCGAAGACATCGCCGAGGTCCTTGAACGAGATCGACTTGTTCTCGAGCTTCCGCCAGATCGAGTACGGGCGCTTCATGCGGCCTTTCAACTCGCCGCGAATGCCGCGTGCGAGCATGACGGTCTCGATGTCCGAGCGTATGCGGTCGAGTATCGAGGTGTCGTCAGTGGTGAGTTCTTCGAGGCGTTTCGAGATCGCGGCGTAGGCCACGGGATTGACCTGCCGGAAGGCGAGGTCTTCGAGTTCGCCGGCGAAGATCGAGAGGCCGACGCGACGTGCAAGCGGCGCGTAGATGTCGAGCGTCTCGCGCGAGATGCGCAGGCGCGACTCCTCAGTCGGCATGAACTCGATCGTGCGCATGTTGTGGAGGCGATCAGCGAGCTTCACGAGGAGGACGCGGATGTCCTTGGTCGTGGCGAGGATGAACTTCTGGAAGTTCTCTGCCTGGATCAGCGCGCGCGGGCTGTTGCTGCCTGTGACCTTCGGCAGCTTGGTGACGCCATCGACCAGCTCGGCCACGTCCTTGCCGAACAGGCCGCGGATGTCATCGACCGAGACATCGCAATCCTCGACCACGTCGTGCAGCAGGCCGGCGATGATGGTCGACTGGTCCATCTTCAGGTCGGTCAGCAGGCCAGCGACGGCGACCGGATGCGCAAAGTATGGGTCGCCTGAATGGCGCAGCTGCTGGCCGTGCTTCATGACGGCGAAGACGTAGGCCTTGTTGAGTTCGTCGTCGGACGCATCGGGCTGGTAGGCCTGAACGCGATCGACGAGTTCGGCCTGACGCAGGAATTTTCGGCCGCGCGGCTTTGCAGCGGCGCCACCACCAACGACTGGAGATACCGTGTCCGGTTTCTTGAAAGGGGCGACGTTAGATGGTTGCCCCATGCATGACCTCAGAAGCGCTCTTCGCGCGCAGACTCGAGCTCGACCTGGTAAGCCTTGAGGACTTCCTCTTCCGACGAGACCGGAGCGGCAGCCAGGGCGCGCTTGTCGGCTTCCTTCTCGGCTTCCTCGCCAGGGCGAACTTCCTGCAGCTCGGCCACCAGGCTGTCCCGGATAGTTTCGAGATCCACCGTCTCGGCCGCGATTTCGCGCAGGGCCACAACCGGGTCCTTGTCGTTGTCGCGGTCGATGGTGATGGGGGCGCCCTCGCGGATCACGCGAGCGCGGTGGGCGGCGAGCAGGACCAGGTTGAACCGGTTCGGCACCTTTTCAACGCAGTCTTCAACCGTCACGCGGGCCATGCGAGTCTCCTTTGCGGGGCCGCCCCGTCTACAGGAAGCGGTTCGCGTACGCAACATAAGGCTTTCCGCGTCATTTTGCCAGCAATCGCCGGATTTCAATGCGGTAACCGGGCCCAAAGCAGAGATGACAGGTTTGACCCCGGGCTGGCCCCCGGGCAGGAGGAGGCTCGCCAAGGGAGAGACTATGCCCAAAGGGAGCACCGCCGCACCGCCGGAAGCGCCGCCGGACTGCCCGCTATGCCCCCGGCTGGTCGCTTTCCGGGAAGCCAGCCGGCAGGCGCATCCGGAGTGGTTCAATGGCGCCGTGCCGTCTTTCGGGGATGCTTCGGGGCGGCTGGTGATCGTGGGGCTCGCCCCGGGGTTGCAGGGGGCGAACAAGACCGGGCGGCCATTCACCGGGGATTATGCGGGCGACCTGCTGTATTCGTCGCTGGCGAAGTACGGGTTTTCGGTCGGGGAGTTCAAGGCGCGGCCGGATGACGGGCTCCGGCTGAAGGACGCGATGATCACCAATGCGGTGCGCTGCGTGCCGCCCGAGAACAAGCCGACCGGGTCGGAAATCCTGACCTGCCGGCAGTTCCTGGTCTCCCGTCTCGGGCAGCTGCCGAAGATGCAGGTGGTCATGGCGCTGGGGCGGATCGCCCATGACTCTACGGTGCGGGCGCTTGGAGCCAAGCCATCCGCCACCGTTTTCGGGCATGCCAAGCGGCATGAGCTGCAGGGCCCGCGCGGCCCTGTGGTCCTTCACGACAGCTATCATTGCAGCCGGTACAACACGAATACCGGGCGGCTTACGGAGCGGATGTTCCACGATGTCTTCGAGGGTATCCGGAAGGATCTGGATGGCTGAGGGCCGGTAGACTTCCCACGGTGGACTTGGGGGGCGTTTTCGCCTATCTGCGGCACGGCTCGCGGGTATAGCTCAATGGTAGAGCAGCAGCCTTCCAAGCTGAATACGAGGGTTCGATTCCCTCTACCCGCTCCAGCCGCCCTCAGTGCATGACGAAAACCGTGTCGACCGCCTGCTCAGTCGGGCCAAGCGCCTTGCCGGTGTCGAGGTCTCGGGCGCTGTAACCCAGGCCGGCCATGAACTCGCGCAGGCCGGAGACGCTGTCGCCAAAGCGCTGCATGGATTGAGGCGTGGTCTCGCAAACGACAGTCGGCTTGTAATTCGCCAGGGTATTGGATGCGCCGCGCAGAACGTCGAGTTCGCCGCCTTCGACGTCGATCTTGATGAGCGACAGCCTCGCGATGCTGATCCGGGACAGGACGTTGTCCAGCGTGTCACAGGGCACGATCTCCCGCCGCACGTCGAAGCGATCCGCCAGATCGTCCGCGGGGCCGACATGGGCGAGACCGATGCCGATACCGCCTTTCGCCTTGATCGGGATCTTGAGGTCCAGCAGCCCCGGCTCGCGTCCGAGCGCAAAGGGAAACTGAACGATATTGCGCTGCTTGCGGAAGAAGCTGGCGACGGTGGCGACCGAACGGGGCACGGATTGCGGTTCGAACGCCAGCACGAGGCCGCCGGGGTTGTTATCGGCGAAGCATCTCGAGAAATAGCCAACATGCGAGCCGACATCCACGACGCAGGTGCCGGGCACAATGTACTTGATCATGCGCCCGGCGTCGGACGCCTGATCGTTGGTGAAGATCGCCTTGAAAAGGTATTCCTTCGCCGTGCGGTGTGGTCCGGGACGGAAGAGCTCGTGTGACGTCCGCTCGGCCAACCGCTTTACTCCGCCCTATCTGCAAAGGGATGCCGTAGCAGCCTATCGCGGCGGCGTCGCTTCCATTTCTCCATTTACGCAAGGTCAGACCCGGCTCATATGGACATCCGCCGCGCCACTTGCAGGTTTCGTTACCTGCAACACAAAAAAGGCGCTGGCGCTTTCCGTTCCCGTAAGGTCATTTCCCTTCACCGCTCTCGAGTGCGGACGGAGGAGAAACGCTCATGAACTTGATTTCGAAATTGACGGGGGTTGCGGCCCTGGCCCTGATGGCTGGCTGCAACCACATGGCGGCTGATGCGCCCGCTGTCCCGGCTGCGCCTGCGATGGCCGCAGCTCCTGTAGCTGCGCCCGCGCCTCCGGCGCCGCCCGCACCAGTGGCTGCCCCCGTTGCGGCGCCAGCGCCGATCGCGCCGGCAAATCCGGAGTATGTGACGATCGCGATGGAAATCAGCGTCGCGAAGCCGGCGGCTGAAGTGTGGGCCAAGGTCGGCGCGGACTATTGCATGCTCAGCAAGTGGATCGCCGCTGGCCGCGAAGTGCCGTGCAAGGTGACGAAGGGCGATGGCGGCATCGGCTCGGTTCGCTCGATCGCGAACGGCGCAGTCATCGAAGTGCTGACCGCCAAGACCGACCTGTCCTATGGCTACACGCAGCCGGCGAAGGACGGGAAGTTCTACGACCTCTACCACGGCTTCATGGAAGCGAAGCCCGTCGACACGAAGTCCTCGAAGATCCTCTACACGCTGGTCTATGACGTCTCGAACCTGGCGGATCAGGCCGCCAAAGACGCCGACGTCAAGCGCCGCCGCGCCCAGTTCGAAGGGGCGCTCGCGAACATGAAGAAGATGGCCGAGGGCTGATCAACTTCGCCAGCGATATGCGACGGCCCGGCTTCACAGCCGGGCTGTTTGCTTTTGGGCAGGTCAGTCAGCCGATGCGGTGACTTCCACCGGCGGGGGCTCTGCCGGGTTCTCGAAGATGCGGCGGAGGACGCCGGGGGTGAGGACTGCGATCGGATTGATCGAGATGTTGGCGCGCGCGAACGTGCCACGCACCGAGTAGGTCGGCGCGAACATTCCTTCGCCCTGACGCGACACGAACAGGTCGCCGATGACCGGGAGCGCGCCGAGGACGGCGTTGGCGCCAACGATCGAGGGGGCCAGCACGCCATCGAGCGACAGTTCCTCCGACTGAGGGGCGATCCAGCCGCGCGCGGTGAGTCCCATGGCGGGGCCGGTGGCGCGCATGCCCGGGAAGTCGATGCGGCCGCCGATGAACCTGACCGGTGCATGCACTTCAGTGAACATCACGCCCTCGCCTCGGAGCACGTCAGCCAGCCCCTGCAGCGAGGCGAGCGAGAAAAGCTGGGCGACCAGCGGCGCATCCTTCAGCCTGACGTTCGACATCGTGACGAGCGCCTGCCCGTCGCCGTCTTCGAATTTGCCATCGAAGGCGAGCTTGCCGCCGAGCAGATAATCCGCATTGAGGAGAACGCGCGCGGCAAAGCCTGCATCATCGGACCTGAGCCCGACGGTGCGGACGCCATCGGACGACCCGATCGTCACGCTGAGATCCTTGTCCTTGTCGATCTCTCCCGTGATTGACCCGGAGCGCAGTCCCCCTGCATCGAGCGCCAGCACGATCTTCGTGTTGCGGATGTCCTCGTTGTCGCGCAGCTTCAGGCGATCGGCGTTGACCTGCACGTCGAACAGGGGGCCTGGATCCCCCGGGCCGCCGACGGCGTCGCCGACGTCCTGGCCGCCGGACATGTCGAGAATGCTGTCCATCCAAGGGCTGGCGTCGAAGAACGGTCCAGCCAACGCAAAGCGGTAGCCGCCATCCTGCCGGCGCGTTGCGGAGCCGCGCAGGTCGACGGTTCCGCGGGAATACATGCGTTCGATATCGACGGCAGTGATGGCGCTGTCCTTGTCCATCCTCGCCTCGCCGACCAGTTCGAGACCGTCGGCGCGGATGTCGCCGGTGACGATGGCGCCGGTTTCATCCGCGCCATACCGGAAGGTGCCGCGCGCGGGCTCGTCAAATTTCTTGCGCCAGCCGAACTCGGCGACTTCGAGTTCGGCGTGGGTGAGATCGACGCTGGCGGAGATGGCGTCGAAATTGGCGCCGCCGGGTCCGGTCGCGCGCAGTTCCACAGTGGCTTCGCCCTGCATGAAGTTGCGCGCCGCGAGTCCGAGGGAGTTCAGCAGGTCTGGCGTCGCGCGTGCGTTGGCGATCAGCTCGACGCCGCCCTCGCCCGCAGCCGAAAAGCGCTCGCGCCACTCGAAGGTGACGGGCGCCGGACCGAATGCGCCGCTGCCGGTGGCGCTCATGCCCTGCGGGTTCATGTCGAATGAGAGATTAGCGTCGGACAGGCCGAACTCGCCGAGCAGGTCGGGCATGACCACCTGCTGGAAGCGTCCGCGAATATCGAAGAAGACATCCTCCGGCTTCACGATGTCGAGCATGGGCTGCTTCACCGTGACGTCGATCGCGCCGGCGCCGCCAATGCGGGCGATGTCGACCGCGTAGCGGGAGCCGAAGCCGAACTGGCTCTGGTCGACTGCACGCAGCAGGTCCCCGAGCCGTCCAGTGCCCGATGCGGTGATCGCCATCATCGCGCCGCCGGGGGAGAATTGCGGGAGGACAATCTTGGCCTCGCCCAGCTGCCAGGCGCCCATCGTCCCGGAGTCGGCGTCGAAGGTGAGGCTGTTGCCCTTGAGGCGGCCGATGCCGTTGATGCCGGAAACTTCCGGCAGGTCGCTGACGATACTGACGGTGGCGTCCTGGACGTGGAATTCGAGCGCGAGATGCTCGTCCGGCAGGAAGCCCTTCGCATCGGCGCCGGGAGGCCAGTCGACGGTGAAGATCGCCTTGCTGGCCGTGCCCTTTGTGATGCGCTCACGCACCCACTGGCGGGCAGACAGGCTGAGGTCCTGCGGCCAGAAGTCGAGAACCTGCTGCGGCGTGATCGTACCGGAGCCGGTTGCGTTGCCCTTGACGCCGAGCCTTGGCGTCTCGCCGGTCATGTCGAGCCACACCTCGCCTGCGCCAGTGGCGGTGAGCCCGCCGGTGACCGCATCGATGCGGGTCAGCGTGAGGCGTTGGTGATCGACCGATAGCGCGCCCTGCAGGCTGGCCGTTGCGAACTGCCAGGGGTTTTCGAACACCGGCTGCGCGTTGAGAGTGACACCAGATCCGTCAAGCTTGAACGGCGTCGGCGCCGCCTCGCCTCTCATGATGGCGGCGGCGTCCAGTTCGCCGCTGAACTGGCCGCTCAGCCAGTCGCTGTCGAGGGCGAGCGATTTCAGCGTGACCTTCTTGTTCGCCGGATCGTAGGACGCATCGAAGGCGAGGTTCATCACCGCCACCTCCTGATCGGCGATCTTCACGCTGCCCGTGACGCCGGACAGCGAGAGGCTGGTGCTCAGAAGGCCGGAGCCTTCGGTGGCGGCGACCGAGAAGGCGGCGCTGGCGGGACGGCCGGATGTGAACGCGTCGCCGGTGTAACCGAACATTTCGGCGATCGAGGTTGGGTCGACGCCTTCCAGCTTCACGGTCGCCGCGGCCCGTTTCACCTCGCCGTCGGAGGCGAGCGCGATACTGATGCGGTTGGGCTCGCCCGGGATGGCGTCTGCGAGCGTGATGTTCAGCGTCAGCGAGACGCCGTCGCGGTTGGCCTTCCAGATGCCGGCGACCGGATTGGCGCTCCAGTGGTTGCTGGACTTTCGGTCATCGACGTCGAGCCGGAAATTCGAGAGCTCGACCTGTTCGAACGACCCGGCAGAAATCAGCGCGCGGATCGGCGTGGCGAGTGTGACCCAGTTGATGTCGCGGATCGGATCGAAGGGCTTGTCGGACGGGTCGGGCTCTTTCGCGATGACCATGTCGGCGAGCGTCCAGACGCCGTCGGCCGAGCGGACCACGGTCGCGGCGCCGTCCTCGAGCCGGAGTTGCTGGGTCTTGAACTTCAAGGCGAACAGCGAGCCCGCGTCGAGCGCGATCATGGCGCGGTTCGCCCGGAAGGTGACTTCGCGATCCTTGTCCATGGCGGTGAAGCCCCGGGCGACGGCTTCGACCCGGCCGCGGTCACGCACCCATTCCAGGGCAAGCCGGTCGATCTTCACCGGCTGGCCGCCGCGCGCTTCCTGGAGGGAGCGCTCGACCTGGCCGCGAAACATCTCGAGATCAATCGGGCCCTGGGACAACCGCCACGCAAGCGCGCCCGCCGCAACCAGGAGGGCGAATGCCGTGAAGGCCAGAATTTCGATGAGGAGACGCCGGGCCGAGAACTTCAACGCGTCGCCCCCGTCCGCGCGACGGCGCGCGCGGTTCGTGATCCGGACGGATCATGCTTCACGAGTTCAGCTTCAGGGCGGTACACTCCATCCTCATAGCATCACAACATTACGGACCGATTGTGTCACAGCCACTCCAAGCCGGCGACCCGGCCCCCGCATTCGAACTGCCGACGGCAAAAGGGGGGCCTGCACTGCTTTCCAGCTATTCGGGGAAGTTTCTCGTGCTGTTCTTCTATCCGCAGGACGACACCGAGGTCTGCACCCGTGAAGCAGTCGCCTTCAGCGGCATGCGGTCGCGATTTACGCGGAGGAAGTGTGACCTGCTGGGCCTCTCACGCGACAGTGTTGAAGCTCACAAGGCGTTCATCAAGAAGCATTCCCTTA
Source organism: Hyphomonadaceae bacterium (assembly GCA_040398465.1). Lineage (GTDB taxonomy): Bacteria > Pseudomonadota > Alphaproteobacteria > Caulobacterales > Hyphomonadaceae > UBA7672. The sequence goes on along the minus strand of JBBAUA010000001.1, from coordinate 63,770 downwards.
CGGTACGGCTGGGATCGGATGAGGACGGGACGGTCTGCAACGCCTACGGGGTCTGGGCCGAAAAGCAGCTCTATGGGCGTCGCTACATGGGCATCGTCCGGTCGACATTCCTTATCGACCCGGAGGGATCGATTCGGCGTGTCTGGCGAAACGTGCGCGTGCCGGGTCATGCAGAAGCAGTGCTGGCTGAATTGGAGGCATCGACGTGAACCAGAATCTGGGCAAGAATCTGCTTTAATCAGAGCTTAATCGCCGCAGTCGAAGGTGATTAAAAAGCTGGTGACGGGGGTTCGCGTATGCGGATTTCTGAGTTATCCATGCGCCTTGCCGGGCACTACAAGCGGGCGAGCGGGGCTAGGCGCGTAGAGCAGTTGATCGGGCACACTAAATGGCGGTCAAGCACCTGAAGGCCAAGACCAGAGCCTTCTTCGAGAAGGCTTTTCCAGAAAGACAGATTTACCATCGTAGCGGCGGCTCGGTGCGCTACGTTTCGATTTCGCCGTGGCGCCAAGCGATGATGGCCGGCCTTGCGACTCTGGTTGTCGGCTGGTGCCTGTTTGCGACGGCTGCCGTTCTCCTTAAAGGTCCTGGCGTCGAGATTCAGGGCGGCGGCTCTGACCGCAAATCTGCCCGCCTCGAGCGCGAGCTCCGGCAGGCCAAGGCGGCGGAGCAGACCGCCCTTACCCTCCTCGAAACCCGCACGACCGACTTCAACGAGGCAATCAAGGAAGCCGAGAATCGGCACGAGGTGCTGAAGCGCCTGATGGCCAGCCAGAAGGGTCAGGACTCGGCGTCGGCCATCGCCCTCAGCAAGCCTGAGCTGCTGATCGACTCGACGATCGAGGAAGGCGACCCCCGCCAGCCGCGTCCGGATGGCACGGAGGCCAATGCCGGAGGCAGCACATCCTTTCGCGCCCGGACCGACAAACTGATCGATGACCAGGCCAGCTTCCTCGACATGCTCGAGGAAGAAGCCGTGCAGCAAGCTGAAGCAGCGCGCGGCGTGATCCGGCTGACCGGCGTTCCGGCGTCCCGCGTGCTTGAGCAGAACGGCATGGGCGGACCGCTCATCCCGATCAACTTCACCACGTCCGGGCCGAACGGCGGCGAGATCGATCGCTTTGAACAGCGGATCTATGAGGTCGAGGCGCGGCTGCGCGAAGCGGAAGAGTACCAGCGTGCAATGCGGTCGCTGCCGCTTGGCCTGCCGGTTCAGGGCGCATATCGCGAAACCTCGGGCTTTGGTTACCGCTCCGACCCGTTCACCCGCCGCGCCACGTTCCATGAAGGCACAGACCTTGCAGCCTTCACCGGCGCGCCGATCATCGCCCCCGCTTCGGGGAGGGTCATCCACGCGGGGGTCAAGGGGGCCTACGGACGAACGGTCGAGATCGACCATGGGGCCGGATTCAAGACACGCTACGGCCACATGAACTCGATATCCGTGAAAGTTGGTCAGGAAGTGACCATCGGCCAGAAAATGGGCACGATGGGCTCAACTGGCAGAAGCACGGGACCGCACCTGCATTACGAGATATACTTCCGCGGCAAATCATATGATCCGCTGAAATTCCTGAGGGCTGGCAAGCATGTTCACTAAAGGCAAGACACCGGAGCCGCCTGCTCCGCCGCAACTGGCGCCGAAGCCTGCGCTCCCCGACGCCGCGCCGAAGCGCGCGCCTGTCGCGCGTTCCGGCCCGTCGATCATCTCGGCTGACGTGAAGATGGTCGGCAAGCTGTTCTCGACCGGTGAACTCGACATCAACGGCCAGATCGAGGGCGATGTCCGCGCCTCGGCCCTGACCGTCGGCGAGACCGGCGCGATCAAGGGCGAAGTGATTGCCGAGTCGGTTGTCGTGCGCGGCACCGTCGAGGGCCGCATCCGCGCCCGCAAGGTCCAGCTGTGCTCGGGCGCCAAAGTGCGCGGCGACATCTTCCACGCCTCGCTGGCGATCGAGCCGAACGCGATCTTCGAAGGGGCCGTTAAACACGCGCAGGATCCGATGGCCGAGCCCACTCCGGGCGGCGCGGCGACCTGATCGGGTTGTGAGCTTGAATTGAAGAGGCCGCTCCGGATCGGGGCGGCCTTTTTCGTTGCGGGCGCGCGGGGGCGTTCTCAGACACGCGGGTGCGCTGAGGTAAGGGTGGCCTGGTTTTCGGTTGATGGGGAATCCGGGCGGGCCGCGGGCGTAAGTGAGCACGCCCTCGTGGTTCGACGGGCGCTCCCTTCGGTCGCTGCTCGCCATGAGGGCTAAGCGGGCTCCGGCGTTGAGGCGCGTCGGGACACCCACCGCCTAATGCGTCGCTGCGCTACGCGCGCCCGTCGAACCATGGGCCGCAGCCACAGCGTTCGCATCAATGCGTGTGTGGATGCGGTAGATGTCGCGAAGACCGCAGGTGAGTCGCGACGAGGCTTCGCGCAGGTCCATCATCTGGGCGCGATAGACCTCGAAGCGTTTGGCGACGTCGGACCAGTTGGTGATCGGCGGAAGGATTTCGAGCACGTTCCAGCCGAGCGCGCGCCAGGCTTGGCGGCAGAGGGCGTCGTGGAGTTTTGCTTCCGCGATGGGGAGCATGTGCATGACGGCTTCGTTCATACTGCGGTCGATCGGCTTTCCGCGAATTGCTCTGCAACCGCTGCTGATCACCATGATCATCAACGGCCAGAAGCGCCACGCGATGCCGATCAGAGCCGGCAGGTCGCGCAGGAGCCACAAGGGGATGCTTCCACGCTTCATGCGGCCGATTATACGGCCGCAAATACCCCGTACGATTCCATGCCAGTGTTTCCCCAAATGTTTGGCGGAGCTGGTTGAGAAGGTTGGAGTTCCGATTTCAGTCCCCCCAAACTCGGACAAGCGTTTTTCCCCAAACTCGGCGCCGTTTCGATTTCGGATTGGATCGAGTGCGGCTCTCTCAACCCGTCCCCCCCCGCCTCCTTCGACGAGTTCAGGATCAGGGCGGGGGGCCTGGTCAGCACGCGTCAGCGGGCTTCTGTGGGCGCGAGCCTACGCTGCGCGCAGGGCCGAATGCCCGCCTTCGCGGGGAACGCGGTTGCGGAGATTGTGCCAATGCGTCCGGAGGAAAACGACTGCCGGCTACGCCTTCGGCTTCTCGTGGATGCGGATGCCGAGTTCGCGGAGCTGTTTCAGCGTCGCGTCGCTCGGGGCGCCCATCAGGAGATCCTGCGCCTGCTGGTTCATCGGGAAGAGCGTGATCTCGCGGAGGTTCTGGACGCCGCAGACGAGCATGACGATGCGATCGACGCCGGCAGCCATGCCGCCGTGCGGCGGGGCGCCGAACTGGAAGGCGCGGTACATGCCGCCGAACTGCGTTTCGACATCGGCCTTGGTGAGGCCGGTGATCTCGAAGGCGCGGACCATCGTCTCGGGGCTCGCGTTACGGATGGAGCCGGACGCGATCTCGTAGCCGTTGCAGACCATGTCGTACTGGAACGCCTTGAGGCTCAGCGGATCGGCATCGCTGTTGAGCGCGTCGAGGCCGCCTTGCGGCATGGAGAACGGGTTGTGCGCGAAGTCGACGCGCTTTTCGTCCTCGTTCCATTCGTAGAAGGGGAAGTCGACGATCCAGCAGCAGGCGAACTGATCGGGCTGCGTGAGGCCAAGCTCCGTGCCGACGCGGTTACGCGCCTCGCCTGCGAACTTGTAGAAGGTCGCCGGGAGACCAGCGGTGAAGAAGATCGCGTCGCCGACGGCGAGACCGAACTGCTGGCGGATGGCTTCGGTGCGCTCCGGGCCGATATTCTTGGCGACGGGCCCTGCTCCGCCCTCTTCGCCTTCGCGCCAGAAGATGTAGCCGAGGCCGGGCTGGCCTTGCTGCTGGGCCCATGAATTCATCTTGTCGCAGAAGGCGCGGCTGCCGCCGCCCTTTGCGGGGATGCCCCACACTTCGTTCTTCGCGTCCTTCTCCAGCATGCCGGCGAAGACCTTGAAGCCGGAGCCGCGGAAATGATCCGAGACATTGCCCATCTCGATCGGGTTGCGGAGGTCGGGCTTGTCGGAGCCGTAGGTGCGGATGGCTGTGTCGTAGGGGATGCGCGGGAATTTCTGGGTGACGGGTTTGCCATTGCCGAACTCCTCGAACACGCCGCGGAGCACGGGCTCCATCGTGTCCCACACGTCTTCCTGCGTGACGAAGCTCATCTCAAGATCGAGCTGGTAGAATTCGCCGGGCAGACGGTCGGCGCGCGGGTCTTCATCGCGGAAGCAAGGCGCGATCTGGAAGTAGCGGTCGAAGCCCGCAACCATCAGGAGCTGCTTGTACTGTTGCGGCGCCTGGGGCAGCGCGAAGAACTTGCCCTGGTGGATGCGGCTGGGGACGAGGAAGTCGCGCGCGCCCTCGGGCGAGGACGCGGTGAGGATGGGCGTCGAGTATTCGGTGAAGCCGGTCTCATGCATGCGCTTGCGCATCGAGGCGATGACCTTCGTGCGCGTCACGATGTTGGCGTGGAGTGTCTCGCGGCGCAGGTCGAGGAAGCGGTATCTGAGGCGCACGTCTTCCGGGTATTCCGGCTCGGCGAACACCGGCAGCGGCAGCTCTTCCGACTCGGAGAGGACGGTTAGGTCCTGGACCTTGAGGTCGATCTCGCCGGTGGCGAGCGTGGCGTTGATCGTGTTGGCGTCGCGTTTCACGACCTCTCCGGTGAGGCAGATGACGGATTCGACCCGGATGCGCTCAAGCCGCTGGAAGTGCGGATTGGACGGGGTCACCACGCACTGGGTGATGCCGTAATGGTCGCGCAGGTCGATGAACAGCAGGCCGCCGAGGTCCCGTTTGCGGTGGACCCAGCCGGACAGCTTGACGGTATTCCCGACATGCTCCGCGCGCAGCTGGCCGCAGGTATGCGTCCTGTAGGCATGCATCGGGGCAAAACTCCTGCTTTTCCCGCAGAATCCGGGGGATTTGGCTTGATAGAACGGGCGGACAAGCGCATGTCGCCGTCAAGATTGTCAATATCCGCCCTTAGTCTGATTCTGTTCTGGGCTGGGCCCAATCCGGGAGATCACGGATTTGAAGGACGCTGAGGCTGGCGAAATCCGCCTGATCACCGACACGGCGGCGCTGGAAGAGGCGTGCGAGCGGCTTTCGGGCGATGATTTCCTGGCCGTCGACACCGAGTTTCACCGCGAGACGACCTATTGGCCGCAGGTGTGCCTGATCCAGGTGGCGTCGTCGGACTATGACGTGCTGGTCGATCCGCTGGCCAAGGGCGTCGACCTCGCGCCGCTGAACAAGCTGCTGGCGGACCCGTCGCGGACCAAGGTCTTTCACGCGGCGCGGCAGGATCTCGAAATCTTCTCGCGGCTGATCGGGCATGTGCCGGGGCCAGTGTTCGACACGCAGATCGCGGCGATGGCGTGCGGGCTTGGGGATTCGATTTCGTACGAGAACCTCGTCTCGAAAGTGGTGCGCGGGACGGTCGACAAGTCCTCGCAGTTCACCGACTGGGTGCGGCGGCCGCTGACCGAGAAGCAGCTGACCTACGCGCGTGGCGATGTTCTCTATCTGCGCGAGATCTACAAGATCCTGCGCGGCAAGCTGGAGAATCAGAACCGCATGGAATGGATCGAGGACGAGCATGCAGCGCTCCTCGACCCGGAGATCTACCAGTTCGATCCCGCTACGGCGTGGAAGCGGCTGAAAATCCGGAAGTATCGCAACGACTATCTCGCGGTGCTGGCCAATGTGGCGTCGTGGCGCGAGCGCGTGGCGCAGGAGACGGACAAGCCGCGGGGGCGGATTCTCAAGGACGATGCGATCCAGGAAATCGCGCAGCAGAAGCCGCGGACGCTGGAGGCGCTGGAGCGCATGCGCGCGGTGCAGCAGGGGTTCGGAAAATCGCGGCACGGCGCGGGGCTGCTGCAGGCGATCAACCAGGCGCTGGATGAACCCGATGCGTATGCCCCGAAGGTGGACGAGCCGGAGCGCTCCGGGCCGCCACCGGGAGCGATGGTGGAATTGCTGAAAGTCTTGCTGAAGCAGGTGTCGGATGACGCCGGCGTGGCGACGCGGCTGATCGCGAATGCGGCAGATGTCGAGGCGCTGGCGCGCGAGAAGGAGCCGGATATCGCGGCGCTGAAGGGCTGGCGGCGGGAGCTGTTCGGGGACAAGGCGCTGAAGCTCAAGTCCGGGAAACTGGCCTTGGCGGCGAGCCCGAAGGGCGTGAAGATCATCGAGTTGTAGGTGGGATTGCTAGCTGACTCGCGAGGCAGTGTGGGCGGGCTCGAACAATACGAAAGCCGCGTGGCGGAAGCTGAGGCCCTGATCGCGCGCGGGCCGGATGTGATCACCGATCTTCTGGCCCACAGCAATTACGACTGGGCGGCGCAGAACTGCAGGGTCACAGCCGAGGCGTATGTCGATCTGGGGCTGCTGCACTGGCGACGCGGGATTGATCCGCGAGAGGACTTCGAGTGCGCGGCGCGGGCCTATCAGAAGCTCACCGAGATCGTGCGGCAGCATAAGCTGCCCAAGAGCAGTTTCGAGACGCTGCTGATACATGCGGCGATGTTTTTAGTCGACCGTCGCGCGCCGATCGAATTTGGCGACGAAACCGCGTGGAAGACGTCACGCTGGTCCTGCTATCAGGCGCGGCTTGTCCATGCGCTGTTTGATGCGCCGCCGAGCGATGCGCTGGTTTCAGCGACGGACAAATTCCTGGCCGAGCCCGAGACGCTGCCGGACCGGATCTTCGAGAGCTATTTCCAGCTGCTCGGCCTGCGGCCGCAGACGATGGGTCTCGAAGAACGTGTGATGCGCGCCAAGGCGACCTGGGCGGAGCGCAAGCGGGATGAGCTGATCCCTGCTGGCCGGGCGCTCGATGGGCATGGCGATGCGAACGACCTGTATGTCGATCTCTATCTCGGCGCCGTGCTGAAGAAGATCGGGTGGAAGGGCCACACGGTCCACCGCTGGGTGTGGGACTGAAACACGCGCGTTAACCCCTCGCTAACCATAAGTCGGCGTGGTGGGGACTGAACTATCAGGACCCTGCCCTTGACCGATTCCATCGGCGCATCCCCTCAGGCCATCCAGCGCGCCGAAGTCATGGCGGCGCTTAAGACGGCTGCGCGCTCGACTGGCGCAGGGTTCGACTATCTCGTGAAGACGGCGCAGCGGGAGAGCAATTTCGACCCCAATGCGAAGGCGGGCACTTCCTCCGCGACGGGGCTGTTCCAGTTCACCGATGCGACGTGGATGAGCATGCTGGAGCGCTATGGCGCGAAGCACGGTGTCGGCGTCGAGGGGCAGTCGCGGTCCGAGCTGCTGGCGCTGCGGAAGGATGCGAAGCTGTCGTCGGTCATGGCCGGTGAGTTGGCGGGCGAGAACGCCAGGATCCTCGAGAAGAAGCTGGGGCGGCCGGCGACGTCGGCCGAGCTCTACACGGCGCACTTCATGGGGCCGTCGGATGCGGGGCGGCTGGTGCAGGCGGCGCGCGCCAACAAGGCTGGCGATGCGGCCGACATGTTTCCGAGTGCGGCGCTGGCCAACCGGAATGTGTTCCGTGGCAAGGATGGCGCAAACCTCACCGTGGCGCAGCTCTATCTGAAGCTTACCGGCGCGACGATCGCAGATGCGGACGCCGGCAAGGTTGCGCCGGCCGCGTTCGGCGCGGAGCCGCCGCCGGTGACGAACGCCGACGTGCTGATGCAGGCGCAGATGGGCATGGTCGCGATGACATCGAGCCTGATGACCGCGCTGTTCGGCCTGCAGGAAGACAAGGCGTAGGTCTCGCCGATTACGCTGCGCGCTGGTCGAGACCGAGCTGCTTCCAGATCGCGAGCAGCGCCGAGACAAGTTCGTCCATCATCGCTTCGGTGTGCTGCGGCGACGGGGTGAAGCGCAGGCGCTCCGTACCCTTGGGCACGGTCGGGTAGTTGATCGGCTGCACGTAGATGCCGAAGTCGAACAGCAATGTGTCGGACAAGGCCTTGCAGCGCTCCGGATCGCCGACCAGCAGCGGCACGATGTGCGTGTCGGCCATCATCACCGGTAGCTTCGCGGCGATCAGCTTCTGACGCAGAAGCTCCGCCTTTTCCTGATGAACCTTGCGCAGGTCCCGGCCGTAGTCGGAACGCAGCTTGCGGATCGAGGTCAGCGCGCCGGCGGCCAGCACCGGGCATGTCGAGGTCGAGAAGATGAAGCCCGGCGCCATCGAGCGGATGGCGTCGCAGATCGCGGTCTTGGAGGCGATGTAGCCGCCCATGACGCCAAACGCCTTGGCGAGCGTGCCTTCGCAGATCGTGATGCGGTGCATGACGTTGTCGCGCTGGGCAACGCCCGCGCCTTCATGGCCATACATGCCAACAGCGTGAACCTCGTCGAGATAGGTCATCGCGTCGAATTCTTCGGCGAGGTCGCACATGGCTTCCATCGGCGCCACGTCGCCATCCATCGAATAGACGGACTCGAAGGCGATCACTTTCGGCGCGTCGGCCGGATCGTTTTCGAGCAGCGCGCGGAGATGGCCGAGATCGTTGTGGCGGAAGATGCGCTTGGCGCAGTTGGCGCGCTTGATCCCCTCGATCATCGAGGCGTGGTTCAGTTCGTCCGAATAGATAATGACGTTCGGCATGATCTTGGCGAGCGTCGAGAGGGTGGCCTCATTCGAGACGTAGCCGGACGTGAACAGCAACGCCGATTCCTTGCCATGCAGGCTGGCGAGCTCTTTCTCGAGTTCGACATGATAACGCGTCGTGCCGGAGATGTTCCGCGTGCCGCCGGAGCCCGCGCCGAATGTGTCGACCGCCTCTTTCATCGTGGCGATCACGTCGGGGTCCTGGCCCATGCCGAGATAGTCGTTGGAGCACCAGACAGTGACGTCCTGCTCGCGACCGTCATTGTGGCGCACGGACGCTTTCGGAAACTCGCCGCGGTAACGCTTGAGATCGATAAAGACGCGATAGCGCCCCTCTGACCGGATCTCTTCCAGGGCGTTCTCGAAGGCAGCGAGATGTTTCATCGGCGTTTCTCTTATCCGTCGTGCGCTTCTGCGGCGCCCCCAAGCTTTGTTAGAGCCCTAAGTGGCGGTTTCCTAGTCCCAGATCAAACCGCTCCCGCAGTGTTGAGCGTTACGCCGCAGGCCTCTTTGCGACTCGCTCTCAACTAGTGGGACGCGACTTTCCGGCGGTGCGGGCTGCAAACGATGAGCCATCCGCGCGAGCGCGGAGGTTTGCCCGTCACGCTCGACAGCGGTGATACCGAACAGGGAAACGACCGACCCTCGACGCGCTGCAGCAACTCCTTCATGGTCGAAAGACCCTCATCGGGGCGGGGACGGGACAATGTTGAAGAGGTTGCTTGTTCTTGCCGCGCTCGCGGCATCGTGCGCCTCGGTGCACGCGCAGACCCCGGACATTCCGCGCACTGCCGATGGCCGACCGGATTTCCAGGGCATCTGGGAAAGTCGCTGGCTGACGCCGTTTGAGCGGATGGACGGAACGACGGAGCCGACTGTCTCTGGCGATGCGGCCAACGCCTACGCCGCCGCCCGAGCCGCAGCGCTGCAGAGCGAAGGCGTCGCCCTGCATCCGGACGACGACTTCGATTTTACCAGCCTGCTCCCGGCAGGCGACGGGTCATTTCGCACCTCGTTGATTGTCGAACCGGCCGACGGCAAGCGACCGCAGACGCAGCTTTCCAAGGATCTCGGCCCGATAGGACGTGAAATCAGAAAGTCCGCCGCTAACCCGGAGGGCCTGTCGAATGACGAGCGATGCCTGAGTGCGACCGGCCGCGCGCCGCTCGGCATTAGCCCCGGCAGCATGTATCGCCAGATCGTCCAGACGGCTGACCACATGCTGATCTACACCGAAGACCAGATGGTGACGCGCGTGATCGGGATCGGCGCCGCGCCGCGCCCCGCTGGCCTTCTCTCGCTGGCCGGGGACTCAGTCGCCACGTGGGATGGCGATACCCTGGTCGTCGTCACGACGCAGATCCGCCCACAGCTCGCCCCGCCGGGCGCGCCGCACTTCGACCAGCAGCGCCGCGTCACGGAACGCTTCAGCCTGCTCGCGCCCGACCAGATCAGTTATGAGTCTGTGCTTGAAGACAGCGCCATGCCGACGGCGACCGTCCGCGTTCAATACAAACTTGTCCGCACTGACCACCAGATGTTCGAGTCCGCGTGCCACGAGGGCAACTACTCCATCCTGCACATGATGCTCGGCGCGCGGTTGACGGAAAACGCCAAGCCGGCGCCCTGAAAACAGAACCGCCGGCTTCTTGCGAAGCCGGCGGGTTTGGGCTGTGAGGTAGGGTCGCCGCAGAAGGGCGAGTCCGCCGTCAATCCCAAGGATGCCAGCCCCGAACGATCAGGCCAGGGTCTGCACGCTAAAAAACTAGAGCTGGTAGCGGATCTGGTCGGACCAGAAGCGCTCGAGACGGGCCAGCGACTTGTTCAGCTGGTCCAGGTCGTCCGAGCGGACCGAGGCGGTCGGCTCGAGCGAGGCGGACTGCTTCTCGAACAGGGAGGAGACACGGTTGCGAACGGCCTTGCCCGACGGCGTCAGCTTGAGGCGTACGGTGCGGCGGTCGTCGCTGGAGCGCGACTGGACCAGGTAGCCGCCTTCCTGAAGCTTCTTCACATTGTACGACATCGACGTGCCGGCGAAGGAGCCGCGAGCGCGCAGGGCGCTGGCAGGCGTTTCGCTTTCGCCGATCTCATACAGCAGGAGGGCCTGAACGCCGGTGAGCGAGCGCTCGCCATTGCGTTCCAGGTTGTCCTTCACGACGTCGTGGAGGCGGCGATGCGCCTGCTCCAGCAACGACAGTGCTTTCAGGAAAGACTGCTCAACGTTCTCGTCAGCCGCGATATCGCGGACCTTAGCGTTCGTCATCACCACCACCACCATCGTTGTTTTTGTCTGTTTGCCGATTTGCTCGGCTTATGGTGTGAAGATACACGCGCTTGACTAAGCAATCGCTAAATCGAACGAGTTTGATGCAATTTTCTGTTCGTATTCGTGCGAGTTTGCTTTGTTCATGACTGTAATCAGGAAGTAAACGCGAAGCATTCGATTCCCTGCTTCGCAACGTCCGTATACCCCGCAGCGTGCGGGACGGCGCTGCACGCTTTACTTGGGCGTTGCCTGTGCTTGTGTGCCGCCGAGCGGCCGGGACGGAGGACGCAGACGTGGGGACGACGAAAAGACTGCTCGCTGCGATCGCTGGCGCAAGCCTCATTGCATCGTGCTCGCCTGCCCCACGCAGCGCAGGCGCGGAGGCGGCGCCCGCGGCAGCTGTATCGGCGCCAGCCCCGGAAACGCTCGTGCCCGATGGCGAGAGCGAGGCGATCCCGACGGCGGGCGGCATTCCGCTGGTGCCGCTGACCGGTGAGGTGAACTTCCTCGACGCCCTCGACCCGCGGCCAGTCTACAGCCTGCCGCACGTCTACAACACCAACCACACGGCGGTGCAGATCATCAAGGAAGAGGAACAGCTGAGGCTCGAGGCTTACGAGCTCGGCGGGCTCTGGCTGATCGGCTATGGTCATCTCATGCTCGAAGGCGAGAAGGACGCCATCACCGAGGAAGAGGCCGACGTCTTCCTGCGCGAAGACCTGCATTGGTGCGAGGAGGCGATCGAACGCTATGTCAAGGTGCCGGTCACGCTCAACGAGTTCAGCGCCATGGTGGCGTTCTGCTACAATGTCGGCTCAGGCAAGACGCGCGGCTCCTCCATCGTCAAACGCGTAAACCAGGAAGACCGCACCGGCGCCGCGAATGCTTTCCTGTTATGGAACCGGATGAACGGCGTCGTGATGAAGGCGCTCGCGAACAGGCGGGCAAGAGAGCGGACGCTCTTCCTGACGCCGTAGCGCGTCGCGCTACCCCTCTACCCACCTCGCCGTGTCTCCCACAGCAACGTCGCCAACCGCGATCACCCTAGCGGTCACGCCGCCGCGCCAATTAGGGCGCAGCGCGTCCCAGAGGCCGGGGAGTTGCTCGTCCATGCGGAAGCAGGGCTGGGTCTCGCCTGTCACCAGAAGGCGCACATCGCCGATTGCCAGGACATCCCCGGCCCGCTGAGGATTGTGGACGCCGCTGACCAACAGGGTCGCCCGCCTGACTGTCCACGCCGTCGCGGGGTCCAGCCCGGCCACCGCCGCCGCCCAGTCTTCGGCAAACAGCACTGTCACTTGCCGGGTCTTCTGTCTGCCCCGGAAATCCCCCGCCACGCCTGCGGCGATGGACACGTTTGCGCGATCTGCAGGGACCATCGGGGCGCGTTTGGCGGCCTTTGTCGCAATTGCCTCAAGTCGGCCGGTCATCCTGAACCCCTCGGCCGCGCCCGCCCGCTGCGCTGCGGCATCGTGGAAACTCTATCGTATTGCCGCATCGGGCGCCGCCTTCTAGTTTGCGGCAGCCGGGCGGGGTCGGGTGTCGACGTGATGCTTCGCCAAGGCAAACAAAAAAGGGCCGAAACAGGCCTGCGGAGGAGAAGTCCCGAATGCGCGCCTATCTGAAGTCGCTGGCCGTCGCCGCGCCCGCACTGCTGCTCGGTCTGTATGGTTGCACCAACCCTCCGTCGGGCAGTGTCGAATCAGCGTCCATGGGCAACCCGATGGGCGCCACCGCCGTCACCGCCGAACGCCTCATCAATGCCGACAACGAGCCGGGCTCTTGGCTCGCCGCTGGCCGCGACTATCGCGAACAGCGCTTCAGCCCGCTCGACCAGATCAACGACACCAACGTCTCGAAACTCGGTCTTGCCTGGTATGCCGACATCGACACCGAGCGCGGCCAGGAATCCACGCCCGTCGTCGTCGATGGCGTGATGTACCTCACCACCGCGTGGTCGATGGTGAA
>JBBAUA010000001.1:46612-50837 GCA_040398465.1 Hyphomonadaceae bacterium | reverse complement strand
TCGTGAAGGGCAAGGTCATCATCGGGAATGGCGGCGCCGAATACCGCGTGCGCGGCTACGTCACCGCCTACGACGCCGAGACCGGCGCGCAGGCGTGGCGCTGGTACTCCGTGCCCGGCGATCCGGCCAAAGGCGACGAGCAGCCTGAACTCGCCGAAGCCCGCAAGACGTGGAATGGCGAGTTCTGGAAGCTCGGCGGCGGCGGCACGCTGTGGGACGGCATGGCCTACGATCCCGAGCTCGACACCATCTATGTCGGCACTGGCAACGGCACACCGTGGAACCAGAAGTATCGCTCGCCCGGCGGCGGCGACAACCTGTTCCTGTCCTCCATCGTCGCGCTCGACCCGAACACCGGCAAGTACAAGTGGCACTATCAGACAACGCCCGGCGAAACCTGGGACTATACGGCGACGCAGCCGATCATGGTCGCCGACCTGAACTATCCGGAAGGCAAGCGCCGCGTCGTGATGCAGGCGCCAAAGAACGGCTTCTTCTACGTGCTCGATGCCAAGACCGGCAAACTGCTGAGCGCCGAAAAGTTCGCGCCGCTCACTTGGGCCACACATGTCGACATGAAGACCGGCCGCCCGGTTGAAGTTCCCGAAGCCCGTTTCGACATCACCGGCCAGCCCGCCATCGTCGCACCCGCAGCGCTCGGCATGCACAACTGGCATCCGATCTCGTTCAGCCCGGAGACCGGCTACGTCTATCTGTCGGTGCACGTCTCATCGTCTACCTATGCCTCGCCCGACAAGTTCGAAGTGAACCTGAAGGGCTGGAACACCGGCATCGGCTTCAACGCTGCTTCGGGCATCACGCCAGTCGTCGCCACCGGCAAGGCGCCGACCACCGAGGCCTATCTCATCGCGTGGGATCCGATTGCGGCAAAAGAAGTCTGGCGCGTGCCGAACACCGATCCGCGCGGCGGCACGGGCGTGATGGCGACGTCCGGCAATCTCGTGTTCTCCGGCAATCACGCCGGCGAGTTCAACGCTTATGACGCCCGGACCGGCAAGAAACTCTGGGGCGCGTCAACTCAGGCGAAAGTTGTCGCCGCACCGTCGACCTTCACGGTCGATGGACAGCAGCAGGTTGCTATCCTTGTCGGCGCCCGCGGACTCCCGGTTGGCCAGAAGCGCACCGTGCCGGTCAGCGCCAACAATTCGCGTATCCTCGTCTATCGTATCGGCGGCGCAGCGACGTTGCCTACCGAGATGCCGACGACGACTGCGGGCGGCGCTCCGGTCAAGGTGAAGATCGATCCGCCCCTGCTCACCGCCAGCAACGAGACGGTGGCGTCCGGCGAGATGCTGTTCGGCGCCAACTGCGCCGTCTGCCACGGCGCCCAGTCGGTGCCCGCCGCCGGCTCGATCGCGCCGGACCTGCGCTACTCCGCCCTGCTCAATGCACGCGGCGGCTGGAACGGCGCCGTCCGCGAAGGCGACCGCGCCCAGCGCGGCATGCCGGGCTTCAAGGGCACGCTGACCGAGGAACAGACCGACGCCATCTTCGCCTACGTCATCAAGCGCGCCAATGACGAGAAGGCGGCGCAAGAGGCGGCGGCGAGGCCGTAGTCTTTCCGCACCAAACTACGAAAACGCCGGGCTTGCGCCCGGCGTTTTTAGTTTGTCCACGGACCCACAAAGCTAACGCTGAGATCCGCCGCTGGGATCGGGCCCCAAGCCTAGCTGTCGGCGCGCGGCGCCGTCGCGAAGCTTACGCCGAGTTCAGCAAGCTTGTCCGCGTCGCGCCAGCGGACATTCTCGGCGATCAGCGCGATGCCATCCGCCGCGGCGACTTCGAGGCGCGACATCGGAATGTCAAGCGCCTCGCAGCGGGAGGGATCGAGGCGGACAGCTTCGAATGTCATGCGGGCGCGGGCGCCCATCGGCGTGCGCCAGGATTTGCGGGCGTCGAGGCCAACGCGGAACCCGCGGCGGCGGAATGCATCGACCCGGTCCAGTGCGAGGTCTTCGAGCGCCGACACCGATGCGTCACAGAAATCGATGCGGATCTCCTGAGGCAGGATGCCAGCGCGTGCGGCGCCCGCCTCGGCCGCCATCGGGGCATCCTTGTCGGCCAGCGCCGCCATCGGGGCGGAGATCGACAGCGGGCGATGATGGGCGCCGGTTTCCTGCGCCAGACGTCCGGCGCGCTCGATCAGGTCGCCCAGCCAGCCAGCGGCCGAAGGCAGCGTGGCGTCGGACAGGTGGCGGGGCTGGAACGTGTCCTCGAAGCTGATGTCGGCCTCGGCATGCAGGCCGAAAGCCTCGCCATCGGCCAGACGCACAACAGGGCGGAAACGCAGCCGAGGCTGCCGAACGACCGGGGCAACCGGTTCGGTCACGACAAGCCGCAGGTGGGATGCGCGTGCAGTGGTCATTGCGGGGTCTCGCCAGAGGTGCTGAGTTGTCCCGATAGATAACAGGCGTGGCTGAAGGTCCGCCGAAACGCGATCGGTGAATTTTCATCAAATCGTTCGGCACTTTCGAGGGTTTACGGAGTCTCAATGAGCACCACCGACCAACCGAAGCCTGCAGCCACAGTGCTGATTGTTCGCGATGCCCCCGACCTCGAAGTGCTCATGGTCCGGCGCAGCGCAGGCATGGCCTTTGGCGCAAGTGCATGGGTGTTTCCCGGCGGTAAGGTCGCCCCCGCCGACGCCGATCCGCTGTGGGATGACCTGTCAGATGGCAGTTACGATCATTACCAGCGCTCGCTCCGTATCGCAGCGGCGCGCGAAGTCTTCGAGGAGTCCGGGCTGCTGCTGGCGACGCGAAGCGGTAACGAACTCGACGCTGAAGCCTTCTCAACCTTTGATTCACTTCGCGCCGACGTGGAAGCAGACCCTGCCCGCTTCCTCTCCCTTATCCGTGAAGCCGGCCTTCGCCTGACACTTGATCGCCTTGTTCCCTTCGCTCACTGGATCACGCCCAGCTTCGAGCCGCGCCGCTTCGATACGCACTTCTTCCTCGTCCGCTGCCCTGCCGCGCAGATCGTCCGGCATGACGGACGCGAGGCTGTCGATCATGAATGGGTCTCGCCTGACGTGCTTCTCGCCCGCCGCCGGGAGGGTCAAGCCAAGCTGATGTTCCCCACCCGCCTCAACCTCGAAGTCCTCGGCCGAGCCGCCAGCGCGGCCGACGCCGAGGCTCAGGCGCGCTCACGCACCGTCGTGACCGTCGAGCCTCAGGTACAGGATCGGGCGGATGGCAAGGTTCTGGTGATCCCGGCCGAGGCCGGCTACGGGCTCACCGAGGAGCGCATGAAGGAAGTGATGGGCTGAAGTCAGCCCTGCTGCTGGACCTGGGACGCAATCAGAGCCTTGCTGTGGGCTTCCAGTTCCGACGCCAGCACCAGGCCGACCGGATGATCGGCGCCCATGATCTTGCCAACCACGGCAGCCTTCACCGCGTCCACATGCGCCTTCAGAAGCTTGTCCGGCGCGTGTATCTCGCCATGCTCGTCGCCCGTCAGCTTGCACAGCGAAGCGCAGATCCGGCCAACCAGCGGATAGCCATAAGTCGGCGCGAGGCCCTTGAGGTCGTGGGCGCGCCGATGAAGTTCGTTCCGCGAAGCCGGTGTTCCAGGCGCCGCTTCATAGGCGGCCCATGCCTCCAGCAATCGCTCGAGTTCTTCCTTGATCCATTCGGCAAACTGGGAGGACATCCTCTCCAGCGCAGCTTCGGCGCGGGCGATGGCCTTCTGGTCGAGCGCCGGCAAGGGGCCGCCAACTTTGGTTTTCAGGACATTGGGGGGCGTGATGACCTCGATGGGCTTCTGTTTGGCCATGTCCCACCCGTTGATGCGCAGTTTGCGCCCTCGCGCGAAAGATTCGCACCCTTCGTTAGGAATGTTAACAAACGACTGTATGTCGGCAAGCCTTCAAAGCCGACAATGGCGAGGTCCTTCAAAACGAGCTTCTGGCCACCAGAATCCAGCCCTTTTCATCGGAATTGCCCGAGATTTCCTCGCGCCATCCAACTGCAACTGAAACGATATCGACGTCGTAGCCCCGCGTGATTTCGGCCTTCGCGCTGCCGGTTTCCGCCCCACCTTCGCTCCGCGACTTGAACCCAAGCATCCACGAGGGCGCAAATTCATAGCCGCTGGAGAACTTGAGTACCGACCGGTTACATCCGCCGCGTGGTCTCTGGCCTGCTTCGAGGTTCACGAACCCCTCGCGGCCCCACGCATTGAATGAGGTCCCATGGCCGCCCGC
>JBBAUA010000001.1:9948-46512 GCA_040398465.1 Hyphomonadaceae bacterium | reverse complement strand
AGCTGTCGTAACCCGGTGACTCGCGATCCAGTTTCCGCAGGCAGCCCGGCCACGCAAGCATCGCGCCCATGCCGGAGGCCATCGCCTGCTGCTGCTTCACTGTCTCGATCGCATGATCTGGCGCCAACCGCAGATGCTCGCGCCCCTGCGCCGAAGCCATCACCTGGATTTGGCAGGCGCGCTCGAGGAAGAAGATCTGGGTCCAGCACTGCGCAGCCGTCGCGCCGACTGCCAGCGTGCCATGGTTCCACAGCATCATGGCGTTCTTGTCGCCGAGGTCGGCCACCAGACGCTCGCGCTCGTCGAGGTCCAGCGCGATGCCTTCATAGTCGTGGTAGGCTAGGTTCGGCAGTGCGACCAAAGCATGCTGACTGATCGGCAGCAGGCCTTCCTTCGTCGAGGCGACAGCAACGCCCGCATCGGTGTGGACGTGCAGCACGAACTTCGCATCCTCGCGGGCGGCATGGATGGCGGAGTGAATCGTGAAGCCTGCCGGATTGATCATGTACTCGGTCGGCTCGACGATGTTGCCGTCGAGGTCGATCTTCACGAGCGATGATGCCGTGATCTCGTTGAAGAAATAGCCGTAAGGATTGATCAGGAAGTGGTGCTCGGGTCCCGGAACCCGGGCCGAGATGTGGGTGAAGATCATGTCGTCCCAGCCGTAGAGGGCGACCAGGCGGTAAAGGGCGGCGAGGTCCACCCGGGCCTGCCATTCCTCGGCGCTGCACCGGTCCTTGATGCTCACGGCTCTCAGATCGTCTGCCATGTGATGTCTCCTGTGGCGCGAAAACTAGAACGTTTCAGGGCAAAAGTCATTCTGTCGCCGGACCCAAATCGGCCTTATAGCTGTCCGGCCAGCGGGAGGCTTCATGAGTGCCGACTTGAGAATACATTTCGCGGCCTCGCAAAAACCGGAAGCCCGGATCGCGCATGAAACCATGACGCGGCGGTATGGGCAGGCGCCTCTGGACAAGGCCGAGGTCGTAGTGGCGCTGGGCGGCGATGGCTGGATGCTGGACACGCTCCGCGATCGCTTCTCGGACCGCCTGCCCGTTTACGGCATGCACCGCGGAACGGTCGGCTTCCTGATGAACGAGTACCTTGAGCATGGTCTGCCCGAGCGCCTCAACGCAGCGGTCAAGCAGGTCATCCATCCGCTCGAAATGACCGCCACGAGGGTCGACGGCTCCACGGCGGTCAAACTCGCGATCAACGAAGTCTCGCTGCTGCGGCAAAGCCCGCAGACGGCCAAGCTGCGGATACTGGTCGACGGCAAGGAACGGATGGCGGAACTTTCAGCCGATGGCGCGCTTGTCGCAACGCCCGCCGGCTCGACCGCCTACAACCTCTCGGCGCATGGCCCTATCCTGCCCATCGGCGCGAATGTCATGGCGCTGACCCCGATCTCGCCCTTCCGCCCAAGACGCTGGCGCGGCGCGCTGGTGAGCGCCGATGCGCGCGTCGAGATCGAAGTGCTGGAGGCCGATCGCCGCCCGGTTGCCGCGTCCGCGGACACGCAGGAGGTTCGCGACGTCGCCTACGTCACCATCCGCGAGGACCGCACCAAGCCGATGACCATGCTGTTCGACGAGGGACACGCCCTGGACGAACGTATTCTCCGGGAACAGTTTTCACTGTAGCGGCGCGGGCCGCGCAGACGAGGATTTGTCGGCTTGCCCGGATTGGTCCATTCTCTCGTCAGATGACCGACATGACACTCATGGAGCGCGAGACGCGAGAAGCCCCGGCTGTCGCGGCGCGGCTGGCCGACGCATGCAGTGGACAGCTTGCCGACCTCGGCGCCCGGCTGCGCGCACTGGAGCCTCGCCTGATCCTTGCCGCCGGGCGCGGGAGTTCGGATGCTGCGGCGCTGCTGGCAAAATACGTGTTCGAGACGCGCCTCAACCTGCCCACCGTTTCCGTGGCCCCGTCCGTACATTCGATCTATGGCGCAAAACTGAAGCTTGAGAAGGCTCTGGTGCTTGCCATTTCGCAATCGGGCCGCAGCCCTGACCTCGTCGAATTCTGTCGCGCGGCCACGGGCCCGGACGTACTGCGCGTCGCGATGGTCAACGATGTCACATCGCCGCTGACAACGGCCGTTGATGTCACGCTGCCGCTGATGGCGGGGCCGGAGACAAGCGTCGCCGCGACAAAGTCCTGCATCGCGGCGATGACGCTGGTGCTTGGCCTTGTCGGCCATTGGCGCCCGGGGTCGGGCATGAGCGCAGCCTTTGGCCGCGCTGCATCAGTCCTGGAGAAAGCGATAGCCGCAGACTGGTCATCCGCCGATGGATTTCTCGACGGCCATGGCCCGGTCTATGTCGTCGGGCGCGGACCGGGGCTCGCCATCGCCGCGGAAGCTGCGCTCAAACTGAAAGAGACGAGCGGGCTTCACGCGGAGTCGATCAGCGCCGCAGAAATCCGCCATGGACCCTACGCGCTCGCAGGACCGTCGCTGCGTGCGATCATCTTCGCCCAGCGCGATGCGGCGTTCCCGGGGCTCAAGACGCTCGCGGCCGACCTCTTGCAACAAGGTGCTTCGGTGCTGCTGATCTCTCCAGACACCGGCCTGCCCGGGGTCCACACCACGGCCGACGAGGAACCCGTGCTTGAGCTGATCGCCATGCTCGCGCGCTTCTACCTGTTCGCGAACGCCGCCGCGCTTCGCCGTGGCCGCTCACCGGATCGGCCGCCCATGTTGAGCAAGATCACGGAGACCCGCTGACGTGCTGAAGCTCGCCGCCACACGCGTGTTCACCGGCGCCGAGATGCTCGTCGGCGCGACCGTGCAGATCGAAGGCGGCGTGATCACGCACATATCGGCCGGCATCCAGCCCGGTGCGACGTTACTGGAAGGCCTGCTTGCGCCGGGGCTTGTGGACATTCAGGTCAATGGTGGCGGCGGCGTAATGTTCAACGATGCGCCCACGGTCGATTCACTGCGCACGATCACGCAGGCTCACGCCCGGCTGGGCGTCACCGCCCTGATGGCGACGCTGATTTCGGATGAGCGCGGTAAGATTGCAGCCGCCATCGACGCTGTGAACCAAGGCATTCGCGAGGGGATGCCCGGCCTGCTCGGCCTTCATCTCGAAGGGCCTTGGCTTTCCGAGCCGCGTCGCGGTGTCCATCCGCAGCGCTATCTTCGTGCGATGGATGCCGAAGATCTGGCCCTCGTCGCGCAGAGGCGGCCGTTTCCCGTCCTCGTGACGCTCTCGTCGGAGCACGCCTCGCCGGATGATGTTCGAAGATTGGCGGCCGCAGGCGTCACAGTCAGCATCGGGCACACAGCAGCGCCCCACGCGGACATCGAGGCGCTGATCGCGGCGGGCGTCACGGGCTTCACCCACCTCTTCAACGGCATGCCCCCGCTCGAAGGACGCAATCCCGGCGTGGTCGGCGTTGCACTGGCGGAGCGCCAGACATGGGCGGGGCTCATTCTCGACGGCATCCATGTGCATCCTGTGTCTGCAAGGGCTGCCTTCGCAGCGAAGTCGACCGACAAGCTCATGCTCGTTTCCGACGCCATGGCGACGGTGGGCGCAAAGGACGCGTCGATGTCCCTGTTCGGCGAGCGCATCGCGGTGTCAGGCGGCGCTCTCAGAACGGAAGCCGGTACGCTGGCCGGGGCACACCTCGATCTGGCGGAGGCCACGCGCAATGCGACGACCATGTTGAACGCAACAGCGGACGAGGCCTTGCGCATGGCAAGCCTGAGCCCGTCCGCGTTTCTCGGTGTCGGCGGGAGTCATGGCCGGATTGCGCCCGGCGCCCGCGCGGATGTCGTGCTTTTCAGCGATGCGCTAACTGTTCACAAGGTATGGATCGGCGGCGCTGAGGTTGCCTAGTCGCCGCGCACCGTGGCGAGTGCTGCGCGCAGGCTTCCGCCACTCCGGTCAAGCAGCGTCCCAGCGCCGGCGACGTCAACGCCAGCCACGACCAGAACTGCGAGCTTCACCTTGCCGCCGCTTCGCGCCAGTGCGTGCGCAGCGATGGCGGCGTCGCACCCGGTCAGCTTCACGACCATCTGCTCGGCACGTTGCCGCAACTTGGCGTTTGTGGGCTGCATCTCCACCATCAGGCCGGCATAGACCCGGCCCAGCTGGATCATCACCGCGGTCGAGAACAGGTTGAGTACAATTTTCTGCGCCGTGCCTGCCTTCAGGCGTGTTGAGCCAGCGACAGCTTCGGGGCCGGTGTCGACAAAGATGGGGTGCTCGGATTCTGCGAGGAGCCTCGACCCGGCATTGTTTGCGACCCCGATCGTCAGCGCACCCAGCCGGCGGGCTGTCTCCACAGCCGCCACCGTGAAAGGCGTGTTGCCGCTGGCCGCGATGCCCAGCACCACGTCATC
Source organism: Hyphomonadaceae bacterium (assembly GCA_040398465.1). Classification (GTDB taxonomy): domain Bacteria; phylum Pseudomonadota; class Alphaproteobacteria; order Caulobacterales; family Hyphomonadaceae; genus UBA7672. The sequence continues at coordinate 42,152 of JBBAUA010000001.1, read as the reverse complement.
CGGTCCGACTCCGAGCTTTGCGATCTGGTCGGCGCCGTCCTCGCCTGAGTCCTCGGCGTTCTCAACCGCACGAAGCAGGGCCTTCTCGCCGCCCGCAATTACGAACGCTACCTTGTCCGCCGGCCAGCTGAACGTCGGCCGGAGTTCCGCACCGTCCTGGACCCCGATCCGCGCCGATGTCCCGGCGCCACAATAGACCAGCCGGCCTCCCCGTCTCAACCGTTGAGCCGCCGCCTCAACGGCAGCTGCGATCGCGGGCAAGGCTGGCTGAACTGCTGCGATGGCTTCAGCCTGGCTCTCGTGCAAGAGTCCAACCTGCTCGATGGCGGAAAGCCGGTCGAGGTCGAGATAGCGCGGGCTGAGATCTTCGGTGCTCATGCGCGGGGTATCTCACGGAAACGTCGCGCATTGAATGGCGCGCGAACCACGATAGACATGCGCAATGGCGGAAACGCTTTTCCTCGGCGTGGATGGCGGCGGAACGCGGTGCCGCGCGCGGCTGGCGAGCGCCAATGGCCGCACGCTGGGCGAAGGCGTTTCCGGACCCGCCACCATGCGCTTCGGCATCCAGGCCGCCAGCGCGTCGATCCTTGCGGCGACGGCTCAGGCGCTTTCGCAGGCCGGTCTCGGCGAAGACGCGCTCGCGCGGACCTATGCAGGCATCGGCCTTGCGGGCACGGGCCATCTCGGCGCACGTCAGGCGCTGGAGTCCTGGCAGCATCCATTCGCCAAAGCCTGGTTCGAGGGCGATGGCTATCTCGCGTGGCTCGGCGCGTTCGGTGGCGACGAAGGCGGGATTGTCGTGTGCGGCACCGGGAGCATCGGGATCACCTATAAGGGCAAGACCATCCGCGTCGGCGGATATGGCTTCCCGGTGTCTGATGAAGGCAGCGGCGCGCATATCGGCCTTAATGCCATCCGCTACTCGCTCCGCACGCTCGACGGGCGCGCAAAGCAGACGGCTTTCGCTGAGGAAATCCTCGAACGGTTCTCGTCCGATCCCGCCGTCGTCATCCGGTGGTCAGAGACTGCCAACGCCACCGACTATGCCGCCTTCGCAGCGATCGTCATCAAGCACGCGGCCGCCGGGGAGCCCGCCGCCAGCAACCTCCTGCGGGACGCCGCCGTGCATATCGCCGGCCTTGCCGAAGCCGTGCTGGATCGTGGAGCGCCACGCGTGGCGCTTGTCGGCGGCCTGGTCGAATTCATTCGTCCCTACATCCCCGAGAGCACGGCTGCTCGCCTGACAAATCCGGCGGCCGACGCAATGGATGGCGGCATCAGGCTGGCGCGGATGCGCCAAAACGCCGAGCAGGTCTGAATCCCTTCAGGCGCCTCTGTCGGCTTCGTCGAGGAAGAACATCTGCTGGATTTTGTTCGTCAGATTCCCAAGCGTGATAGGCTTGGTCAGCATGTCCGTTCCTGTTCCTTGTAACTCGCTGCGCACCGCCGCCTCCGCCGCATAGCCGGTCATGAACAGAACCTTCGAAGCCTAGGCGTTTCCCGCCTCGATAGATTGATATCGGTCCCCCGCGCGCGCTGGCCGCAAGTGGTTCCAAGTCAATCAATGAATGGCCGGATCAGGCCCGCTTTCGCCCGCCCGCAAGCTGGCCCAGCACCTCTTCGACGCGCGCGAGGCGCTCGGGAGGGCCCGGGATGGCCTCCTCCAGGATCAGACGGCCGTTGCGCGCCACCAGTCCCGCCTCGGCGACCGCCTTCTTCGTCGGCTCAACCCGCGGCGTGAAGGCGATCGCCGTCGGCCCGCCATCGACCTTCGCGATATGTGCGACCCGCGCCAGCGTCCGCACATTGGCGATGCGCAGCAGGATAGACGCATCCTCGGGCTCTTCGCCGAAGCGGTCGATCAGTTCTTCCTCGAAGGCGTTCTGTTCTTGGCGTGATGTCAGACGCGCCAGACGCAGGTAAAGCGACAGCCGCGAGTCCGCCTCCGGGATCCAGTCTGCCGGAATGCGGCCGTTGATGCCCAGGTTGATCACGGGCGTCCAGCGCTCCAGCGTTTCGCCCTGCGCCTCGCGCACTGCGCGCTCCAGCAGGTGCTGATAGAGATCGATGCCGATCAGCTTCATGTGGCCGCTCTGCGCATCGCCGACCAGGTCGCCGGCGCCACGGATGTCGAGATCGCGCGCGCTGATCGCGAAACCGGCGCCGAGCCGGTCGAGCGATTCGAGTGTCCGCAACCGCTTGCGTGTCGCTTCGGTGAGCGACATTCCGGGCTCTGTGGTCAGCAGGATATGGCCGCGCCGGTTGCCGCGCCCCACGCGACCACGCAACTGGTGTAGCTGGGCCAGACCGAAGCGATCAGCACGCCAGATGATCATCGTGTTCGCACGGGGCACGTCGAGCCCGGCCTCGATGATGTTGGTTGCCAGCAAAACATCGCCGAGCCCGCCTGCGAAGCGGACCATGGATGTGTCGATCTCCGCGGCAGGCATCTCGCCGTGCGCCTTCAGAAGCTCCAGGTCCGGCGTCAGTCGCTGCAGCGTCGCTTCCATCGCCGCGATATCCTGGATGCGGGGCACGACGACGAAGCTCTGCCCGCCCCTGTCCTTCTCGCGCAACAACGCGGTACGCACCTGGTGTTCGTCGAACGTGCCTGCCAGCGTGCGGATCGGTTGACGGCGCGCGGGAGGCGTCGCGATGACCGACATCTGCTTTAGACCGAGCAGCGCGTTCTGCAGGGTGCGCGGAATCGGGGTGGCGGTGAGGCTCAGCAGATGGCCGCTCGCTCCGGCGAGGTCACGCAACTTCGCCTTGTCCGCTGCGCCGAAGCGCTGCTCCTCGTCGATGACGACCAGCGCGAGTTTGGCATACTCGACATTCTCGGACGCCACCGCGCCAGTTCCGACGACGACCGAGATCGATCCATCCGCCAGCCCCGCCTTTACGCGCTTGCGATCCGCGGCGTCCGAGAGGCGTGACAGAGAGGCGACTTTCAGACCTGTCCGCTCGAAGCGCAGCTTGAATGTCTCAAAGTGCTGCCGCACCAGTACTGTTGTCGGCGCCGAAATCACAACCTGCTTGCCTGCCAGCGCAACCAGGGCGGCCGCCCGCAGGGCAACCTCTGTCTTGCCATAGCCGACATCGCCGACGACAAGCCGGTCCATAGGCTTTCCAGAGGCGAGATCATCCCTGACAGCGTTGATCGCCCGCGTCTGGTCCGGCGTTTCGGAGAACGGAAACCCCGTAACGAAATCCGCATAGGCGCCCGGATCGGGCTCGATCTTCACGCCCTTCCGTTTCGCGTTCTCCTTCGCCAGCCGCGTCATGTCAGCTGCGGTATCCGTCATGGCCTTATCGATGACGAGGCGGCGCTTCCGCCAGCTCGCGCCATCCAGCCCGTCAAGCGTCACGGCAGTCCGATCCGCGCCATAGCGCCAGATGCGGTCGGCTTCTTCCACCGGCACAAGACGCCGCGCACCGCCGGCGTACTCGAGCTCGATCGCCTCGACGACTGCGCTCGATCCCGACGGACGGCTCAGACCGGCGATGACGGCGATCCCGTGGTCTTCGTGGATGACCACGTCGCCGACGCAGACGTCACCGATTTCCAGCAGGTGCTCGCCATTGTCGCCAGCGGCCGCCGCAAGCCCTGCATTGCTGCCGAGGACTTCCCGGGCGGAGATCACGAGGCGCTTCTGTTCGCGCCAGCTGAGCTGCAGCCGCATATCCAGTAACTTGATGCGGTTCAGCCATCCGCTGTCCGCCTCGTTCCAGCTCGGGATGGGCCGCGCACCTTGCGCCAGCTTGCGCGGCAGGCGCTTCTTGATGAAACGCAGGTCGTGGTCTGAGCCGGCGATGACGATGCGCGCCTTGTCCTTGAAGGCCGCCGCGATCTCCGCGTTCATGGCCTTTACGGGATCGGAATTGGCGGAGAAGCGGATCGTCCGTTCATCGACGCCAGCCGACAGGTCGATCGCACTGCGCTTCTTCGTGGCGGCGTCCCAGGTCGCTTGCTGCACAATGTTCTGTATTGCGGGCGAGTTTTTGCGGCGCACACCCTGAATGGAATCCGAGGCAAGGCTAAGGTAGCGCGTGCGCTCCGCAACGGCGCCTGGATCGATCGCAATCAGTGCGTCGGGAAAATAGTCAAACAGCGTGTTGCTGCGGCCCAGCAGAACGGGCCAGGCGGCGCCGCCAAAATCGATGTGAGGCAAATCGCGCTTGCCACGCTGGCTCACAGAGTCAAACTCCCGAATGCGCTGGATGACGCCGCCGGACAGCTCGATGCGGACGGGCCGCTCGGCATTGGCCGGGAAGATGTCGATGACTCGGCCGCGCATGGCAAATTCGGCCGGCTCATCGACGCGATCGTCTTCGAAGTAACCGATGCTGCTGACGACTTTTCGGAAGGCGTCCGCGTCGAGGCGGCCACCTTCAGAGAAGCGTGTAAGTGGACCATCGAAAGTGCCGGGCTTCGGCAGCATTTCGCTCGCAGCCTCGGCTGTGGTGACACACACGACCTTGCGCGCCTTCGCGCGGGCCAGTTCGCGGCTTCGCCTTAACGCCGCAAGGCGCACGCCAGTGTTTGCGGGCGTGGGAGGTTGGGTGTCGCCGGGCAATGCGTCACTGGGGGGAAAGAAGACGATTTCGGCCTTCGGCACGGCCCCTTGGAGCGCCGCGTAAACGTCGCGGGCACGGTAATCACTCGAGATGATCGCCAGCACATTCTTCCTGTTGAGCGCCTCCGCAATGCGCACGACCGCAACGCCGATCGCGCATTCCGCGCGCGCAACGACAACCTGTGCCTTTGAAGCAGGCCCATCGGCCATGACGAATCCCTTTTGGAAGGAGCGCCTGACTAGCGCATCGTGAGTCCGGCGCAAGCCATAGCTTTCAGGCGCGGGCGCACAGCGGGCTGCGCCTTCGCTGTCAAGCTGCGTTTGCCGCTTTCACACATGAACGCGCAGGACGAACCCTACCTTCCAGTGGGCAAGTCCTTGTACGCGACCCCTTTGTCCACGCGTACATCCTGCGGAAGTCCAAGCACGCGCTCTGCGATGATGTTGCGCAGGATTTCGTCAGTGCCGCCTGCAATGCGCAGTCCGGGCGCCCACATGTAGGCGTTGTGGAAAGCGCCCTGCATCGGCGCGAGCGCCGGATCGCTGATGATCCCGAAATGATCTTCGGCCTCGATGGCGGCGTTGCCGATATCCTGCATCCGGTTGGCGTTCAGGATCTTGCCTATCGAGCTTTCGGGGCCCGGGGTCTGCCCCTTCGAGAGCGCAGTCATGGTGCGGTACTTCCCGAGCGTATAGCCCTCGGCGCTTACATACCAGCTGGCCAGCTTTTCGCGGAAGGCTTGATCCTGCAGGAGCGTGCCCTTGCCTGAGGGCGACGGCGTGTTGCGTGCAAGCTCCAGGATTTCCGCGTACTCCGGCCCGGACGACCCGCCCACGGCAAGCCGCTCATTCATCAGCGTAACGAGCGCAACGTTCCAGCCATTGCCGACCTCGCCGAGGCGTTCGGAGTCGGAAATCCGTACGTCGTTGAAATAGACTTCGTTGAAGTTCGATCCGCCAGACATCTGGTGGATCGGGCGGACATCTACCCCAGGCGCCTTCATGTTCACGACGAACATGGTGAGGCCCTTGTGCTTTTCCTTCTCGGGGTTCGTGCGCGCCAGGAGGATCCCGTAGTCGGAATAGTGCGCGCCTGACGTCCAGACCTTCTGACCGTTGACGACCCAGTCATTGCCATCCTTGACCGCACGCGTCTTGAGCCCAGCGACATCCGAGCCCGCGCTGGGTTCGGAGAACAGTTGGCACCAGATTTCCTCGCCGCGCAGCGCAGGGGCGACATAGCGCTTGATGCCCTCTGCTGAATGAAACGCGATGACCGTTGGAATGCACATGCCAAGGCCGATCGCGAAGGGGCCAGTCGGCGCCTGGAATTTCTGCTCTTCCTGCCCGAAGATCACGGAGAAGATCGGGGGCAGTTCGCGCCCGCCAACTTCCTTGCGCCAGGTGAGCCCGGCATAGCCCGCTTCGGCCTTCTTCTTCTGGTAGTCCTTCGCGGCCTTCAAGGCCTCGGCCCCCTCCACGCGAAGGCTCGCCTTCGCGTTGGGCGTTCCGAGCGTTTTCTCGAGCCAGCTGCGCGCTTCGGCGCGGAAGGCGGCTTCTTCGGGAGCGTCATTGAAATCCATCTGTATTCTCCCTAAGCGGCGTTCTTGAGTTCAAGGCGACGGACGAGCTTCTCTTTCCAGACGCCCGGCCCGCCAGCCTGCACGGCCAGCAGCTTTGCCCGGCGATAAAAGAGATGGCAGTCGACTTCCCAGGTGAAGCCCATCCCGCCATGCGCCTGGATGTTTTCCTTGGCGGCGAAATAGTAGGCGTCGCTCGCGGCGACCCGCGCCGCGGCGGCGGCCAGCGGCAGCTGCGACGACTCCGTAGATAGCGCCCATGCGCCATAATATGCGTTCGAACGACCAAGCTCGATCGCCACATACATGTCGGCCAGCTTGTGCTTGATGGCCTGGAACGAGCCAATCTGGCGCGAGAAGGCGTAGCGACCCTTCGCGTAATCGACCGCCATGTCGAGGCACGCCTGCGCGCCGCCGAGTTGTTCGAACGCGATCAGCACAGCCGCGCGGTCGAACACCGCCTCGGTCAGCGACCAGCCCTCGCCGGCCTTGCCAAGCCGTTCCGCGCTCGCCTTGTCGAATGTCAGCCGCGCATGGCCGCGCGTCGGATCAAGTGTGGTCAGCGTCTCACGCTTCACCCCCGCCTGATCGAGCGCCACGACAACCAGCGACAGCCCCTGCCCCTCACGCGCCAGAACGACTGCATGCGTGGCGATGTCGCCGTCAGTGACCGGGATCTTCACGCCGGAAAGCCGCGCTCCATCGAAGCTCGCTTCAATACTGTTGGGCGATGGCGCACCCGGACCTTCCGAGACCGCGAACGCGCCGACCAGCTCGCCGCTGACAAGCTTCGGCAGCAGGGCCTGCTTCTGCGCTGCTGACCCTGACGCGAGCACCGCCTCGGCAAAGAAGTACACGGTCGACGAGAACGGGATAGGCGCAACAGCGCGGCCGACCTCCTCGGCCAGGACACACAGTTCGAGGCCGCCGAGCCCCAGCCCGCCGAACTCCTCCGGTATCGCAACCCCGAGCCAGCCTTGTTCCGCCACACCCTTCCACAGCGCAGCGTCATGCGACTTGCCTGCGTCGTTCAGCACCTCGCGCACAGCCTTCCGGCTGCACTTGTCATCGAGATACTTGCGCGCCTGATCCCGCAGCATCTTCTGGTCGTCGGAAAAATCGAAATTCATGTTCGGCCTCTCGTAATGACTAGATGCGTGTGGCGCGACCGGCCCAGAAGGGCTCGCGCAGCTTGCGCTTGAATATCTTGCCCGAGTCCTCACGCGGAAGCTCGGCATGGAAGTCGATCGCCTTGGGTGTCTTGAACCCCGAGATATGCTGGCGCAGAAACGCCTTCACATCGGCGTCCGACAGTGAGGCGCCTGGCTGCAGTTGCACGCATGCATGCACCGCCTCGCCATACTCATCGTCGGGCACGCCGAAGACGGCGCAGTCCGCGACGCCGGGCATGCGGTGCAACACGGACTCGATCTCCGCGGGATAGATGTTGACGCCGCCAGAGATGATCATGTCCTTGGCGCGATCGCAGAGGAACAGGAATCCGTCGGCGTCGAGATAGCCCACATCGCCCGGCGCAATCAGCCCTGCCTTCTCGGATGCAACGCGCTTGGCGTGATCCTTGTGATAGGTGAAGTCGGCAATGCCGGGGAACTTTGCGACCACTTCGCCGATTTGGCCCGCGGGCAGCGAATTGCCATCTGCGTCGATGACCTTCACATCGGCGCCCGGCATCGCCTTGCCGACCGTTCCCGGGTGGGCGAGCCACTCCGCCGCCGTGCAGAAGGTCACGCTGCCGACCTCGGTCGAACCGTAGTATTCATTGATCACCGGGCCCCACCACTCGATCATCGCACGCTTGATGGGCGGCGGGCATGGCGCGGCGGCGTGAACCACGAACTCGAGCGATGACAGATCGTATTTCCGCTTCACCTCTTCCGGCAGCTTCAACAGCCGGTTGAACATGATCGGCACCATGTGGATGTGCGTGATCTTCTTTTCCTCGATCATCCTGAGGAGGTCTTCAGGGTCGAAGCGTGGCTGGAGCAGGATGGTCGCCCCGATGCGCGCCGCAACCATGCCGTAGGCGTTGGGCGCCGAATGATACATCGGCCCCACCATCGCCGCGACGATCTGCGGCGGCGGACGTGTCGTGAAGCCAAACACGTAGACGAGGTTGCGCATGCTGAGCTCATGCTGCTCCTGCGTCGGCTGCGCACGGCGCACGCCCTTGGGCTGACCTGTCGTTCCCGATGTGTAGATGATCGTACCCGGCGATGGCGCGGGTGGGGCTGTATAAGGCTCGAAACTGTCGACCCAGACGCTCCAGTTGACCATGCCGGCGGGAACGGCGCTCGCCTCCGGGCGCGCACCGTAAGCCTCCGCAAGTTCTGGGGGCGTCGGCACGACCAGGACAGCGACCCCATCAGGGATCACGCGCTGGATCGGGCCGAGCAGGTCGGCGTGGACCACAATCACCTTCGCGCCGGAGTTCTCGAAGATATAGCGCGCCTCTTCGGCGGTGCCATGCCAGTTGACGGGCGTGGGATAAGCTCCAATTAGTCCCGCCGCGATGCTCGCCTCGAAGAAGGCAATGTCATTGCGCAGGAACAGGGCAATGATGTCGCCCCGCACCACGCCGAGACTGGCGAGTCCACTCGCCGCCCGGGCCGCGCGTAAATCCAATGCTGCGGTGTCGATGCGGCGCGCGCCGCTGACAATATCGCCCAAGGCGTTTCTCCCTTGACCCTACCCCGGTATCCCGAGTGCAGTCCGCAATGCACTCAGCTTCGCGGTGTGTAACGCACCCCTAGTTTGCTGATAGCATGAACAAAGCTGTTGGGCGCGATGTCGATCTCGCCGGTCCATTCGATATCCGGGAACCGTCCCAGGATCTGGCGATACGCTTCCTCGAGCTGGATCTGCGCCACACGCTTGCCGAGACAGACGTGGGGCCCGTAACCAAAGGCAATGTGCTTGCTCGCATTTGCGCGCGCCACATCCAGCTTGTCCGGATTCTCGAAGACAGCCGGATCGCGGTTGGCCGCGCCGTAGTACATCACCACCTTCTCGCCTTCCGCGATTTTCTGGCCTGCGATGTCCGCATCCTGCAAGGCGGTGCGCCGCATGTAGATCACCGGGCTGACCATGCGGATGAACTCGTCCGCCGCGTTGGCGAGCAGATCCGGCTCTGCAATCAGCTTCGCCTTCTGGTCGGGAAACTCGGTCAGCAGCTTCATTGCGCCCGACAGCGTATTCCGCGTCGTGTCGTTGCCGGCAAAGATGATCAGTAGCCACGACCCGTCGAGATACTCATCGCTCAGCAACTGGCCGTCCACCTGAGCACGCGCAATCGCGCTCATCAGGTCCGGCTGCGGATCCAGCCTGCGCTTGTGGAGCATGTGCTGGCCGTAGGCGAACATCTCTTCCACATTCGCGTTGAAGTCCGCCACGAACTGCATGAGTTCGATGCTGGGTGTCAGCGGCGCGGCCATCTGCTCCGCCGCCAGGTTCTGCGCCAGTTCAAGATAGTGCATCCAGTGCAGGAATTTCGGACGGTCCGCTTCCGGCACGCCAAGGATTTCGCAGAGCGTGTAGAGCGGCAGGCGCGAGGAAAACATCTCCACCATGTCGCCGCCGCCCTTCGGGGCCATGTCATCCAGCATGCGCCCGACTTCCGCCACCACCTTGGCCTTCAGCTGGTTGAGATAGGCTGGCGTGAAGAACGGCATGTGCTCGCGACGAAGCTGCAGGTGCTGCGGCGCATCGAGATTGATCATTGTATCAAGCGAGGCGCGCTGAAGCAGGATGTGCCCCTGTCCCGGCTTCGGCGTCACCATGAGGATGCCGCCGCGCTGCGAGGAGAACGTCGCGGGATCACCATTCACCCGCATCACGTCGGCATGCCGCGTCACGGCCCAGAAGCCCGGCAGGTCGCCCGGCTCGGGATGCCAGCACACGGGGGACGACTCACGCAGCCGGGCAAACGTGTCGAAGGGTTGGCCGCGCGTGAAGGCCTTCCCATCGTGAAACTGCAGCCCCTCCAGCCTTGGGTATATTTCCTGAAAAACAGGGCCGGGCCGACCCTCGACGGCTGTCTCGCTGATCAGTTGCATTATCTAGGTCCGCCTGAACTTCACTGGCAGCACCGTTGCGCGGATGCAGGGTGCCGCGCAAGTCATGCCCGTACGGAAAGACATGCCATTGTTGCGGGGCTTAGCGGACAATGCCTGCATGACGCGGACGAAGACCGGAGGGCAAAGCCGAGCAGCATGATCGCCGGTCTCAGGTCAGAATCGCTGCGGTGCGTTCGAGGAACCAGAAAGCCGCGATGGCGCCGATTGCATAGCTGGGCGCCAGCCGAACCCACTCCGGCGTCGGCAGGGCAACGCGCCTCCACACGAGCACGCCGAGCAGGACCACGCCGATGAAAGCGAGTTGGCCCGCTTCCACGCCGAGATTGAAGAACAAAAGCGCTGTTGCAACGGAGTCTTCCGGGATCCCGATCTCGCGCAACGCTCCGGCAAATCCGAATCCATGCAACAGGCCGAATGCAAAGGCGGCAAGCCAGGGCGCCTGCGACGTCAGGCTTGTCGCTCCCCGGCTGACCCTGACGATCTCGACCGCGAGGAACATGATCGATAACGCGATGGTCGCCTCCACCGGCGCGGAAGGCAGGCTGATCCAGCCGAACGTCGTCCCGGCAAGGGTCAGCGAATGCGCAACGGTGAACGCCGTGATGGCTCCTAGCAGTCTGCGGACGTCGCTGATCAGGAGCAACAGCGCGAAGACGAACAGCAGGTGATCGAACCCCAGCAGGATGTGCTCCACGCCAAGCACGAAAAATGTGCCGGCGACTTCCGGCCACGGCTGCATAGCCGGAATCACGATCGCAGGCGCATCCGGCGTGACGCGAAATGTCGTGGGGGCGCCATCGAGCGGCTCGAAACGGACGATGGCGTCCGTGAGCGTGCGCGAGAGGTTCTCGACTGCAACCGTCTGGCCCACTAGCCCGCCAGCACACTTCGCACGCCACCGCTGGATGACAGCGCCATCGACCAGGGCAGCGCGTGGCTCGGAGGCGTTAGCGCAGGATTCTGGTTGAATGACGTTGAGCGCCAACCGCATGTCGCCGCGGGCGGGTGTCTTCCACAGAAAATCGTAGACCTGCGGCTCGATTTCCCGGATCTGGAGGAACGCAGGGCGGATTTCGTGCGCCGCGGCACTGGGCGCGAGACCAGCGAGGCCCGCGAGCAACAACAGGACAAGGCGCAGGATCACTCGCCGACCTCGGGGGTGCGCTTCGTCTTCGGTTCGGGATTGGCCGTCGCAGGCAGGTCACTCCACGGGTCAGGCCAATCGATGCTGATGTCATAGCGCTTGCGCATGCGTGCGTGGAATTCGTCCCGCCCTGCATTACGCCGGGCTTCGATCCAGTCGGCGCGAACCTTGTCGCGTATCTCGGAAAGCGCTGAAGCGCGGCCCGGCTCAATCTCCATGAGCAGCACGGCATGGTGACCAAAAGCAGACGCGACAGGGCCGAACCAGCTCTCCCCCTTATGCGAGAAAACCGCCGCGGCGAATTCATCGCCGAACAGGGACGATATGCCGGCCTGCGTTGTCAGAGGCATTGCAGCAGGAAGCATGGATCTATCGCCCATCCCTGCCGGGTCGGCTTTGGCGTTGAGACGCGCCAGAAACTTCTCGGCGTCGGCCTTGGCTGACTCTCCGCGACGGTCGGCGCTGGCCATGACCTGACGGATCGCGCGGCGCTCCGGCATCCGATATAGGTCAGCATTGGCATCCAGCCATTGCTGGAGGTCAGCGTCTGTGGGCTCGCTGCTGGCCGCGCCATCCTCGATCAGGAATTCCAGCTTCTGGCGCATGCGCCGGCGCACGATGGTGTCATCCGCATCCAGCCCCATAGCGACCGCCTCGCGATAGGCGACCTCCTCGCTGATAAAGTCGTCAACGAGAGTTTCGAGTTCACCCCGGCTCGGCATGCGCCCCGAAAGCAGGAGGAAGCTCTCGGCGATCTGGTTGACGCGGCCCTGCGAGATCGCGATCGCGCCCCCCGTGGAGCCCTCGTCGGGGCCCTTGATCAGGCCATAGGCGAGAAACAGGGCAAGGCCGATTGCCATGAAATGCACAAGTGGCTCGCGAACCACCCGCCCGACGAGAGCAGCCAAGCCGCCTCCCCGGCCACCTTCACGTCCGTCCCCTTGCTCCATCACCAGGGCCTAGGTGGCCCTGGTCGGGATAAACCAGATCGGCGACGTATAGGCGCGCTCCTGAATCGTCGTCTCCAGATGCGGGCTAGGCGCGATTCCGGCGCGGATCGCGTCCCATGTCGACCAACGGCAGGTCGGATTCTCGATCACGCGCGCATAATAGAATGCGTTGGCCCTCGGGTTGAACTCCGGGTCCTTCCAGCTCGCGCTCAGTTCGGCATCGCCCTTGTCCTGCGTGTAGGCGCAAGTCTTCACATCGACGGTCGCGCCATTGTCTGCACAGCGATGCGTCGTCGGATTGATTGCGCCGCCGTCCGCGCAAGCCACATCGAACACCTTCTCCTGCGCCTTGCCGGCGCCATCGAGCCAGGCCTTCACGATCTGGATGCGCTGCAATGGCGCCGAGTTTGCGTCGCGCATCGCCATGACGAGAAAGTCCGGCGCGCCGTCGGGCCTGCCAACAAGGTCAGCGCCCATCGACACGCCATTCGCGTACGCGGCCTTGACGCCTTCGTCGGTCGCCAGCGATGCGCCGCCAATGCCATAGCCGGCAAAGAATCGCACGCGCATGCGCGGACCCGTGGTCGCAAATGTCTCCTTGCGGCGGAATGCGGCGTAGATTTCCTCGCGCGTATTCTCTGGCGCCCAGACCCCCGTCAGCCCCGACGCGCCCCAGGTGGAAAAGCGGGCGATATTGTCGGGTATCTCATAATTGTCCCACGTCTTGCCGGCAGGCGGCGCAGAGCCTCGCAGGTCTGGCGTGGCGTCCCGAATGCCAACCTTCGAGTGGTAGTTGTCTTCCTCGTAGCTTCCAGCCGCGTTGTGAGTGTCGCTCGCACCCACCAACCCAACCTTGTATGGATTGGCGCCCGTGGCGGCTTCGATCTCGAGGCCATCCTTCAGCGCCTTGCGGACGTAGCCGCCGTCGAACTTGGTGATCGGGATCGCGTTGCCGATATACCACTCCATGATCTCGAAGCCGGCGAACTCGTCATTGGGCGACAGCAAGGGATGCGTCTCCGACGTGCCCTTGACCTGAGTTACCTCCGCCAACGGTTCATTGCGAAGCCGCAGCTCGGCCCACTCCCGGTCAACCGGCTGTCCATTCCACTTGGTGCGTTCGAACATCGTTCCGTTCGAACCGTTGCCGTTGTGCGGGATGGCGAGCGATTCCATGCCCAGCGCCCGCTGCTGGTCCATCCACTTCCACAAATCCTCGGGGTTCTGCGACTGCAGCGCCGAGTGCGGCATCATCGGCGCCGTCGCGCCGGAAAAGATCACATTCCGATGCAGATTCCGGCCTTCGGGCGCTGAGGTGAATTCATAACCAATCAGCGTCGTGAACTTGCCCGGCTCATAGTGCTTTTCAGCCGCCGAGATGATGTCCATCCATGCATTTTTCACCGTGCGGAGATCGGCGAACTCCGGCATCTGCTGGCCATCGCGCAGCGTGTCAGCAAACTTCCGGAAAGCCGTGTTCACCTGCACCTGATCGGTGGAGAACAGCTCCTTGGCATACGGCACCTTGGCATAGGGATCGCCTTCGGTGTCGATGGCCGGAAGCACGCCGAGATATTCGGCATGGTCTGTGATCGCCATGAAGTCGAGCGGTCCCGACTTCATCTTCAGATCAACCCCGGTGGCATGCTTGATCGCGCCGCCCTTGGCGTAGGCGTAGGCTTCATCGGGGGAAGCGCGCACATTGAAGATGTAGGCGTCGAACGAGTTGCGGGTGTGAATGTGCAGGTCGCCGAAATAGGCGTTCTTCAGGGCGTTGGGCGCCGGCCGCGGAGCGTCGGCGGTCGCCTCACTCCCGGCAGGGTCGCTAGAGACGGTGCGCTGGTCGACGCACGCTGCCAGGACGAAGGCCGAAAGACCCGTCAACAGAATCGAACGCAGATTCACGATCCGACCTCCCATGTGTTACCCTGCGGTACAATGTGAAGGACTAAGTCGAAGGCGTCCAGCGCCTCGCGCCAGACTTCTACCCGGGTGGACTTCGCGGCAGCGTGAGTCCAGCTTCCCTACCCAACCGTGTCGCGGCAAGTTCAGAGACTCAGCATGACGCAACGTCCAAGCAGTTCACGACGTATCGTCCTGGCGGCCCAGGCCGTCGGACGGCCGACGCGTGAGACATTCCGGGTGGAGGAGGTAGCCCTGCCGGCGCTCTCCGAGGGACAAGTATTGACCCGGACGCTTTACTGCTCGGCTGACCCGGGCACGCGCTCGCGCCTCTCGTCCGGGGCCAGCTATGCGCCCCCGCTGCGGATTGGCGACCCGATCGACGGGTTTGCAATCGGCGAAGTGATCGAAAGCGCCAACCCCCGCTTTGCCGCCGGCGATATCGTGGCCACAGGCGGCGGCTGGGCAGAACATGCGATCTTCGCTGGCCGCGGCTACATCCAGAAGATCCCGCACCGACGCCTGCCGCTATCATACTGGATCGGCGTGCTTGGCGTTCCGGGGATGACCGCATGGTTCGGCCTGAAGCGTGTCGCCGCGTTGAAGGCCGGCGACCGCGTGTTGGTCACCTCGGCGGCCGGACCTGTCGGCGCGACGGCGGCGCAGATCGCCCGTGGCCTCGGCGCGTCCCGCGTGGTCGGCACAGCCAGCGGCGCAGACAAGGCCGTGTGGTTGCGCGATGAGGCCAAGCTGGATGTGATCGTCGACTACAAGACGACGTCAGATCTCGTTGCTGACCTCAAGGCTGCGAGCCCCGATGGCTACGACGTACTCTTCGACAATGTCGGCAATGCGATGATCGACAGCGTCATCCCTCTGTTGCGACCGGGAGGCCGCATCGTGATTTCGGGCCAGCTCGCGGACTACAACGCCGCGACAGGCGATGTACCCGGCATCACCAATACCCGCTACTTCATTGCCAGCCGTTTGCGCATGGAGGGTCTGGTCGTTTTCGATGACCTGAAGGGTTTCCCCGCCGCGCAGGAAGAACTTGGCGCCATGATCGAGCGGGGCGAAGTGAAGGTGCGCGAACACCGCTATCGCGGTCTGGAGTCAGCGCCGCAGGCCTTCATCGATCTGTTTGCCAGTGACAGTTTCGGGCGGCGCATCATCGAGATTGGCGCGGAAGCGGGTTGAGGAACGACACAACGATGACTCCCGACTTCTCCCGATATGAACGCATCGTCGCAACGCGAAGCGACCGCATCCTCACGCTGACGCTGACAGCGCCTAATCCCGTCAACGCCGTCGATGGCGAGATGCATCACGAACTGTCGCGGATTTTCCTTGATGCGCAGGACGACCCGGCAAGCGACCTGATCGTGCTGACCGGAGCGGGCCGCGCCTTCTGCGCGGGCGGCGACACGACGTGGTTCAAGACGCACATCGAGAACCCGGCCTCTTTCCGTGCTCTAGGCCCTGAAGCAAAGCGGATCATCACGTCTCTCCTGGAACTCGAAAAGCCGATCCTGTGCAGGCTCAACGGCGCCGCGGCCGGGCTAGGAGCCACGATCGCTCTGATGTGCGATGTCATCATCGCGTCCGAAAAAGCGGTCGTGGGCGACCCGCATGTCAAGGTCGGCCTGGTCGCCGGAGACGGCGGGGCGATCATCTGGCCGCAACTGATCGGTTTCGCTCGCGCCAAGGAACTGCTCATGACCGGCGAGATGCTCACCGCCGAACGCGCCCTGCACCTCGGCCTGATCAATCATGTCGTTGCGCACGACCAACTCGATGCGAAGGTGGCAGAGGTCGCGGACAGGATCCTCGCAAACCCCAAATGGGCGGTTCGGTGGACCAAGACGACTGCGAACATCCCCCTACGTGCGCTTGCCGCACAACTGCTGGATGCCGCGATGGCTTACGAACTCTTGTCAAACTCCCTCGACGATCGTCGCGAAGCCGTCGCCGCTTTCGTCGAGAAACGTCCCCCGAACCTGACGGGCGAATGATGATCGCAAACACGCTGCCCGAAGCCGAGCACGTCACCACGCTGCGCAACCAGCTACGCCGCTTCGTCGCCGAGAAGGCGCCGCGGGAAAAGCGCCGCGCGTGGGACAAGGCGCACGACTGGCCACGAGACCTGTTCCGCGAACTCAGCGACATGGGGATATGCGGCCTGACAATCGCCGAGGAGCATGGCGGGCTTGGACAGGATATCGTCGCCGCTGTCGCGGTGATCGAAGAACTCGCGCGCGCCGGCCCGTTCCTCGCCGGGCCCTTCATTCACTGCGCATTCTATGGCGGCATGAACATGTCGGAGAACGGCTCCCCGGCACAGAGGAACGAACTGCTGCCTAAGCTGGCGCGCGGCGAACTGCTGTTTGCCTATGGCCTTTCCGAACCGGATGTCGGCGGCGACCTTTCCAGCGTCAAAACGCGCGGCCGGGTCGAGGGCGACACGCTGGTCATCAATGGATCAAAACGCTGGTGCACGGGCGCAGACTGGGCTGACTACATCTACTGCCTGATCAACACAGCGCCTGAAGCCCCGCGCCGGGAAGCCCTGACCTTCGTGCTGATCCCTGGCAAGGCGAAGGGTGTCTCAACGATGCCGATCGAGCATGTGAATCTTCGCTATACCGCCTCCAGCGACGTTCACTTCGACGATGTGCGCGTGCCACTCGATGCCATCGTCGGCGGCCCTGAACGGCTGAACAAGGCTTGGAGCATGCTCGCGGGCCGCGCGCTGGATGTCGAGAAGCTTGAAGTGGCCGCATGTACGTTCGGATTCGCGCAGGCCGCACTGGACGAGGCCTGGACATATGCGCAGGAACGAGTTCAGTTCGGCAAGGCGATTGCAGGCCATCAGGCGGTAGCGCATCGCCTCGTGACCGCACGCACCAAACTCGAAGCCTGCCGGCACATGCTTTATCACGCTGCTCATCTTGCGAATGACGGCAAGCCTTGCGGCGTCGAAACATCGATGGCGAAACTGTTCATCGCCGACACAGGCGTCGAGATCGCGCTTGCCTGCCAGCAGGTCATGGGCGCGTATGCGCTCTCCGACGCCTACGACATCGACCGCAATGTGCGCGACCTGCTCGGCATGCCGATCGTTGGCGGTTCATCCGACATGCAGCGCAACAATCTCGCTGGCCTCTGGAGGCTCAAGGGATGAGCGATCACGTCTTGCAGGCGCGCGCGCTGGAGGCGGAGATCATCGCCGCCCGTCCGGAAATGGACCGGTTGCGCCGCCTTCCGGAGGCGCTGGCTGCACGCTTTCGCGAAGCGCAATTCTATCGCCTCTGCATGCCACGCGCACATGGCGGCTTGGAGGCGGAACCCCGCGTCGTCGGCGAAACAATCGAGGCGCTGGCCGAGGCTGATGCATCCGCTGCCTGGTGTGTGACTGTCAGCGCCACCACGGGCGCGTTCGGCGCTTATCTCGATCCGGATGTCGCCGGCGCCATCTTTCCCGACCCCGCCCTCATCTTCGCCGGCGTCTATGCGCCCATGGGCAGGGCGACGCTTGAGGGTGACAATTACCGCGTGACGGGACAATGGAAGTGGAACAGCGGCGGCCAGAATGCGACGTGGCTGTGTGGCGGCTGCATGATCTTCGAGAACGGCGCACCACGTATGCTTACGGAGAAGATTCCGGATCACCGGATGATGCTTTTCCCGGCAAGCGACGCGACGTTCGTCGACACCTGGCACACCTCGGGACTTCGTGGCACAGGCAGCGGAGACATGACTGTCCGCGACGTACTGGTGCCGCGCACTCGCTCGGTCTCCCTCATCACGGACAAGCCGAGGGTCAAGGCGCCGCTCTACGCGTTCCCGATCTTCGGCCTTCTGGCCATCGGCATCGCCGCGGCAGCCAGCGGCAACGCTAACGCCGCGCTGCGGGAATTCGCCGCCCTTGCCTCCTCGAAGCGTACGCCAACCGGCCGCACACTCAGCGATCGCGGCACGGTCCAAGCGGCCTATGCCGAAGTAACCGCACGGCTGAAGGCCGCCCGCGCCTTCCTGTTTGCGGAGATCGACGCGGCGTGGGCGCAGGCGAAAAGCAGCGCCGCCATCTCGCTGGAGCAACGCGCCACGCTGAGGCTGGCGGCGACCCACATGACCCGCACTGCCGCAGAAGTCGTGCGGGCAGTTCAGGATCTCGCAGGCGGAGGGAGCGTGTTTCTCGCAGACTCGCTGAACCGCCGCCTCGCCGATGCGCAGACGATGACCGCCCACATCATGATCGCGCCTGCAACGTATGAGCTGACCGGGCGCGCGCTGCTCGGCGTCCCGGTGTCATCCGCCGAACTCTAGCCGACAGCCTCGCGCGCGATCATTGCGCGGACATGCTCCTTCATGGGCTCACCCGCCTTGAGGGCGTTCACCGATCCCATGTCGAAGTATTCGCGCAAGCCAATGATCTTGCCGTCGCGAAATTCCACGACCCCGGCATAGGGCGCCGACACGAGATGGCCGCCGACAGACACATACTCGTCGACACCCTCGACAAACAGCCGCTCTCCCTTTTCGGCATAGTCAAAAATGCGCCAGGTCACATCACGCACCTCGAGGGACATGGCTTCAAGAAGCTTCCGCGCCTTCACCTTCCCCTTGAGGGGCGGCGCGATGACGGCGGCAAAGTGCCAGACGATGTCGTCGTGCATGAACAAAAGAACGCCATCAATGTCCCTTGCGCGCCAGGCGCTGATCAGGCCAAGCATCTTCTTGATGTGGGACATCGGCTGGCCTCCGCGATCGATCATGCAGACTTACGCTACCACTTCAGGTGGTCAGAGGACACAGCACATCAAATCTGGAGAGGCAGGTCTAACTTGACGCATCAACGACCGGCGCCCACGGCATTCCAGCGTCGCCCGCTTCAGGCCTGAGGCGCACGTAGGTGACGCCCGATACCTCGCGCGATTCTGTCTGCCAGGTGAGGCGAAAAGCCTGCTGCCGCTTCTCGGTCGTGTCGAGGTTGATCCCCATGGCGGCAGCCAGTTCGCACGCCGCGGCGGCTTCAACGCGCCGGCGCGCATTCATCAAGGCAAGCGCGGCCTTCTCCTGCGACTTGACCCCCCAACGCTTTTTCAAGGCGGCGGCTGCCTCACCATAGGCCTCGGCAGCTGCAATCCGGAACATGAGGCAACGCGGACGCTCCCTGTCCAGCGTGCCAAACGCATCGGCCGAACGTCCCAGCAGATCTGCGCCGTCGGCCTTCGTGAGCCCGTCTTCGGCGTACACGCCCTCGCCCATCAAACCCGCCTCAAGCAAAGTCGCATGCAGGCCGCCGAAGGCGCCTGGCTCCCGATCCTGCTCGCTGAGGCCAGCGGAAACCTCGGCATACATACCCTTCGCAACAGAAAGCGCAGCGATACGCTGGCCGCCCTTCGAGCCGCGTGCGCGCTGAAGGGCGCAGCGACCGAGATCAATCCTACACATCATCGCGCGATAGGAGTCGGACGCCTTCACTGCCAGATCCAGAGTGCTGGAAAGTTGTGTCTGGGCAGCTTCCATGTCGCCCGCAGCAAGACTAGCCGCGCCTTGCTGGTACCCGATCCGGAGTGTTCGCGCGGAGCCAGCGCCTGCCGCATCCGCGGCCTTCCGCGCGCGGTCAAACAGACTGCGCGCCTCGTCATACTCGCGCGTATCAAATGCGCAAATGCCGGACTCGTAGTCGACGTCACCCAAACGGATACGGTTGCCGAGTCCAGCCCAGATCTCCCTGGCATTGGAGAAGTGACGCTCGGCTGGTCGCGGACAGCCGTTCCACGCATCAGCCATGCCAAGCGCCAGCTCCGCTTCAGCGACGCCATACCTGTCACCGATCGAAGTCGCGAGACTGAGAGACTTCTGCATCGCGGCCCGCGCATCGAGGATTTTGCGATTGCGAAGCAGCGTCCGCCCCCTCACGACGGCAGCGCGTGCGCGCAATGCATCGCCTGTGCGCCCCGCGATGGAATTGAGTTCAGTCTCTACGACCTGCAATGCTTCGAGGATCGGGTTACGCGGCTTTAGAGCTTCAAGCTGCGCAAAACAGAGTTCAATGCGGGCGGCGATGGAAAGCTCAACCTGCCCAGCGGCGCCTTTGACGCTATTCTCGAGCCGCGACAATGCTCCGGTCTGCGAACCGGCGGGATCCATGGCTCCGATCTGCGCCAGCGCCACGGCAACCAGAATCTCCTCGGCGAGCGAGCCAGGGGTCGACGTCCTCACGTCGTCGATCGCGCCGCAACGAACAAGGTCGGCCATCGGCAAGGTCGACAGGCCAATGCTTGGCAGGCTGTTGATCACATCGGTCATTGTGCACCTCCAGCGGCGACCGGCGCGATTGACCATGAGAACTCGTCACCCGCAGCGCCTTGAAGTTGAAGTTCAATATCGGATGTGGCGAGCAGGCGAAGATTCAGCACGGGCTTGTTGGGCTCCTGCGAGGCGGCATCAGATTCTGTTGAACGCCCATCGCCCCAGCTTGCCTTCATGCGCAGCAAGGAGGGCGAGGCCGCGTGGGCGCTCAGAACATATCGGCCCGGTGGCTGGCGCTCGAGGCGGAGAGTGGCCGCACCGTTCGGTCCGAGCATTTTGGGGGCCGACGCGACAGGTGCGCCAGCTGCATCGGCTTCACAGTCGCCTCCGCCGCCGCCAAATTGTTGGACCGCGCATCTCCAGAGAGCTTCACGGTCCGCAGGCGCGGGTCGGCCGCCTAATTCCTCGATCACATCAGCGCGGACCGCGTAGAAGCCTCCCGACGCGAGGCGAACCTTCTCGCCCCCAATGGTCTCGAACGAGATCGTGTCGCCGCCGGAGACCATGCCGATCACTCGTCCGCGAGCGTCGAATAGCGGACTGCCACTCGCGCCACCGGCGGCCTCGAGATTGGTCTGCACAAGTGCGCGGTGCTCGACGGGCGTTAGCTGGCGCTGAAAACCGTCTGTCAGCTTCTGGATCTTCCCAACAACTGGCGTGGCTGTAGGCTCAAAGGGATTCAACTTGGTTCCGTTGCGGCCTTCCACCGGGAAGCCAATATAGCCGGCAGATTGTAGCGGCCTCAGCTCGAAAATGTCGGACGCGATGGGGAGCGGAGGACCGAGCTTCGCCCGATCGTCTTCGTTCGCGAGCGATAGCTCGGCTGCATCGAATACGTTGGGCCAGTCGCCAGCAGGCCGCACGCCCTCAAGGACGAGTTGGTACGCGTCATAGGCTGGATGCCCGACATACTCCGGCTGAAGAACAATGTCCTCGATACGCCCGGGCGCCACGGTCCTGCGCGCCACGATCGTGACATCATTCGCAGCAGCCGCCTTCAATTGGCTCCCGACATGCCAGTTGGAGATGAGGCGTGGACGGCCTCCAAGATCGGCGACCCATGCCGTGCCCTTGGGTTCGAACTTGTCGCCAAGAAGAGCGCCGACGACATAGATCGACTGCCCTGCCCTTTCCTGGAAAGCTGTGGTTTCGAGGATCGGCTCCAGCAGCTCTTGAATCGCTGTGGCGGCGAGCCGCTCTTGCTCCTGTCGCAGCCGGATCGCCTCAAACTGAGTGGGCAGGTATGCTCCTGCGGCGGCGCCTCCAGCAAGCAAGAGCACGCCGAGGCCGCCCCCCATCACATAGATGCGCTTGTTGGTGCCGCTTTGTCCCGCCATGAGGCGGCGCGCGTCCGACTGGCCTGAACCCTTGCCTCGCCTGCCGACGGGCGGCGGCACGTCTTCCCTCTTCTCGTGCAGCACGCAGCGGAAGTGGCCCCGGCCGGCAAGACCAACCGCGTTCGGATCAATCCTCTCCCGCAGCGTGACCTGTGGCGGATCTTTCGGCGGCATCGCCCCGAGCCAGATCCAGTGCTCGTTTACATCGCCCTGGAAGATCGACTGCGTGCTCGACACAAGCTTGCCATCCAGCCAGACGGGATTCTTTGCCTTGTAGATGAGCTTGAAATCGTCCGGCCGCTCGATCGAGCAATGATCACGGGAGGCGACTCTGGGTTGCAGGTCCTCGCCTATGCAGACATCACAATCCTGCAGCGCGCCGAACACGACGCGCAGGTCCTCGACCTCCTTCTGGAACAGTGTCTGGCGCCGAGCGTCCAGCGATACATACTCAATGGAAAGCCAGTTCACGCATCACTCCACAAATTGTCTGCCCCGGAAAGGCTCAAGCCCACGGAACGCCGAGTTCAGCGGCGCGCCCCTTGGACAGCACGCCGTCCTTGGCCTGCCCGACGGCTTCCTGTTCCTTCCGCAGCGCCTCGACCGTGCCCCGACCGACGATGTCCTTCGGATCGCGCTTCACCAAGGTTTTGTGCCCGACGCTTTCGAGCAGCTTGCGCAGCGCAACGGCCTTCGCGCCTGTCGACCCGAAACGCACACGATCAAGGGCAGCGTCGCCGGGACGTTTTGACTGCAGGCAGGCTTCGGCGCCCGAAAGCAGCATGTAGAAGAACTTCTGGTTCGCCTTGGCGCCGACGATCGTCTTGTCCTTCCGGCCCAGCTGATCGAGCGAAAGCAGATTGCGATAGGTCGCGATTTCGCCGCTGTACTTCCCGCCACTTACGGAGCCCGAGATCACATTGCAGCCGTTTGACTGGTATCCGATCACCGCCTTGGGGTTCAGGTCATAGGCTGCGTGAATATTGTCGCATACGGCCGCGCCCGGGCTCTCCCAATCCGAGTTCGTGAAGCCGAGCACCGTCTTCGCGCGCGCTACCGGCGCGAACCAGTCATCACTCTGGCGCAGCATGTTTGGCTGCTTGCCGCCGTGCGGACCGATGTAGTGGATGTGCAACCCCTGGCTCAGCGTGTTCGAGTACCAGTTGGAGCCCGTGCTGGCATCGAGCAGCGCGTCTGTCGCCGCAAGACTTGCAACGTCGGTCCGCGCAACTCGACCGCGCAGAGCCAGATAGATGCGATAGACCTCCACGAAGGCAAGGTGAGGCACGGTCGATGCGTGGAAGGCCGCGACGGTGTTGGCCTTGCGATCCCAGATTCCCATCGTGCAGAGCATCCGCACATGATCGACCACGCCGACCTTCAAGCGGATCGATGGCTTGAAGACGCCGACGTCCTTGGGGTCAACGATCTCGCATCCGCGCAAACCGAACAGCACAAGATCGGCCTGCGGCGCTCCCAGCCGGAAGGAATACGTGAAGGTCTCGAGGAACCCGTTGGCGCGCGCGAGATTTTGAAGCAGCGCGCCATCGAGCGGGAAGTCACTGCCCAGCGCGGCTTCGTCGCTGCCGAGATGCGCCTTGTCGATTGAGTGGTGCGGCGGCGGCTTTAGCGTAGCGACCTTGGTGAGATCCGGGAGTTTCTTGCCCACACGCTCGACGATCGCCTTGCGAAGCGCCTCGTCCTTCTTGATCTCGTCGGGCCCGAATGCCGTGAGCGGCGGCATCCCGCCTGTTTCCGCCACCATCTCTTCGAGCATGAGGTCGATCGATTCGTCCGTGGCCGCCTGAGCGGGCTGCGCACGCGCACCCGGCATGCTGGCCCCAAACCCGGTCAGCGCCGCGGCAAGGACAGCCCTGCTGAAATCACGCCTGTCCATGTTGATCCCCTTGCTTGGCGCCCCCTCAAGGCAGGCGCGAGAGTGAGATACGCGAATCCCGAAGACAAGTGAGCGGCAATCCGCAACTGCCGCCACCGTGCAGCCAACCACAAAGGCGACAGAAGTTCGAGCAGCGTACAGTGCGGGTTCCCGGTAGGCAGTTCTCGTCTTGGGACACGGGGTGGCGGAGGGTGATCAGCCGCAATTCTACGTGTATTCAGAGCACTAACTCGGCCAGAGGACATGGGTCGGTTCAAGGTGCCAAGCCTGCGCAATGTGGTCATCACGGCGCCGTACATGCATGATGGGTCAATCGCGACGCTGGATGAAGTCCTGGACCACTATGCAGCGGGCGGCCGCACGATCGGAGAAGGCCCCCATGCCGGCGTGGGTCGGGACAATCCACTCAAGAGTTCATTTGTTTCCGGTTTCGAGATGACGGCGGACGAGCGCGCCGAATTGATCGCGTTTCTGCGTTCCTTCACGGACAAAAAGTTCCTGACCGACCCAAGATACTCAGACCCCTGGAAGAAGGAGCCCTAAGATGGCCAGCTACATCCGAGCACTCGTGCTTGGCGCTGCGATGTTCATGTCTGCAGCACCCGCATTCGCGCACTCGACGGTGAAGAGCACGGTCCCGGCCAGCGGTTCGGTCGTTAACCGGTCGCCCGACAGCGTCTTCATCAACTTCAACGAATCGGCGCGCATGACCTCGGTCGTGGTCAGCGAAACGGGCAAGGCGGATCGCAAGCTCGAGTTCACGCCGCCTTCGGGCAGCACGACCACTTTCAGGATACCCGAGCCCAAGCTGGGGGCGGGCCGGAACGAGATCAAATGGAAGGCCCTGTCGAAGGACGGTCATCCCATCTCGGGGTCGATCATCATCGTGATGAAGGCAGGCCCAACCTCTTCCGGCGACGCGCCGGCAACGGATGAGGAGCACACGCCACACTAATGCTTGAACTGCTCGCCGCCATAACAAAGCTTGCGCTTTACGCCGGATCATTCGCCGGCGCTGGCGTTGCTTTCGCGTGCGTGAGCCTCGGCGGGCGGCTTGGCCAGACTTCAGCGGCCACGCCAAGGCTCATCGCAATGGCGGCTGCGATCATGTTGGCTGCCGCGATTGCCAGCGCCGCTATCCTGATCGCGCGTCTCGGCGGCCAGGTCGACAGCGCGACACTGTCGGCGATCTGGGACACACCGGCTGGCCCAGCGATCGCCCTTCAGCTTAGCGGCGCGATGCTGCTTCTTCTCTCGAGCCGCGCAAGGGGACTCATGCGAGTCTTGCAGGTCGGGAGCGGCGTTCTCGGGCTCGCCTCCTTTGGCATCAACGGGCATTCGGCCTCCATTGACGTACCGACGGGCGCGATCGCGTTTCTGCACGTTTGCGCGGCCAGCTGGTGGCTGGGATCGCTGCTTCTGCTCCGCGAGGCGGGACGGATGATGCCGGCGCCCGAGCTGGCGCTGCTTGTCCGCCGGTTCAGCATGTTTGCGATCGTGATCGTCGCAGGCCTTGTCGCGGGTGGGGTCGCCTTGACCCTGGCTCTGATCGACTTCAGCCGCCCGGAATGGCTGACCCCGTACGCGCAGGCGCTGGCGATGAAGATCGTACTCGCCGCAGCGGTGCTGAGCATCGCAGCCTGGAACAAGTTGCGGATCACGCCGCGGATCGCCGCGGAGGATGGAGTGGGCGCGCGACAGCTCAGCCAGAGCATCGGCGTCGAGCTTGGCCTTTTCGCGGGCGTATTCGTCGCCACAGCCTGGCTAACCACATTCAGCTCGCCCCACGCATGAAGCGCGCGAGCGGCATAACCTCGACTTCAGCGCACACCCGAGTTGCGCATACTCAGGCGAAAATCATGACACGTTCAACCTATGTCCGGTTGGTCGCCGCAATCCTCGACACGCCGGCTGCGCGCCCATGACCTGACGCGATCAAGTCTGCTGGTCCGGTGATGACATAGCGCTCGGTGTTCTTTTTACTCTCGTCGGCTTGTCGATTCTTCTTGTTCTTGCCGTTGAGCTTGCCGCCACGCGACTGCGGAGACTGGCGACTTAATGAACTCCCCCGCTTGCGAGCACCTCGCGCAGCGCCTCATTGAAGCCAGGCGTATCCTCGCGGATAACGCCGACATGCGTCCATCGAACTACGCCATCACGACCGATGAGCATCGAGGCTGGCAGGCCGCCATAGCGCATCACGCCCGCAATCCGCTCCTCAGGGTCAAGCCAGATGTCATAGTTTATGCCGAAGGCAGGCGCGGTCGCGATGACCTTCTCCCGGTCGGCTGCGGCGTCGATGCTCACGCCGATCACACGAAATCCGCTTGCGCCGTGGCGGGTCTGCAGCCCGGCAAGGAACGGAATCTCCTGCCGGCATGGCGCGCACCAGGTCGCCCACACATTCAGGAGCACCGCATCTCCGCGCAGATCCTCAAGTGATACTGGCGCACCATCGCCCGAAGTCGCCTCGAACGAGGGTATCTCGCGCCGGTCGACTTCGCGCAACGGCTCGCCGCATGCGGTGAGCCAGGCTGCAGCGACAAGAAGTGTAGAGGTCAGCCTCATTGACCGGGTCGCACGCGCGCAACATGTACGCTGCTCCCCTCAGAGGGATCAGTCCATGCAAGAACGAGGTCATCTCCGACCGCCGCGATACGTGGAAAGCCTGCGGTTCTCGCCGCGCTTGTCGTGGCGATGACGGTTGCATCGGTGCTGACGCCATCCTTCCTGACGGTCTTCAGACGCACCTCTGCGCCCTCGGCCCCAACCCGTTCCAGCCACACCACGCGCGCATCGCCTGCGGCTGACAGGTTCACACCGACACGTCCGACGGGGTTTCCGTCGTCAATCTGTATAGGCGGCGAGAAGCTCGCTCCGCTGTCGCTGGAGAAAGCCAGATTTATCCGCTCCTGATCATTGGCGCCCGTGAACCACGCAACGGCGACCAAGTCGCCGCGCGCGGAGATCGCCGGGCCGTTGACCGGGCATCCCTCGATCATCCAGTTGTCTGCGTGCACTGGCGCCGGCTCGGTCCAGACGCCATCAACGCGGCGCACAACACTGATGTCGCGAATCTCCTCCGGCGACCTGTCGCGATAGACCGCCACCGGCCCGGACGAGGCCCACGCCATCGATGTCTGGCAGCAATCGCAGATACGCGTGTCGATCAGCTGGGTCGGCCCTGGCGTACCTTCCGCCGACACGGTGGTGAAGCCAAGCTGCATTTCAGGCGCCGGATTCGGATCGATCGTGTTCCGTCCGTCGAGCCAGATCGCTTCGACATCGCCGGTTGGCGTCTCGAGAAAAGACACGAAACCATGCTCGCCCTGCAAACCGTCATCGTGAAGAATCTTGCTGTCGGACCAGGTCCGGCCTTCATCAACAGACTGTGCGATCCGCACGTCATACGCGTAGGTGGCGTCCCCGCTCTTCTGGAGCCAATGAGCCAGCAACCGCCCTGTGCGCGTTTGCACGAGGGATGGAACATCGGCCCAGTTCACGAACAGATCATTGCGCGTCACCACCGTCATCGGGGGCGACCATTTATCGTCCAGGCGTCCCAGTTTGGAATACCGCAGGGAATGGGCGTCAGGCTCGCCCTGTTCAAGCCAACTCAGGATCACACCGCCGTCCGCCGATAGGGCAAGATTGGGCGCCATGCTTGAGGTGGGCGCTGGCGTCTCCAACAGCTGCACGACTGGCGCGCTGGACCTTGGTCCTGAACACGCACTCGAAAGAAGTACCGCTGCGCAAGCGGCCAGCCAGAGACGCACGGGCGAATGGGGTTCCATGGCTTGCATGCTGGCCACTGTCGATGGAGCGGTCAACGGGGCTGCGTGTGCACTCCGAGAGTGATATCGACGCAACAGCCGTTTCGATCGGCCCCTCGATCGTACCGTATGGACGGGAGGACCATCGGCTAGGCGAAAGCTCGACGACCAGCTCAACGCGCCTCTTCGACCCTCTGACTAGTTGTTTTGCGTCAGCGCAATGTCGATCTTCGGGCCGGAGGTCAGAATTCCCAGACCGTAGATAGGATCGCGGCCGGGGTCGCCGGCGTCCTCTGCGAAGGCCGCCAGCAGTGTCTCGACAGACGCCGGTCCGCCTGCAGCGCGCTGACCCGCCAGCATGGCGGTGACCCGGGGTGCTGCGTAGGATGTCCCGACCAACTCCCGTCCCGACCCCGTCGGCGATTGCTCGACGCCGAGTGCAGCGATGTCCACGTGTGGACCGCGCCCTGAATAGAGGTACGGACGGCCTGCACTATCGACGGCTGCAACTCCAACAACTCCGTCGTAGGCCGCAGGGAATGCCGGCGGCGCTGCGGGGCCCTCATTTCCAACTGCGGCGACGATCACCATGCCAGCCTTGAGCGACATCTGGATCGCGCGGCGAAGCGCGGGATGATCTGGCCCGGCGAGACTCAGGTTCGCGAGATCGATGCGCGCAGTTACCAGCCTGTCAAAGGCGAGGACAAGAGCCGCAACGTCTGCCGCGCCCGAGTCGCCATGCTGTCGCATCACATCCAGGAGCATCAGCTGGTCCGGCTTCACGTGATAAGCGTTGGAGAGATCGCGCAGCAGGATGGTCGTCACCGCTTCCCCGTGGCCTCTCAAGGCGGGTTGATCGACCAGTCTCTCCACCGGCCAGTCGCCGACCGTGCTTGCCGAAAAGCCGTCGATGACGCCTACGCGCGAACCGCCCGTCGCGTTTGCAGGCGAGCCGCGCTGCTCCTCGACGAGTTCGTTCGGTCCTTCGCCTGCCGCCCGATAGATATAGTTGTATCCCGAGGGCGATGCAGGCTCCCGCACCCTCAGCATCTCCAGCGCCTCGCTTGAACTTACGCCCTCAGGACGGCGCAAACGCGCCACGACGCTGCCGATTGAGACAAGCTCTCGCGCCTCGATCACCCCAAACCCCAGCGCCTCGGCGCGGGCCACCAGACCGGCGTCTTCCGACATGATGACGATCTCGCCTTCGCGATACGGGTTCCCCGCATCGTCGTTTTCGACCGGCACGATCACGCCCTGTCGATCGCGCTGCTCGTCCTCCGAGTCTTCGGAGTCGCTATCTTCCTGCTCGTCATCGCCCTCGGAGCCGTGGCCGGAGTTGTCCTCATCCGTGTCGTCCGATCCGGAGTTGGACCCGGAACTGGATCCAGAACTCGACCCCGAATTAGAACCGGAGCTCGACTCGGTCTCAGCTGTAACGAGCACGGAACCACCGCTTCCATCTGAAGCGGACGCCAATTCGCCTCCGGCGGCATCGTCACCCTGCCGGACATCGCTATTGCCGCGCCCTGAATCCCGCTCACGCTCGCTGCGTTCGGCAGCGCGCTCAGCTGCACGCTCGGCGGCCTCGCCCGCGCGTTCTGCTGCCTTGGCTGCGCGCTCGGAGGCACGTTCGGCGCGCTCCATCGCCTCCTCCTCGGGAGGCTTGGCGCCGGCTTGGCTGGCGAGCGCCAGAGCCAGGCTAAGCGCCGAAAAAAGGGTTAACCAACGGGATGTCATCGTTGCCACAATACGATGTTTCGGCGCCTTGCGCGAACCGAATATTTCAGGCGCGTGTGAGAATAGGATCGCCGCACGGTCGTTGTCGGAACAGAATTGCATGAACGAGGGCGACAACAGGTTCAGGGGCGAACTCCGCGCGCTTATTCCGAGGCTACGGCGGTTCGGCCATTCCTTGACGGGGTCGCCGGACGATGGCGACGACCTGGTGCAAGAGGCGTTGGAGAAAGCGTTGTCCCGCGAAGCGCAGTTTCAGGTTGGAAGCAGGCTAGACAGCTGGATGTACAAGATCATGCAAAACGCCTGGATTGACCAGAAACGCTCGGCGGCTCGCCGCCGACACATCGTCCAGCCGATGAGCGAGGACGTGATTGCGGTAGGCGAAGACGGGCGGGAGGTGTTCGATTCCCGCATAAACCTGCGTCAGGTGCGCGAGGCGATGACGCGTCTGCATCCAGACGAAAGGGCGGTTTTGGCGCTCGTCTCGATCGAAGGCCAGACGTATCGCGAGGCAGCTGAAACGCTGGAAATACCCATCGGAACAGTCATGAGCCGTATTTCCCGGGCGCGGGCGCGACTGCTGCAGTTGCTCGACGGGGTCGATCCTGTTTCGTGGAAGGACTGAATCATGGACAGAGTGTCCGATGAGATGATCACCGCCTGGCTGGACGGCGAGGTCACGCCGCAGCAACGCAGCGAAATTGAATCGGCGATCGCGGCCACGCCCGAACTGGGCGTTCGCGTCGCACGGCTGGCGCGCGCCGACAGGCTGCTGGCGCCGGCGTATGCGGAAACGCTGAATGCGCCGGTCCCGCAGCGCTTCGAGGCTGTGATCGGAAAGTCTCGCCGCGCCGGCGGGTTTGCGGGCTTCCGTGAAGCCCTGTCGAGCCTGCTGTCGCCTCGCCCCATGGCCATGGCCGCAGCTTCCCTGGTGGTGGGCGTTATGCTCGGCGGCGCCATGCTGTCCGGATCGCCGACGGCCGCCGGCATGGCGTCGGATAGCGAAGGACGAATGATTGCAGATAACGCCATGGCCCAAAGTCTGGCGTCGGCGGCCTCTGGCGCGACCGCAGGACCCGTGAGCATCCGGCTTAGCCTTGTCGATGAGAGTGGGCGCTACTGCAGGCAGTTCGAGACGCCCGCCACGGCCGGACTCGCATGCCGCGAAGGCGAAGCATGGGTGATCGACACACTCTCCCGCATGGGCGGCAGGTCCAGCGTGGATGCGGCCTATGTCATGGCCGACGGTTCAATGGATCCCGCCATCTCCGCAGCGCTCGAGCGGCTCGGCGTTCGGCGCGTGTTGGACAGTCGCGAAGAGTCCGCGGCGATCGCATCAGGCTGGGCCGCCTCCGCCGACTGATCGTTGGAGCCAAGATCAAATACAGCAACGCCCGGCCATCGACTGGCCGGGCGTTCTTGTTTCTAGAGCCGTCCAGCTGATCGCTTCGCTTAGTCCTCCGTGGGACGACGGAAATCTGCGCGCCAGGTCAGACGCAATCCCGCGCCGAAATCTGGCGCGTTGTCAGTGAGGCCAGTCAGCGCGTACAGCGAGACCCGCCAGTCGGGCGAAAGAGTAAAGCTGCTATAGGCTGTCAGGTCAGCAGACTGATCCAGACCGTTGATGGACGACTCGGACCACCCGGCGTCGACCCCGGCGATCACGCCGTCAAACGGGCGGAAATAGCCGCCAGCGCCAAACTGAGCGCCGTCTTCACGCGTCGCGCCGCCACGAAACTTGTAACCTCCGAACGCATAGACTCCTGCGCCATCGAAGTCGTGGCCGAACTCCGCGAGCATCGTGAAGTCCGTCTCCCCGGTGCCCAGGTCCTTCGCCACATCGCCCGTCGGCAAGGTCACGCGACCAGTCAGGTCGAGATAGTTGTCCTCGCCGATGCTCTGTGACCATGTCGCCGAAAGCGAAATGTCGGCCAGACCGGACTCATTGACGCCGCCGATGACCTCACCGAGATCATTCTCGATCGAATCGTCGTCCTCGTCACCGCCGCCGCCGGGACCGCTGCGGTCGCCACCGTTGTCGTCAGGGCCGCCCGGCACCACGCCGCCAGGCCCTTCAATGCTCGCGAAGGGCACGCGAGCCCGGAACGACCAGTCGCCTGCACGAAGGCGGAACGTGACCGGCACTTCGTAAATCGAAGTCTCGTCCGTGCCGCCATACGTGCCGGTCGAGTACTCAGCCCCGACGCCAATCTGGACTGTCTGTGCGGAGGCGACGCCTGCACCTGCAACGATGGAT
This sequence comes from Hyphomonadaceae bacterium, assembly GCA_040398465.1. Lineage (GTDB taxonomy): Bacteria > Pseudomonadota > Alphaproteobacteria > Caulobacterales > Hyphomonadaceae > UBA7672. The sequence continues at coordinate 10,580 of JBBAUA010000001.1, read as the reverse complement.
GCACCGGTCAATGCGACCAGCGAAAGCGATGTCCGAAACTTCATTGAAAGCTACTCCCCGACAATCTGCGAAACACATACCAGCGCCAACTTAAGGTCGCTGCCCCCCAACAGGCGAAAAGCAAGAAGAGGCAGAGGCGCGGGTGGTGGGGGTTACCGTACGCCTCTGCCCCCTTTTTTCCGCTTCTAAGCGGAAGGCCGTTTAGTCACGATCACGTCCACGCTCACGGTCGCGATCCCGCCCGCGGTCGTCACGGTCCCGGTCACGCCCGCGATCGTCATCGCGATCCCGGTCGCGGCCGCGCTCATCATCGCCGTCGCGTCCGCCACGATCGTCTTCCGGGCCATCGTCGCCACCGCGACCACGACCTCGGCCACGATTGTCATCGTCGGCGTCGTCATCGGCATCATCGCCGCCCCGCCCGCGACCGCGCCCACGACCTTCGCCGTCGTCGTCATCGTCTTCGACGCCAGGCTGATCATCGTCGATCGAACCATCGCCGCGACGCTTCAGGCCGTCTTCCCCGATGTCATCGTCACCTTCCTCAACGCCCGGCTGGTCGTCGTCGATCGAGCCGTCGCCGCGACGCTTCAGGCCGTCTTCCCCGATGTCATCGTCACCTTCCTCAACGC
>JBBAUA010000001.1:0-9848 GCA_040398465.1 Hyphomonadaceae bacterium | reverse complement strand
GGTCGTCGTCGATCGAGCCGTCGCCGCGACGCTTCAGGCCGTCTTCCCCGATGTCGTCATCAGACACCGAGCTTGGAAGGGCAGCGTTCACCGGGGCGGTCTGGGCAGTAGCGCCCTGCGCCGCAAGCACCCAGGCGATAACGCCAGCCGCTGCGGCAAAAGTCAGACGTTTCATTGGTGATTTCCCATTCACGAAAAAATTCCCACCGGGCGACTACGCCGCCGCGCTGGATTTATTCTGGCGGCCGCCAAAATTCTCGTCTTCAGCCATCAGGCCTGCTCGCGGCGGGGCATATCGAAGCGCAAGCACGATCTCAAGATGAAGCCCACCCTCGCAACCGCCGCGAACAATCCGCGGAAGCGGGGCTCCCTGGACCCGCCAGAAATCGCCGGCACGCAAGGCGACCCAGTTATACCCGGCCCGCATCTCGCTTCCAGGAGAGGCCCCACATACCAAATGGTAATACCTCAGGCGCTCAGCGCTCGGCGCTCCGTGTGCCGGTAAAACATGAGCCTCGCCCGGGAGCAGATCCAACATTGTCGCCAGCACCAGATCGCAGTGATTTATCGCGGCGAAAGCTTCGATGAAGTTGCGCCCTCGCCAGGTGAGCCGCTGGCCCGCGTCACCATTGGCGCGCCACGGCGAGCCCGGCTTGAACCGAGCCCTGCGGCGGCCTTCGCTGACACCCCCGGCTGATGGCTGCTCGCAAGGACCTCCCGCCAGCACAAGATCTTTCGTCGGCAGGCCGCATTCAATCTGCTGAAGATAGTGCATGTGACCGCCACCAGCGCCGCCGAGTTACGTTCTGCAAAGCTGACAACGCTCACGGTCGCAGAGTTATTCTCGACCGTCGCAAGAGATGTGGGTGGGCGAGGTAGCTACCCCGACCGGCACGGGAAGCGACGCTATTTCGACATGCGGCAGATCAGGCGCATCGCCCTGCACGGCTCCCCGGCGAACCGAATTTCACGCGCGAGAATGGAAGTCGCGCCAGCGCGGCACATGGATAGACATCGCGCGACGTCCAAGGCAGTTGCCTGTGAACAGGCACCCGAAGATGACCCCTCGGCTTCCAGCAAAATCAAAATCGTAGTGCGCCGATCGGCGTCCGGACCCCGCGCCGGTTCACACCCAACTCTCCGTTAGGTCAACTGTCCATATGGGAGTCCCTCTCACGCAAGCGGTTCGCCAGCACCATAGATATGGCTGTTGGCGCAACAGGATCGGCGCCATGAATATGGTGGGGAAATAGTCGTAGAGGTCCCGGAACAAGAGGCTCACGGTCGTGGGTGCTCCCAACGGGCGAGTTAGGCGTTAGGACATGTGGAGGCCGGACAAACGACGGCGCATCGCGCACCTTGTACTGGCCTGCCTGGTGCTCCAGATCGGGTACTGGGCGATCGTGAAGCTCTGGATCCAAGCGCCGCGCCCAGAAGTTGAGAGCCTGGACATCATATCCGCCGAGGTCGCCACCCTCGCGGACGGAACGCCCGAATCTCTTGAAACGGCTACGTTCGAGACCACCGAACTCCCGTATGAAGAGTGCTGTGAGCGCGCCGGGTACCGCGGTGTGCGCATGCATTTCAACCTCGACAGTGTGCCCGCCGAAGGACTTGGACTCTATCCAATAGTCGGTTCGGACAACTACCGGCTGACCGTGAATGGCTCGGTCATCTATGCCGAGGGCGTACTGACGCAACCGGGCATGACTTATCACGGCGGCATCCGGTCGGTCTTTCGTATCCCCGCTGGCGCCATGAAAACCGGAGATAACGTTGTCGGTCTGCTCCTGGCGCGCGATTCAGCCACGCCCGAATTCTTCGTCGCGCCTCCGATCATAGGTGACTACAGGACGCTCAAGGCGCAGTTCGCCCCGCGCCTGTTCTGGCTCAATCAGTGGTTTACGATCAGCCTGACTGTCGGGTGTGTGGTCGGCTTGTTCGCCCTGATCGTCCTTGTGCGCTCGGTGTCGCACAACGAGGTGCTCTGGGCCTTCCTTCTGATCGCAAGCTGGACAGCAAAGCTTTTCTATTACGAGTGGACAACGCCGCCGGTATCCGGAGAGGCTCGGATCTTCGCCCTGTACGCGCTGGTGAATTTCATTCCGGTGGCGTGGCTCAATTTCGCTAACTCAGCCAACGCAGGTCTACGAAAGCCCGTCGCGATCGCGTCGCTGGGCGCCTACGTCGCACTGATGCTGGCCACGGCGGCGATCCAGAGCTGGAGCCTCTGGGAAGGGATTGATACGATTGATCGGATCAGCATGATCTTTTCGGCGGTTCTGGCATTTGGCTCGATGGGCCTGTTTGTCCATTCCGTGTTTCGACGCAACCTCGGGCATGTTTGGCAGCTTGCGTTCTTCTTCTTGTGCCTGTCGCTGATCGTCGCCGACTCCGTTGGCACGCTGACGGACATTCCGCTCGGCGACAACGTGAACACGTCAATGCCGTTGCTTATCGTAGGATTTGTCTGCGCGTTCCTCGCGGGCAATGTGCGGCTGTTCCAGTCATCAGCGCAGTTGAACGCGACACTTGCGAGCCAGCTCGATGAACGCACCGCCGAGCTTCGCGCTGCACACCAGCGTGAACGGATGTTCGATCGTGAGAAAGCACACCAGGATGAACGCCAACGCATCCTGCGCGACATGCATGACGGGCTAGGCAGCCAGTTGATGTCCATGCTGCTTGCGGCGCGTCGGGGGGAAGCCAATCCCGAGCGCGTCGCAGAAGGCCTTCAGTCTGTCGTCGATGAGATGCGATTAATGATCTCGTCGATGGACTCTGTCGGAGAGTCCCTCAGCGCCGCATTGCTGCTGTTCCGCGACCGCATGCGTCCTCGAATCGAAGCGGCTGGCTTCCGGTTCGAGTGGAAGAACACATTTGGTGAGGATTTTCCTGACTACGGACCACGCCCTACCCTTCAGGTTTTCCGAATTCTACAGGAAGCGGTAACGAATGCGCTCAAGCACTCCAAAGGGGGCATGATTGAGATGTCTATTGCTCCGCAACCTGGAGCGCCGCATCTGCCACGCATCACCATAACTGACGACGGCGCGGCGTCCGGCGGCGCAATTGGATCCGGGCGCGGCCTCCGCAACATGGCGAATCGCGCTGCCGCCGCGGGCGCAGGTCTTGACATCGCATTCGGGACGGGCGGCGTACGCGTGACGCTTGACCTCCCCGCTACAGTGATGAACGCAGATGTGGGTGAGGATTTGCGCGACGACGCACAAAGCTCGTTGGACAAGGGCGTTCAGGCCACATGACGGAAAGTGTGCAGACCGCCCACGCCCGAAACGAAGGCAACGCCGCCCGCATCCTTGTGGTCGATGATGATCCGGTTGTGTGCGAGCACTTTGCCGACATCATCCGGTCCTGTGGACACATGAAACTCGCTGGGTCGGCACACAATCTGAGCGAGGCGCGGAGTCTGCTCGCCGACCGCCCAGACCTTGTGCTTCTCGACCTGGGACTTCCGGATGGCAGTGGCCTGTCGATCATCGGCGAAATCAAGCAGGGCCCAGCAGCGTTTGTTCTCGTCGTGACCTCTTTTGGCGACCGGGAGACCGTTGTTGCGGCATTGTCGGCGGGCGCTGACGGTTATCTTCTGAAAGACTCAGACAGCGCAACTGTCCTGTCGGGCATTGAGGCGACGCTGGCCGGCGGCGCTCCAGTGAGTCCCTCTGCTGCGGTGTATCTGCTCGAATCGCTTCGCGGCGGCGCCGGACATACCGGTCTTGCCAGCGAACAATCTGGCCTGACCACGCGCGAAGTCGAGCTTCTGAAGCTGTTTGCGCGCGGACTGTCCTACAAGGAGGCAGCCAAGTCGCTGGAGATTTCTCCTCTGACCGTCGGCAATTATGTGAAGTCGATCTATCGGAAACTCGCAGTCAACTCGCGCGGCGAAGCCGTCTATACCGCGATGAAATCGGGGCAGCTCAAGGTCTGAACCGAAACCGCTTATCACGCGGGCTGCTTTAACGACTCCCGTTTTCCCGCCTTACGCCAACGTGTTTCGCTCCTGCTGGAGCACTCCGGCGACTTTTGTGACTTGTGTATCCGAGAACACACGCTGCGCTGGACACATGCGAAGCCATACCTATGGCATGCCGCCGCTGGATACGTCCGCCTACCGTTCCCCCGATTGCAGTGTTTCGCCATCGAGGGGAATCAAATGACCACCAAGATCCATGAGAACTTCGGACTCCGCCTGCTTGGAGCAGGCGTTTCGCTGATTGCGGTCAGCGCAGGCGCTCAGGCGCATGCGACGTGCACGGTGACCGGGTCCGGAACGCTCGCGAACCTTGGACCAAGCGCAACAGCGACCTGCACGAACCTGACCCAGAACTTGACGATTGGCTCCGCAAGCAACGCCGTGAGCAACGTCACTGTCGTCGTTGCCGAGAACTCACAGATCGTCCCCACCAGCTCGATAACTCTCGGCGGAGGCGGAGATACACTCACCGTCACAGGCGCCTCGTCCAGCACCAACAGCGCCGGCTCAATATCGGATGTAGCGATCAGCCTGACGGGCGACAATGCGCGAGTGATTGTCGGAGGAAGTCAGAGCACTGGCGGACAGATACTCAACAACTCAGGGAGCCTGTTTTCGCTTTCAGGGGCTAACGCGGTTCTCGAGATCCAGCAGAACGGAATCGTGACAACCACCCAGGCGATCCAGCTGGCGGGAGCTAACAGTCAGTTACGCTTGAGCGGCGGCACGCTCGCGTCCGCCATGTCTTCCTACACCGGCCTTCTGATGCAAGGCGGCAGCGGGGCAAATACGTTCGACATCGGTGGCGAGGTTTTGGGTCGCCAGGCGGCCGGAGTGGTCCAGACCATTGATGGCGGCGACGGCGCGGACACATTTATCTTCGGCGATGCAACACGGCTCACGGAGTTTAACAACACCAACAACACGGCCTTCCGGTTCGATGGCGGCCTAGGCGCAGACACTCTCAATCTGACGGGCGAAAACACGACCCTGGCGCTCTTCAACACGACCGGCATCGAGACGCTCGACAAGACTGGCGCCGGCAGGTTCAATCTTGCGGGAACACACGACTTCACGAACATCAACGTCACTGGCGCGGGCGCGATCCTCGACGTCACCGGCGGACTTGCTTCACTTGGCGCGTCGAATGCCGCGATCAGCATAGATCTGGGCGCCAATCTCGTCCTGAACCAGTCCACCGCCGGCACGCTGACCCAGAGCCTCTCGGGCGCCGGTACATTCTTCAAGGATGGCGCGGGAACCCTGACCATCGCGCAAGCTAACAGCGGGTTCACCGGCTGGTTCAATGTTTCCAGCGGCGCCGCCACGATCACCGACGCCGCCGCACTGGGCACTGCGGCAATTACCCTGAACGGAACTCTGAATGTTGGCGACATCACGCTCGCCAACAGCATTACAGGAGGAGGCGGCACTGTCATCAAATCGGGCGCTGGCGTAACGACGCTTGGCGGCGTGAACGTTCATGGCGACACGCGAGTCGATGCCGGCCGGTTGAACGCCATTGGCGTCACTGCACTGGGTCGGGGCGCCGTGACGCTCGCAGCCGGCTCGATCCTCGAGATCAACCAGGCGACCAACGCCACGGGCAACGGCATCATTGTCGGCGCGGGCGCTCTGCTGAAATCCGGCGCGGGTGACCTCACCTTCACCAACGCGGGATGCTGCAACCTGACCGCATATAGCGGCGGCACATCGATCACTGGCGGCCGCCTGATCCTCGGGGCGTCGTCCTCGGGTGCGGGACTTGGCGCGGGCGGCATCGACATCAGCTCCGGTGCAGCATTCCAGTTTGGCGAGCATACGGTTGCCAACACGATCACGGGCGCGGGCGCCGTCGAAAAGGGATCGACCGGCGTCGGCATTCTGACTGGAACCAACACCCACACGGGCGGCACTAACGTGCTTGCCGGCACACTGCAGACAACGTCCGCTGCGCCGCTCGGTTCAGGCGCAGTCAACATATCTGGCGGGGCGACCTTCAACCTTGCCAACGCGGGGACAATGAGCCTCGCCAATGCGCTCGCGGGCGCCGGGACCTTTGACAAGACCGGAGCAGGCGACCTCATCCTGTCGACAGCGAATTCCGGCCTGACCGGCACAACACGAATTTCGGCTGGACGGATCGTCCTCAACAACGGCAGCGCGCTTGGAACCAGCGCAGTCGTCAACGACGCTCAGCTTCGCCTGGGCAACATCTCAGTCGACAACGTAATCTCCGGATCCGGCTCCGTCGAGAAGACGTCTTCCGGCGTTGGCACACTGTCTGGGGCGAACACTTACACTGGCGGCACAAGCGTCGCCGGCGGTACGCTTCGCGTCACCGGGACAACAGCCCTCGGGACCGGCGCGGTCAGCGTAGCCGGTGGGGCCACGTTGAACTTCGATCATGCCACCAGTGGCTCGGTCTCCGGCGCGATCATTGGCGCAGGAAACGTCACCAAGACAGGCGCCGGCACAACAACCCTCTCGGGTGCAAACACGTTCTCGGGCGGCGCCAGCGTTCAGCAGGGCGCGCTTGAAGTCACCACGGGCGCGGCCCTCGGCACAGGAACTGTCGCTGTCGCCAGCGGCGCGTCTCTGCGATTCAACAACACGGCCGACACGCAGCTTGCCAACATCATCAGCGGTGCCGGCGGTCTCGTGAAGGCAGGCGCGGGCACCGTCGAGATTCTCACCACCAATACCTACGCGGGTGGAACCGACATTCAGCAAGGCGCAATCCGCGTCACTGACATCGCCCAACTGGGAACTGGCGCGATCAGCGTCCAGTCCGGCGCTGCGCTCGACTTCTCGATCGCCGGCAACGCTACGCTGAACCAGACGATCTCCGGCGCGGGGCTTATGCGAAAATCCAATACCGGGGAGTTGACCCTGCTCGGCAACACCTTGTCCGGCGGGCTCGATATCGCGCAGGGCCAGGTACGCGTCACCGATTCCGCGGCGCTCGGAACGGGCGGCGTGACCGCGTCTTCCGGCGCAACGTTGGCTATCGAAAACGCATCGACCGACGCGTTTTCGACGTCGTACTCCGGCGCCGGCGCGCTCACCAAGGCCGGCGGCGGCGATCTCATCCTGAGCGGCCAGAACGACTACTCCGGCGGCACGACAGTTTCCGAAGGCCGTGTCATCCTCAACAATGGCAGCGCCCTGGGCTCCGGCGCCGTCCTCAACAACGCCGCGCTTCGTATCGGCAACGTTGCCGTGTTGAACGCCATCTCCGGAACAGGCACGCTGGAGAAGACTTCTTCTGGCCTGGGCGTCCTCGCAGGCGCAAACACATTCACCGGCGGGACTACAGTGGCCGCCGGTACGCTTCGCGCGGACGGTTCTGCTGCGCTCGGGACTGGCACAGTCTCGATTGCCTCGGGCGCTACGCTCAACATTAATGCGACGACCGCAAATCAGATGGCCAATGTGCTGTCGGGAGACGGCGCCTTTGTGAAGTTGGGCGCAGGCGATCTTGCCCTCAACGGTTCGGCCGCCGCGCGCACTGGGTCAACAACCATCTCGGTTGGCCGCCTGATTGTGAACCGTGGCGACGCCCTGGGAACGGGGGCAGTCGTCAACAACGCGTCGCTGCGCCTTGGCGACATCGCGCTTGCAAACGTGATTAGCGGAACAGGGTCGGTGGAAAAGACCTCGCTGGGGGTTGGCACGCTGTCAGGCGTCAATACCTATACGGGCGGGACATTGGTATCTGCCGGCACGTTGCGGACCACCGCCCTGTCCGCTCTCGGAACGGGGCCCCTGAATGTCGCGAACGGCGCAACGTTCGAGCTCGATACGGCAACGGATGCGGTCTTTGGCCTTGGCGGCTCTGGCGCAGGCACGTTCCGCAAGCTTGGAGCAGGTGCGCTGACGCTCTCGAACCCGTTCTCCATCGGAACGCTCGCCATCAACGGTGGACGGGTGCGCGTCAACACGACGCTCACTGGCAATGCAACGGTTGCCGTGGGCGCCACGCTGGACGGTACGGGTACGATCTCGGGATCAGTCACCAATGGCGGAACCTTGGCTCCGGGCAATTCGATCGGGGTCCTGAGCGTCGGCGGCGACTTCACGCAGTCGAGCGGCGGCGTCCTGGAAATCGAGTTCGACACCGCGGGCAACCGCATGGACCTTCTGCAGGTCGGTGGACGCGCCAATCTCGGCGGGACGGTGAGATTCATCTCCACCGATGCGACCGAAGCTTTCGGCGGAACCTTCCTTAACGCCAACGGCGGGATTTCCGGACAGTTCGACAATGTCGAGGTTCAAGGGGCGAGTCTCCCCGTGACGGTGCTCTATGGATCTTCTACGGGGGCCGTCGCACCCACAGTGTTGTCCGCTCGTCCGTCGACGTTCAACAGCCAACTTCTTGCTGCAAGCGACACCTCCTTTGCATTCATCGAAGGTGTCGCGGGTCGTCGCGACCAAACCGTCGCGAAGAATGGTTGGTGGGTGGACACGTTTGCCGCCGAAGGGAAGCGCGATGCGCACGCGAGCACGCTCGGCTATGACCACTCCAGCAACGGCCTTGCCATGGGCGGAGCCGCCGAAACGAAAGCGCCTGGGCTGTCGCTCGGCGGAGCGATCGGCTGGGCAGACTCGGAGATTGACCTTGAGGAGCAGGCCGGAGGCGGCACGCAGAAGAGCGTAATGCTTGGGGCATACCTCTCCTACAAGTCAGGCCCAACCCGCTGGACCGGCGGTCTCTTCCTCGGCGGGGTCGAACAGGACACTGTTAGGAACGTGTCGTTCAATTCTGTCACGACGTCGATCACAGGAGAGACGACATCGGGTCTGTTTGGCGCCTTCGGCTCTCTCGACCAGGCGTTGGGCGCGTGGGCCGACTGGAGCTTCTCCGGCAAACTGAACGCAGACTACGTCCAGCAGACACAGGATGCGTATGTCGAGAACGGATCGAGCCCGCTGCGTCTTTCTGTCAAGGAACGTGGGTTCGATACCTACCAGGTTGAAGCGCTTGTCGAAGGCGAGCGCTCCTTCGACCTAGGCAACGGTCAGACCGTAACGCCTCGCTTCGGAGTGGGCGTCGGACAAACGATCGCTGGCGGCAGCCGGGTCATCCCGGTCGAATTCGCGGCCAGCGGCGCGCGTGTTGCGTTGCAAGGCGATACGCGTGAAGTCACGCAGGCGCTCACAAACGCAAGCGTCGCCTGGCAAATCTCGGGGAATGCCGCCCTGACGTTTGACTACAACGGCCGGCTCGGCGACGCCTCCAGCCACCTCGGCCGCATCGGAGTCGCGTTCCAGTTCTAGGCTGGGGAGCGGTCAGACAAGGGAGCTGTCTGTCCAATGCCCTATGGTCCCCATGCGGTCGATTTTTGGCCGCAGGGGACCTCAACGGCGCAACCTTCCTTCCCGCGCCCCGACGATCCGGAGCGTCGGCCGGCTGGTCTTGTGCCGCTGTAAATCCAAGTCTGCTGGCAGCCGCCTTTGGGCCAGGTTCCGGTCCCATGGTTGCCTTGGTTGCATAGGCAACCCTGACAGCCATCGGTTACGGCCTAATGTGGAAGATCACTCCGCCTGATTGGCGAGACGGCGGTTAAGCGCGGCGACCGCAATCGGGCGAAATGCGCCACAAAGCGCAGCAGTTGGCCCTCCCCCGCGTGGACGGTCTCTCTTCGGCGGGAAGGCTGGTGGAGGGGACTGGAAACACCACTCTTTAGATATCAGTCACGTACGCTGCATCAGCCAGAAATATACCCCACATGTACCCCATCTCATCGATTGGAGATTGTTTTGCGAAGCGGCTTCGCCGCAACACAGACACGCTCTCTCAACCCGTCTCAATTCAATCGAGCACGCACTGAGCGCGGAAGACTTGAAGAGT